>NZ_JAXCFQ010000003.1:0-588910 GCF_056150265.1 Micromonospora desertarenae
CCGCAGCCACGGGGGGAAACGCGTCCCCGTGGCGTCGGCCGCCCGACCAGCCCGGAGCACCCGACGTCGGCGAGATCGCGCCCGACCGTGACCGGCGGGGCGGGGGGGGGGGCGCCCCCCCCCCGCGGCGGGGGGGGCCCCCCCGCCGCCGGTCCGCGGGCTCCTGAGGCCCGCGGACCGGGCAGGTCACCGGCGACTCAGCTGGCCGCCTTCTTGGCCTCGTCCATCGCCTTCTTCCAGGCGGCGTCCGAACTGAGCCGGCCGCGCTCGGCCGCCTGCATCTGCGGCTCGACGATGGTCTCCCAGATCTGCTGGTGCTTGGCGCCGAGGAAGACCGGCTTCATGTTCTTGACGCTCTCCCCGAAGATCTTGCCGGTGGGCGCGCCGCTGAAGTACTCGCTGGTCTTGTCCTTGAACGCCGGGTCCTCGAGGCCGGCGATGTCGGACGGCATGGCGCCCGCCTCCTTGAACGCGGCCAGGTGCCCCTCCTTGCTGGTCAGGTACTTGGCCAGCAGGTACGCCTCCTTCGGGTGCTTGGTCTGGGCCGGAACGGCCAGGTACGAGCCGCCCCAGTTGCCACCCCCGCCGGGGATCCGGGCGATGTCCCACTTGCCGGCGTTCGCCGGGCCGGAGCGCTGGGCGATGACGCCCTCGGTCATCCAGGCCGGGCAGGGCAGGGTGGCGAAGGCCGAGTTCTTGAAGGCGGCGTCCCAGTCGGCGCTCCACCGCTGTGCCTTGGCGGTGAGGCCGTCGGCGGCCATCTGCAGACCCATGTCCCAGGTCTGCTTGACCACCGGGTTGGTGTCACCGATGAACTTGTTGTCCTTGTCGAAGAAGAACGTCTCGGAGTTCTGCATGACGTGCGGCTGCATCAGGCTGGTGGCGCTGTCCAGCCAGGCCGCCTTGACCTTGCCGCTGGCCTTGAACTCCTTGCCCAGCGCGATGTAGTCCTGCCAGGTGCTCATCCGCTGGGAGACCTCTTCGCGGTCGGTGGGCAGGCCCGCCTGCTGGAAGAGGTCCTTGCGGTAGCACATGGCCAGACCGCCGACGTCGGTGCCGAGCCCGATCAGCTTCTTGCCGTCCGGCGTCAGGGCGTTGTTCCACTTCCACTCCGGGAAGTTGGCCTTCAGCTCACCGGCGCCCAGGTCGAGCAGGTTGGTGAACTTGTCGTGGTTCTGGACGTACCCGAGCAGGACGCCCTCCTCCAGACCGACCACGTCGCCGGCCCCGCTGCCCGCGGCGAGCCACTGCACCAGCTTCGGCTGGAAGTCGCGCAGCTCGCCCATCTTCTGGTGCTCGACCTTGATGTTCGGGTTGGCCGCCTCGAAGTCCTTGATGGCCTGGTCGTAGCCGAAGTTCTGGAAGGTCTGCAGGACCAGCTTGACCTGCCCGCCCTCGCCGCTTGCCTCGTCGTCGTTCTTCTTGCTGCACGCCGTGCCGCCAAGGGCCACGCCCACGGCGAGCGCGGCGACCGCGACAGTGCGGAACCGGCGCCCGATGACGCTCATCCCTGACCCCTCTCAGGTGGTGCTTCGTGTGGTGGTTGCGGATGCCTGACGCTGCTTCGTCGGTGGTGGCTTCCGGAGGTGTTCCAGGCTCGTGTGAGGTCCGCCCGCCGCCGAGCCGGGCGACGAGCGGGTACGCCCCGTCGGGAGCGCTCCCATGAGATTGCTGGGGTGTGTCGAGGGTGTCAATAGGTCGATGGGAGCGTTCCCAGATCGTTACCGCGTCGGATGCCGCGGGCCCGACCGGCGGGAGAGCAGGAGGGGCCGCGGCTCAGCGGAAGCGGGGCGGCAGGTGGCCGGCGTCAGCAGAAGCGGCGCAGCAGGGTGTCGGCCCGACCCGGGTCGAAGGCGGCCGGGTCGAAGCGCTCGCCCACCCACTCCCGCATCGACCGGTGCTCGGGGTGGCGCGGGTCGGCCAGCGCGGCCAGCAGGGCGTGGTAGCCGACCGGGCCGCCGATGTCCTCCGGCGGGCAGGCCCGCGCGCCGTCCAGGCAGGACGGATAGCGCAGCTCCGGGTCGGCGGTCACCGCGTCCTCCACCACCAGGTCGTGTTCCCACCAGTCGCCGAAGTCGTAGGTGTAGTGGAACCGGCTGCCCTTGCCCACCACCGCGTCGAGGCGGACGTCCAGCTCGTCGGTGAGGGCCAGCTCGCCGTCCGGGTCGGGCTCACCGTACTGGCGGCCGTCGATCTCGAAGGAGTGCAGGTGGCAGTCGCGCCAACCCATCCCGTGCTGCACCACCCGGTGCAACCGGTCGAGGGTGTAACCACCGGGGACCAGCACCCGGCGCCAGACCGTCGGCCGGACCCCGGCCAGGGAAATCTTCAGCTGGAAGATCTGACGCGGCATGCTGTTCCATCCTCCCTCGGCTTAGGCTTGCCAGCATGATCTGCCGAGCGTGCCGGGCGAGGCGGCACGACGACTGTCCGGGCCGGAACTGGTGCGACTGCCAGCACCGTACCCCCCGGCCGACCCCTCCGGTCACCGGTCCGGCCAGCGAATGAGCGTCGGAATCCCGATTTCCCGGCTCTGGCCCGCACCGCATCCGCAGCCCCTCGACGACGACGCGCTGATCGCGCTCTACGCCCGGAGCGACCGCCCCCGCCTGCGGGTGAACTTCGTGACCAGCGTCGACGGCGCGGTCAGCGTGGACGGCTACTCCGCCGGGCTCTCCGGCGAGCCGGACAAGCGGGTCTTCGGGCTGCTGCGGATGCTCTGCGACGCGCTCGTGGTGGCCGCCGGCACGCTGCGCCACGAGGGCTACCGGGCGGTCCGGCTCAGTCCGCGGCGGCGGGCCTGGCGGCGCGCGCACGGGCTGGCCGAGTACCCGACGCTGGTGGTGGTCTCCGGCGCGCTCGACCTCGACCCGGCGCAGGCCGCGTTCGCCGACGCCCCGGTCCGCCCGGTGGTGCTCACCCACGCCGGGGCCACCGCGCCGCCCGGGCTGACCGAGGTCGCCGACGTGGTGCGCTGCGGCACGGACAGCCTCGACCTCGCCGCCGGGCTGGCCGAGCTGCGCCGCCGCGGCCACGGCCAGCTGCTCTGCGAGGGCGGGCCGAAGCTGTTCGGGGCGCTCACCGCGGCCGGCCTGGTGGACGAGGTCTGCCTCACGGTCGCCCCGCTGCTCGCCGGGCCCGGCCCCGGCCGGATCACCGCCGGCGACCCGAGCCCGGTGCGGCAGCTGCCGCTGCGGCACGTGCTCGCCGCCGAGGACGGCGTGCTGCTGCTGCGCTACGCCCGGGACTGACGCCGTCGGGCCCGTCACGTCACGGCCCACGGGATCACCCAGGGCACCCGCCCGCTCCCGCTCGGTGAGCGCCGCTCGTTCTCCCGGTGGCGTCCGCCGCGTCGCGTGGCGGCCTGTCGTACTCCTCGGGCAGGATGCAGGGCGTGCGTCCCCACCCCGATGACCAGCCGACCGGAGTTGCGATGACCGACGACGACGTCGACGGCCCCGGCGAGGGGGTCGGGCGGGTGCTGGGCACGGCCGACGCCACCCCGCTGCAGTTCTGGACGGCGGTCTCCCCCGGCAGCTACCTGCAGCTCGACGACGTGGTGGTGACCCGGCGCGAGCTGCCCGACCGGGAGCCGGTGACCATCGCCGGGGTGGTCACCCAGGTGCGGGCCCGACACGAGGGCGCCCAGTTCGACTCCGACGTCTTCGCCATCGCCGACGGCACCCTCCCGGCACAGGTGCAGGAGGCGGCCGAGATCACCACCACCCGGGTCGACCCCGAGCTCTACGTGCCGCCGTCGCCGGGCGCGGTCGTCCACCGCGCCGAGGGCGACGCGCGGGCCCGCGCGCTGCACTTCGACCGGATGGAGCGGCGGATCCCGATGGGCATGGGCCGCGACGGGGTGCCGGTCTACCTCAACGCCGACTTCCTCGACGGCAGCCGGGGCGCGCACGTCTCCATCTCCGGCATCTCCGGCGTCGCCACCAAGACCAGCTTCGCCACCTTCCTGCTCTACTCGGTGTTCCGCTCCGGCGTGCTGGGCGGCGACGCGGTCAACGCCAAGGCGCTCATCTTCAACGTCAAGGGCGAGGACCTGCTCTTCCTCGACCACCCCAACACCCGCCTCGACGACGGCACCCGGGCCGGCTACGCCCGGCTCGGGCTCACCGCCGGCGCCTTCCCCGACGTCCGGGTCTACGCCCCGCCGCGGGTCGGCGACTCCTCCGGCACCCCCGACGTGAGCAGCCGGCTCACCGGGGTCGACAGCTTCTACTGGACGCTGAGCGAGTTCTGCGCCGACCGGCTGCTGCCGTACGTCTTCGCCGACGCCGACGACGAACGCCAGCAGTACACGATGGTGGTGCACTCGGTCGCCGCCCACCTGGCCCGGCACGCCCAGCCGGCCGACGGCGGGGTGAGCCTCGACGGGGTGCGGCTCGGCTCCTACGCCGACCTGGTCGACCACGTCGTCGAGCAGCTCAACGACGACGAGACCCGCTCGGAGTGGGCCGGCAGCGCGGTCGGGCTCGGCACTGTCAACGCGTTCGCCCGGCGGCTGATCGGCAGCAAGAAGGACCTCTCCCGGCTGATCCGGGGCGACCTGGCCACCCGCCGACCGCACTCGATCAACACCGCCGAGAGCGCCCAGGTCACCGTGGTCGACCTGCACAACCTGCCGGACCGCGCCCAGCGGTTCGTGGTCGGCGTGACGCTCAAGAGCGAGTTCGAGCGCAAGGAGAAGGCCGGCACCGCCAAGCCGCTGCTCTTCGTGGTGCTCGACGAGCTGAACAAGTACGCCCCACGCGAGGGCTCCTCCCCGATCAAGGAGGTGCTGCTCGACATCGCCGAGCGGGGCCGGTCGCTCGGGGTGATCCTGATCGGCGCCCAGCAGACGGCGAGCGAGGTCGAGCGGCGGATCGTCACCAACTCGGCGATCCGGGTGGTCGGCCGGCTCGACCCGGCCGAGGCGTCCCGCCCCGAGTACGGCTTCCTGCCGCCCGCCCAGCGGCAACGCGCGCTGCTGGCCAAGCCGGGCACGATGTTCGTCAACCAGCCCGACATCCCGGTGCCGCTCTGCCTGGAGTTCCCCTTCCCCGCCTGGGCTACCCGGGTCTCCGAGGCCGGCCGGGCCCCGTCCGAGACGTTGCGCTCGATCACCCAGTCCGCCGACCCGTTCGCGGTGGTCGGCTCGGGCGGCGGCGCCGACGACGACATCCCGTTCTAGGGGGCGGAGAGCCGTGAAGATCCTGCACACCTCGGACTGGCACGTCGGCAAGGTCCTCAAGGGGCAGTCGCGGGCCGAGGAGCACAAGCAGGTGCTGGCCGGGGTGATCGACATCGCCCGGGCCGAGCGGCCCGACCTGGTCATCGTCGCCGGTGACCTCTACGACACCGCCGCGCCGACGCCGGAGGCCACCCGGCTGGTCACCCGGGCGTTGACCGCGCTGCGGCGTACCGGCGCGGACGTGGTGGCCATCGGCGGCAACCACGACAACGGGCAGGCCCTGGACGCGCTGCGCCCGTGGGCCGAGGCCGCCGGCATCACGCTGCGCGGCGGGGTTCGCGAGAACCCCGACGAGCACGTCGTCGACGGCACCACCGCGGGCGGCGAGCGGTGGCGGCTGGCCGCGCTGCCGTTCCTGTCCCAGCGCTACGCCATCCGCGCGGTGGAGATGTACGAGCTGACCGCCGCCGAGACCACCCAGACCTACGCCGACCACCTGGGCCGGGTGCTGGCCCGGCTCACCGAGAGCTTCACCGAGCCCGACCGGGTGCACCTGGTCACCGCGCACCTGACGGTGGTCGGCGCGAGCACCGGCGGTGGCGAGCGGGACGCGCACACAGTGCTCGGCTACGCGGTGCCGGCGACGGTCTTCCCGGGCACCGCGCACTACGTGGCGCTCGGCCACCTGCACCGCTCCCAGCGGGTACAGGGGCCCTGCCCGATCCGCTACAGCGGCAGCCCGCTGGCGGTGGACTTCGGCGAGCAGGAGAACGTCCCGTCGGTGACGCTGGTCGAGGTGACCGCGACGACGGCGGCGCAGATCCGCGAGGTGCCGGTCGCCGCGGCGACCCCGCTGCGGACGGTCCGCGGCACGCTGGCCCAACTCGCCGAGATCGAGGCCCCGGAGGGCTGGCTGCGGGTCTACGTCCGGGAGCAGCCGCGCGCCGGGCTCCGTGAGGAGGTGCAGGAGCTGCTCCCCCGGGCGCTGGAGATCCGGATCGACCCGGAGCTGGTGCCGGCGCCGGGCAGCGGCACCCGGGTCGCCCAGCGGGCCGGCCGCTCGCCCCGGGAGCTGTTCGCCGACTACCTGAGCAGCCGGGGGCACGCCGACGACGGCGTCCGGGAGCTCTTCGACGAGCTCCTCGAAGAGGTGGATCACTGATGCGCCCGATGCGGCTGGACATGGCCGGCTTCACCGTCTTCCGCGAGGAGACGACGGTCGACTTCACCGACGCCGACTTCTTCGCCCTCGTCGGCCCCACCGGCTCGGGCAAGTCGACGGTGCTGGACGCGATCTGCTTCGCCCTCTACGGCACGGTGCCCCGCTGGGGCGGCGCCCGCGGCCTGGCCAACGCCCTCGCGCCGTCGGCCACCGAGGCCCGGGTCCGGCTGGTCTTCGAGTCCGGCGGCGCCCGCTACGTGGCCACCCGGGTGGTGCGCCGGGACGGCCGGGGCAACGTCAAGACGGCCAACGCCGGGCTCCAGCTGATGCCGGCCGGGTTCGACGTCACCAAGCTGGACACCGGGCTCAGCCCGGAGGACCTCGGCGAGGTGGTGGCCGGCACCCCGGCCGAGATGGACGAGGCGGTGCAGGAGGCGGTCGGGCTGCCGTACGAGCAGTTCACCAGCTGCGTGGTGCTGCCGCAGGGGCAGTTCGCCGACTTCCTGCACGCCAAGCCGGCCACCCGGCAGCAGATCCTGGTCAACCTGCTCGGCCTCGGGGTCTACGAGGAGGTACAGAAGAAGGCGACCGCGCGGGCCGCGCAGGCCGAGGCGCGGTTGGAGACGGTCGACCAGCTGCTCGGCGGGCTGACCGACATCGACGATGCCGCGCTGGAGGCGGCCACCGCCCAGGTCGACCGGTTGCGCGAGCTGGCCGCGGCGGTGGCGGCGGCCGTACCGGAGCTGGACGCGGCCCGCGCCGCGGCCGGCGAGGCGCACGCGGCGCTGGCCGCCCTCGACGCCGACCTGGCCGTGCTCGGCGCGGTGCGGGCGCCGGCCGGGGTGGCCGAGGTGGCCCGGGCGGTGACCGCCGCCCGCGCCGACGCCGACGCGGCGGCCACCGCGGTGGCGCTGGCCGAGGAGCGGGAGGAGAAGCTCCGTGGCGAGCTGGCCGCCGCCGGCGACGAGAGCGCGCTGCGGCTGCGGCTGAAGGCGTACGCCGACCGGGAGAAGCTGGCCGGCGAGGCCGGCACGGTCCGGGCGGCGCTGGCCGGGGCCGGGGCCGAGCACGACGCGGCAGTGCGGGCGCTGGCCGAGGCGCGGGCGGCGGCCGAGCGGGCCGAGGAGGAGCTGGCGGCGGCGTTCCGGGCGCACGAGGAGGCGAAGGCCACCGACCAGGCGGTGGCGCTGCGGGCGCACCTGGCCGACGGCGACGCCTGCCCGGTCTGCGAGCAGGTGGTGGCCAGGGTGCCGGCGGTGCCCGCCGGTTCGGCGGTGGCCCGCGCGGTCGAGGCCGGCAAGGCCGCCCGGGCGGCGAGCGAGGCGGCCCGCCGGGTGGTGCAGGAACGTGACACGGCGGCCCGGGAGCTGGAGCGGGTGCTGGTGCAGGCCCGCGCCCGGCAGGACCAGCTGGACGGCCGGCTGGCCGAGTTGGACGCCCAGCTCGCCGGGGCCGCGACGGCGGAGGCGCTGCGGGAGCGGCTCGCCGAGCACGCCCGGCTCCGCCGCTCTCTGGACGAGGCCGGCGCGGCGGTGCGGGCGGGCCGGGAGGCGGCCCGCCGGGCCCGCGGCGCGGTGGACGCCGCCGAGCAGAAGCTGCGCGCGGCGTGGCGGGCGTTCGACGCGGCCCGGGACGGGCTGGCCCGGTTCGGCCCGCCGGCGGCCGACCGGGAGGACGTCGCGGCGGCCTGGGCCGCGCTCACCGACTGGGCCGGGGCCGAGGCGCAGCAGCGCCGGGCGGAGCGGGCCGGGCGGGCCGCCGCGGTGGCCGAGGCGGAGGCGGCCGCGGCCGGGGCGACGGAGCGGATCGCCGGCATCTTCGCCGCCGCCGGGCTGCCGCCCGCCGACGACCCGGTCCGCGCCGCCGCGGTGGCCGTCGAGCGGGCCGAGGCCGACCGGCGGCACCTGGTGCAGCGGCGCGAGCAGGCGGCCGGGCTGCGCGAGCAGCGCGCCGGGCACGAACGCGAGGCGCAGGTGGCCCGGGCCCTGGCCGGGCACCTGCGGGCCAACAACTTCGAGCGCTGGCTGCTGGCCGAGGCGTTGGACCTGCTGGTCGACGGCGCCTCCCGGATCCTGCGGGAGCTCTCCGGCGGCCAGTACGACCTGGTGCACGACAAGGGCGAGTTCTTCGTCGTCGACCATCACGACGCCGGGCTGCGCCGGGGCGTCCGCACCCTCTCCGGCGGCGAGACGTTCCAGGCGTCGCTGGCGCTCGCGCTGGCCCTCTCCGAGCAGTTGGCCGGGATGTCCACCACGGCGGCGAGCCTGGAGTCGATCGTGCTGGACGAGGGCTTCGGCACGCTCGACGCGGCCACCCTGGACACGGTGGCCGCCACCCTGGAGAGCCTGGCCGCCCGGGGTGACCGGATGGTCGGCGTGGTCACCCACGTGCCGGCGCTGGCCGAGCGCATCCCGGTCCGGTTCGAGGTACGCAAGGACGCCCGGTCGGCGCGCGTGGAACGGACCGGCCGGTGACCGCCGGCCCGGTCGGCGCCCCCGGCGTGCGGGAAGGGCGGGCCCGGTGAGCGCCCGGTTCTTCGTCGACGCGTGGGATCCCGCCTACGGGGCGTCGTTCGAGGCGTCGTCGGCCGGGCCGGCCGCGCCGAGCAGCGCGCAGGTCGACCCGGACGCCGAACTGCCGGCGGTGGACTGGCGCGCCATCGACGTGCGCCCGGGCCTGCGCGCCCCGGACGTGGTGCTGCTGGTCGACGGGGTGCGCCGGATCGACGCCAGCGTCTGGACGGCGGAGTCCGACGGCGGCTCCTTCCCCGGCCTGGCCGCCTCCTACGCGGCCGGGGTGGTCCGCTGCGACCTGCGACGGGGCGTGGCGCAACTGGCCGGCACCCGGGTGGGCCGGGGCCTGTTCACCGCCAGCCCGTCGGCCGAGGACGTGGTGGCCGGGCGGGTCCGCTATCCGGTGCACCGGGTCAGCGGCACCGGCGAGCTGGCCAAGCTGCCGGCCGCCGTGCAGGGCCCGCTGACCGCGCTGGAGGTGGAGGTCTCCGGCGCCGCCCGGGTCGACGGCGACCTGCTGGTGGTCGACGGTCCGCTGCGCAACCGGCGGCAGCTGCCCCGCACCCTCGGCTACATCAAGACCCAGCACAGCCAGTACCTGGACGCCCGGCTGACCGCGGTGGTCACCGGGCTGGCCGCGGGGCAGCGCTCCCCCGTCTTCCGGCTGGGCACCGCCTGGGGCGGCTGGTCCTGGTACCTGCGGCTGCCGGTGGCCGCCGGGGCGCCCTGGGCGGGCATCGTCCGGGTGGAGTGCTCGGCCGACCTGACCATCGAAGAGGCGGTCGAGCTGGCCGACCTGTCCCTGGTCACGCTGCCCCGGTTCGCCTCCACGCCGTACAAGGACCCGCGCGCCCCGCAGAATCTGATCCCGATCGCCGGGCTGGAACGCCGGCTGCGGGCGCTGCTCGGTGACGCCCGGCTGCTGCACCGGGCGCTGACCGCCGCCGCCCGCCCCACCGCCCGCCGCCCCTGACCAACCCGCCGGAGATCCACACCAGGTCGGGGATGTGGCGGTATCCGGACAGCCCGGACACCGCCGGGTCGCCGATCCGGAGTCGATCGAGCCGGGAAACCCGCCGGCGGCGGGGTGACCGGGCCTACCCGGGCGGGGTTCGCGGCGGGCCGGGCCGGGGCCGCCGGGATACTGGGCGGCATGGGGCGCAGGCGGGCCGGGGACCGGGTGGTCGAGCAGGTCGACACCGGGCTCGCCGAACTGGCGCCGGACCCGGACCGGGCCGGCTCCTGGACGCTGCTGCTGGACGGCGCCCCACAGTCACACGTCGACCTGGCCGACCCCACCCACCTGGAGTTCGAGTACGTCCGCCGGCTGGCCGCGGCGATCGACCTGGTCGCGCCGGCCGGCGCCCCGCTGCGGGTGCTGCACCTCGGCGGCGGCGCGCTGACCCTGCCCCGGTACGTCAGCGCCACCCGGCCGGGCTCGACCCAGCGGGTGGTCGAGGTGGACGGCGCGCTGGTGGACCTGGTCCGGCGGGTGCTGCCGTGGCGCGCCGACCCGCGACTGCGGGTGCGGGTGGCCGACGCCCGGGCGGTGCTCGCCAGCACCCGCGACGCCAGTTGTGACCTGGTGGTCGCCGACGTCTTCGCCGGCGCCCGGACCCCGGCCCACCTGACCTCGGTCGAGTACGCCGCCGAGGTGGCCCGGGTGCTGCGCCCGCAGGGCTGGTACCTGGCCAACGTCGCCGACGGCCCGCCGCTGCGGTACGCCCGCGGCCAGCTCGCCACGGTCCGCTCGGTGCTGCCCCGGGCCTGCCTGGTCGGGGACGCGGCCGTGCTGCGCGGGCGGCGCTACGGCAACCTCGTGCTGGTGGCCGGCCGGGTCGAGCCGCCGGTGCCGGAGCTGACCCGGCGGGCCGCCGGGGACTGGTTCCCCGGCCGGGTGCTGGCCGGCGCGGAACTGGACCGGTTCGTCGGCGGCGCCCCGGTGGTGCGCGACGCCGGCGCCACCGCGTCGACGCCGCCACCGCCCGGGATTTTTTCCGTCCGGCGTTGATCCGTTCGCCCCGGCGCTGCGTACCACCGGGCGGCCATGCCCGTGGGGGGAGGGCCGATGTCATCGGACACCCGGAGGTCTGCATGCATGCGGTGGCGGTCGGCTGGCACGGCGACTCGGTGCGGGCGGACTGGATGTCGGCGCGGTCCCAGTCGCGGTCGACCCGGTCCGCACGCGGGGTCGACGCCCGCCCGTCGCCTCGCCAGAATGACCCGGTGACGCCGCGACCGGCGCCGGGACGCCACCAGGCGGCGTCGTCCGAGGCCGCTCACTCCGACCAGCTGATCCGGCTGCTCTACGCCGAGCACGCCGGGCCGCTGCTGATGTTCGTCATGCGGCTGACCGGTGGGGACCGGCAGCGCGCGGAGGACATCGTGCAGGAGACCCTGCTGCGGGCCTGGCGCAACGCGCACCGGCTGGGGGCACAGGGGCAGGGGTCGCTGCGGCCCTGGCTGGTCACCGTGGCGCGCCGGATCGCCATCGACGAGCACCGCAGCGAGCAGGCCCGCCCGGCCGAGACGTACGACCGGGACCTGACCGCGTTCGCCGAGGCGGACAGCACCGACCGGGTGCTGCGGACGATGACCGTGGCGGACGCGCTGCGTACGCTGAGCCAGTCGCACCGGGAGATCCTGGTGGCCACGTACTTCCGCGGCCGGACGGTGCCCGAGGCGGCGGAGGAGCTGGGGCTTCCGCTGGGCACCGCCAAGTCGCGGGTCTACTACGCGCTGCGCGCGCTGCGCACGGCTCTGCAGGAACGGGGGGTGACGGAATGAGCCGGGCGGACCACATGGACGTCGCGGCGTACGCGCTGGGCGTGCTGGACGAGCAGGACACCGAACGGTTCGAGGAGCACCTCGCCACCTGCTGGGCGTGCGCCGCGGAGCTGGAGACCATGGTGCCGGTGGTGGGGCTGCTCTCCGGCATCGACGGCGAGACGATGTCCGCGCTGGAGCAGACCCAGACCGACCCGGCCCTGCTGGACCGCACCCTGGTCGCGGTCCGGGCCGACCGGCGGCGTACCCGGTTGCGCCAGCTGCTGGCCACCGCGGCCGCCGTGGTGGTGCTCGGCGGCCTGACCGGGATCGGCTTCGCCAGCGTGGTCGAACGGGACGAGGCGCCGCCGGACGTGGTCGCCGGACCGACCACCGGCGCCCCGGCCACCCCGCCGGACCAGACGCGCTCGGCCGGCCCGAACGAACCGGGCCTCGGCGGCACCGAGGAGGAGGGCGACCGGCACGACGTGGTGGACCCCAGCACCGGCGTGAAGGCGACGTTCTTCGTGGTGTCGAAGGAGTTCGGCACCCGGGTCAACTTCAGCCTCTCCCGGCTGCCCGGGCCGCGCACCTGCCGGCTCGTGGTGGTACGCAAGAACGCCACCGCCGAGGTGATCTCCACCTGGTCGGTGCCGGGCGGCGGCTACGGCACCAACACCAACACCCAGCTGCTGACCCTGTCGGCGGCCACGTCGACGCCGGTCGACGACATCAAGCAGTTCCAGGTGCAGTCGGTGGACGCGAACGGGGTGGCGAGCCCGCTGGTGACCGTACCGGTCTGACCCGTCGACACCGATCGGCGCCGGCCCGCGACAATGGCCGGCGCCGATCGGTCGTTGGTTTTCCCGAATGGCCGCCGTCGATGGCGCGCACGCAGCCGGGTCACGCCCGGTTCAACCATTCCTTGTGAAATTGGCCACGGATCCGATTTCAACCTTGACAGCCCTCGTGCCGTATTACCCGGTGAACTGCCAAGCATGAGGAGGGCACGTGGCACAGATGAAGCGGACCGTCATCGTCGCGAGCGCGATGGTCGCACTTACGGCCTGCGCTCCCGCGGGCTACGACGGGGCGAACCAGAGCGCGGCCGAGCCGGTCGCCGTCGCCGCGGCCGAGCCCACCGCGACGGCTGAACCGGAGGCGTCGGCATCCGCGGAGGCCCCGGTGGCCGACGCGCCGCCGCCCGCCGACGTCGAACTCACCGACCGGCTGATCGGCAAGAAGGTCGCCCGGATGGGCAGCGTGGTGACCGACCAGGACGGCTGGATCCTGTACCGCTTCGACAAGGACACCAACGACCCGGCGGCGTCCAACTGCGTCGACAAGTGCGCGGAGGTCTGGCCGCCGGCGCTCACCGACGGCAACCCGCAGCTCAACGGCGTCTCCGACGACAAGGTCGGCACCGTCACCCGGCAGGACGGCACCCGGCAGATCACCCTGGACGGCTGGCCGCTGTACCGCTACATCGGCGACAAGAAGCCCGGCCAGTGGAAGGGCCAGGGCGTCGGTGGCACCTGGTTCGTGGTGGCCCCGGACGGCAAGAAGAACCTGACCTGCCTGCCGACCGGCACGCCGAAGCCGGTGGCCCCGCCCTCGGACGACCAGGGCGCGCCGGCCGGCGACTCCGGCTACTCGTACTGACCCACGTCAGGCCCGGTGGCCGGTCGCAGCCGGGGAGGGCGCGGCCGGTCACCGTCGTCGGCCGGGTCGGCGGCACCGGCCGCCGGTCCGGGCGCACGGGAGCGGGCCCGGGTCGGTGGCGCGCCCACGCCAGCAGGCGCTGCCCACCGGCACTCCCGAACCCACGGTCGGCATTCCGGCCGGCCCACTGTCGGAGGGAGCACCGCCGACGCCACGCGCGTCGGCGGTGTCGGGTGTCACCCGGACCGCCCGTGACAGCATGTCCCGGTGACCGAACCCACCGCGCGCCGGGCGCTGCGCCCGCCGGCCGGCTACCGGCTGGCCGCGTCGGTGCGGGCGCTCACCTTCAGCCCGTACGACCCGTGCGCGCGGATCGCCGGCGGCGCCCTCTGGTGGGCCACCCGCACCCCGGCGGGTCCGGCCACCCTGGCCCTGCGCCCGGCCGCCGGCGAGCTGGTCGCCGAGGGGTACGGCCCGGGCGCCGACTGGGTGGTGGACCGGGCGGACGCGGTGGCCGGGCTGCGCGACGACCTCACCGGGTTCGCCACGCTCGCCGCCGCCCACCCGGTGGTGGCCCGGCTGGCGGCGCAGCACCGGGGGCTGCGGATGCCGGCCACCGGGCTGGTCTTCCCCCGGCTGCTGCGGGCGGTCTTCGAGCAGAAGGTGACCGGCAAGGAGGCCTACCGGGCGTACGCGGCGACGGTGCGGCACTTCGGCGAGCCGGCGCCGGGCCCGCTGCCGCTGCTGCTGCCGCCGGAGCCGGCCGCCGTGGCGGCCAGCCCCTACTGGGTGTTCCACCCGTTCGGGGTGGAGCAGCGCCGGGCCGAGACGCTGCGCCGCGCGGCGGCCGCCGCCGACCGGTTGCAGCGCTGCGCGGACGCGGCCGAGGCCACCCGCCGGCTCACCGCGATCGCCGGCATCGGCCCGTGGACCGCCGCCGAGGTGGTCCGGGTCGCCTACGGCGATCCGGACGCGGTCAGCGTCGGCGACTACCACATCCCGAACACGGTGGCCTGGGCGCTGGCCGGCGAGCCGCGCGGCGACGACGCCCGGATGCTGGCCCTGCTGGAGCCGTTCCGCGGCCACCGGGGCCGGGTCTGCCTACTGCTGGAGGCCGCCGGCGTGCAGGCGCCGAAGTTCGGACCCCGCGCCCCGATCCGCTCCTTCGCCCGGTTCTGAGCGCCAGCTCCGGCACGCGCCGGGGAACAATCGACCATGCCGCCGGCCGGCGCCGGCGCGGCGTCAGCGGCGGGCGCAGAGCCGGCGCAGCGTGCGCCCCAGCCACCAGGCGTACGCGTGCTGGAAGAGCCGGCCGGCCGGCCCGGCCGCGCGCATCAGGAACCCGCCGGGGCGGCTGAACGCCACCACCTCGAACCAGACCCGGCCGGCGGCGTCGCGGCTGACCACGAACGCCTCCTCGCCGCGCGCCGGGTGCCCGGGGAGCGTGCCGTAGCCGAAGCCGGCCCGGTCTCCGTCGTCGACGGCCCAGACCACCTGGCAGGGCGCGGCCAGCCGCAGCGCACCGACGCCCAGCCGGGAGACGACCCGCACCCCGGGCTCGGCGCGGGCGGCGTCGGTGTCCATCCGGATCCCGGCCGACCGGTGCAGGCGCCAGGAGAGCACTGCCGCGCCGGCGGCGGTGAAACAGCCGTCCGGCAGGCGGACCCGGTGCCGCACGTGCCGCCAGCCGTCCGGCAGCCGCCCGTCGCGGGTGGCGCCGACGTGCGGATAGGTCAGTGCCGGCACGCGCACCCCCAGGCTCGACGGATCACCGCCAGCGTACGGGCGGCCGGAGCCGACGCCCCGCCGGCCGGCCCGGCCCGGCTCAGGCCGCCTCGCGCAGGTCGGCCAGTTCCAGCGGAGTGCTCCGGCGCAGCAGCTCCTCCAGCTCGGCCACCGAACCCACCTCGCCGAGCACGTTCTTGCCGCCGCCGAACCGCCGCGGATAGCGGTGCACCAGCCGGTAGCGGTACCGGCCCCGGATCAGCTCGACGCTGACCCGCCAGCGACCGCAACACCCGCAGACCCACTCGGACACCCCGCGAAAGTAGCTCTGACCTGCGGTTATCTGATCCGGTCGGCGGGGCGCAAGCGGGACGACGCGGGACACGCCACCCGGGTGCCGGCGGTGATCCGCCTCACCGTTGTCGGTGCCGTCTGGTTGACTGGTCGCCGTGGAGCTGCCGATCAATCCGCCGGTCGAGCCGATGCTGGCCAAGAGCGTCGCGAAGATCCCCACCGCCGCCGGGATGACCTACGAACCGAAGTGGGACGGCTTCCGGTGCATCGTCTTCCGCGACGGCGACGAGGTCGAGCTGGCCAGCCGGGGCGGCAAGACGATGACCCGCTACTTCCCCGAGGTGGTCGAGCAGGCCCGGCGGCAACTGCCCGAGCGGTGCGCGGTCGACGGCGAGCTGATCGTGATCCGCCGCGACGGGCCGGGCGGCCAGCCCCGGCTCGACTTCGAGCTGCTGGCCCAGCGCATCCACCCGGCCGCCTCCCGGGTGAAGCTGCTCGCCGAGACCACCCCGGCCGACTTCGTCGCGTTCGACCTGCTGGCGCTCGGCGACGAAAGGCTGCTCGACGCGCCCTACCCGCAGCGGCGGGCCCGATTGGAGGCCGCGCTGGCCGGGGTGCGCCCGCCGGTGCACGTCACCCAGATCACCACCGACCCGGAGACCGCGCACCGCTGGTTCGACGTCTTCGAGGGCGCCGGCCTGGACGGGCTGATCGCCAAGCCGGCCGACCTGCCGTACGAGCCGGGCAAGCGGCTGATGTTCAAGGTCAAGCACGCCCGCACGGCCGACGTGGTGGTGGCGGGTTTCCGCTGGCACAAGTCCGGCCCGGTGGTGGGTTCGCTGCTGCTCGGCCTCTACGACGACGCCGGCGTGCTGCACCACGTCGGGGTGTGCGCCTCGTTCACCATGGCCCGCCGGGCCGAGTTGCTCGACGAGCTGGCGCCCTACCGGGACGCCGGTGCCGAGCACCCGTGGGTGCACGGCGACCACGAGCGGGGCCAGCGGATCCCGGGCGGGGTCAGCCGGTGGACCGGCACCAAGAACCTGGAGTGGGAGCCGCTGCGTCCCGACCTGGTGGTCGAGGTCGGCTACGACGCCATGGAGGGCGACCGGTTCCGGCACACCGCCCAGTTCGTCCGCTGGCGGCCCGACCGCGACCCGCGCTCCTGCGGCTACGACCAGCTCGACCGCCCGGTCCGGTTCGACGTGGACCAGGTGCTGCGCGGTGACCCCGCGGCGACCGTCGGGTCCGCCGCCGGTCCGGCGTAGCCTGGCCGTCGACCCGATCACGGAGGCTCGCTCGTGACCCGCACTTCCGACCGGATCCGCCGGTTCCGGCTCACCCTGGCCGGGCTGGCCGGCGCCGCGCTGGTCGCCGCCGGCTGCACCCTCCCGGCGCTCGCGCCGCGGACGGACACCGACGGCGAGGCGGCCGCGCCGGGCACCGCGCCGACCTGGCGGGCCTGCCCGGAGGTGGCCGAGGAGCTGGTCGGGCGGGGCGCGCCGGGCATGCGCTACGAGTGCGCCCGGATCGCGGTGCCGCGCAACTGGGGCACCGGCACCGGGGCCACCGCCGGGCCGGGCGTCGGCGAGACCTTCGAGATCGCGCTGCTGCGGGCCCGCTCCACCAAGCAGCGCGACCGGATCGGCTCGCTGGTGGTCAACCCGGGCGGCCCCGGCGGATCCGGCGTGGACACCGCCGTCTACCTCTCCTTCGGCCCGGCGTTCGGCGGCCTGCCGGCCTCGGTGACCGACCGCTTCGACATCGTCGGCTTCGACCCGCGCGGGGTGTCCCGGTCCAGCCCGGTGAAGTGCATCTCCGACGCCGACCTGGACGCCAGCTTCGGCTACGACCCGGACCCGGCGAGCCAGGCGGCGTTCGACGGGTTCGTCGCGCTCAGCCAGCGGATCGGGCGGGGCTGCGGAGAGCGCTACGGCGACCAGTTGCCGCTCTACGGCACCGAGCAGGCCGCCCGGGACATGGACGCGGTGCGCGCCGCCGTCGGCGACGACAGGCTCACCTACCTCGGCTACTCCTACGGCACCCTGCTCGGCGCCACCTACGCCCAGCTCTACCCGCAGCGGGTGCGCGCCCTGGTGCTCGACGGCGCGGTCGACCCGAAGATGGGGCTGATCGCCGGCTCGGAGAGCCAGGCCAAGGGCTTCGAGCGGGCGTTCGACAACTTCACCCGGTGGTGCGCCGCCAACGCCGGCCGCTGCCCGATCGCGCCGGACGCCCGGGCCGCGGTCACCTCGGCGATCGACAAGGCACGGGTCTCGCCGGTGCGCGGCGCCGACGGGCGGGAGGCGACCCCCGGCTGGGTCTTCTACGCGGTCATCTCCTCGCTCTACACCGAGTCCGGGTGGCAGGAGCTGGCCCGGGCCGTCGACCGGCTGGAGGGCGGCGACCCGGAGCAGGTGTTCCGCCTCGCCGACGCGTACGCCGGCCGCGAGGAGGACGGGCACTACTCCAACCTGTTCGACGCCAACCTGGCGGTGAACTGCGCCGACGAGGAGGAGAAGCCGAGCCGGGAGCGGATCCGCCAGTTGCAGTCGCAGTGGCGGGAGAAGTACCCGCTGTTCGGTCCGGCGCTCGCCGTCGGCATGCTCTCCTGCACCGAGTGGCCCGGTGGCCGCGACCCGTACCCGACCGGCCGGGCCGAGGGGGCGCCGCCGATCGTGGTGGTCGGCACCACCGGCGACCCGGCGACCCCCTACGAGCAGACCGCCGCGCTCGCCACGATGCTCGGGGTGGGCCGGGTGCTGACCTGGGAGGGCGAGGGGCACACCGCCTATCCGCAGACCACCTGCATCACCGCCGCCGTCGACGCCTACCTGATCGACCTGACCGTTCCCAGGCCGGGGCTGCGCTGCCCGGCCCGCTGACCGGGCGCTCCGCCGGCAGGTCCGGCAGCTCGATGCCGTGCCGGGTGGCGAGCTCCTCCAGCAGCGCCCGCATCCGGCGTACGTCGGCCTTGAGCTGCTCCTGCTCCTCGTGCTCGAAGGCGTCGTCGTCGACGATCAGCCGGCTGGCGAAGTGCGCGGTGATCAGTGGGATGACCAGCAGGACCATGGTGGAGATGAGCAGCGCGGCCAGGGTACGGCCGGCCCAGCTGGTGGGTGAGATGTCGCCGTACCCGACGGTGGAGGCGGTCACCACCGCCCACCAGACCGCGTCGGCCGGGGTGCGGTTCTCCACCTCGCCGTAGATGACGCCGGCCACCACGATCATCAGCAGATACGAGGTGATCAGCGTCCGGGGCGAGTTGGCGAACCAGACCAGCCCCCGGTAGATCAACCGGAACGGCAGCAGCAGGGCGTCCATGTCGCACCATGCTGCCCGGTGGCGGCAACCGGTGCCCGCACATCGGCCGGGGTCGCTGTGCCAGGCTCACCGGCATGAGCGAAGTGATCTTCCGTGAGGCCGTCCGGGCCGATCTGCCCGCCATCGTCGCCCTGCTCGCCGACGACGTGCTCGGCAAGGCGCGCGACCACACCGAGGTGGACGCGGCGTACGAGAAGGCGTTCGCCGACATCACCGCCGATCCGCGCAACCAGCTGATCGTGGCCGACGCCGACGGCGAACTGCTCGGCTGCATGCAGCTGACCTACATTCCCGGCCTCGGTCGGCACGGCGCCGAACGGCAGCTCATCGAGTCGGTGCGGATCCGCTCGGACCGGCGTGGCCAGGGGCTCGGCCGGACGATGATGACCTGGGCGATCGACCAGGCGAAGCAGCGGGGCTGCGCGCTGGTGCAGCTCACCACTGACAAGACCCGCCACGACGCGCACCGCTTCTACCTGGGCCTCGGCTTCGTCGCCAGCCACGAGGGCATGAAGCTCCCGCTCTGACGGCTCCCCGGCGAGATCCGCGCGCCCCCGGCGGCGACCGCTCGCCGTCGCGGTAACCGGCCGAGGCGGCGCGGCGGGGTGACGCTCGCCGTCGCGCGGCCGCCGGCCCAGGCCGCGTGGAGACGGACGCTCGCCGTCGCGCGGCCGCCGGCCGAGGCGGCGTGCGGACCAGGCCGCCGCCGCGATCCGCCGGACCGCCCGCGCTCCCCCGCGTCGGGGAGCCGGTTCCCCCGGCGGCGGGGTGTCCGGCCCTCCTCGGCCGGCCAGGCTGGAACGGCCGCCGAGGAACGGAGACCGTCATGAGCAGCGCAACCGCCGTCGCCGCCGCCCCGTCACGCCACCCCCGCGACGGGCGACCGGCACCCCGGTGGGCGGTGCGGACCGCCCACCTGATCCCCCTGCTCACCCTCCCGTCCGGGCTGTGGCGCGTCGCGCTGGTGGCCGGCGTACCACTCGGCACGGTGGGCGTGGACGAGCCGATCCGGGGCTGGCTGGCCGCGTACATCGTGTCGCTGAGCCTGGTCTCCGAGGCGCTCGCGCTGCTCGCGATCGGGCTGGTCCGGCCGTGGGGCGAGGTCTTCCCGCGCTGGCTGCCGCTGGTCGGCGGCCGGCGGGTGCCACCGCCGTTCGCCGTCACCGCGGCCACCGCCGGCGCCGTCGCGCTCATCCTGATCTGGGGGTACGCCGCGGTCAACGTGGTGCTGGGCGACGGGACGGGCTTCACGCCGGCCGGCTGGGTGCTGATGCTCGCCTGCTACGCGCCGCTGCTGCTCTGGGGGCCGCTGCTGCTTGCCCTCACCGTGGCCTACCACCGGCGCCGCTGCCGGGACTGAGCCCCGGACCGGCCCGGGACCGGCAGCCGGAGCGGACCCGACGGTGTGGCCGGGACCGGAACCGGCCGGCACCGGAACCCGGCACCGGCGGCGCGACCGGGGCCGGGACCGTCCGGGAGCCGGTCCGAACGGGACCGGCGGCGCCACCGGGACCGGGACCGACCGGGAGCGGGACCGGACGGGAGCGGGGGCGGGTCCGCACCGGGGGCGGTGCGGATCCGCCGGGGCTCAGTCGTCGGCCAGGTGGCCGTCGCGCAGGGTGAGGACGCGGTCGGCCAGGTCGATCAGGGCCGGATCGTGCGTGGCGACCAGGGCGGTCATCCCCCGGGCGTGCACCACCGCGCGCAGCAGGTCCATGATGGACCGACCGGTCTCCGAGTCGAGCTGGCCGGTGGGCTCGTCGGCGATCAGCAGGTCCGGCTCGTTGGCCAGGGCCCGGGCCACCGCGACCCGCTGCTGCTGGCCGCCGGAGAGTTCGTACGGCCGCTGGGCCGCGTGCCCGCCGAGGCCGACCATCTCCAACAGCACGGCCACCCGCTCCTCCCGCTCCGCCGCCGGCACCCGGGCCAGCCGCAGCGGCACCCCGACGTTCTCGGCGGCGGAGAGGATCGGCACCAGCCCGAAGGTCTGGAAGACGAACCCGATGGTTCCCCGGCGCAGCTCCAGCAGCTCCCGCTCGCCGGCGCTGGTCACCTCGTGCCCGGCCACCACCACCCGGCCGGCGTTGGGCCGGTCCAGCCCGCCGACGAGGTTCAGCAGGGTGGTCTTGCCCGCCCCGGAGCGGCCCCGGACCGCGACCAGCTCGCCGCGGCCGGCCCGGAACGAGACGTCCCGCACGGCGTGCACGGCGTGCTCGCCGCGCCCGAAGGTCCGGCTGAGCCCTTCCACCCGGACCACCTCGTCGGTGGTCACCGCGCTCCCCCCGGCGGCCTGACCCTGCACCACGACGTCCTCGCTCATGCCGCCGCTCCGCTCCGCCGCGCGCCGCCACCCGGCCGCGTCGCGCCGAGTCCGATGATCCACTCGCTCATGCCCCCGCCTCCCGCTCGTTCCGGGCACGGTCGCCCGGGCGTACCTCCACGTGGTCCGGCTCCAGGTTGAGCCGGACCCGGTCGCGCAGCGACAGCGCCTCGACGAAGGGCGCCGGCAGCTGCATCCGGCCGGACCGGTCCAGCACCGCGTACTCCTCGGCGACCAGCTCGGTGTTGCCGTCGGCGCCGATCCGCGCGGTCCGGCGTACCTCCGAGGCGGTCCGGCCGTCGCGGATCGCGACGGTCCGGCGGACCTGCTCGGCCACGGCGTGGTCGTGGGTGACCACGACGATGGTCACGCCCAGCTCGGCGTTGATGGTCCGCAGCGCGGCGAAGACCTCGGCGCCGGTCGCCTCGTCCAGCTCGCCGGTCGGCTCGTCGGCGAAGAGCACCTCGGGGTCGTTGGCCACCGCCACCGCCACCGCGCAGCGCTGCTGCTCGCCACCGCTGAGCTGGCCGGGCCGGCGGTCGGCGCAGTAGCCGACGCCCACCATGTCGAGCAGCTCGCGGGCCCGCTGCCGGCGGGCCCGCCGGCCACCACCGCGCCCCGCCAACTGCATCGGCAGCTCGACGTTCTCCAGCGCGGTCAGGTACGGCAGCAGGTTGCGGCCGGTCTGCTGCCAGACGAACCCGACCATCTGCCGCCGGTAGCTCAGCCGCCGGCGGGCGGAGAGGTCGAGCAGGTCGTAGTCGCCGACCCGGGCGATGCCGGCGGTCGGGGTGTCCAGCCCGGAGAGGATGTTCAGCAGGGTGGACTTGCCGGAGCCGGACGCGCCCACGATCGCCACCAGCTCACCCCGGTCGATCACCAGGTCCAGGCCCTGCAGGGCGACCACCTCGACGCCCTCGGTCTTGAAGATGCGCACCAGGCCGTCGCAGACGATGTGCCCGCGCAGCCGGTGCTGGCCGCCGGCCCGCTGGGCCGCGCGCTCGGCGGCCCGCGCCTGGAGGGCGGCCAGGTCCGGCACCGTCGGAGTCTGGGCGGTAGCGGTCATCTCAACTCTCCTCTCCGAGCCGGAGCACCTCACCGAGGCGCAGCCGGCGGTTGTTCAGGGTCTCGACGGCGACCGCGAAGCCGAGCGCGACGGCCCCGAGCACGACGACCCCGGCGACCAGGCCGGGCTCGAACGTCACCGTGACCGGCGCGCCGCTGGTGAAGGCCGACAAACCGAGCAGGGGCGTGAGCAGCACCGGCAGCAGCGCCCCGACCAGCGCGCCGGTGAGCACCGACACGCCCACCAGAGGGGCCAGTTCCACCAGCAGCAATCCCCGCCACTGCCGGCGGGACAGCCCGAGGGTGCGCAGCCGGGAGAGCACCTGCCCCCGGGCCCGGGCGCCGGCCAGCACGCAGAACGCGATGGCGAGCAGACCGAGCACCGTGCCGCCGGCCGCGCCGGCGGCGAAGCCGAAGACCAGCACCCCGTTGGCCCCGCCCTCACCCACCTGGCGACGCACGTCCGCCCAGGTGAGCACCTCGACGCCGCGCGGGCGCTCCCGGCCGGTGACGGCACCGCCGGTCTGGTAGCGGCTCTGGCCCTCGTCGCCGACCCGGCGCAGCGCCTCGGCGTCCAGATCCTCCCCCGCGACCAGGAAGCCGGTCGGCACCGGGTCGTAGTCGCGGCGCGGCAGCGACTGCAACGGCAGGATGACGAACCGGTCGTTGGCGGGCCGGAGCAGCGGGAAGCTCTCCGCCCGCTCGGCCACCCGGAACTCGTACCGCTGGCCCTGCACGCTGACGAAGGCGGAGTCGGCCAGCCCGGCCTCGGCCAGGTCCTCGGCGACCAGCGGGGAGACCACGGCGGGTAGCGCGCCCGCCTGGCCGGCCGGGGCGAGCAGCGCCGCCGGCACCGGCACGTCGCGGCCGGCCGACCTGGTGAGCCGGTCCAGCGCCGGCCCGTCCACCAGCAGCACGGTCACCGTGCCCATCAGGGCCTCGGCGCCGAGCGCGTCCGCCGCCGGCCGCTGCGCCGGCTCGTCGAGCACCGGAGCGGCGACCCGCACGCCGGGCAGCCGCTCCAGTTCGGCGCCGGTGTCCGGGGCGAGCCGGTCGCCGCGGATCAGCGCGTCGCCGGGCACTGTCCGGCTGGCGGTCCGGTCTCGGCTGGCCTCGATGCCGGTGGCGACCACCGCGCAGAACGCCGCGGTGGCGATGGCCAGCACCACGACGACCAGCGGGGCGGCCACCACCGACCGGCCGGCCCGCGCGGTGCCCAGGAACGCCACGCTGCCCCGGGTCCGCGCGGCGAGCCGGCTGACCAGCCGCAACGGCCACGGGTACACGCGCAGTGCCAGCATCGCCGCGGCGACCGCGAGCAGCACCGGGACCGACACCAGCAACGGGTCGACGTCGCCGGGGGTCAACCCCCGGCGCACCAGCAGGACGGTGGCCAGCGCGGCCAGCAGCAGCACGAACACCTCGACGGTGAGCCGCCGGGCGGACGGGCGCACCCGGATCAGGTCGCGCCGACCCGGGCCGCCGACCGGGGCGACCAGCGTGGCCACCGGCAGCACGAGGGTGAGCAGCGCGGCCGCCGCGACGGCGAGCGGCCAGGTGCTGCCGGGCGGACCCGGGACGAGCGTGCCGAGCAGCCAGCCCGCCGCCGCGGCGGCCGGAATGACCAGCAGCGACTCCGCCAGGCTGCGCCGGGCCCCGGCGGTCGCGGAGCCGCCCCGCGCGCGCAGCAGGGTGAACTCCTCGCGCCGTCGCCGGGTGCTCAGCGCGGCGGCCAGCGTCACCAGCCCGGCCAGGGTGGCCAGCACCCCGGCCGCGATCACCGCGAGCAGGGTCCGGGCGGCGGTCAGCGCGGCGGCGAACTCCCGCAGCGGGAGGTCGAGCCCCTGCACGAGGGTCCGCCTCGGCGGCGTCTCCCGCTTCATCTGCTCGATGCTGTCGATCAGCTGGTCGAGCTTCCGGACGTCGATGCCGTCCGCGCCCATCCGGTAGCGCCAGCTGAACCGCAGCGGCACCCCGGCCAGCGCCTGGCCGTCCAGCCCGGCCGGGCTGACCAGTCCGACACCGATGAACGGCATGGCGTCGCCGGGTGGCTCCACCACCTCCAGGGCGGACGGCAGGTTGTCCCAGATCCCGTCGGACCGGTCGATCGGCTCGAACAACCCCACCACGGTCACCGGCAGCCGCGCCGACGTGTCGTCCGGCGCCCCGGTGGCCATCTGCAGCCGGCTGCCGACGCGCAGGTTGAGCCGCCGGGCGACGTCGGTGTTCAACGCCACCTGCAACGGCTCGCCGGCCGCCCACCGGTCCTCGGGCCAGCGGCCCTCGACCAGCGTCGCGGCCTCCTGCACGCCGGGCATCGTGCGCAGGGCCAGGTCGACGAGGAGGTTCTTCGCCGCCAGGTGTGGACCGGTCACCCGGTGCTGCTCGGACTCACCGGCGTACCAGCGCTGCGCCACCGCGCCCCGCACGGCCGGCGGCATGCCGGCCTGGAGCGTGTCCAACTCACGCTGGTAGGCCTCGACCAGCTTGGTCGCGCCGGGAGCGGCGGTGAGCGGCTCGGTGCTGTAGGTCAGGTCCCGCAACGCCGCCGGCTGGCCGGCCAGGTGTTCCCGCAGACCCTGCTCGGCGAGCCGGTTCACCACCCGGGGCACCCCGCTGACCAGCAGCGAGACGACCAGGGTCAACATCGCCAGCAGCAGGAACTGCCCGCCGTGCGCCCGGACCCGGCGGATGGCCGCGCCAATGCTCATCGCGCCGTCTCCCCACACTCGCTGGTCAGTCCGTTCCGCCCGGTCACCGCTCTCCCCCGATCCGCAACTGCGCCGCCGCCACCCGCTGCCGGATGCCGAGCGCGATGAACACGCTGAAGGCCAGCGCCGCCAGCAGCAGGCCGACCGCTGTCGCCCCGATCGGCGCCCAGTGCAGCGCGAACGCCGCCTCGGGCACCGGCCGGCCACCGGCCGGCGTGAGGATGACCAGCGGGGCCATGGTCGCGCCGACCGCCGCACCGAGCAGCAGGCCGACGCCCACGCCGATGCCGGCGAGGAAGGTCTGCTCGGCCAGCAGCGCCCGGGCCAGCAGCCGTGGGCTCGCGCCGAGGGTGTGCAGCACGGCGAACTCGGACAGTCGGTGTCGCGCGGTGGCCCAGACGTCCACCACCAGGCCAACCAGGGCGAGCAGCACGGAGCCGAGCGCGGCGGCGAGCAGCCCGGTGCGGGCGCCCTGCCAGTACGGGTCGTCGGCGGCCTCCGCGGCGACCGCGCGCCGGTCGAGGACGGTGGCGCCGGGCAGGTCGCCGGCGGCCCGGGCCGCCTCGTCGTGCCCGTCGCCGGTGGTCTTCACCCACCATTCCGGCACCGGCCGCACCGCGCCCTGCTCACGGATCAGCCAGTCCTTCGCCGCGGGCAGGTCGAGCAGCACCCCGGCGCCGGTGGCGGACGGCAGCGCGTCCACCTCGCCGACCAGGATGATCGGCACCGACACGCCGGAGAGCGCGAGGGTGTAGGTGTCCCCTTCGCGCAGGCTCAGCGCCTCCCGCACCGCCGGGGTCATCAGCGCCGGCACCGGGGGGTTGTCGTCGTCGGGCACGACGGCGAACCGGGACGGCGGCTGGAAGGCGAACCGGCCACCGTCGAGGTACTCGACCGCGTGCTCGGCGGTCACCCCGGTCGGCGTCACCGACGCGGGACCGCGGTCGCCCAGCAAGCCGCTGGTGGCCGCCCAGGTGCCGGCCAACTCCGCCGGGCGCGCCGTGCCGTCGGCCCCGACCAGCTTCAGGTCGTCGACCACCAGCCCGTACGCCCGGCCCGCCGCGTCGCCGCCGTCGGCCTCGAAGCCGGCCAGCCGGAGGGTGCCGCCCGTCTCCGGCAGCTCGACGGTGAACGCAACGGCCCGGCCGTCGCTGTCGCCGGTGGCCACCGGCAGCCGGAAGGCCAGCCCGTCATCCTGGCTCAGCAGGATCGACACGGCAATCTGGTGCGGGCGCACCGCCTTCTCGACGGGGGTGCTGACGGTCCCGGTCAGCGCGCGGGTGCCGGCGGGCAGCTCGACCCCGGCCGGGGCGGCCCGCCGGCTGACCAGCCGGTCGTACAGCGCCGGCGGCGGGACGTCGGCGAGCCGCTCGTCGAGCCGCATCACGTCGGCCGCGGCGGCCGCGTCCACGGCCACCACGGTCACCGGCAGGTCGTCCCGGCCGACGCGCACCTCGTCGCGCCAGGCCGGCAGCGTCCGGTCGGCGCCGGCCAGGGCGGCGACCTCCCCGGCGCGCTGACCGACGGCAGTGACCGGCACCCCGCCGGCCCGCTCGACCACCCGCAGGTCGGCGCCGACCGTGTGGTCGGCCTGGTCGAGGTGGGACCGCTCGCCGGTGGCGACCAGCGACCAGGCGAGGGTGCTGCCGCCGACGGCCAGGGCGAGCAGCAGCACCGGCCCGGCGTGCGGGCGGCGCCCGGCCTGCCACATGCCGAACATGGTCGCCGTCCACAACTTGCGGTCGATGAACCGTTCGGCGAACCGGGTGGCCGGCGGGAGCAGCCGCAACGCCACCACCGCGCCGGCCAGCACGCCGAGCGTCGGCGCGGCGACCAGCAGCGGGTCGAGCCCGAGCCGGCCGGCGGCGCCGGTCAGCGGCGAGGAGTACTGGCGCAGCTGCACCCAGGCCAGCAGGGCGAGCGCGACCAGCGCCAGGTCGAGACTGGCCCGCTGCACGGTGGCGGAGCGGGTGGGCCGGGACAGCGCCGCCATGTCGGCCACGTACGTGCCGGAGCCGCGCAGCGTCGGGGCGACCATGGCGACCAGGCACCCGGCGGCCGCGGCGGACGCCGCCGCCCAGACCAGGGTCCCGCCGCCGGCGGTGCTGCTCAGCTCGGCCGGGCCACCGGTGCCCACCAACCGCAGCGCCTCGCCGGCCAGCAGCGGCCCGAGCAGGGCCGCCGGCAGGACGACCATTGTCGCCTCGCGGGCGGCCAGGCCGGCCAGTTGCCGGCGGGCGGCACCCCGGGCGCGCAGCAGCGCGGTCTGGCCCCGCCGGTCCTCGTGCAGCAGCGCGGCGACCAGCACCAGCGCGTACCCGCCGAGGACCACGATCAGCAGCAGCGGGGTGGCCAGCGCGGACCGGCCCACCAGGTCGGCCCGGGCGATCCGGTCGATCAACCGCTCCATCGAGGTCACGGTGCGGGCGGAGGAACCGAGGCCGGCCGCCTCCGGCACCTCGGCCACCGCCTCGGTCATCGCCCGGCGCACTTCCGGCAGCCGGCCGACGCCGGCCGCGACGAGGTCCGGCTCGACCACCCAGGACGCCGAGACCGAACCCGGGAAGACCGCCTCGAAGTCGGCCCGGTCCAGCACGAACGGCCCGTACGAGGTGCCGGACTCGGCGACGCTGCCGGCACCGACCCCCGGAGCCAGCTGCCAGTACGGGTCGGTCGCGTCGCGCGGCCGCCAGGTGCCGGCGAGCACCACCTCGCTGGACCGCTCGCTGGCGCGGTCGCGCAGCGGCACCCGGGCGCCCGGGGTCAGCCCCAGCGCGCCGGCGACCTTCTCCGGCAGCGTCACCTGCGCCGGCACCGCCCCGGCGGTGGGCCAGGCGCCGGCGGTGAGGTCGGCGTGGGCGGGCAGGTCGTCCAACGTGGCGAGGTTGGCGAAGATCGGGTCGTCGTCGGTCCGGACCACCGAGCCGAGGTCGCCGGTGAGTTCCCGGCCGGTGCCGTAGCGGGCGCCGGTGACGGCCAGCGGGGCGCCGCCGAGGGCGGCGGTGAAGCCGTCCCGGATGGCCCGGTCGCGGGTGGCGTACTCGGCGACGTCCTTGCCGCCGGAGCCGGTCACCAGCAGGCTGCGCTCCTCCATCGACGCCCGGGCGAGCAGGGCCTGCTGCCCGGCCTCGACCGCCCGACGGCTGTAGTCGGAGAGCCCGGTGACCAACGCGACCGCGACCAGTGCCGCCACCACGGCGGCGGCCAGCAGGCCCCGTGCCGCCCGGGCCCGCCTCCACACCAGCTTCATCCGACGCCCTCCCCTGGCCCCCGTCGGGCCGACGAACAGCTAAAGCGGTGACGGGTGGGGAAAGGTTCGCGCCCGTTACTTGATCGTTACCCGGCGGTCCCCGGTCGCCCGCTCGCCCGGTCGCCGCGCGGTAGCCGGACCGGGGCTGTCGGAGCTGGGCGGATCCCGCCGGATCGGCGCCGCCGAGGATCGGGAGAGGGGGTCGGGCGTTGGTATCGGGCTGCTTGGATCGTCGGCATGGATACTCCCCTCACCGTCCTGCTGCTGGGCGTCGTCGCGCTGCTCATCGCGATCCTGGCCCGAACCCCGCAGCAGTCGCACCTGGCGTACCGGCTCGGCGAGATCGAGCGCCGGTTGCAGCTCGTCATGGACCACCTGGGCGTGCCGGATCCGAACCCGGTGCCGGCGGAGGTCCGGCAACACCTGGTCCGCGGCGACAAGATCAAGGCGATCGCCGCCTACCGGAAGCTCACCGGCGCCGACCTGCGCTCGGCCAAGGCGGCGGTCGAGAACTTCACCAACCCCCGCTGACCGCGTGACCGGCTGACCTGCGGCCGGTCGGGAGGCGGTGGGCCGGGCCGCCGACCGTCAGCCGGCCGGGAGATCAGCGGGGGCGGTCGCGGTCCTTGGAGGGTTGGACGCGCTTGGGTTCGCCGGGCATCTTGGGGTGGTCGGGCGGGTAGGGCAGGTCGCCCTGGCCGGCGGCGGCGTCCCGCTCGGCCCACTCCAGCAGCGGGGTGATGTCCCACGCCGCGTCGTCGATGCCGGCGTGCGGGTCGCCCCGCTCGGCCAGCCGGGCCGGCACGGTACGCAGGTCGAAGTCGTCCGGGTCGACGTCGGGCAGCTCGTCCCAGCCGACCGGGGTGGAGACGGTGGCCCGGGCGTTGGCCCGCAGCGAGTAGGCGCAGGCGATGGTGCGGTCGCGGGCCATCTGGTTGTAGTCGACGAAGACCCGGGTGCCGCGCTCCTCCTTCCACCACGCGGTGGTGACCAGCTCCGGCCGGCGGCGTTCCAGCTCGCGGGCCAGCGCGATGGTGGCCCGGCGCACCTCGACGAACGTCCAGCGCGGCTGGATCCGCAGGTAGACGTGCACGCCCCGGCCGCCGGAGGTCTTCGGCCAACCGGCGGCGCCCAGCTCGTCGAGGATGGCGCGCAGCTCACCCGCGGCGGTGGCGGCGTCGGCGAAGTCGGTGCCGGGCTGGGGGTCGAGATCGACGCGCAGCTCGTCGGGGCGGTCCACGTCGGCCGCGCGGACCGGCCACGGGTGGAGAACGACGGTGCCCATCTGCGCCGCCCAGGCCACGTGGGCCAGGTCGGCCGGGCAGAGCTCGGCCGCCTTGCGCCCGCTCGGGAAGCTGATCTCGGCGGTCGCCACCCACGGCGGCACGCCCCGGGTGGGCACCCGCTTCTGGAAGAACATCTCGCCCTCGATGCCCTCGGGGAAGCGCTGCAACGTGGTCGGGCGGTCGCGCAGGGCGCGCATGATCCCGTCGCCGACGCCGAGGTAGTAGTGGAAGACGTCCGCCTTGGTGAAGCCGCGCTGCGGGAAGATGACCCGGTCGGGACTGGTCAGCCGGACGGTGTGCCCGGCCACGTCGAACTCTTCCGCCGCTGCCTTCGTGCCACCCATTGCGCGACCATATGCCACCGGTGCGACGACCGACGTACCGTTGGCGGGTGAGTCTCGACGACACCGAACTGCCCCGCACCGAGGACGAGTGGCGGGTCCGGCTCAGCCCCGAGGAGTTCCGGGTGCTGCGCGAGGCCGGCACCGAGGCCCCGTGGACCGGCGAGTACGTGAACACCAAGACGCCGGGCGTCTACCACTGCCGGGCGTGCGGGCTGGAACTCTTCGCCAGCGACACCAAGTTCGACTCGCACTGCGGCTGGCCGAGCTTCGACGACGCCATCCCCGGCCGGGTCAAGGAGATCGAGGACCGCAGCCTCGGCATGGTCCGGACCGAGATCCGCTGCGCCCGCTGCGACAGCCACCTCGGGCACGTCTTCCGGGGCGAGGGCTTCACCCCGAAGGACACCCGGCACTGCGTCAACTCGGTCTCCATCCGCCTCGAGCCGCGCTGACCCGTCGGCTGGCGCGGGTCGGCCAACTGTCGAACGGTGGGCCTCCTCGACGTACGCCGGCTGGCCGCGTGCCGCTGCTGCCGGTCGTGCTCGCGCTCCGGCAGGCCCGCCGGCGGTGACCGCACGACGCCCGCGGACACCGGCGAGCCCGTCCTGGCTCGGCGGCGACGGTGACGGGCCGGAAGCGGCGGGGTGGGCGGCCACCCCGCCGCCGCGCGTCGCGGGTCGGGTGCCACGGCTCACCGACCCGCGGCCGGCCGCCCCGCCATCAGCTCGACCTGGGCGGTGCGCGACTGCTCGACGCGCCGGGCGAGGTCGGCCACCTCGGGGGCGACCGCGGTCGCCCGGTGCGCCCGGGCCAGGTCGGCGGCCGCCTGCTGGTGCGCGGTGAGCACCTCGCGCAGCACCCGGTCGACGTCGGCCCCGGTGGCCGAGCGCAACCGGGCCAGGTCGCCGGCGTCGGCGTGCCCGGTGTGGTCGTGGTGACCGGCGGTCGCCGAAGGGTCGGCGGCGCGCAGCCAGGAGCGCATGGTGGCCAGCTCGTCCGACTCGGTCGACTCGATCGCGGCGACCAGGGTGCGCAGCTCGCCGTCGGTCAGCCGGTCCCGCACCAGCCCGACGATCTCCAGGGTCCGCTCGGTGTGCGCCACCATCATGGTCAGGAACACCACGTCCAGGCCGCGGATCGCGGCACTCGCCGTCGCGGCGGGCGCCGGGGCGCCCGCCGGGGCCGGCGCGGGGTCGGCGGCGCAACCCGGGACCAGCAGCAGGCCGAGCAGCGCGGCGAGGGCGGCGCGGCGACGCCGGCCGGTGACCTCGCCGCCCCGCCCGGCGGTGCCGGGTGCGGCCCGTACCGGCACGGGCCGCACCCGTACGGTCAGAGCTGGGTCCACAGCGCCGGCACGTTCGGCGGCTCCCAACCCGGCAGGGCGGTGTGCGCCTGCCGGCAGCGGTAGCTCTGCCCGCCGTAGGTGACCTGGTCACCAGCCTGGTACGCGCGCCCGACGGTCCAGCTGCCGCCCGGGGCGGGCGGGCTGGTGGGCGACGTCGGCGTCGGGGTGGGCGACGCGGTCGGCGGCGGGGTGGTGGGGCTGGGGGTCGGGCCGCCACCGCCGCCGATCTGCAGGTCCACGCAGGAGTAGAAGGCGTTGGCGGTGTCGGCGATGTTCCAGATGGCCAGGACCTTCTGCCGGCCGGAGTAGCCGCCCAGGTTGACCGTGTGCGACACGGTGGCGCCGGGCTGCTGCCCGCCGCCGTTGAAGACGGCGATCCGGGTGCCGCCGATGTAGTACTCCCAGTTGCTGGTGGCGTGCCGGGCGGTGTTGACCCAGGTGAAGGTCACCGAGCTGCCGACCGAGGTGGCCGGCCAGCCCCGGCTGTCGTCGTTGAGGACGGCGAAGTGGGCGATGTTGGCGTGGCAGTTGCGCAGCCCCTTCGGGCCCTCGACGCTCTGCGGCTCGTACTTGATCTGGCCGCAGTCCGGGACCCGGTTCTGCGCGCAGAGCGCCTGCCGGCTGGGCGGGGACGAGACGTAGCCGTGCGCCTGCGCGGGGGCGGCGACGGCGAGCGAGGACACGACGGCGCCCGCCGCCACGAGCGGGACGGTGATTCTTCGACGCATGCTGGCAACTCCCTCGGCTCAAGCCTGCGGTGGTGTGCCATCAAAGTAAATTAAACCTTGTTAACAGTAAAGACTCCTGTCGATAAAATCATCGAAGTCGCTCGACATCTCACCAGCCGTGGCGGGACGGCTCCAAGCGGTGAGGCGGCGGCGTCAGAGCCGCAGCAGGCCGCCCCGCTCGTCGATCTCGTCGGCGGAGTCGTCGTCCAGCCACACTCCGCCGGTGGCGAGGTACCGGAACCGGTACTCCCCCGGGCCGAGTTTCACGGTCACCGTCCGGGTGCCGTCGCGACGGGCCACCAGTTCGTGCCGGCCCGGCTCCCAGTCGTTGAAGCAGCCGACCACGCTCACCGCGCCGGGCGGGGTGTCCCGGGGCAGGCAGAAGGTGACCCGGGTCTGGTTGCCGAAGAGTCGGTTGCGCTTGATCACGTGTTCCTCCGGGGTCGGGGCGTCCAGCAGGTACAACGTCCGACACGCCGGGCGCGACACGCCGCCGGCCGGGTCTCGTTGGCCCGTTTCGTCCCCTCGGCGCGGCGGCTGCCGCAGGCTGGAGGAAACGTTCCGTTCGGAGGGATCTGTCGTGGCAACCTGCGAGGTCTGCGGTAACGACTACTGGATGGCGTTCGAGGTGCGGACGGTCAGCGGCGACGTGCACACCTTCGACTGCTTCGAGTGCGCGGCGCACAAGCTCGCCCCGATCTGCGAGCACTGCCAGATCAAGATCATCGGCCATGGCGTGGAGGTCTCCGGCCGCTTCTTCTGCTGCGCCCACTGCGCCCGCGCGGTCGAGGGCGCGAAGGGCGCCGAGGTCCGCGACGCGGTCGGCGCCCGCCCCGCCTGACGCCACCCACACTCGTGAGCTCCGGCTGAGCAGCAGCAGGGCGACCCGCCGGGGCCGGCCCGGCGCGCGATCGGACGGTCGCGGGGCGCCCGCCCGGGGAACGGGAGGGTGAGGGGGCCGGACGGGGGCGGCATAGGATCGCGGGATGCCGTCGTTGAGCACCGGGGTCCGGGTCGCCCGGTTCGCCGACCTGGACGCCCGCACCTTCCACGACCTGCTGCGGCTGCGCGTCGACGTGTTCGTGGTCGAGCAGCGGTGCCCGTACCCGGAACTCGACGGCCGGGACGTCGAGCCCGGCACCCGGCACCTGTGGCTGGAGCACGACGGCGTGCCGCTGGCGTACCTGCGGATCCTGGCCGACCCGGGCGGCGTGGCGCGGATCGGCCGGGTGGTGGTGGCCCCGGAGGCCCGCCGCGGCGGCCACGCCGGCCGGCTGATGGCCGCGGCGCTCGCCGAGGTCGGCGACCGGCCCTGCGTGCTGGAGGCGCAGTCGCACCTGGTCGACTTCTACGCCCGGCACGGCTTCACGGTCAGCGGGCCGGAGTACGTCGAGGACGGCATCCCGCACACCCCGATGCGCCGGGAGCCGATTGACGGTTGACGATCTGTGTGGCAGCCTGCCGGGCAGAGCCACACGGGAGCCACGGGAGCCACGCGAGCACCGGGAGGGGCAACTCCCGGTCGTCCGGGCGTCATCGTCCGACCTCTGCCCTGGGGGCTCCCCTTGTCCACTCAGCTCCGACGATCACGCGTCCTGTGGCTGCTCGCCGCCGCGGCGGCCGCCATCCTCCTGTTGACCACGGCGCTGGCCAACCCGGTCGCCGCGCACGGTTCCGTGGTCGACCCCGCCTCCCGCAACTACGGCTGCTGGCAGCGCTGGGGCAGTGACTTCCAGAATCCCCGGATGGCGACCGAGGACCCGATGTGCTGGCAGGCCTGGCAGGCCAACCCGAACGCCATGTGGAACTGGAACGGCCTGTTCCGCGAGGGCGTCGCCGGCAACCACCAGGCGGCCATCCCGAACGGCCAGCTGTGCAGCGGCGGCCGCACCGAGGGCGGCCGGTACAACGCGCTCGACACGGTCGGCGCCTGGAAGACCACGCCGGTGTCGAACAGCTTCCGGGTCCGCCTGTACGACCAGGCCAGTCACGGCGCCGACTACATCCGGGTGTACGTGACCCGGCAGGGCTTCGACGCGCTCACCGAGCCGCTCGGCTGGGACGACCTGGAACTGGTCGGCCAGATCGGCAACACCCCGGCGTCGCAGTGGAAGCCGGAGACCAACGGCGTCTCCATCGAGATCCCGGCCAACGCGCCCGGTCGCACCGGCCGGCACATCGTCTACACCATCTGGCAGGCCAGCCACCTCGACCAGTCGTACTACCTGTGCAGCGACGTCGACTTCTCCGGTGGCGGCGGGCCCACCACCCCGCCGCCGACCACGCCGCCGCCCACCACCCCGCCGCCCACGACTCCGCCGCCCACCACGCCGCCGCCGAGCACCCCGCCGCCGGCCGGCGCCTGCACCGCCACGTACCGGGTCACCGGGCAGTGGGCCGGTGGCTTCCAGGGCGAGGTGCAGGTGACCAACGGCGGGTCGCCGATCAGTGGCTGGTCGGTGACCTGGACCTACGCCGACGGCCAGCAGGTCAGCTCGGCGTGGAACGCCACGGTCGGCAGCACCGGAAACCGGATCGTCGCGCGCAACGTCGCCTACAACGGCGCCCTCGGCGCCGGGGCGAGCACCACGTTCGGCTTCCTCGGCTCGTGGAACGGCACCAGCAACACCGCGCCGGTGCTCACCTGCACGACGAGCAGCTGATCGCCGGCCGGGGCCGCGTCCCCCTGCCTCCGGACGCGGCCCCGGCCGGTCGGCGTCGACGGCCGGCGCCACGGCACCCGCGCCGGCCGGCCGGCGCGCCGTCCACCGGACCGGTCGACCGCGGCCGCCCCCCGCCCCGGTCGGCCGGTCCGGTCCGCGCGCTCGCGGTGCGGTCAGCCGGCCCGGCCGGCCAACCGGTCGGGCAGGTCGAACAGGGAGGCGAGCCGGCGCCCGGCGGGCACCGGGTGCCGGTTAGCCGGGTCGATCAGGAACGACCGGATGCCCACCGCCTCCGGCCCGGCGAAGTCCGCGGCGAAGGTGTCGCCGACGAAGACGGCGGCCGAGGCCGGTACGCCGGCGGCGTCGAGCGCCGCCGCGTAGATCGCCGGGTGCGGCTTGCGCCAACCCACCTCGACCGAGGTGACCACCGCGTCGACCAGGTGGGCCACGCCGATCGCGGCCAGGTGGTCGGGGACCAGCTCGGCCCGGTGGGTGTTGGTGACCACGACGAGCCGGTGCCGGCTGGCGAGGTCGGCGAGCAGCTCCGGCATCCCGGCCGGGCAGCGCACCCCGGCGTTCCACTCGGACAGGTAGGTGGCCACGAACGTCTCGACGCCGGCCGGATCGGGCTCGGCGCCGAGGACCCGGCGGAGGAACTCGGTGCCCAGCTCGGTCATCGAGAACTCCCGGTCGTCGACCTCGCTACGCCGGTCGAACTCGGCGGAGACGGCCGACCACGCGGCCAGGAACTCGACGTAGTCCACCTGGGCACCCCAGCCGGTCAGCAGCGCGTGGCTCCGGGGGTACCCCTGCTCGGTGCGGCTGGGCGAGTAGTCCACCAGCGTGCCGAAGAAGTCGAGCAGGAGGTGCGTCGCCATCGCCGCATCCTGTCAGGGCGGTCACCCGACGCGCCACGCGGGCGGTGGACGGTGCCTGCCTGGTCACTGTCGAGCTGCCCCACCGGTGGGACCACCCGCGGCAGGCCACCGGCGGGTGCCGCCCCGTCTGTCGGGGCAGCTCGACAGGGCTACCGCACCAACGTCGCCGCCTGCCGCGTCCGTCCGGCGACCCACCGGCGGCGGGGCGGACGACGGGAGCGCCGGCCGGAACTCAGACCAGGCAGTTGACGATGTCGGCGATGGACCGGCGGCGGCCGGTGAAGAACGGGATCTCCTCCCGGACGTGCCGACGGGCGCCCGAGGCGCGCAGGTCACGCATCAGGTCGACGATCCGGTGCAGTTCGTCGGCCTCGAATGCGAGCATCCACTCGTAGTCGCCGAGCGCGAACGAGGCGACAGTGTTGGCCCGTACGTCCGGGTAGCCCCGCGCCATCCGGCCGTGCTCGGCGAGCAGCTCGCGCCGCTCCGCGTCCGGCAGGAGGTACCACTCGTACGAGCGGACGAACGGGTAGACGCAGAGGTAGGCGCGGGCCTCCTCGCCGGCCAGGAACGCCGGGATGTGGCTCTTGTTGAACTCGGCCGGCCGGTGCAGCGCCATCTGCGACCAGACCGGGGTGAGCGCGCGACCCAGCGTGGTCCGGCGGAACCGCAGGTAGGCGTCCTGGAGCGCGTCGCTGGACTCGGCGTGCCACCAGATCATCAGGTCCGCGTCGGCGCGCAGCCCGGCGACGTCGTAGGTGCCGCGGATCACCACGTCCTTGCCGGCCAGCTCCTCGAAGAGCGCCTCGACCTCGCCGGTGACGTTGTCCCGCAGCGACGGCAGCGGGCTGCTGGCCCGGAACACCGACCACATGGTGTAGCGGATGGTCTCGTTCAGCTCGCGCAGCCGGGCCGCGTTGGTCTGCTCGGTCATCTCGCCGGTCCCTCCAGTGCTGTGATGATCTCGTTGGCCGCCGTCGCCCCGGATGTCACGCAGACCGGGATGCCGACCCCGTCGTACGCGGCGCCGGCCAGCGCCAGGGTGGGGTGGTCCGCGCGCAGGGCCGCCCGGGCGGTGGCGACCCGGTCGGTGTGGCCGGGGGTGTACTGGGGCAGCGCGCCGCCCCACCGCTGCACGTGCCCGGCCACCGGGGCGGGCAGCGCGACGCCGAGCACCGCCGACAGCTCCCGGTGCACGGTCGCGGCCAGGTCCTCGTCCGGGCGTTGCAGCGCGGCCTCCTCGCCGTACCGGCCGACCGAGGCGCGGACCAGCGCCAGCCCGTCCGGCCGGCGCAGGTGCCCCCACTTGGTGGTGAAGAACGTGGACGCCTTGATCAGCAACCCCTCGGTGCTGGGCACCAGGAAGCCGGACAGCTCCGGCAGCTCCGGCTCGGGCAGCGCGAGGGTGACCAGCGCGACGCTGGCGTAGTCCAGCCCGCCGACGGTGTCCGCCAGCTCCGGCGCCGGCCCGGCGAGCAGCCGGGCGGCCGGGCGCGCCGGCACGGCGAGCACCACCGCGTCGACCTCGACCTGCTCCGCGTCCCGGGTCGGGCCGACGGTCAGCCGCCAGCCGGCCGGCGTCGGGTGCAGCTCGCGGACCGCCGCGTTGCGGCGCAGGGTCGCGCCGCTGACTCGGGTCGCCGCCTCCACCAGGGTGCCGAGCCCGCCGGTCAGGGTGCCGAAGACCGGGGCGCCGGGGGCGCGCGGCGCCGCGGCCTGCGCGGCCCGCACGGCGCCGACCAGGGTGTGCTCCACCCGGGCGGCCCGGGCCAGCGCGGGCATCGTGGTGACCAGCGACAGGTCGTCGGCCCGGCCGGCGTACACCCCGCCCAGCATCGGGTCGACCAGCCGGTCGACCACCTCGTCGCCGAACCGGGACCGGACCAGCGCGCCGACGCTGATGTCGGAGTCCGGTCCGAGCAGCGGGCGGCCCTCGTCCCGGTCGGCCGCCGCGTCCGGCCGGGCCACCGTCGTCACCGTGGCCAGATCCCCGGGTACGCCCACCAGGGTGCCGCCCGGGATGGGCCGCAGCTCCCCGTGCAGGGCGAGCGCGGCCCGCCCGACCGTGGGGTGGACGATCCGGTCGGCCAGCCCGAGCCGGCGGACCAGGGCGACGGCGGCGGACTCGCCGCCGGCCGGGTCCCGCATCAGGAAGGACTCGGCGCCGAACTCCACCGGCTGGCCGGCCAGCTCACCGGTGCGCAGCTTCCCGCCGAGCGTGCCGGACTGCTCGTACACGGTGATCTCGGTGCCGGCCGGGGCGCGGTCGCGCAGCTGGACCGCGGCGGCCAGCCCGGCGATCCCGCCGCCCACCACCGCCACCCGCCACGGCCGCGCCACCGGGCTCAGCTCCCGTCGGCCGGGCGTGCGGACAGCTCGTGCACCAGGGCGACCACCCGGGTCAGCACGTCGGGATCGGTCTCCGGCAGCACGCCGTGACCGAGGTTGAACACGTGCCCGGGGGCGGCCCGGCCCTGGGCCAGGACCCGCCGCACCTCCGCCTCGACCACCGGCCACGGGGAGAGCAGCACCGCCGGGTCGAGGTTGCCCTGCACGGCCTTCTCGGGGCCGATCCGCCGGGTCGCGGTGTCCAGCGGCGTACGCCAGTCGACGCCGACCACGTCGGCGCCGGCCTCGCCCATCGCGGTGAGCAGTTCGGCGGTGCCCACCCCGAAGTGGATCCGCGGCACACCGGCGTCGGCCAGGCCGGAGAGCACTGCCGTCGAGTGCGGCAGCACGTAGTGGCGGTAGTCCGCCTCCGACAGGGCACCGGCCCAGGAGTCGAAGAGCTGCACCGCGGAGACCCCGGCGTCCACCTGGACCCGCAGGAAGGCCAGCGTCACCTCGGCCAGCCGGGCGCAGAGCGCGTGCCACAGCTCGGGGTCGCCGTACATCAGCGCCTTGGTCTTCGCGTGGGTGCGCGACGGGCCGCCCTCGACCAGGTAGCTGGCCAGGGTGAAGGGCGCCCCGGCGAAGCCGATCAGCGGGGTGTCGCCGAGTTCGGCGACCAGCAGCCGGACCGCCTCGTCCACGTAGGAGACGTCGGCGCGGGTGATCGGCCGGATCCGCTCGACGTCGTCGGCGGTGCGTACCGGCTCGGCCACCACCGGCCCGGTGCCGGGCACGATGTCCAGGTCGACCCCGGCCGCGGCGACCGGCACCACGATGTCGCTGAACAGGATGGCGGCGTCCACCCCGTGCCGGCGCACCGGCTGGAGGGTGATCTCGGCCACCAGGTCGGGGCGGCGGCAGGATTCCAGCATCCCCACGTTGGCCCGGATCTCCCGGTACTCCGGCAGCGACCGGCCGGCCTGCCGCATGAACCAGACCGGGGTGTGCGGGCCCGGCCGGCGCCGGCAGGCCCGGACGAAGGGCGAGTCGGCCGGTCCGCCGGGGCGGGGTGCCTCGTCTCGGGCGGCGGTGCCCGTGGTGTCGGTGGTCATCGCGGCAATCGTGCCACGGTGCCCGCCGGCGCCCGCGCCCACCGCCGCCTTTTGTGATGTGCGACGAGAGGGCCGAACGACTCTGGTCGACGAGGGCCGGCCCGTGCGCCCGGAGCCGTCCCTCGGCGTGCCGTCCCGGTCGGCGGCCGGGCGCGGGCATAGGCTGCCGGCATGGCCCCCCCGATCGCGCTTCCGGAGACCTTCGCCCGCGCGGTCGCCGGGTTGCGGTCGGCGGCGCCCCGGCCGGAGATCGTGCTGGAGGAGGTGGGCGCGCCGCAGCGGCTCGCCCCGTACGCCTTCGCGCTCTCCGCCGCCGTGCTGCGCGACGACGACGAGGTGGCCACCGGCCGGCTGATCCTGCTGCACGACCCGGCCGGCCACGAGGCCTGGCAGGGGACGCTGCGGCTGGTCACCTACGTGACCGCCGAGCTGGAGGTCGACCTGGCGGCCGACCCGCTGCTGCCCGGGGTGGGCTGGACCTGGCTGACCGACGCCCTGGACGCCCAGGACGCCCGGCACCGGGCGATCGGCGGGACGGTCACCCAGACCATGTCGACCCGGTTCGGCGAGCTGGCCGGCCCGCCCGCGGCCGGCGACATCGAGATCCGCGCCTCCTGGACGCCGGTGGACGACAACCTGGCCCCGCACCTGCTCGCCTGGTGCGCGCTGCTCGCCTCGACCGCGGGCCTGCCGCCGCCCGGGGTCACCGCCCTGCCCGACCGGCGCCCCGCCGGCGCCGCCTGACCCGGCCGGTCATGGCGTGGGGCGCGGACCGCCCCGCGCCATGACCGGGGTGCCGGGTCGGCTCAGAGGTAGTCCTCGGCCTCGTTGCAGACCTTGTCCAGGCCCTTGCTGGCCTTGTCGAACTCGGCGCGGTTACCGGCGGCGGCCGCGTTCAGCGCGGTGGTGAGCTTGTCCAGGCAGGTCGCGATGACCTTCTTCTGCCGGGCCTGCTCGTCGCGGTCGTTCCGGGTACCGGTCAGGTCCTGCTCGGTGTCGGCCAGCTTGTCCCGCACGCTCTGCAGGTCGGTCTTGAGCTTCTCGATCTCCTGGGCGTTCGCCGCGATCGTGCCGTCCCGCTCGCTGACCTGGCTGGCCATCTTCTTCTCGGTCCGGTCCAGCTCGCTGCTGGTGGTGACGAACAGGCCGGTCATCACCCCGCCGAGGACGAAGAGCAGGCCGGCCACCACGGCCAGCACCAGCACGGTGCGCCCCTTGCCGGCGGCCGGCGCCGCGCCGTACGGCGGCACCGAACCGGGCGGCCCGGACAGCGGCGGCCCGGACAGCGGCGGTCCGGACAGCGGCGGCGCGGACAGCGGCGGCGCGGACAGCGGCGGCGCGGACAGCGGCTGGCCGTACGCCGGTCCGGAGGCGGGCGGCGTGGAGACCGGGCCGCCGTAGGGCGCGCCGGGCGGGGCGTACCCGGTCGGGGCGGTCGCGGGCTGGGCCGGGGGCGGGGCCTGCGGGACGCCGCCGTACTGCTGCGGCGCGGGCTGGCCGGCGCCGTACACGGTGCCGCCCGCGGGCGGCTGACCGGGCGCGGCCGGCGGCTGCGGCGGGTACGGCGGCGGGTAGCCGCCCGGCCCGGTCGGTGGCTGGGACATCTCTGCTCTTCCTCCAGGTGCGGGTGGTCCGGGCAGGGTGGGCCCGCCGGACCGGGTCGGTACGGGTCGGTGGCTGACCAGGGGTCAGCAGATCTTGAAGCCGTCGCAGGCAGTCTTGATCGGTACGGCGAGCCCGATGCCCTCGGCGTCCCGGGCCTTGGCCGTGGCGATGCCGACCACCTGCTTGCTGCCGTTGACCACCGGGCCGCCCGAGTTGCCGGGGTTGATCGGCGCGTCGAACTGGATCACCGGGCCGTCGCCACCCTCGGCCTTGCGGAACGCGCTCACCACGCCGGTGGTGACGCTGTCCTCCAGCCCGAGCGGGGCGCCGACCACGACGATCTGCTGGCCGGACTTCACAGCGGTGGACGCCGCCACCAGGCCGGTGAACTTGCTGGTGGTGCGCAGGTGGGCGATGTCGTTGGCCTCGTCGACCTTGACGATGGTGGCGGGGAACCGCTGGTCGGTGCGCTCCAGGAAGACCTCCCGGCCACCGCCGTCCCAGACCGCCTCCACCACGTGGAAGTTGGTGAACAGGTTCGTGCCGCCGCCGGCGGCCGGCTTGCCGATCGCGAACGCGGTGCCGGTGAACTGACCGGCCCTCACCCGGAACACGCTGGGCAGCACGGCGCTGGCCACCGCCTCCGGGTTGAACGCGGCGCCGGCCTGCTTCTCCAGCGCCTCCGTCCGCTGCTCCAGCCCGTCGAGCCGGGTGCCGTCGGTGGCCTGGGCGGTGTCCAGCCGGCGGCCGGTGTCGTCGAGCCGGTCGGAGAGCCCCTTGAGCTGGATCGCCTGCACGATGGTCACCACCGCCAGCACGGCCGCCACCAGCGCGACCACGATGGTGCGCCAGCGGCCCCGCGGGGGTGCCGCCGGGGCGGCCGGCCCGGCTCCCGGCCAGCCGTCCCCGGCCGGCGGGAAGCCCGACGCCCCGGCCGGCGGGAAGCCCGATCCGGAGGCCGGCGGGAAACTCGACGCCGTCGCCGGCGGGTAGCTCGACCCGCTGGCCGGCGGATAGCTCGGTCCGGCGGCGGGCGGCTGGCCCGGGCCGGCCGGCGGGTAGGCCGGCGCGCCGCCCGCGGCCGGTTGACCGGGCGCGGCGGGTGGCCGGGCGCCCGGGGTGGGGGCCGGCGGATGGCCGGGCGCGGCCGGCGGGTGGGCGGCCGGTGGCGCGCTGGCCGGCGGGTAGGCCGGCGCGGCGGCCGCGCCCGCGGGCTGGCCCCACTGCCCCTGCTGCGGCGGGGACCAACCGGCCCCGGCCGGCTGACCCGCCGGGTACCCCGCGGGCGGCCGGGGCGGCTCCACCCGGGGCGGCAGTGGGCCGGGCCGGCCGTAGCTCCCGTCCGGCGGTGCGCCGCCCGAGCCGTCGCCCGCCCCCGGTCCGGTGCCCCCCGACCCGTAGCCCGCAGTCATGTTCGCCACGCCCTCCCCGTAGCCGCCCCCTGTGGCCGCCGCCCCGGCTGGGAATGCGCACCAGCGGGCCGGCCGGATGGACCGTACCTGCGCGATCGGGGTTTGTCTTCCCCGATGTCCGGCCCGGCGGGACACCCGAGGGTCACCTGACCGACACACGCCGGACCCCGGCTGCACCCGTGGCATCTGTTGGCGCACTAGGGTTGTCAGGTGACCGACGAACCACCCCTGCGCCGTCGGGCCGCCGAAAGCCGTACGGGAAACGCACCGCACGACCCGCCGCCGGCCCGGCCGGAGCCGGCGGACGTGGCAGCCGACCCGACCGCCGGCGGGCCCGTACCGCTGACCGCTCCGCGGGAGGGCACCCCTGCGCCGGTGGCCACCGAGCGCGAGCTTGACGAGGTCGTGGCCCGTTTCGCCGCGGGCACCGGCCCGGTCGCCCTGGACGCCGAGCGCGCCTCGGGCTACCGCTACAGCCAGCGCGCCTACCTGGTCCAGCTGCGCCGGGCCGGCGCCGGCACCGCGCTGGTCGACCCGCTGCCGCTGCCCGACCTGACCGCCCTCGACGAGGTCATCGGCGAGGCCGAATGGGTGCTGCACGCGGCCAGCCAGGACCTGCCCTGCCTGGCCGAGCTCGGGTTGCGCCCGCGCCGGCTCTTCGACACGGAACTGGCCGCCCGGCTGGCCGGATTCGAGCGGGTCGGCCTGGCCGCACTGACCGAGCAGCTACTCGGATTCAGCCTGGAGAAGCACCACTCGGCAGCCGACTGGTCGACCCGGCCGCTGCCGGAGTCCTGGCTGACCTACGCCGCGCTCGACGTGGAACTGCTGACCGACCTGCGCGACGCGCTCGACGCGGAGCTGACCCGGCAGGGCAAGAGCGAGTGGGCGGCCGAGGAGTTCGCCGCGCTGGTGCGCACCGGCGCCCGGCCACCGCGGGTGCGCGCCGAACCCTGGCGGCGCACCTCCGGCATCCACCGGGTCCGCGGCGCGCGGGCGCAGGCCCGGGTCCGCTCGATGTGGTACGCCCGGGACCAGATCGCGGCCCGGCGGGACGCGGCCCCGGGCCGGGTGCTGCCCGACTCGGCCATCATCGCGGCGGCCGAGCTGGACCCGAAGGACGAGCAGACCCTGCTCACCCTGCCCGGCTTCGGCGGCCGCTCGGTACGCCGGCTGGCCCGCACCTGGCTGGCGGCGCTGGACGACGCCCGCCAGTTGCCGGACGACGCGCTGCCGGTGGCGCCGGCCGCCGAGGGTCCGCCGCCGCCGCACCGCTGGGCGGAACGGGACCCGGTGGCGGCGGCCCGGCTGGTTCGGTGCCGGGAGGTGGTCACCCGGATCGCCGGCGAGCACAACCTGCCGCCGGAGAACCTGATCGCCCCCGACTCGGTGCGCCGGCTGGCCTGGGTCCCGCCCGAGGAGGTCACCGACCAGACGGTGGCGGACACACTGCGCGGCTTCAACGCCCGCGAGTGGCAGATCCGCCTCCTCCTCCCCGCCCTAACCGAAGCCCTCCAAGACCCACCCCCCACCCCCTAACCCCCACCACCCCTCCCCCACACCCACCCCCACCCACCCCCCACCCACCCCCAGCCCGCGGTGATCATGAGGTTGGCGGCAGTCGTGGAGATCGACTCCGCCGTCAACCTCATGATCAACGGGAGCTAGGGGCGGGAGGGGACGCGTGGAGGGTGGGCGGGGGTGGGTGTGGGGTGGGTGTGGGGTGGGCCACAGGGGGGGTGGTGTCGGGTTTGGTTACTGGCGAGTAGCATCCGAGGGACCACGCCCGTGCCGGCGACCTTCATCCGGCCGCGCGCCGTCCGGCGGCGCGGCGACCGGATCATGGTCGAAAAGGAGGCTCAAGTGCCCCGTGAAGTTCGCGATGTCGTCTTCGTCGACGGCGTCCGCACCCCGTTCGGCAAGGCGGGTGGCATGTACGCCAACACCCGCGCCGACGACCTGGTGATCCGCTGCATCCGCGAGCTGCTGCGCCGCAACCCGCAGCTGCCGCCGGAGCGGGTCGAGGAGGTCGCCATCGCCGCCACCACCCAGATCGGCGACCAGGGCCTCACCATCGGCCGGACCGCCGCCCTGCTGGCCGGCCTGCCCAAGACCGTCCCCGGCTTCGCGATCGACCGGATGTGCGCCGGCGCGATGACCGCGGTGACCACCGTCGCCGGCGGCATCGCCATGGGTGCCTACGACATCGCCATCGCCGGCGGCGTGGAGCACATGGGCCGCCACCCGATGGGCGAGGGCGTCGACCCGAACCCGCGGATCATCGCCGAGAAGCTGGTCGACCCGTCCGCGCTGGTCATGGGCGCGACCGCGGAGAACCTGCACGACCGGGTCCCGCACATCACCAAGGAGCGCACCGACGCGTTCGCGCTCGCCTCGCAGCAGAAGACCGCGAAGGCGTACGCCAACGGCAAGCTCCAGCCCGACCTGGTGCCCGTCGCGGTTCGCGACCCGGAGGCCGGCTGGGGGCTGGCCACGGTGGACGAGGCGCCGCGGGACACCTCGATGGAGAAGCTCGCCACCCTGAAGACCCCGTTCCGCCCGCACGGCAAGGTGACCGCGGGCAACGCGGCCGGCCTGAACGACGGCGCCACCGCCAGCCTGCTGGCCGCCGAGGAGACCGCCCGCGAGCTGGGCCTGCCGGTCGCCATGCGGCTGGTGTCGTACGGCTTCGTCGGGGTCGAGCCCGAGGTGATGGGCGTCGGCCCGATCCCGTCGACCGAGAAGGCGCTGCGCATCGCCGGCCTGACCATCGACGACATCGGCCTGTTCGAGCTGAACGAGGCGTTCGCCGTGCAGGTGCTCGCCTTCCTCGACCACTTCGGCATCGCCGACGACGACCCGCGGGTCAACCCGTGGGGCGGCGCGATCGCCATCGGCCACCCGCTGGCCTCCTCGGGCGTACGGCTGATGACCCAGCTCGCCCGGCAGTTCGCCGAGCACCCCGAGGTCCGCTACGGCCTCACCGCCATGTGCATCGGCATCGGCATGGGCGGCACCGTGATCTGGGAGAACCCCCACTGGGAGGGCAACAAGTGAGCGCGCTCGCGGCACCGAACGAGGTCGTCACCAAGGCGCTGCTGCGCCAGGTGAACGTACCGGGGCTGGACCGGCCGGCCGCCCTGATCACCCTGGACAACGGCTTCGACCACACCAAGCCGAACACCTTCGGCCCGGGCGGCCTGACCAGCCTGGACGAGGCGATCACCGCCGCGCTGGCGGCGAACCCGGCGTTCATCGCGGTCACCGGCAAGCCGTACGTCTTCTGCGTCGGCGCCGACATCGTCGGCCTGCCGGCGCTGGCCGACCGCGAGCAGGCGCTGGAGATCGGCCGGCTCGGCCACCGGGTCTTCGCCCGGCTCAAGGACAGCCAGATCCCCACCTTCGCGTTCGTCAACGGCGCGGCGATGGGCGGCGGGCTCGAGCTGGCCCTGCACTGCCACTACCGGACCCTCTCCGGTGGTGCCGCGGCGCTGGCCCTGCCCGAGGTCTCGCTCGGCCTGGTGCCCGGCTGGGGCGGCACCCAGCTGCTGCCGAACCTGATCGGCATCCCGGCGGCGACCCAGGTGATCATCCAGAACCCGCTGATGCAGAACAAGATGCTCAAGCCGAAGCAGGCCGCCGAGATGGGCGTCGCGGACGTGCTGCTGGAGCCGGCCGACTTCCTGGAGCGGTCGTTGGAGTGGGCCGCCGGCGTGGTCCGCGGCGACATCACGGTGACCCGGCCCGAGGTCGACAAGGACATGTGGGCGGGCGTGCTCTACTTCGCCCGGCAGACCCTCGACCAGCGGCTGCACGGCGCGGTCCCGGCCGCGTACAAGGCGCTGGACCTGCTGGAGACGGCGAAGGACGCGGACTTCGCCACCGGCACCGCGGCCGAGGACGAGGCGCTCGCCGACCTGATCTTCTCCGAGGAGCTGCGCAGCGGCCTGTACGCCTTCGACCTGGTGCAGCGGCGGGCCAAGCGGCCGGCCGGCGCGCCGGACAAGGGCCTGGCCCGCCCGGTCACCAAGGTCGGCATCGTCGGCGCCGGCCTGATGGCCAGCCAGCTCGCGCTGCTGTTCGCCCGTCGCCTCCAGGTGCCGGTCGTCATGACCGACCTGGACCAGGCCCGGGTCGACAAGGGCGTGGGCTACGTGCACGCCCAGATCGAGAAGGCGGTCAGCAAGGGCCGGATGGACAAGGGCACCGCGGCCAAGCTGTACGGCCTGGTCAGCGGCTCGGTCGACAAGTCCGTCTTCGCCGACGCCGACTTCGTCATCGAGGCGGTCTTCGAGGACCTGAACGTCAAGAAGCAGGTCTGGGCCGAGCTGGAGAAGATCGTCAAGCCGGAGGCGGTGCTCGCGACCAACACCTCCAGCCTCTCGATCACGGCCATGGCCGAGGAGCTGGAGCACCCGGAGCGGGTGGTCGGCTTCCACTTCTTCAACCCGGTCGCGGTGCTGCCGCTGCTGGAGATCGTCCGCGGCGAGCGGACCGACGACGCCACCCTGGCGACCGCGTTCGCGGTCGGCAAGCAGCTGAAGAAGTCGAGCGTGCTGGTGAAGGACGCCCCGGCGTTCGTGGTCAACCGGCTGCTCACCCGCTTCCTCGGCACGGTCTTCGCGGCCGTCGACCAGGGCACCCCGCTGGACGTGGCGAACAGCGCGCTGGACCCGCTGGGCCTGCCGATGCGCCCGCTCGCCCTGCTCCAGCTGGTCGGGCCGGCCGTGGCGTACCACGTCGGCGGCACCCTGCACGGCGCGTTCCCGGACCGGTTCGGGGTCAGCGAGAACCTCAAGCGGTTCGCCGACTCCGGCCAGCCGATCGTGGTGGACGACGAGATCAACGCCGAGGTGGCCAAGTTGCTGGTGGTCGGCGACCAGCCGCTGACCGCCGAGCAGGTGCGGCAGAACGCGCTCGACGCGCTGGCCGAGGAGATCCGGCTGATGCTCGACGAGGGCGTGGTGGCCGAGGCGCAGGACATCGACCTGTGCATGATCCTCGGTGCCGGCTGGCCGTTCCACCTGGGCGGCGTGACGCCGTACCTGGACCGCACCGGCACCAGCGAGCGGGTCACCGGCCGGCGGTTCCTGCCGCGCGGGGTCGCCAGCCTGCCCGCCTGATCCACCCCGCTCCCCCGCGACCGCGGTGGTCGGTCGCGTCCCCATTGGACGCGATCGGCCACCGCGGTCGTCTTCGTCACCCCTGCCGGGAGGCGGGCGGCCCTGTCTTGATCGGCGTAACTAGGATCGCCACGACCTCGACACATCTGGAGCTGACTGATGTCCCAGCCGCCGGCCAGTCCCTACGGGGACCACGGCTCGTACCCGCCCCCGTCCGGGGGCTACCCCTCCTCCCCGCAGCCCGGGGGCTACCCGGCGCCGCAGCAGGGCGGTTACCCGTCCCAGCAGTCCGGCGGCTACCCGCCGCAGCAGTCCGGCGGTTACCCGCCGCAGCAGTCCGGTGGCTACCCGCCGCAGGGTGGCTACCCGCCCGCCCAGCCCGGCCAGGCGTACCCCCCGGCCGGCCCGCCGCCGAAGAAGAAGTCCGGCGCCGGCAAGATCGTGCTGATCGTGCTGGCCGTGGTGCTGGTGCTCTGCCTCGGCGGTGCCGCCGTCACCTGGTTCGCGGTCAAGGACGACGTGGGCGACGCCGTGGACGCCGCGAAGACCCGGGTGGTCGCCCCGGCCACCCTGGCCGGCCGCCCGCAGATCACCGACACCGAACTCGCCTCGCTCTCCGAGCAGATGGTCAGCGAGATGAAGTCGACGGTGCAGAACGAGACCAGCGCCATCGGCGCCTTCTACGGCGACCCGGCCAAGCAGGACCTGGTCATGGTCGCCGCCGCGTCCGGTCTGATCGCGGACCCGAAGAAGGAGCTCGACGACGCGGTCAACGGCCTCTCCGCCAAACTGGCGGTCAGCAACATGGCCGACGTCGACCCGGGCCCGCTCGGCGGCGACGCGCGCTGCGGCGACGGCAAGACCGACGCGGTGGAGCTGGGCGTCTGCGTCTGGGCCGACAAGGGCAGCGTCGGCATGATCGTGATCTTCTTCTCCTCCGCGGACAAGGCGAAGGCCGAGTTCGTCGGCATGCGCGGCCAGATCGAGCAGCGCTCCTGAGGCCGTGACCACGCCGGGCCGGGCCCCGCCACCGAGGTGGTGGGGCCCGGCCCGCGTCGTACCCGGATCAGGCCGACGGCGCCTCGCCGGCCGGGGTGACGGGCGCCGCGGCGGCCCGCTCCGCGGCGCTGCGCAGCACGCAGAACTCGTTGCCCTCCGGGTCGGCCAGCACCACCCAGCCCGAGCCGTCCGGCCGGCGCTCGTCGGCGACCCGGGTGGCGCCGATGCCGAGCAGCCGCTCGACCTCCTCGTCCCGGGTCCGGTCGGTCGGCTCCAGGTCGAGGTGCAGCCGGTTCTTCACCACCTTGCCCTCGGGTACGGCCAGGAAGAGGACCTCCGGCCCGCCCGGCGGCAGCAGCATCGCCTCCGGGTCACCGGGGAAGTCGTCGGGCTGGCGGGGGCACTCGAAGACCTGCGCCCAGAAACCGGCCAGGGCGTAGGTGTCGCGGCAGTCGATGCCGATGTTGTGGATCCGTGCGCTCACTGCTGTTCCTCCATGTCGGATGTACCCGCCCGCTCCGCCGCGCCGCGCAGGACGCAGAACTCGTTGCCCTCCGGGTCGGCGAGCACCACCCAGCCGGTGCCGTCGGCGCGCCGCCGGTCGTCCACCAGGACGGCGCCGAGCCCGAGCACCCGGTCGACCTCCTCGTCCCGGGTCCGGCCGGCCGGCTCCAGGCAGACGTGCACCCGGTTCTTCACCGCCTTGGTCTCGGGCACCCGCTGGAAGAACACGTGCGGTCCGGCGCCCTCCGGTGGCAGCAGCACCGCCTCCGGGTCACCGGGGACGTCGTCGGCGTGCCGGGCGTAGCCCAGCACGGCCGACCAGAAGCCGGCGAGGGCGTAGGTGTCGTGGCAGTCGAAACTGATGTTGTGTATCCGTGGGAACACGGGGGAAGCCTCCGTGGTCGAGGCGCCCCGTGTGCGTGAGCGTCAGCCGGCGAGCCGGGGCGCGGACGTCATGACGATGGACATTCGACGCACCCCCCTCCGATCCCAGGCTGACGAGGTGATCTTTCCATCCGCCCGACGGCGGCCGCAACCCCTGGTCAGCGTCCGCCCGGCGGCCCGGCGTGTTCCTCGGCGGTCACCGCCGGGGCGGCGTCCGCCGCCGGCAGCGTCACCGTCACCTCCAGGCCGCCGCCGGGCTGGGCGACGGCCTGCACGGTGCCGCCGTGCGCGTCGCAGACCGCGCGGACGATGGAGAGCCCGAGGCCGGAGCCGCGGGCGCCGGTGCGCTCCCGGCCGCCGCGGCGGAACGGCTCGAACAGCCCCGGCACGTCGGCCGGATCCACCTCGAACCCGGTGTTCCCCACCACCAGCCAGGACCGGCAGCCGTCCGAGCCGGTGCGCACCCAGAGCCGGCCGTGCAGGTGGTTGTAGCGGACCGCGTTCTCCACCAGGTTGCCGGCCAGCCGGTCCAGCAGCCCGGGATCGCCGACCACCGGCGCCGACTCCAGCGAGGTCTGCACCCGCAGGCCGATCCGCTCCACCTCCCGGCGTACCGCCGACAGGGCGTTGGCGGTGCCGGCGGCGAGGTCGCACTCGGTACGCCGGCCGAGCCGGCGGCCGGCCTGCGCCTCGCTGCGGGCCAGCACCAGCAGCGCGTCGACCAGCCCGTTGGCCCGCTCGGAGGCGTCCCGGACCACGGTGGCCATCCGCCGGTACTCGGCGGTGTCCGCCTCGTCGTCGCTGAGCGTCACGTCGATCTCGGTACGCATCACCGCGAGGGGGGTGCGCAGCTCGTGCGAGGCGTTCGCGACGAACCGCTTCTGCGCCTCGAACGCGGCGGCGATCCGGTCCAGCATGGCGTCGAACGTCTTGGCCAGCTCGGCCACCTCGTCGTCCGCGCCCGAGTAGCCGATCCGCTGGTCCAGGGTGGCCTCGCCGAGCCGCTGCGCGGTGGCGGTGACCTGGTGCAGCGGCCGCAGCGCGCGTCCGGCCACCGCGTACGCCCCGGCCACCCCGACCACGCTGATCGCCAGCAGCGCGACCAGCCCCTTGGCCAGCAGCTCCGCGGACGCCGCGTCCACCAGCTGCCGCTGCCACTGCGCGGCATCCAGGGTCCGGCCGTCGGCCAGCACCACGGTGGTGCCGGGGAGCAGCTCGTCGGTCGGGCGCAGCGCGTCGCGGACCAGCAGCCAGGCCAGCAGCACCAGGATCGCCCCGGCACCGACCAGCAGCACACCGTTGAGCAGGGTCAGCCGCAGCCGCAGGGTGGGCCGCAGCCGCGACCGCCGGGTGGCGGCGCCGCCCTCGGCCCGCGACTGCGCCGCGCGTGGCCCCACCTCGCTCCGGGCGCTCACGGTGCCACCTCGGCGGTGCGGTAGCCGGCGCCGACCACCGTCTCGATCAGCGGCGGGTCGCCGAGCTTCTTGCGCAGGGTCATCACGGTGACCCGGACGATGGTGGTGAACGGGTCGGTGTTGGCGTCCCAGACCCGCTCCAGCAGCTCCTCGCTGGAGACCACCGCGCCCCGCGCCTTGAGCAGCTCGCACAGCACGCCGAACTCCTTGTTGGTCAGGTCGACCGGGACGCCGCCGCGGGTGACCACCCGGCGGGCCGGGTCGAGCACCAGGTCGGCCAGGGACAGCACCGGCGGCGCGGCCGGGGTGGCCCGCCGGCCGAGCGCCTGCACCCGGGCCACCAGCTCGTCGAAGGCGAACGGCTTGGGCAGGTAGTCGTCCGCACCGAGCTGCAACCCCTCCACCCGGTCGGCCACCGTGCCGCTGGCGGTCAGCATCAGCACCCGGGTCAGCGTGCCGGAGGCGGCCAGCTCGGCGCAGATCTGGTCGCCGTGCATCCCGGGCAGGTCGCGGTCGAGCACCACCACGTCGTAGCGGGTGACGAAGGCCATTTCGTGGCCGCTGTCGCCGTCGTAGGCGACATCCACCGCCATGCCGCGCCGGCGCAACCCGCGCGCGATCGCGTCCGCGAGGTTCCGCTCGTCCTCGACCACCAGCACCCGCATCCCCGGTCCTCCTCGCCGCTGACCACCCGACAACCTAGTGCCGGCCGCCAAACCAGCGTCCCGCGCCGTCCCGGCCGGCCGCCATTGCAGAAAACCTTCGTCGTACGTAATGCTGCTGGCGGGAATCTACGGAACGGACGGAGCTGTCATGACCGACGCGGCGGCCCGGCGGGACATCGCCTACCAGGGCTTCCGGCTGCCCGGCGACCTGGCCGCCGGGACGGCGGCCGGGGTGCGCGCGGAGGCCGGGGGCCTGGCACTGGCCGAACCGGCCGGCCGCCGGGAGCACCGGCTCCCGGACGGCAGCACAGCGGTGTACGAGTGGGGCAGCTGGACCACCCCACCGGTCCCGGTGGGCTTCGCCGTGCACGAGGTGGTGCCGTCCTGGACCGCCGACAGCCCGGCCGGCTGCTGGCTCCGGGTCGAACTGCGCGGCTGGCACGACGACCGGCCGGCCACCGGCTGGTACCTGCTCGCCGACTGGGCGGCCGACGACGCGACCGTGCGGCGCACCTCGGTGCCCGGGCAGCGCGACGGCGACGCCCGGGTGGAGACCGACACGCTCGTCGTGGGCGAAGCGACGGTCACCGGCTGGCAGGCCCGGGTGACCCTGTTCCGGCCGGTCGGTGGCACCGAGGGTCCGGTGCTGCGCTCGGTCGGCGCGATGGCCTCCGGCCGGCCGGTCGCCGCCGCGGTCCGGCCACCGGCGGGCGGCCCGGGCGCCCCGGGCCCGGACGGCGTCCACCCGGTCCCGGTGGCGGCGGCCGGCGCGCCCGACCGGCGGCCGGGCTGGGGCACCGTGCTCGACGTGCCCCGGTACTCCCAGCGGCTGCACGCCGGCGAGCACCCGCGGTGGGGTGGCGGCGGCGACTCCTGGTGCAGCCCCACCTGCACCTCGATGGTGCTCGCCTTCTGGGGCGCCGCCCCGGTGCCCGAGCGGTACGCCTGGGTGCGCCCGCCCGGCCCGCGCCCGGTGGTGGTGCACGCCGCCCGGCACTGCTACGACCACGCCTACGCCGGGGCCGGGAACTGGCCGTTCAACACCGCCTACGCGGGCCTGCACGGGATGGACGCCTTCGTCACCCGGCTGCGCTCGCTCACCGAGGCGGAGGCGTTCGTCGCCGCCGGCATCCCGCTGATCGTCTCCGCCGCCTTCCGGGCCGGCGAGGTGCCGGGACTGGACTACGACACCCGGGGGCACCTGATGGTGCTGGTCGGCTTCACCACGGCGGGCGACCCGGTGCTCAACGACCCGTACGCGCCGGACGACGAAGGGGTGCGCCGCACCGTGGACCGGAGCCGGTTCGAGGCGGTCTGGCAGGCGGGCAGCGGCGGCGTCACCTACGTGGTCCGCCCGCCCGGGGTGCCGCTGCCGCCGGCCCCGGCGCAGGCCAACTGGTGACTCACCGCAGCCGCCAGATCCGCAGGGTGTTCCCCGGCGCCTGGCAGACCAGCATGCCGGACTGCGCGCCGCACCGCCGTGCCCAGCCGGGCAGCACGGTGAGCACCCGGGTCCGGGCGGCGGGGAGGTCCAGCTCGGCCAGGAGCATCCGGCCGTCCGCCAGCCGGCGCAGGCCGTAGCGCGGCTGGCCCGCCGGCCACTCCCAGAGCGCCTGCCAGCGGCCCAGCTCACCGAGCACCCGGCCGGTCGCCGGATCGAGCACCGCCAGCGGCCGGTCCTCCCGGTCGTCCGGCCGGCCGCTCTCGGCGAGCAGCCGGTCACCGACCGGCGCCAGGTGCGACCAGCGCGGGTCGGCCCAGCGGGTCCGGCCGGTCTCCGGGTCGACCACCCGCACCCCGGCGTCGGGCTGGTGCAGGCAGACCCCCGGCCCGCACGGGCTGGCCCAGCCCGTCTGCGGGTCGGGGGGCAGCGTCCAGCGCCGGCGCAGCGACGGCACGTCGTAGCCGGCGATCCCGCCGGTCCCGTCGCCGACCAGCAGCACGTCGCCGACCAGCTCCAGGTAGCGGTGCCCGGCGTGGCCGATCCGCGGCAGGTCGGCCGCGCCGAGCCGGGCGCCGGTTCGCGGGTCGTACAGCTCCACCCGACCCGCGGGCGAGACCGCGGCGACCAGGTCCACGCCCCCGCCGCCGTACCGGTAGGCGGCGAAGCCCTCCGCGGACACCGGCACGGCCCAGCCGGGCGCCCCGGTGGCCGGGTCGACCGCCCGGACCGTCTGCCCCGGGCCGGGTCGGTGCGTCTCCAGCAGCACCCCGCCGCCCGCCACGGCCAGGGCCCGGCCCGGTCGCTGCCACCGCAGCTCGCCGGCGTCCAGGGTGAGGGCGCTGGTGGACGCGTCGTCGCCGGCGGACGACGCGGTGCTGACCAGGAGCAGGTCGTCGTGCACGGTCAGCCCCATCGGGACGTCGTCGTCCGGCAGCGCCCGGCGCCAGAGCGGTTCCCCGTCCGGCAGCCGGTACGCGACCAGTTCCCGGGCGGCGCCGTCGGCCGGCAGCAGCCCCTGCAGGACCAGCAGCCGGTCACCGAGCAGGAGGAAGTCCGCCGGATCGGTCGCGGGCACGCTCACCGTCGGCGGGCCCGCCGGTGGGGCCGCCCCGGCGGTGAGCGTGCCCAGGGCGAGCAGGAGCGGCAGCGCCACCCGCCACCAGCGGGCCGGCGGCCGGGGCCGGCCGCCGGCGGGCTCGGGCTCGGGCTCGGGGCCGCGTGGCCGTTCCCCCAGGTCGATGACCACGTCGCCGGTCATCCGGGCAGCCGCCGCACCAGGAAGCCGTCGCGCAGTCGACGACAGAGGATCAGGTCCCCGTCGACCTGGCAGTCCCCCGCCACGTCCCGGAGCACGTCGTGCCCCCGCGCCCGGCCGGTGGCGGCGTCCAGTTCGGCGACCAGCAGCCCGCCGCCCGGTGCCGGCCGGGTCCCGACAACCCGTTGCTCCGCCGTCCGGGACGGCACCAGCTGCCAGGCGCCGAGGTCGGCGAGTTGCCGGCCGGTCGCCACGTCGACCACCACCACCCGGTCCGTCCCGGACGAGGTGGTCGTGAACCCGAGCATCCGGCCGTCCCGCTCGGGCAGCAGGCCGGTCCAGCCCGCGTCGGCCCAGCGCTCCTGGCCGGTGGCCGGGTCGAGCGCCCGGATCCCGCCGGTCCGGCCGGCGGCGCAGAGCAGGTCGCCGCACGGGTGGAGGTAGGCGGTCAGCGGAAGGTCCACCTCCCAGCGCCGCCGCAGCCCGTCCAGTTCGTACCCGGCCACCCGGCCCGTCTGGCGGTCGATGGCCACCAGCAGGTCCCCCACGACCTGGCGGTCCGTCGAGGCCGGCAGGGCGGGCAGCTCCTCCCGGCGCAGCCGGGCGCCGGTGCCGGCGTCGTAGACCTCGACCGCGCCGTCGGCCGGCACCAGCACGAGCTGCTCGATCAGGCCGTCGCGGCCCTGGTAGCTCACCCCCTCCGGCGGGACCGGCAGCGACCACAGGGCCCGGCCCGAGGCGAGGTCCACCGACCGGACCCGGCCCGGGCTGTCCAGGCCGCCGGTCTCCAGCAGCAGCCGCCCGGCGGCGTCCAGCCGGGCCAGGCCGGGCTGCCGCCAGCGCAGCCGCCCGGTGTCGGCGTCGAAGACCATGGTGTCGCCGCCCCGGAAGCCGTTGAGCCCGGCCGCGGAGAGCAGCAACAGGCCGTCGTGCACCTCGAGCCCCCAGAGCTGTCCGGCCCCCGGCAGCGGCACCCGCCACAGCGGGGCGGGTCGCTGCGGGGTGGCCGTCGCTCGCTCGGGGAGCGGGTAGGCGACCAGGTCACGGGTGCCGTCGGTGACCCCTTCGGCGGGCTGCGCGACGTAGAGCCGGCCGCCGGCGACGAAGGCGTCCGCGGCGGCGGAGCCCGGCACGACGGCCGCGACGCGGGCCGGCGGCGGCGTCGCTCCGGCCGCCGTGGCCAGCACCAACGCCAGCACCACGGCGCTCCGCAGTGGACGACCGGCCGGCCGGAGCGGCCGGCGGACCGGCCGGGACCGTTCGGGCTCCGGCGGGTCGCGCAGCTCACCGAGGTCGATCAGCGTCACGTCGTCCTCCCCGTCGGCCCGCGTCCGTCCGGCAAACCGGCCGTGGCCGTACCGGGCCGGCAAATGCGACGCATCACGCCTGTACGATGGCGCGTCGTGGCTGCGCCGATGGTAGACCCCGTACCGACCCGAGTCGCCGACCCAGTCGCGGCGCCGCCGTCCCGGCGTACCCGCTGGCGGCCGGCCCGCGCCGACGTGCTGGCCGTGGCCGCCTACCTGGCGCTCGGCGTGCTCGTCTGCCTCAACTACTGGGTGGACGTGCAGCACCGGGTCTCCTCGCACCTGCCCACCGACCACAGCTGGTTCGAGTGGCTCTTCTCGCACGGCGCGTACTCGGTGCGGCACCTGGAGAACCCGCTCTTCACCACCCGCCAGAACGCCCCGGACGGGGTGAACATGATGGCGAACACCTCGCTGCTCGGGGTGACGCTGCCGCTGGCGCCGCTGACCATGCTGCTCGGCCCGCAGGTGGTGTACGCGCTCTACCTGGGCGCGGCGCTGGCGGCGACCGCGGGCACGGCGTACTGGGCGCTCTCCCGGCACCTGGTGCGCTCCCGGGCGGCGGCCTTCGTCGGCGGCGCGTTCCTCGGCTTCGCGCCCGGCATCGTGCACCACGCCAACGGCCAGCCCAACTTCGTCTCCAACTTCCTGCTGCCGCTGATCGTGGTGCGGGTGCTGCGGCTGGGCGAGCCGGGCCGCTGGCGGCGCAACGGCGTCGTGCTCGGCCTGCTGGTGGCGTACCAGATCTTCATCAACGAGGAGATGCTGCTGCTCACCGCCCTGGCCTGCCTGGTCGTGGTGGTGGCGTACGCGGTCATGCGGCCGCGCCGGGCGTGGGCGGTGGCCGGCACCTTCGCCGCCGCCCTCGGCGTCGGCGGCGGGCTGGCGCTGCTGCTCACCGCGTACCCGATCTGGTTCCAGTTCAACGGCCCGCAGTCCTACCGCGGCCTGCAGGGCGGGGTGTTCCACAACTGGGGCGAGGACCTCAAGGCCTTCGTCACCTTCCCCCGGGACACCATCGCCGGTGACGAGGCGGTGGAGCAGACCATCGGGCTGACCGAGCAGAACACCTGGTTCGGCTGGCCGCTGGTGCTGCTGTCGCTGGTGGCGCTGGTGCTGCTGGTCCGCCGCTGGTTCGCCGCCCGGATCCTCGCCGTGCTGGTGGTGGTCTTCGCGGTGGCCGCGATCGGCCCGAAGGTGCGGTACGACGGGGTGGAGACGGCGACGGACGGCCCGTGGGCGTACATCCCGGACGACCTGCCGCTGGTCGAGATGATGATGCCGACCCGGTTGGCCCTGGTGGTGGTGGCAGCGGTCGGCGTGCTGCTCGCGCTGGCCTGGGAGGCGGCCTCCGGCGCGGGCCGTCCGCCGGTGCCCGCACAGCGCGCCGACGAGGCGGACGCCCCGGCCCGCCCGCGCCGCCGCTGGATCCGGCCGGTCGGCTACGCCGCCATCGCGCTGGCGGTGCTGCCGCTCGTCCCGCGTCCGCTGCCGGCGCAGCCGGTCGACCCGCCGCCGCACTTCATCACCGCCGGTGGCTGGCGCCCGTACGTGCCCGACGGCCGCACCCTGGTGCCGGTGCCGATCCCGAGCAACGTGCACGGCCTGCCCACGCTGCGCTGGAGCGCGCTGACCCAGCACGCCTTCCCGATCCCCGGCGGCTACTTCATCGGCCCGAACGAGCTGGGTGAGGGGGTGTTCGGCGCGCCGAACCGGCCGACCAGCAGCCTGATCTACTCCACGATGGACAAGGGAGCGTTGCCGGCGCTGACCGAGGAGAACCGCCGCCAGGCGGTCGAGGACCTGCGCTTCTGGAACGCGTCGGTGGTGGTGCTCGGCGCCCATCCGCGCGAGGCGGTGCTGCGGGAGCTGATGACGGCGCTGCTCGGCCCGCCGCAGCGGGTCGACGACGTGTGGCTCTGGGACGTCCGCCCGCTGGTGCCCTGACGGCCGGCCGCCCGCCGCGCGTCCACCGCGGCGAGCTGTCCCGGCCCGCTGAACCCCGCCCGGCCGGCCCGCCGATCGGCACCCCGCAGACGGTGCCGCGGATCGGCTACGGTCAGCTCCCGCCGGCCGGGCGCGGGGCACGGCCGGCCGGCGGGTGCCGCCCGGTCAGCCGACGAGAGCACGCACGTCCCAGACCCAGGCGCCGGCGATCTCCCGGCCGGGGCCGAGCAGCTGGTCCACCGTGCGGCGCACCGGGTCACCCCGGTGCAGTCCGCCCTGGACCACCACCGCCGCCCGCCAGTGCCGCAGGTCCTCGACCGCCTGGCGGCGGTCGGCGTCGGTGACCACCGGCACCTCGCCGGTCTCGGCCACCCGCCGCAGCAGCACCGAGGTGGGCCGGTCCGGGGCGCCCCAGCGCGCGGTCGGGTCGTCGGCGGACCGGGGGCCGATGAAGTAGCCGCCCGGCGCGTCGAAGGCCAGCCCGGTCCGGGCCGACCAGAACATCGCCGGGCTCAGGCCGGCGCCGGTCACCGGCGGCACCGGCACCACTGTGCGGCCCGCCGGCACCGACGCCCGCCAGCCGCCCTCGGCCACGTACGGCGGCACCGGCCACGCCGGCACGGTCCGGATCGGCGTCGGGGTCAGCGGGAGCAGCGCGGCGGCGACCGCGCCGGTCCAGAGCAGCCGCACCGGCACCCCGACCGCCGGACCGTCGCCGGGGGTGGCCGCCGGCCGCAGCGACCGGACCCGGTCCAGCGAGAGGGCGAGCAGGATGCCCAGCACCGGTACGCAGACCAGCGACAACCGGGCCGGCACCGCCAGGTCCAGCAGCGGCAGCCCGGAGACCAGCCGGTACGGGCCGGGGATACCGGTCGGGGTGCCGTCCAGCCGGATCTGCTCGCCGAGCGAGAGCAGGGCGAACAGCACGCCGCAGACGGCCAACGCCCGCACCAGCGGCCGGCGCCACAGCCAGACGGTGACCACCACGGCGAGCACCAGCAGCCCCGGGCCGAAGAACGAGTTCTCCTCGGTGGGGTTCGGCGACAGCAGGCCGGGCAGGTAGTCGTCGCCGAGCACGGTCTGCCGGGCCGACGCGGTGAACGAGGCGGCGTCCAACTGGTAGCCGTACGCGTGGAAGGGCATCCCCCGGTAGTGGCCGGGGCCGAAGAACTGGAACCACAGCGGGTACGCCAGCAGCACCACCGCGACCGCCGCGCCGACCCCGATCCGGCCGCACAGCGCGGGCGCCAGCCGACGGGCCGCCGCCCGGTCGGCCAGCGCGTACGCGACCACGAACACGCCGGCCGCCAGGGCCACGAAGACCAGCACCTCCTCGCCGAGGAAGACCTGGTAGGTGACGGTCAGGCCGAGCAGCGCGCCGGAGCGCCAGACCCGGTCGGGCGCCGGCCGGAACACCAGCGCCAGGATCAGCGGCACCAGGAACTGCGCCGCCATGTGCAGGTGCGCCCCGGCCTGGGCCACCATGCCGGGGGCGAAGCCGCAGCAGAGCCCGCCGACGGCGGCGGCCAGCCGGGAGTCGACCAGCCGGCGGCGCAGCAGCACGTACCAGGCGGTCGCGGTGCCGGCCAGGCAGCAGACGACGGCGGTGAGGAAGGCGGCCTGCGAACCGAAGAGCAGGGTGACCGGGGTCAGCGGCAGGCCCAGGCCGAGCACCGAGGTGTTGGCCATCAGGTTCACCCCGTCCGGGGCGTTCAGCGCCGTGCTGTGCAGCGGGTTCTCCAGCCCGACCACCGACCGGGCGGCGCGGGCCAGCATCCACTCGAACAGGACCTGGTCGCCGGCCTGGTGGAACAGCCGCTCCGGGCGACCCCACTGACCGCTGGTGAGCAGCACCGCCAGGGCGAGGTAGCCGGCGACCACCAGCAGGTCCGGCGGGCGGACCGGCCAGCGGCGCCGCCGGGCGGGCGGGGCGTCGGCGGGTGCGGTGGTGGTGCCGACCGCCATCAGGCCGGCTGGTCGGTCAGCGCCCGCACGTCCCAGACCCAGACGTCCAGCTCGCGGCGGCCGGGGCCGACCAGCTGCTCGACGGTACGCCGCAGCGGCTCCGCGTGGTGCTGGCGGACCGGCAGGACCAGGATCGCCGCCCGCCAGTGCCGCAGCTCGTCCAGCGACCGGCGGCGCTGCCGATCGTCCAGTTTGGGGGTACGCCCGGTGGTCGCCACCTCCTCCAGCAGCTGCCCCAACCCGCTGGGGCGGCCGCCGAAGCGACCCGGGTCACCGGTGTTGCCGTTGCGCGGGGCGAGGAAGTAGCCGCCGGGAATCTTGAAGTCCAGGTTGGTCGACGCCGCCCAGCGCATCCCGTGCGTGTTGCCCATGCTCGGCACCGGGATCGGCACCAGGGTCTGGTCCGGCCCGACGTAGCCGCGCCAGCGGTCCTCGGTGATGAAGTCGGGCACCGGCGGGCGGGAGGTCATGTGCAGCGGCATCGGCGCGATCGGCAGCAGCGCCAGCACCAGCCCGGCGACGGTGAGCGTCCGTACGGTGCGCCGGTCCAGCGGCAGCGACCGGGCCCGCTCGACGGCGAGCGCCAGCAGCACGCCGATCACCACGCTGGTGATCAGCCCGAACCGGGTGGGCACCACCGCGTCGAGCAGCGGCAGCCGGACCAGCCACTCCCACGGCCCGGTGAACAGCTCCCGGTCCCACCAGGACACCCGCTCGCCGAGGGAGAGCACGGCGAAGAACACCCCGGTCGCGGCGAGCGCGCGGACCAGCGGCTCGCGGCGCAGCCAGAGCACGATGCCGACGGCGAGCAGCGACAGGCTCCAGCCGAAGAAGGCGTTCTCCTCCGAGTAGTTAGGGGCCAGGTTGACGTTGGCCCGCTGGTTGCCGCCGATGGTGGGCGAGCCGGGGGCGAAGAAGGCGGCGATGTCGTTGCCGTAGTCGCGCACCGCGTCGCTCAGGCCGTGGTACGCCATCGGCCCGCCGAACTGGATGTAGAGCGGGTACGCCAGCAGCGCGCCGGCGAGCACCGCGCAGACCGCCAGGCCCGCGCCGAGCGGCCGCCACGCCGCCGACCAGAGCGCCGGCCGCTGGACCAGCACGGCGAGCAGGAAGACCCCGCAGGCCAGCGCGGTGAAGAGCAGGATCTCCTCGTTGATGAACGCCTGCGCGGTGACCATCAGGGCCAGCAGCACGCCGTCGCGGACCGGCCGCCGGGACCGGGTGAGCACCAGTACCCGCCAGACGATGAACGGCAGCAGGAACTGGCTGATGATGTTCGGGTGCCAGCCGGCGTGCGAGAGCATGGCCGGCGAGAACCCGCAGAACCAGCCGCCGACCACCGCGGCCAGCGGGGTCTGTACGACGTGCCGGCGGAGCATCACGTACCAGGCGGCGGCGGTGCCGGCGAGGCCGAGGGTGACCAGCACCACGAAGGTCACCGCGGGGCCGAAGAGCAGGGTCACCGGCACCATCGGGATGCCCAGCGCGAGGATGGCGGTGTTCGCCATCAGGTTCACGCCGTCGGGGTAGTTGAACTGCTCGGTGAAGAACGGGAACTCGCCGTGCAGCACCACCCGCACCGAGTGGGCGAGGAAGAACTGCACCTGGGCCGGGTCGCTGCTGTAGAGCGGGGCGACCCGGCCGGCCGGGTCCACCCAGATCTGGCTGGTCACCCAGAGCGCGGTGAGCAGGAAGAGCCCGAACACGGCGAGGTCGGTGCGGCGGCGGCGCCACCACCGGGGCCGGGGCGCCGCGCCGCCGGACGCCGCGCCGTCGGGCTCCACCGACGGGGCAGCGGGCCGCGCCGGCTCGACCGTGGGCCGTGCCGGCTCGGCGGCGGGCTCCGGCTCGGCGGGGCCGGCGGGCGCCGTGACCGGCTCGGTGGTGACCGGGTCGGCGGTGGTGACCGGGTCCGGGGTGGACGGCGCCGGCAGGGTGTCGACCCCGGCGCGGGTCGCCCCGTTCGGGGCCGGCGCGCCGTCCGGGGCGGCGTGACCGTTCGCCGTGCCGCCGCCGGCGGTCACCGGATCGGACGCGGTGGTGGCGTCGGATTCCGGCGAGGACTCGGCGCGGGTCTCGGCAGGCGTCACAGTCGGCGGAGTCTACCGGAGCGGGAAAATGTCCCCAAAGCCACCGCGAGGTCCCTTGTGGTGGCTCGGCTGGCGGCGGTGGGACGGGGTGCGAGCCGCCGCGTCCGGCTGACCGGACATCTCGTACTATGGCGCTTTCACGACGGCAGCTCGACCGAGGGGGCGTACAGGTGGCTCCAGTCCGCCGGCGCGGCATGACGGCCACCGCACTGCTGACCCTGCTGCTGACCGCCACGGCCTGCGGCCCGGTCGCCGACCGGCAGCAGCCCCGCGAGCTGCGGGTGGGCTACGACAGCCGGGACGGCTCGCTCACCGTCTGGCCGCCGCGCGGCGCGCTGGCCGGCGACGCCGCGGTGACCGCGGCGGTGACCGCGGCGGTACGCGACTGGCGGTCACCGGTCGACGACCGGGTGCACCTGCCCACCTCGGGCATCCTCTTCGCCGGCGAGGTGGACGGCGCGCCGCTCGCCCTGGTGGCCGCGGACGTGCCCGGCGAGAGCGCCTCCTGGCTGCTGCAACTCACCCGCGACGGCGACCGGTACGCGGTCACCCGGGCCACCGAGTACACCGACCCCGGCTACCTCGTCTACTCCGACGTGCTCCCGGTGCAGACTCCCGCCGGCCGGCGCTACCTCACCTCGGCCCGGGTGCAACGCCTGCTCGGCCCGAACGGCAAGGCGTTGACCAGCACCGACGGCCTCACCGAGCCGGTCGACGTGCCGGCCTGCCGGGCGGTGGCGGTGACCGCCACGCTGCGCTCCACCGAGTCGCTGCCCCGGGGCCGGGCCGCCGAGCGGCTGCTCGACCTGGGCACCGGCACCGCCGATCCGCGCTACCCGCTGGTCCGCGACGAGAGCGGGTCGGGCAAGCGCGCGCTGGCCGGCCTGGACACCTGCGCGCTGGCCGGCGAGGAGGGCCCGTTCGGCAGCATCCCCCGGCGGATCGGCGACCGGGACGCGCCGCGCTCGGTGCCGTCGTCCTGGCCGATGGAGAAGGTCGCCGTCCGCACCCTCGGCGAGGTGGCCCTCGGCGGCGGCGAGCCGGCCGAGCTCCAGCAGCTGAGCTGGGAGACCGCCACCGGCCCGATGACCGCGGTGGTCTACCGGCCGGCCGACGGCGGTCCCGCCGTGGTCTCCCCCGCCGACCAGGCCAGCCCGTTGCAGACGTACCTGCTGCCGGTGCCGGGGCAGCCGCTGGTGGTGCTGAGCTGGCGGGCCACCCGGGACAGCTCGCTGTCGGTGCCCCCGGGCACCCCGCGGCTGGTGGACCGGCCGGGGCTCACCGTGGTGCCGGAGCCGGCGCGCACGGAGACGTTCAGCCTGGCCGGGTCGGGCAAGACGCACTACCGCTCGGTCGGCGGCCGCTGACCCACGCCGGCTCCGCGGCGCCGGGAGGCGGGTGACGGAGCGCTCTCGCCGCGTTGCCGGTCGAGCAGCACGGCCGGCCCGCAGCGACGGCGACGGCGGGCGTCCCGGTGACCCGGGGCCGCCCGCCGTCGGTGAACGCTCAGTTCGACGCGGCCGCGTCGTCGGCGGAGAGCCGGACCGGCTCCACCGGCTCGACGTCGAGCCGGGAGATCCAGCCGGTGACGTCGCGGGCCACGTCCTGCGCGGTCAGGCCGAGGTCGGCCAGGATCTGCGCCCGGGTGCCGTGCGGGTGCCAGTCGGCCGGTACGCCGAGGTCGCGCAGCGGCACCCGGACGTCGGCGTCCCGCATCGCCTGGGCGAGCGCGTCGCCGACACCGCCGACCCGCACGCCGTCCTCGACGGTGACCACGAGGCGGTGCCCGGCGGCCAGCTCGACCAGCTCGGCCGGGATCGGGCGGACCCAGCGCGGGTCGACCACGGTGACCCCGTAGCCCTGCTCGGCGACCCGGGCGGCCACCTCCATGCCCAGCTGGCCGAACGCGCCGACCGCGACCAGCAGCACGTCGGTACGCGCCGACTCGGCCAGCACGTCGACCGACCCGACCCGGCGCACGGCCGGCAGGTCGGCGGCCACGGTGCCGGTCGGGAAACGCACCACGGTCGGGCCGTCGTCGACGGCCACCGCCTCGCGCAGTTCCTCGCGGAGGGTGGCGGCGTCCCGGGGCGCGGCGATCCGCAGCCCGGGCACCACCCCGAAGACCGACATGTCCCAGATGCCGTAGTGGCTGGGGCCGTCCGGGCCGGTGATCCCGGCCCGGTCCAGCACGAAGGTGACCGGCAGCTTGTGCATCGCCACGTCCAGCAGGACCTGGTCGAAGGCGCGGTTGAGGAAGGTCGCGTAGACCGCCACCACCGGGTGCAGCCCGCCCAGCGCCAGCCCGGCGGCCGAGGTGGCCGCGTGCTGCTCGGCGATGCCCACGTCGTAGGTGCGCTCCGGGTACTTGCGGGCCAGCGAGGCGATGCCGGTCGGCTCGGCCATGGCGGCGGTGATGCCGACCACGTCGGGCCGCTCGTCGGCGATCGCGACCAGCTCCTCGGCGAAGACGTGGGTCCACTTCACCGACGGGGCGGCGACCAGCTTGCCGGTCTCGATGTCGAAGGCGCCGCCGGGGCCGTGCAGGCAGTCCGCCTCGTCCTCCTCGGCCGGCCGGTAGCCGTAGCCCTTGCGGGTGACCGCGTGCACGATCACCGGGCCGCCGAAGTTCTTCGCCGCGCGCAGCGACGACTCGACCGCCGACACGTCGTGCCCGTCCACCGGGCCGACGTACTTGATGCCGAGGTCCTCGAACATCGCCTGCGGGGCGACCGCGTCCTTGATGCCCTTCTTGACCGCGTGCAGCACCTCGTACATCGGCTTGCCGACCAGCGGGGTGGAGCCGAGCGCGTCCTTGACGGTGTCCAGCACCTTCTCGTAGCCGGGGTTGAGCCGCAGCGAGGAGAGGTGGTCGGCCAGCCCGCCGATGGTCGGCGAGTACGACCGGCCGTTGTCGTTGACCACGATCACCAGCGGGTTGCCGCTGGTGGCGATGTTGTTCAGCGCCTCCCAGCACATGCCGCCGGTCAGCGCGCCGTCGCCGACCACCGCCACCACGCTGCGCGACTCGCCCCGCAGCGCGTACGCCTTGGCCAGGCCGTCGGCGTAGGAGAGGGCGGTGGAGGCGTGCGAGTTCTCGATCAGGTCGTGCTCGCTCTCCGCCTGGCTGGGGTAGCCGGAGAGCCCGCCGCGCTGGCGCAGCCGGTCGAAGCCGGCCTGCCGCCCGGTCAGGATCTTGTGCACGTACGCCTGGTGGCCGGTGTCGAACAGGAGCCGGTCCCGGGGGGAGTCGAAGACCCGGTGCATGGCCAGGGTCAGTTCCACCACACCGAGGTTGGGCCCGACGTGCCCGCCGGTGCGGGAGACCTTCGCGATCAGGAAGTCGCGGATCTCGGCGGCGAGGACGTCTAGTTCCTCGGCGGACATCCGCTTGACGTCCTGCGGACCGCGCACGGTGGCCAGCAGCCGGCCCGGGGCGGCCGTGTCCTGTTCAACACTCATGACCGGAGAGTCTATCGGCCGCCCGGTACTCCGCAGCCCGGGCCGAGCCCGCCCGGCCCCCGGCGCCGGGCTGAGCACCAGCTCAGGACCGGATCCGCAGCCGGCGCGGCGGGGTGGGCGGGACGGCGTCGCGGGCCGGCCCGGCCGGGGTCCAGGAGCCGAGCACGGCGGCCCGGGTGGCCCCGGTCACCGACGACAGCGCGCCCGGCAGCCCGTGCCAGGAGAGCCAGCCCAGCAGGGCGAACGCGTACGCCTCCTTGGCCTGCGCGGGCACCCCCAGCTCGTCGGTGGTGCGCAGCCGCCACCGGCCGGCGCCCAGCGCCTCCAGCCGGCGCCGCAGGGTGGGGTTGCGCACCCCGCCACCGGCCGCCACCACCTCGACCACCCGGTGCCGGTCGCACTCGGCGGCGACCACCCGGGCGGTCAGCTCGGTCAGCGTGGCGAGCACGTCGTCGGTGGGCACCGGCTCGCCGACCGCGGCCAGGTGCCGGTCCAGGTAGCCGGCGTGGAACAGCTCCTTGCCGGTCGACTTGGGCGGCGGCGCGGCGTAGTACGGCTCGGCCAGCAGGGCGGCGAGCAGCCCGGCGTGCACCCGGCCGGCCGCCGCCCGGGCCCCGTCGGTATCGCACGGGCGGTCCAGGAGGCGGCGGGCGGCCGCGTCGAGCAGCGCGTTGGCCGGCCCGACGTCGTACCCGAGCACCGGGGCGCCCGGCGCGACCACCGTGAGGTTGGCGATGCCGCCGAGGTTGAGCGCCGCCCGCGGCCCGGCGGCCGGGTCCAGCAGCAGCGCGTCGAAGGCCGGGACCAGCGGCGCGCCCTGCCCGCCGGCCGCGATGTCCGCCGAGCGCAGGTCGCTGAGCACGGGTACGCCCACCCGGGCGGCCACCCGGGCCACCGCGCCGAGTTGCAGGGTGCCCCGGGCGCGCCCCTCGGCGACCCAGTGGAAGACCGTCTGCCCGGGCGAGACCACCGCGTCCGCGCCACCGGCCAGCTCGACCCCGACCGCCGCCGCCTCGGCGAAGACCTCGCCGAGCCGGTTGTCCAGCCGGCAGACCGCCTCGACGGTGGTGCCGGCCGGGGGCAGCAGCGCGCCGATCTCGGCGCGCAGCTCGTCGTCGTAGTCCAGCCCGCGGTGGCCGAGCGGGCGCAGCCACAGCGTGTCGCCCTCGACCTCGAACTCGGCGGCGGCCACGTCCACCCCGTCGTAGGAGGTGCCCGACATCAGCCCGACGATCTTCACCGGGCCAGGCTAGCGCCACCCGGCCGCGCGGTCGGCCGGGGCACCGCGGCCGGCTCAGTCGGGCGGCAGCAGCAGCCCGACCAGCTCGACGTGCTGGGTCATCGGGAACAGGTCGAAGCCGCGCACCGTGGCCAGCCGCCAGCCGAGCCCGGTGAAGGTGCGCACGTCCCGGGCGAATGCCGCCGGGTCGCAGGCCACGTACGCCACCGCGCGCGGGCCGGCGGCGGCCAGCTCGCGCACCACCCGGGCGCCGGCGCCGGAGCGCGGCGGGTCGAGCACCACCACGTCGACCGGGCCGGTGATCCGGCGCCGGGCCAGCGCGGTCTCCACCCGGGCCGCCACCACCTCGACCTGGCGCAGGTCGCGCAGGTTCTCCCGGGCCGCGGCCACCCCCTGGGCGGCCGACTCGACCAGGGTGACCCGCCCGCCGGGGCCGACCCGGTCGGCCACCGCCGCGGCGAACAGCCCGGCCCCGCCGTAGAGGTCCCAGGCCGACTCCCCCGGCCGCGGCTGCAGGGCCGCCAGCACCGCGCCGACCAGCGTGTCCGCCGCCGCCGGGTGCACCTGCCAGAAGGCGGACGCGGGCAGCGTCCACTCCCGGCCGGCGGCCACCTCGCGCACCTCGGCCGGCCCGTCGACCGGCGTGGCGACCCCCTCGGCGACGGTGGAGACGGTGACGTCGCCGCCGGTGGAGGCGACCGTGTCCACCGCGTCCGCGTCCGGCCAGCGCGCCCCGCTCGGGCTGAGCACCGGCAGCTCCTGGATCACCGGGTGGGCGATCAGGCAGCGGTCGATCGGCACCACCTCGTGCGAGCGGTGCTTGAGCAGGCCGGCCCGCCCGGCCGCGTCCACCGCGTAGCGCACCCGCGAGCGCCAGCCCAGCGGGCCGCCGGGCAGCGCCTCGACCCGTACGCCCAGCCGGTCCAGCTCGTCCCCGGTCAGCCCACCGAGCCGGGTGAGCTGCTCGCGCACAACCGCGGCCTTCCACTCCAGCTGCGCCGCCGGGGTGACGTGCTGCAGGTCACAGCCGCCGCACCGGCCCGGCTTCGCGTACGGGCAGGGCGGCTCGACGCGCTCCGGCGCGGCGGTCAGCACGGTCACCGCGTCGGCCCGCACGAAGCCCTTGTGCACCTCGGTGACCTCGGCGACCACCCGCTCGCCGGGCAGCGCGTGCCGGACGAAGACCACCTGGCCGTCCACCCGGGCCACGCAGTGCCCGCCGGGGGCGACCGCCCCCACGGTCAGCTCGACCCGCTCGGCCTCCTCCAGGCCCCGCCCCGGCTCAGTCACGGCGGGCCCCGGCGCCACGGCCGCCCTCCCCGGGCTCGTCGGCGCCGAGCGGCGGCACGGCCGGCGGCAGGGTGCTGCGCGGCACCACCCGCGGGCCCCGGGCCGGCCCGCGGCTGAGCGTCGCGTCGAGCCGGTCGAGGTTCTTGCTGGCGGTCGACTCCAGCTGCCACGGCACGCTGGTCACCATCACCCCCGGCTCGAAGAGCAGCCGGCCCTTGAGCCGCAGCGCGCTCTGGTTGTGCAGCAGGTTCTCCCACCAGCGGCCGACCACGTACTCCGGGATGAAGACGGTGACCACGTCGCGCGGGGACTCCCGGCGGACCCCGGCCACGTAGTTGAGGATCGGCCGGGTGATCTCCCGGTACGGCGAGTCGATCACGGTCAGCGGCACCGGCAGCTCCCGCCGCTCCCACTCCTCCTGGAGATCCCGGGTGTCCTTGTCGTCCACGTTGACGGTCACCGCGGTCAGCGTGTCCGGCCGGGTGGCCCGGGCGTAGGCGATGGCCCGCAGCGTCGGCTGGTGCAGCTTGCTGACCAGCACCACGGCGTGGTTGCGGGCGGGCAGCACGGCGCGGCCGCCGTCCGGCGGGGTCAGCTCGTCGGCCACCCGGTCGTAGTGCCGGCGGATGGCCAGCATCAGCACGTAGATCACCGCCATCGCGGCGATCGCGATCCACGCCCCGAGCAGGAACTTGGTGACCAGGACGACGACCAGCACCGCGCCGGTCATCGCCATGCCGAAGGTGTTGATCGCCCGGGAGCGGAGCATCCGCCGCCGGGCCTGCGGGTCGCGCTCGGTCTTCAGGTGCCGGTTCCAGTGCCGGATCATGCCGGCCTGGGAGAGGGTGAACGAGACGAACACCCCGACGATGTAGAGCTGGATGAGCCGGGTCACCTCGGCCTGGAAGCCGACGATCAGCACGATCGCGAAGACGGCCAGGAAGACGATGCCGTTGGAGAACGCCAGCCGGTCGCCCCGGGTGTGCAGCTGGCGGGGCAGGTAGCGGTCCTGGGCGAGGATCGAGCCGAGCACCGGGAAGCCGTTGAACGCGGTGTTCGCGGCCAGGAAGAGGATCAGCGCGGTGGCCCCGGCCACCACGTAGAGCAGCACCGAGCCGGAGCCGAAGACCGTCTCGCCGAGCTGCGTGGTGACCGTCTTCTGCACGTACCCCTCCGGGCCGGCGACGATCTGCAGGGCCGGGTCCTCGACGAACTGGAGCCCGGTGAGCCGGGACAGCCAGATGATGCCGACCAGCATCGCCACCGCGATGGTGCCCAGCAGCAGCAGGGTGGTGGCCGCGTTGCGGCTCTTCGGCGCCTTGAAGGCGGGCACCCCGTTGGAGATCGCCTCCACGCCGGTGAGCGCCGCGCAGCCCGAGGAGAAGGTGCGCAGCAGCAGGAAGACCAGGGCGAAGCCGGTCACGCTGTGCTCGGCCTGGATCACCAGGTCGGCGCTGGGGGCGCGCAGGTCGTCACCGAGCACGAAGATCCGGATCAGGCCGGTGAGCAGCATCGCGCCGATCACGATGACGAACCCGTAGGTGGGGATGGCGAAGGCCGTCCCGGACTCGCGCAGCCCGCGCAGGTTCATCGCGGTCAGCAGCACCACCGCGAGGACCGCGATGAGCACCTTGTGGGTGGCCACGAACGGCACCACGGAGCCGAGGTTGGCCACCCCGGAGGAGACCGACACCGCGACCGTCAGCACGTAGTCGACCAGCAGCGCGCTGGCCACCCCGACGCCGGCGCGCGGCCCGAGGTTGACCGTGGCCACCTCGTAGTCGCCGCCGCCGGAGGGGTAGGCGTGCACGTTCTGCCGGTAGCTGGCCACCACCGTCAGCATCACCACGACCACGGCGAGGGCGATCCACGGCGAGAAGAGGTACGCCGACGCGCCCGCGATGGAGAGCGTCAGCAGGATCTCGTCCGGCGCGTACGCCACGCTGGAGAGGGCGTCGGAGGCGAAGACGGGCAGCGCGATGCGCTTCGGCAGGAGGGTGTGCTGGAGCCGGTCGGACCGGAACGGTCGACCGACGAGCAGCCGCTTCAGCAGCGAGGTGGGACTGGCCACAACCGCCAAGCGTACGACCCGCCGTCCGGGCGCGCGGGGGTGGTCGATCACGTCGGGGGCGCCCCGGCGGAGTACCGTCGGTGCCCGCCCGTGCCGGGAACGTGGCAGGCTCGCAGACACACGCCCGATCCGGCGGGGGCGGGTGGCACCTTGGGAGGGCAGCGTGCACGTCGTGATCATGGGATGTGGCCGGGTCGGCTCGACCCTCGCCCACAGCCTGGAGTCCCGGGGGCACTCGGTGGCGGTCATCGACCAGGACGCCGACGCCTTCCGCCGGCTCGGCCCGGACTTCGCCGGGATCACCGTCACCGGCGCCGGCTTCGACGGCGAGGTGCTGCGCCAGGCCGGCATCGAGCGGGCGGACGCCTTCGCGGCGGTCTCCAGCGGCGACAACTCCAACATCATCTCGGCCCGGCTGGCCCGGGAGACCTTCGGGGTGTCCCGGGTCGCCGCCCGGATCTACGACCAGCGCCGCGCCCAGGTCTACGAGCGGCTCGGCATCCCCACCGTGGCCACCGTCCGGTGGACGGCCGACCGGATGCTGCGGCACCTGGTGCCGGAGGGGAACGTGGAGATCTTCCGCGACCCGACCAGCACGGTGTCGATCGTCGAGGTGCCGACGCACAAGGACTGGATCGGCCGGCCGGTGCGCGCCCTGGAGGAGGCCACCGGGGCCCGGGTGGCGTACCTGACCCGCTTCGGCATCGGCACGCTGCCCACCACGTCCAGCGTCGTGCAGGAGGGTGACCAGGTCTTCATGCTGGTCACCGACGACATCGTGGCGACGGTCACGTCGGTGGCGGCGGCGCCGCCGGAAGGAGTGCACTGAGCATGCGGATCGCCATCGCCGGCGCCGGCAACGTGGGCCGTTCCATCGCCCAGGAGCTGATCGACAACGGCCACCAGGTGATGCTCATCGAGCGCCAGCCCAAGATGCTCCGGCCGGACCGGGTGCCGGCCGCGGAGTGGGTGCTGGCCGACGCGTGCGAGCTGACCAGCCTGGAGGAGGCCAACGTCGCCGGCTGCGACGTGGTGGTCGCGGCCACCGGCGACGACAAGGTCAACCTGGTGGTGTCGCTGCTGGCCAAGACCGAGTTCGCGGTGCCCCGGGTGGTCGCCCGGGTGAACCGGGCCGAGAACGAGTGGCTCTTCACCGAGCAGTGGGGCGTGGACGTCGCGGTGAGCAAGCCCCGGGTGATGGCCGCCCTGGTCGAGGAGGCGGTCACGGTCGGCGACCTGGTCCGGCTGATGACCTTCCGGCAGGGCGAGGCCAACCTGGTCGAGATCACCCTGCCGACCACCGCCCCGTACGTCGGCCAGCCGCTGCACGCGGTGCCGCTGCCCCGCGACTCGGCGCTGGTGGCGATCCTGCGGGGCAAGCGGGTGCTGGTGCCCAGCCCGGACGACCCGCTGGAGGCCGGCGACGAGCTGATCTTCGTCTGCACCGCCGAGGTGGAGGACGCGGTGCGGGCCGTGGTGCTCGGGCCGGACAGCGTCGAGCGGACCCGCGAGGCGCGCTGACCCCGACCGGGGGTGGCTCAGCCGCCGGCCAGCGGGGCCGGCTGGTTCTCCCGGGTGGCCCGGCGGACGGTCCAGACGGTGATCAGCAGCAGCAGCGCGTAGGGCGGGTAGCCCAGCGCCAGCCGGGCCACGCCGAGCGCGGTGTCCTGGTGGGCGAGGTAGAGCCCGGCCTGCACGCCCACCTTGGCCAGCCAGACCACGCCCCAGAGCACGGTCAGCCCGGTGAAGGTCTTCACCAGCCGCGGGTCGTCGCGCCACTCCGAGCGGCCCTTGGCCACCAGCACCGACCAGATCCACCCCACCAGGGGCTGCCGGATCGCCGCCGAGAGCAGCAGCGCCAGGCCGTAGCCGATGCCGTAGAGGATGCCGGGGAGGTAGAAGTCCCGCTCGTCGCCGGTACGCCAGGCGATCGCCGCGCCGATGGCGATGCCGAAGAGCCCGTTGACCGCGTGCCGGACGGGCCGGCGCTGGGCCAGCCGCAGCACCGCGATCGCCAGCGCCACGGCCACCGCGGCGATCACCGCGGGGCGCAGCTCGCCGAGGATGTTGGCGACCACGAAGACGACCACCGGGATGCTCGACTCGACCAGCCCCCGCCAGCCGCCGAGCTGGTCGGCCATCTGCTCGGCGATGGAGGGCAGCCGCTCCTCCTCCGGCCCGGTCTCCGGCTCCGCCGCCCGGTGCTGTCCGGTCGTCACTTCGGCGACTCCAGCTCGTAGTACGGGTTGTAGATGACCTTCCGGTCGTCCCGGACGGCCACCCGCCCGCGCGCGGTGAGGTGCCGGCCGGGCTCGATGCCGGCGATGTGCCGCCGGCCCAGCCAGACCAGCGTCACCACGTCGCTGCCGTCGTAGAGGTCCGCCTCCAGGGTGGGCAGGTTGGTGCGCGGGGTGTAGACCACGGTGCGCAGCCGCCCGGAGACGGACACCACCTGGCCCCGGTGGCACTGCCGGGCCGGCACGCCGCCGTGCTCGGCGCTCTCCTTCTGCAGCTCCTGCGCCTCGATCTCGGCCTCGCTGGCCGTGAACCGGCGCAGCATCCGCCGCAGCGATCTCCGGTCCTCGTCGGTCGTCATGACCTCCGCGTCACCCTTCCACGCCGGCCGGCCCGCGCCGGCACTGCCCGAGCCCGGCGGCGCCGGGACCGTTCCGCCAGCGTACGCCGAGCGGGCCGGTCCCGGCGGGCCGGCGAACGCCGGGTCAGACCTCGCGGGGCTCCGCAGCCGCCCGGCCGGCCGCCGCACCCGTGTCGGCTCCCTCGGCGCCGGCCGGGGCGGCCTGCTCGGCGACGTCCCGGGGCAGCCGCAGCGGCAGCGGCTCGCGCACCGGCTTCGCCTCCTGGCCCCGGTCGACCACCAGCCCGTCGAGGCACTGGGCCAGCGGCCCGGCCGCGGCCGGGTCGACGGCCGCCGGGCCCTGGTAGACCCCGCGGACCATCCAGCGCGGCCCGTCGATGCCGACGAACCGCAGGTCGGTCAGGCCGTCCGGGGTGCGCACCCGGGCCCGCAGCTCGGTGCCGTACTCCCCCTCGGCCTCCTGGGCGGCGGCGCCGTCGTTGAACAGCGACTGCCGGATCTCCTCGCGCACCTCGTCCCAGATGCCCTCGGAGCGGGGCGCGGCGAAGACGCCGAGTTGGAGCGCGTTCTGGCCGTGCACCAGCACCACCTGCTGGATCACGCCCTGCGGGTCGGCCTGCACCCGCACCTCCACCTCGGGCACCGCCGGGATCTGCAGGCTGCCCAGGTCGAGCCGCTGCACGCCGGCGGGCGCCTCGCTGACGTCGTACGGGCCGCGCGCCGGGGCCGCCGGGGTCTGCTCGCCGTCGTGGCTGTCGAGGACCTCGGTGGTCCGCTCGTCGCGGCCGCGCCGCCCGGCGTCGGCCCGCTTACGGGAGAAGATCACTGCGCCAACCCTCCGCTGTTCGCACTCACCCTGCCACCTCTTCCGTCCGCCCGTCCGCCCCGTCGGTGCGCGGCGCGGGCGGCACCAGCCCGGCGTGCCCGCCGGTGGAGCCGTGCCCGCCGGCGCCGCGCGGGGACGCGGGCAGCTCGACCACCGGCTGGAAGACCGCCCGTTCCACCCGCTGGATGACGAGCTGGGCGATCCGGTCGCCACGGGAGATCTTCGCCGGCACGTCCCGATCATGGTTGATCAGGTTGACCAGGATCTCACCCCGGTAGCCGGCGTCGACCGTACCGGGCGCGTTGAGCACGGTCACGCCGAGCCTGGCCGCCAGCCCCGACCGGGGGTGGACCAGGCCCACGTACCCCTCGGGGAGGGCGATCGCCAGGCCGGTCGGGACCAGGGCCCGACCGCCGGGTGGCAGCTCCACGTCCGCGGCAGCCACCAGGTCGGCCCCGGCGTCACCGGGATGGGCGTACGCCGGCAGCGGCAGCTCCGGGTCGAGCTGCCGTACGGGCACGGGTACGACGTCGGTCACGGTTCCCCTCTTCCGTCCGGTTCACGGGGTGACCCTGCCATCCTGCCGGGTACCCGGGCGGTTGTGCGCCGTACCCTCGGACTGTGAGCCTGTCGCCATCCTCGCCGTCGCCGTCGCCGACGTCGCCCGTCGCGGCGCCCACCGAGCACTCCGAGCGGCTCGGCCTGCCCTGGTGGCTCTGGCTGGCCGGGGTGGCCGCGGCCGCCCTGCTCGCCGCCGAGCTCTGGATGGGCTACTCCGGGGTCCGCGCGTGGCTGCCGTTCGCGGTGCTGCCGCCGGCGGCCGTGCTCGGTCTGGCCTGGCTCGGCCGGGTCCGGGTCGCGGTACGCGACGGCGAGCTGCGGGTGGACGACGCCCGCCTGCCGGTGCGGTTCGTGGCGGACGCGATCCCGCTGGACGCCGCCGGCCGGCGCGAGGTGCTCGGGGTCGGCGCGGATCCGCTGGCGTTCGTGGTGCAGCGGCCGTGGATCAGCGGCGCGGTGCAGGTGGTGCTGGACGACCCGGCCGACCCGACCCCGTTCTGGGTGGTGAGCAGCCGCCGCCCGGTCGAGCTGGCCGAGGCGATCCTGGCCGCCCGCGACGCCGGCTGACCGCCGCCGCTCAGGGGCGCGCGGACGCGCCGGGCGGCTCCGGTGGGGCCCCCGGCAACGCGCGGCGCCTGCGGTGCAGGTCGGCCCGGACCTGGTCGGCCAACCCCCGGGTGGCCCGCCGGTTGAGGTAGCTGGCGACCGCCGCCCCGGTGAGGAACGGCCCGAGCGTGGTCAGGTTGCGCCCGAAGCGCCGCAGCAGGGTGTCCCGCAGTTCCCGGCGGGCCGCGGTGCCGAGCACGGCGCCCACCCCGGCGCCGGGGATCATCGGGTTGACCCCGCGCTGGCTGGCCCAGGAGTGCACCAGCGCGACGGCGCGCGGGGTGCCGCCCATCGGCAGCGAGACCCCGTAGACCTCGTGCAGCTCGCCGACCAGCTTCAGCTCGATCGCCACCACGGCGACCGTCTCGGCGGCCAGCAGCACCGGCGCGGAGAGCAGGGTCGGGGTGACCGCCCACTCCACGGCGGCGACGCCGCCACCGGCGGCGCCCACCCCGGCCGTCGCCCGGGCGGCGTTGCGTACCAGCCGGTCGGCGAGCGCGTCGTCGTCCAGCCCGGGGAAGTGCCGGCGCAGGGTGGCCAGGTCACGCACCGGCACGTGCGGCGCGATCTCGGCGACCGTGTCGACCATCCAGCGGACCGCGGCGCGGGGCTTGAACAGGTCGCCGAGCCCGCGGGCCCGGGCCTGCCCGACGAGCCGGGTGAGCAGTTGCCGGCGCCGGGCCGGCTCGATCTCGTCGGCGGTCAGCGCGGCGACGGTCGCCCCCAGCTCGTCGTCCGCGCCACGCTCGCCCACACCCGCCTCGTCCGCGCCACGCTCGCTCATCGAACCAACCTCCGTGCCGGCTACCCGTCACGAGTCAAGCAGTTCCCCGGGCGCGCCGCACGACGACTCGGACAGCGGCGGCCCCCGCCCGGGAGCCGCCGCTGGTGGACCCGGTGCGGATCAGACGCACTCGCGGCAGATCAGCTCGCCGTTGCGCTCGACCGCCAGCTGGCTGCGGTGGTGCACCAGGAAGCAGCGGGCGCAGCGGAACTCGTCCTGCTGCATCGGCAGCACCTTGACCGTGAGCTCCTCGTCGGCCAGGTCGGCGCCGGGCAGCTCGAAGCTCTCGGCCACCTCGGCCTCGTCGACGTCCACGGCGCCCGACTGTGAGTCGACGCGCCGGGCCTTGAGCTCTTCCAGGCTGTCCTCGCCGAGGTCGACCTCGTCGCGACGCGGGGCGTCGTAGTCGGTGGCCATCGGTTTCACTCTCCCATATCGATGTTGTCGCTTCCGGTTGTAACGCCGGACGACGCTGTTTCGGTTCCGCTGGCCGGCCACCACTTGTGTCGGTCACCCGACCCGGCTGACCGTACGGGCCGGCGCCGCCAGAGGAACTCCTCCAGCGAGCGCGGAACCATACCCCCCCTTTGGGCGAGGCATGTATACCGCCCTCGTGGCTGAGATGTACGCCCCCGCACGCGAAGTTGTTCCCAATGTGACTCAGGCGACACGAAGATAGGGGTAGTAGTACCCGGTTCCGGGATGGCGCGCCGGCATGTCCGGCTGTTTCCACGCGACGGCCGGACAACCGTTAACCTCAGCGGCGTACTCGACGGCCGGCGGGGCGGTCCGACCGCCGGCGGCCGCCGCCACCCATCACTGTCCGGGAGCACCCTGATGAGCTTTGCGCGAGTGCGAGCACTCGTTGTCGTCGGCCTGCTGGGGGTGCTCGCCCTGGTCTTCGTGGTCGTCGCGCTGGTCCGCGACACCCAGGGCAACGCCGGCCTCGCCGGTGGCTGCCCGGAGGGCTGGCCGCTGGTCGACGTGAGCCTGCGCGAGCCCAAGGACGTGAAGATCAACGTGCTGAACGGCACCGACCAGCCGGGTCTCGCCGCCAACATCGCCGACGACTTCCGCAACCGGAAGTTCCAGGTCAAGAAGGAAGGCAACGAGAAGAAGCAGGTCGACGAGGTGGCGGTGCTGCGCTACGGCCCGAAGGGCGTCGGCTCGGCCCACCTGCTCCGGGCGTACTTCCTGAACGCCGCCAAGTACGAGTACGACGCCGGCCGCCAGGACGACACCGTCGACGTGGTGCTGGGCAACGACTTCCAGCAGTTGGCCACCACCACCGAGGTCAACCAGTCGCTGGGCGACCTGGGCTCGCCGGTGGCGCCGCCCGGCTCCTGCCCGATGCCCGAGAAGGGCTGACCGGCCCGGTCGGCTCCAGCGGCTCCCGGTCGCCATGGCCGCCCGGGGAACGGGGCCGGCCCGCGCCGGGGCGCCGCTGCCCGCCGGGCCACGCCGCCGGAGATCCGAGGGCGGCCGGGGCGCGGACGGCCGTCAGGGGCCGCCGGAGGCGTCCAGGTCGGCCAGCCGGGTGTGCAGCGGCCCGAACAGCGCCGGCGGGGCGGCGATGACCATGTCCGGGCCCGGCGGGAGCCCGCCCAGTCCGCCGACCCGCAGTCCGGCCTCGCCGGCCACCAGGCCGCCGGCGGCCAGGTCCCAGGCGGCCAGCCCCTTCTCGTAGTACGCGTCCACCCGGCCCTCGGCGGCCAGGCAGAGGTCGAGCGCGGCGGCGCCCAGCCGGCGGATGTCCCGCACGTGCGGGATCAGCTCGGCGATCACCCGGGCCTGGTGCGCCCGACGCCCCGGGTCGTAGCCGAAACCGGTGGCCACCAGCGCCTGGCCGAGATCCGTCTCGGTGGAGCAGCGCAGCCGCTCGCCGTCGCGCCAGGCGCCGCCACCCCGGGTGGCGGTCCACTCCTCGCCGGTGCTGACGTTGCGCACCACCCCGGCGACCACCTGGCCGTCCACCTCGGCGGCCAGCGAGACCGCGCAGTGCGGCAGCCCGTAGAGGTAGTTCACGGTGCCGTCGATCGGGTCGAGGATCCAGCGCACCCCGCCCGGCCCGGCCGGGCCGCCCGCGCCGTACTCCTCGCCGAGCACCGCGTCCGCCGGCCGCAGCCGGTGCAGCGCCGCCATCACCTGCCGCTCCACCGCCCGGTCCGCGGCGGTCACCACGTCCGTGGCGGTGCTCTTGGTGGCCGCCACCGACACGCCCTCGGCCCGCATCCGGTGCGCCGTCGCGGCCGCGTCCCGGGCCACCTCGACCGCGATCTCCAGCAGTTCCCGCGGCGCCGGCGCCGTCCGGTCCATCGTCCGTCCCCTTCCCGCACGACCGGGGTGTTCCGGATCCTGCGCGGGTATCATCCTTACAAAGTCCACATCTGCGTCGAATCCGCGGTCCCCGCCGCGGGTACGCCGTGCGCCGCAGGATGATCGCCGCAGACGGCGTTACAATTCACCCCTGCCCACGCGCCACGGACCGCCAGCGACCGGCCGGCCCGGGACACGGGGGTTCCTCAACCACATCGTTCGGCACGGTGCCCCGCTCTGCGTCGGACGACCCGGCCGTGCTCGCTCTTCGCCTCCGGAAGGTCATTCGTGACAGAACCCCGCCAGACCGGCGCCGACGTTCGCTCGCTCACCGACACCCTGATCGCCCACGCGCAGAGCGCCGGCGGCCAGCTCACGTCGGCCCAGCTCGCGCGCACCGTCGAGTCCGCCGAGGTGACTCCGGCCCAGGCCAAGAAGATCCTGCGGGCGCTCTCCGAGGCGGGAGTGACCGTGGTGGTGGACGGCTCGGCCAGCACCCGCCGCCGGGTGGCCGCCGCCCGCTCGGCCACGCCGGCGTCCCGGGCCACCACCGCCAAGACCACCAAGAAGGCCGCCGCGCCGGCCCCGAAGCAGGCGCCCGCCGCCGAGGAGGCCCCGGCGCCGGCGCCGCGGAAGGCGACCGCGCGCAAGGCCGCCGGCACCACCGCCGACGTGGCCGCCAAGGCCGCCGCGCCGGCCAAGAAGGCCACCCGGGCCACCAAGGCCACGGTGGCCGCCGCGACCGGCCCGGCGAAGGCCACCAAGGCCGCCGGCAAGGCCAAGGGCGACGCCGCCGAGGGCGAGATCGACCCGGAGGAACTCGCCGCCGAGATCGAGGACGTCGTGGTCGAGGAGCCGGCCGAGCTGACCCAGGCCGCCGAGACCGACGCGGCCAACTCGGCCAGCGACAACGACTTCGAGTGGGACGACGAGGAGTCCGAGGCGCTCAAGCAGGCCCGCCGGGACGCCGAGCTGACCGCCTCCGCGGACTCGGTCCGGGCGTACCTCAAGCAGATCGGCAAGGTGCCGCTGCTCAACGCCGAGCAGGAGGTGGAGCTCGCCAAGCGGATCGAGGCCGGGCTCTACGCCGCCGAGCGGCTGCGCGCGGCCGAGGAGGGCGAGGAGAAGCTCACCCGCGACATGCAGCGGGACCTGCTCTGGATCTCCCGCGACGGCGAGCGTGCCAAGAACCACCTGCTCGAGGCCAACCTGCGGCTGGTCGTCTCGCTGGCCAAGCGCTACACCGGTCGCGGCATGGCCTTCCTCGACCTGATCCAGGAGGGCAACCTCGGCCTGATCCGCGCGGTCGAGAAGTTCGACTACACCAAGGGCTACAAGTTCTCCACCTACGCCACCTGGTGGATCCGCCAGGCCATCACCCGCGCCATGGCCGACCAGGCCCGCACCATCCGCATCCCGGTGCACATGGTCGAGGTGATCAACAAGCTCGGCCGGATCCAGCGCGAGCTGCTCCAGGACCTGGGCCGCGAGCCCACCCCGGAGGAGCTGGCCAAGGAGATGGACATCACACCGGAGAAGGTGCTGGAGATCCAGCAGTACGCCCGGGAGCCCATCTCGCTCGACCAGACCATCGGTGACGAGGGCGACAGCCAGCTCGGCGACTTCATCGAGGACTCGGAGGCCGTGGTCGCGGTCGACGCCGTCTCGTTCTCGCTGCTGCAGGACCAGCTCCAGCAGGTGCTGCAGACGTTGTCCGAGCGTGAGGCGGGTGTGGTACGCCTGCGCTTCGGCCTCACCGACGGCCAGCCGCGCACCCTGGACGAGATCGGCCAGGTGTACGGCGTGACCCGGGAGCGTATCCGGCAGATCGAGTCCAAGACGATGTCCAAGCTGCGTCACCCGTCGCGGTCGCAGGTGCTGCGGGATTACCTCGACTGATCCGCGATCGTCAACCCGGCGTGTCGTTTTGGCCACTTGGCGTGCAACGTCGGATGGTGATCCTTCGGTTGCGCGAATGTGATCGTTGACGTGGCACCCTTGGTGCACGGCACACTGTGCCTGCCATGTGTGACCTCCATCCCGCGCGGGCACACAGGGAAGGCAAGGCCCCACAAGGGTGTTGCACGATAGGTGAGCAACGACCGAAGAGATTGTTCATCGGTGACGACCAGAGGAGGAAGGCGATGACCCCGACCCTCACGCCGCCGCCCGAGACGGTGAGCCCCCCGGCCGCCGATGAACGGTGCGACCGCTGCAATGCTGCCGGCAAGCTCCGGATCACTCTGGCGGGTGGTAGCGAGCTGGTGTTCTGTGGGCACCACGCGAACAAGTACGCGGAGGATCTCGTGAAGATCACCGTGCGGTACGCCACGGACCCCGAGTTCAGCTGGCGTGGCGCCGATCTGATGGCGAACTGAGTCCGCTAACCGACATAGCCGGCCGGAGGCACCCCCAGGGTGCCTCCGGCCGGCTTTTCGCTGTCCGCGCCCGGTGACCGCCCGATCGCATCCACCCCACGCACCCCTCACCCCCGGCTCAGGTCGGCCGATGCGGGGCAGGCGTGCGGTGGGCCTGCTGCGCTGCTCACGGCGAGACGATCAGGGCACGGCGGGATGAGCGTCCGGCCGTCAGAGGGTCTGGACGGTGGCGATGCGCTCTTCGAGTTGTTCGATGGTGGCCTGGGCGCTGGGCGGGCCGCCGCAGAGCCGGCGCAGCTCGGCGTGGATCTTGCCGTGCGGCTGGCCGGTGCGGTGGTGCCGGGCGGCCACCAGGGCGTTCAACTGCCGGCGCAGCGCCACCCGGCGCTGGGCGGCACTCATCGGGGCGGCCGGCTGCGGGGGCGCGTCGGCGGCCGGCTCGGTCGCCCGCGCGGCGGCCTTGCGCCGCTGGGCGGCCAGCTGCTCGGCCTGCCGCTTGCTCAGCAGCAGGGCCACCTGGTCGGCGGTGAGCAGGCCGGGCAGGCCGAGGTACTCCTCCTCCTCCGGGGTGCCGGCCTGGGCGGCGGTGCCGAACGAGGCGCCGTCGAAGATCACCTGGTCCAGTTCGGCGGTGGCGGAGAGCGCCGCGAACCGCTTCTCCAGCTCGCCGCTGGCCTGCTCGTCGCGCTGGGCGCGTTCCAGCAGGTCGTCGTCGAAGCCCTCGCGGTCCTTCGGCTTGCCGAGCACGTGGTCCCGCTCGGCCTCCATCTCGCTGGCCAGCCCGAGCAGGTGCGGCACGCTGGGCAGGAAGACCGAGGCGGTCTCGCCGGGGCGACGGGCCCGGACGAACCGGCCGATCGCCTGGGCGAAGTAGAGCGGCGTGCTGGCGCTGGTGGCGTAGACCCCGACCGCCAGCCGGGGGATGTCGACCCCCTCGGAGACCATCCGCACCGCCACCAGCCAGCGCTGCTCGGACGCCGCGAAGCTGGCGATCCGCGCGGAGGCGCCGACGTCGTCGGAGAGCACCACTGCCGCCTTCTCGCCGGTCACCTGCTCGACCAGCTTGGCGTACGCGCGGGCGGCCTGCTGGTCGCTGGCGATCACCAGACCGCCCGCGTCGCTCATGCCGGCCTCGCGCAGCACGGTGAGCCGTGCGTCGGCGGCCCGCAGCACCTGCGGCATCCAGTCACCGGCCGGGTCCAGGGCGGTCCGCCAGGCCTGGGCGATCAGGTCCTGGGTCATCGGCTCGCCCAGCCGGGCGGCCAGTTCCTCCCCGGCGTTGGTGCGCCACCGCGTCTCCCCCGAGTACGCCAGGAAGAGCACCGGCCGGACCACGCCGTCGCGCAGCGCGTCGGAGTAGCCGTAGACCGAGTCGGCGCGGGACCGGAGCAGGCCGTCGTCGCCCCGCTCGTAGCTGACGAACGGGATCGGGTTGTCGTCGGAGCGGAACGGGGTGCCGGTGAGCATCAGCCGGCGGACCGCCGGCTCGAAGGCGGCCTTCACCCCGTCACCCCAGGACCGGGAGTCCCCGGCGTGGTGGATCTCGTCGAGGATGACCAGGGTGCGCCGGGTCATGGTGCGCCGCCGGTGCACCTGCGGGGCCATGCCGACCTGGGCGTAGGTGACCACCGCGCCGTGGAAGTCGGCCGAGGAGTGCAGGTCGGCGTTGCGGAACGCGGCGTCGAGCTGGATGCCGACCCGGGCGGCCGAGGCGGCCCACTGGGTCTTCAGGTGCTCGGTCGGGGCGACCACGGTGACCGCCTCGACGGTGCCGTCGGCGAGCAGCTCGGCGGCGATCCGCAGGGCGAAGGTGGTCTTGCCGGCGCCGGGCGTGGCGACCGCTGTGAAGTCCTCGCTCCGGCGGCGCAGGTACTCCACCAGCGCCTTGCGCTGCCAGGCGCGTAGTGCCGGAAACGTCTCGATCGCCGGCAACCGGGCAGCCACGCGACGCTCCTCTCCGACCGCACACAGGCGGACCCCGGCCGAGGGCCAACGGGGACCGCCGCCCATGAAAACGCCTCCGCGCAGAAGATGCCGCGAAGGCCGACTCAGCATAACCAGCGGCCCCCACCGGGTGCAGCGGACGCCACGCTGGTCACCCCGGTCACATCCGGAGCGCCACCACCGCGCGTCCCCGCCACCACCGGGACGGCCGGATCAGAGGCCCGGGCCGCGCGGCGGGCGCAGCGTGGCCACCGGGGCCGACCAGCGCCGGCGCAGCGCCACCAGGCGGATGCCGAAGACCAGCGCCGCGGCGGCGATCAGCCAGCCCGCCTCGGCCCGGTCGAGGGCGTGCAGCATCGCCACCACGACCGAGCCGACGAGCGCGGCGACCGCGTAGATCTCCCGCCGGAGCACCACCGGGATCTCGGCGGTGAGCAGGTCCCGGCCGAGGCCGCCGCCGATCGCGGTGAGCATGCCGATCACGCAGGCGCCGACCGCGGGCACCTGGGCGTCCAGGGCCTTCAGGGTGCCGGTGACGGTGAACAGGCCGAGGCCGGCCGCGTCCAGCACCAGCACGGTGGTGCGCAGCCGGGCGAGCTGGGGGTGCAGCCAGAACACGGCGGCGGCGGTGACCGCCGCGGTCGCCGCGTAGCGCCAGTCGGCGAAGGCCAGCGGCGGGACCTCGTCGATGACCAGGTCCCGGAAGATACCGCCGCCGAGGGCCGCGACGAAGCCGACGAAGACGACACCGAAAAGGTCGAGCCGTTTGGCCACCGCCGCGGAGGCACCGGAGGCGGCGAAGACGGCCACCCCGGTCAGGTCGGCGAGGAGCAGCGCGGTGGAGGTGGTCACCGCCGCAGGCTACGTGGGCGGCCGGCGGGGCCGCCCGTGATCACTCGGCCCAGGAGTCGTAGATCTCCTTGCACTTCGGGCAGACCGGGGAACCGGGCTTGGCGGCCTTGGTCACCGGGAAGGTCTCCCCGCAGAGCGCGACGACGAACGTGCCCATCACGGCACTTTCGGCAATCTTGTCCTTCCGGACGTAGTGGAACATCTCCGGACCGGTGTCGGCGTCCTTCAGCTCCGGACGCTCGAGGACCTGTGTGCTCACTTTTCCACCTCCAACCCTCAAGTCTGGCAGGTCACCGCGGCCCGGTCCACTTCAGCCCGGCCGGGACGCGGCCCGTACCGTGGCGGTCGTGAACAACTTCCACATCCGTTACGGCACCGAGGTGGCCGACGCGCTGCGCGACGGGCGTCCCGTCGTCGCCCTGGAGAGCACCATCGTCTCGCACGGGCTGCCCCGCCCGGACAACCTGCGGGTCGCCCGGCAGATCGAGCAGGCGGTCCGGGACGCCGGGGCGGTGCCGGCGACCATCGGCATGGTCGGCGGCAACCTGGTGGTGGGCCTCGACGACGCCGAGCTGACCCGGCTGGCCACCGCCGACGGGGTGACCAAGCTCTCCGTACGCGATCTGGCGGTGGCCGCCGCCACCGGCGCGGACGGCGCCACCACCGTGGCCGCGACCAGCGCGGTGGCCGCGGCGGCCGGGATCGGGGTGTTCGCCACCGGTGGCCTGGGCGGGGTGCACCGGGAGGCGGCGCAGACCTTCGACGAGTCGGCCGACCTGGTCACCCTGGCCCGGACGCCGATCGCGGTGGTCTGCGCCGGGGTCAAGTCGATCCTCGACGTGGGCGCCACGCTGGAGCGGCTGGAGACCCTCGGCGTCGGCGTGGTCGGCTACCGCACCCGGCGCTTCCCCGGCTTCTTCGTCACCGATGGCGGCTTCGACCTGGACTGGTCGGTCGACAGCCCGGAGCTGGTGGCCGACGTGCTGGCCGCCCGGGAGCAGCACGGCGTGCACCGCGGCGGCCTGATCGTGGCGAACCCGCTGCCGGCCGACGAGCAGCTCGACCCGGACCTGCACGACAGCACCCTCGCCGAAGGGCTGGCCCGGCTGGAGCGCGACGGGGTGACCGGCAAGGCGGTGACGCCCTACCTGCTGGCGCACTTCCACTCGGCGACGGAGGGGGCGAGCCTGGCGGTGAACGTCCGGATCATCCTGCGCAACGCCGACCTCGCCGCCCGGATCGCGGTCGCCGCGGCCGCCCGCCGCGCCGACGCATGACCGCAGGCCGCGTCCTCGTCGTCGGTGACCTGATCACCGACGTGGTGGCGGTGCTGGCCGGGCCGCCGGCCACCGGGTCCGACACGCCGGCGGCGATCCGGTTCAGCGGTGGCGGACAGGCCGCCAACACCGCTGCCTGGCTCGCCGCCCGGGGCGTGCCGGTGACGCTGGTCGGCGCGGTCGGCGACGACAGCCAGGGGCGGGACCGGGTGGCCGAGCTGGCGCGCGCCGGGGTCGACTGCGCGGTCAGCCGGCACCCGGACCACCCCACCGGCACCGTGATCGTGCTGACCACCGACGGCGAACGCACGATGATCACCGAGCGGGGCGCCAACCTGTGGCTGACCGCGGAACACGTCGAGGCGGCGCTGGCCGCCGCACCGGACGCGGCGCACCTGCACCTGTCCGGCTACACCCTGCTGGACGCGGCGTCCCGCCCGGCCGGCCTGGCCGCGTTGGCCGCCGCGCGCGGGCGTGGGCTCACCACCAGCGTCGACGCGGCCTCCGCCGCACCGCTGCGGCGGGTCGGCGCGGCGGCCTTCCTGACCTGGGTACGCGACGTCGACCTGCTGCTGGTCAACGCGGACGAGGCGACCGTGCTGGCCGGCGGGCTGGACCCGGCCGCCCAGGGTCGGGCGTTGACGGCGTCCGCCCGGCGGGTGGTGGTGAAGCGGGGCGCGGCCGGGGCGGTCTGGGTGGACCGGGACGGGGCGGTGACGGTGTCGCCGGCCCGCCGGGTGGCGGTGGTGGACGTCACCGGCGCCGGGGACGCCTTCGCGGCCGGGCTGCTCTCCGCGTGGCTGGCCGGGGCGGCACCGGCGGCGGCGCTGGCCCGGGCCGGTGACCTCGGCGCGTCGGCGGTCTCCCAGGTGGGCGCCCGCCCGGAGTGAGCCGACCCGGCCGGGTGGAGCCCGGCCGGGTCAGGGCTCGGCGTCGATGACCTTGTGCGGCCGTTCCTCGGCCGTGAGGCTCATCGGCGGTGTCTCGTCCCGGTGCCGGGCCTGGAACCGGTTCATCAGCCGGTGCTCGTCCTTCGGCGGCCGGTCGTTGGCCAGCAGCACGGCCAGCCAGGGGATGAGCAACATGCCCAACGCGACCATCGGCAGCCAGAGCCAGAGCAGCGGGGCCTGCACGCCGACCAGGATCGCACCGACGATCAGGCAGGCCACCCGGATGCCCATCATCAGCACGTACCGCTTCTGCCGGCTGGTGAGCTGGTCGTCCTGGCTGCGCGAGGCGTCGGTGATCAGGATCGGCTGGTACGCCTGACGCTTCACCACGGACCTCCTCGAGGGGGTTACGCCCCATCCTGTCACCCCGAGCCCGTGATCAGCGAAATTCCGCGGCATCGAGGCTCGTGTTACGCGCGTGGTACGCTCGCCCCGTGGGCAGCAGGTTCAGCTTCACCGACGAGGCGTTGGCCAACCTGAGGGTCTACGACGTCACGCCGGGGGAAGTCTGGGAGGCGCTGCACAGCAGCCGGCGGGTCATCCGCCACCTGGGCGACGACGTGATGGTCGTCTACGCCGCCGCCCGCCGGGGGCGTCGGCTGGCCGTGCTGCTCGCCGAGGCCGACGGCACCGACAACGACTGGGACATCCTCTCCGCCCGCGAGCTGACCGAGGTCGAGGCCAAGCGCTACGACGAGGCAGTGCGGAGGTCCCACCGACGAGGAGGCGGTGACGATGCACCGTAACGACGCGACCAAGCAGTTCCACAGCGGCGGTGACCGGCTCGCGGAGCTGATCGACGAGAGCCCGCCGGTGGAGCTGCCCACCCCCGACACCGACACCCCGATGGTGAGCCGCTCGGTCCGGCTGCCGCTGGAGACGTACGAGCGGGTGCGGGCGGCCGCCGAGGCCCGGGGCATCGGCGTCACCACGCTGATGCGGCAGTGGATCGAGGCCGGGCTGGCCGACCTCGACGACTCGGCCACCGTCTCGCTCGCCGACGTCCGGCGCGCGCTGGCCGCGCTGGCCCACCCGACGGCCGCCTGAACCCCACACCCGCTCAGGGGGCCCGGTGGAAGTCGCCGCCCGCGTCCCCGCCGTGCAGCAGCGGTGAGGCGGGCACCTCGGGGGGCCGGCCCCGGCTGCGCCACGCGTCGGCGGTGGCCACCGCGGCCAGCACGGCGGCGACCGCCGCCAACGCCACCATCGGCGAGCTCAGGGTGAGGGCCGGCGCCAGCAGGAGCAGTGCCGCCAGTCCGCCCCAGCGCGACCAGGACACCCGGCCGAAGATCTCGTACTCGAAGCGGGCCCGGGCGGCCAGGAAGATCGCCGGGCCGCCCACCACGAAGACCAGCCAACCCGGATCGGTCCGGCCGTACGGATGCGCGATCACCAACTCGTAGCCCACGCCCGTGCCCAGCACCCCGACCACGATGGCCAGGTGGGTGGCGCCGACGGAGGAGCCGAGCCGCCCCGCCGACCGGGCCACCCGCAACGCCTCGGCGAGCAGGTGGCCCGCCCGGTGGAAGTAGATCCGCCAGAGCAGGGCCGTGGTGACGAACGCGATGGCGAAGGCGCCGGCCCGGTCGGCGGTGAACGCCACCCCGCTGTAGGTCACGCCGATGACCAGGATGGTCTCCCCCAGCGAGATGAGGAAGATCTGCTGGTACCGGTCGGCCAGGTGCTCGCCGGCGATCAGCCAGCCGGACGCCCGCGCCGGGCCCAGGCGGGGCAGCGGCCAGCCGAGCAGGAGGCCGATGCCGTCGACGGTCAGCGCGAGCAGCCACAGCGGCAGGCGCAGCTCGTCCGGTGCGTACGCCCCGGCCAGCCAGGGCACGGCACCGGCCGCCGCCCACGCGGCCAGCCGCAGCGGCACCGTGCGGCGCGGATGGCGGTGCAGTGCCGCGGCGACGACCAGCGGCCGGCCGATCATCGCCGCCAGGTAGCCGAGCACGAACGGCAGCGCCCGGTCCTCGAACGCGCCGGGCAGCGCGACCGCCATCACCAGCGCGGCGAACATCGACCCCACCACGACGAACTGGATCACGCCGTGCTCGGGCTCGTACCGGCTGGTGACCCAGGTGGTGATCGACCAGAGCAGCCAAAGGGCGAGGAAGAGCACGCCGGTGCGCGCGACCTCGACCGCCAGTTCACCGCCGGAGTCCCCGGCGGCGTCGATCAGGCGCACCGAGACCCGGGTCAGCGCGAAGACGAAGACCAGGTCGAAGAAGAGTTCGAGGAAGGTGGCCCGGGTCGCGCTGACCTCGGGGCGCAGCAGTTGCGCTCCGCGCCAGTCCGTCATCGGTCGCCCGTCGCCATCCTGCCTACAACGACCGTGCCGGCGGCCCGGTTGCGTCAGCCCTGCGCGGTCTTCGCCTTGGCCGCCGCCTTCATCTGCTGCTTGTACTCGCGCACCCGGCGCAGCGAGTCCGCGTCGACGACGTCCGCCACCGACCGGTGCGCGTCCGGGTCGCCGTACCCGCCGGCCGCCTCCCGCCAGCCCTCCGGCGTGACGCCGAACCGCTTGCCGAGCAGGGCGAGGAAGATCTGCGCCTTCTGCTTGCCGAAGCCGGGCAGGTCGGCGATGCGCCGCAGCAGTTCCCGGCCGTCGGTGACGTCGGACCAGAGCCGAGCGGCGTCGCCGTCGTAGCGGTCGACGAGGACCCGGCACACCTCCTGCACCCGGGCGGCCATCGCCTTGGGGAAGCGGTGCAGCGCGGGCGGCTGGGCGAAGAGGGCGACCAGGGCCTCCGGGTCGTACCCGGCCAGTTCCGCGGCGTCCGGCTCGTGCCCGAGCCGTTGGGTCAGCACGTACGGCGAGGAGAACGCCTTCTCCATCGGCACCTGCTGGTCCAAGACGAGCCCCAGGACAAGGGCCAGTGCATTCCGATTAAGAAGTTCGTTCGCCGCAGGATCTATAGGCAAGGACAGCGTCATGGCAGTCATGGTCCCTCACCAGACCCCGCCACCAACGATTACCTGACGTGTCGAAGCCGCCACCAAGTCGAACCTCGACCCGATGACACCGGAAGGAGAAGATCCTGACATGGGCCACGCGGACCTGATCGACAACGAAGAAGTGCGGACTCCTCGGCTGTCGCTACGCCGCCCGACCGACGCTGACATCGACACCATCTATCGAATCCACAGCGATCCAAGGGCATACGCCCACAATCCCGCTGACGCGCTTGCCACACGGGCAGAAGCTGAGGAGCGCTACCGACGCTGGAACGAGCACTGGAACCAGTACGGCTTCGGCTACTGGACCGTCCACAGCCAGCTGCGGACCCACCAGCCGCTCGGCTTCTGCGGCATCAAGCTGATGCCGCTGCACGGCCGCACCATCTTGAACCTCTTCTACCGCCTTGACCCGCTGGCCTGGGGCAACGGAGTAGCCACCGAAGCCGCCACCACCGTGGTCAACTGGGCAGCTGCCCACCTGCCCGACCATCCAGTCATCGCGAGAGTCCGACCCGACAACGCGGCGTCGCTGAAGGTCGCCGCACGCGCCGGCCTGCGTCGCGCTCCCCATCTGGACACGGACGGGGAGGATGGCCTCGACTGGATCTTCACGTCGAACTGGCCGGACGACGCCGAGCCAGGCCACGACCCGCGCCCCTGAAACCGACTCCGAGAAGGCCTAGAACACCGTTTTCCCTGGTTAGACAAGCTGCTGGTCGAGGACCATGCCGAGGAGCAGGGCCAGCGGGCTGCGCTCCAGCAGCCGGTTGGCCTCGGGATCGATGGGCAGCGCGAGCGTCATGGCAGCCATGGTCCCGCACGAACCGGCCCGGGTGCAGCCGGGACACCGAACCCGCCGGCACGCACCCGCGGCCCGGCGGACCGGTCAGGTCGGTCCGCCGGGCCGGTCGGGGTCAGTTGACCACGAAGAGCAGCCGGTTCGGCGAGCCGGAGCCGGGGTTGGTCACCTGGCCGGTGGTGGCGTTGCTGGTCAGGTAGCTGCTGACCTGCGCCGGCGACCAGGACGGGTTGGCCGAGAGCACGAGGGCGGCGGCGCCGGCCACGTGCGGCGAGGCCATCGAGGTGCCGCTGATGGTGTTGCTGGCGGTGTCGCTGGTCCGCCAGGCCGACAGGATGCTCGATCCGGGGGCGAAGACGTCCACGCAGGAGCCGTAGTTGGAGAACGACGAACGGGCGTCGCTGCTGGTGGTGGAGCCGACGGTGATCGCGGCCGGGGTGCGGGCCGGGGAGTAGTTGCAGGCGTTGGCGCTGGAGTTGCCGGCCGCCACCGCGTAGCTCACCCCGGAGTTGATCGAGTTGGCCACCGCGTTGTCGATGGCGCTGCTCGCCCCGCCGCCGAGGCTCATGTTGGCGACCGCCGGCTTGACCGCGTTGGCGGTGACCCAGTTGACGCCGTTCACCACGCTGGTGGTGCTGCCGCTGCCCGAGCAGTTGAGCACCTTGACCGCGATCAGCCGCACCTGCTTGGCGACGCCGTAGGTGGAGCCGCCGACGGTGCCGGCGACGTGCGTGCCGTGGCCGTTGCAGTCGGTGTTGTTGCTGTCCACCGTGTTGGTGCCCCAGGTGGCCCGGCCGCCGAACTGGGAGTGGGTGGTCCGGATGCCGGTGTCGATGATGTACGCCCGCACGTTCGACGCGGTGTTCGGGTAGGTGAAGCTGCGGCTCAGCGGCAGGGTGCGCTGGTCGATGCGGTCCAGCCCCCACGGCGGGTTGGACTGGGTGGCCTGGACGGTGAGCACCTGGTCCTGCTCCACGTAGGCGACCGCCGGGTCGGCGGCGAGCCGGCCGGCCTGGGTGGCGCTCATACGGGCGCTGAAGCCGGTCAGCGCCGCGCTGTACACGTCGCCGACGCTGCCGCCGTACCGCTTGGTCAGCGCGCTGGCCCGCTCGGGCACGGCCGCGCGGGCGGTGGCGGTGCCCGCGGCGCCGGCCGCGTCCGGCCGGAGGACGACCAGGTAGCTACCGCTGATCGCGTTCGGGGACGCGGCGCCCCGGATCTCCCCGGTGGGTGGCGCCGCCAGGGCGGGGGTGGCGGCCGCGGTGACGGCCGCCATGCCGGCGGCGACGGCGAGCGCCCGGAACAGACGCCGCCGCGGAACGGACCCTGCTGGCATCGTGTGCCTCCTCATCGGTACGCCCGGCCGTGCCTGCTGGGCCGCGGGGCGCACCCTCGACGGTTGGTGCCGCAGATGGTAGCCGTTACATCGACGATGATGATAGAGATGATTGTCGATTAGTTTGGGCGTCCGGCACGGATGTCGCGGGTGGCGCCGCCCGCCGCGACGGCAGGAGGCAGGATGGCGACGTGGACGAACACGACATGCTGCTCTCCCCCGCCGGGGTGACGGCGCTGCGGACCGCGCTCACCCGGGCCGGGTTCACCGCCAACGGCATCGCCACCCGGCTGGGCCCGCAGGCCACCGGCGGGGTGGCCCGCAACGACTTCCGGGCCGCGCTGCGGGCCACCGAGGAGCGCGACCCGCTCGGCACCCTGATCCGGGTCTTCATCTGCGAGCAGACCGAGCCGGAGGCGGCGGTGGCCGCCGCGCTGGCGCCCCTGTCGATCGAGGAGGCACTCGCCGGCGGCCTGGTCGAGCGGCACGGCGACGGCCTGCGGATGGGGCTGGACCTGGAGCCCTACGGCGACGACTGGTGGGTGCTCGCCGACGTGCCGGCCAGCGCCCGGCCGGGCCGGCCGCTGCACGCCGAGCACGTGCTCGGCATCGGTGGAGCGACCCAGACCCTGATCGGCGCCACCGTCCGCCGGCCGGTGGAGACCGCCCTCGACCTGGGCACCGGCTCCGGGGTGCAGGCGTTGCACCTGTCCACCCACACCCGGCGGGTCACCGCCACCGACGTCTCCGAGCGGGCGCTGCGCTTCGCCGCCACCACCGCCGCGCTGAACGGGCAGGACTGGGAACTGCTCCGCGGCGACCTGGTCGCCCCGGTGGCCGGGCGCCGGTTCGACCTGGTGGTCAGCAACCCGCCGTTCGTGGTCGGGCCGGGCACCACCACGCACGTCTACCGGGACTCCGGGCGGGTGGGCGACGCGATCGGGGCCGAGCTGGCCGCCGCCGCGCCCGACCTGCTCACCGAGGGCGGCACCATGCAGTACCTGGCGAACTGGGTGCACGTCGCCGGGGAGGACTGGGCCGAGCGGGTCACCGGCTGGTTCGCCGGCACCGGCCTGGACGCCTGGGTGATCCAGCGCGAGGTGGCCGACCCGATGGCGTACGTCAACCTGTGGCTGACCGACGTCGGCGAGGCCGCCGACCCGCAGCGGATGGCCGACTGGCTGGACTGGTTCGACGCGCACAAGGTGGAGGCGATCGGCTTCGGCATCGTGTCGCTGCGCCGGGCCGGGCACGACGACCCGGTGATCCGGGTGGAGGACCTGCGCCAGCGGGTGGAGGCGCCGATGGGCGACCGGATCGCCGGCTGGTTCGACCGGCAGGACTGGCTGCGTACGCGCGGCGCCGACGGCCTGCTCGCCGCGCGCTACCGGGCCGCCGAAGGGCTCCAGCTGCGCCAGGAGGCCACCATGGGCGACGAGGGCTGGGCGGTCGACCGGCAGGTGCTCGCCATGCCGCACGGGCTGCGCTGGACCGAGGAGATCGACCCCCTGGTGCTGGCCCTGGTCGGCGGGGCCGACGGGCGGTTGCCGTTGCGCGACCAGCTCGCCCTGCTCGCCGCCGCGCACGACGTGGCCGTCGACGAGCTGGCCGAGGCGGCCGGGCCGATCGTCGCGCACCTGGTCGAGCGGGGCTTCATCGAGCCGGTGACCGGCTGATGCGGGCGGTGGTGCAGACCGTCGGCCGGGCCGGGGTGACGGTCGACGGGGAGCTGGTCGGCGAGATCTCCGACGGGCTGCTGGTGCTGCTCGGGGTCACCCACACCGACACCGTGGAGACCGCGCGCACGATGGCCCGCAAGGTGCACGAGCTGCGCATCCTCGACGACGAGCGGTCGGCCGCCGACACCGGGGCGCCGATCCTGGTGGTCAGCCAGTTCACCCTCTACGGCGACGCCCGCAAGGGGCGCCGTCCGAGTTGGACGGCGGCGGCCCCGGCCGAGGTCGCCGAGCCGCTGGTGACCGCGGTCGTCGAGGCGTTGCGCACCCGGGGGGCGAAGGTCGAGACCGGGCGGTTCCGCGCGCACATGCTGGTGGAGAGCGTCAACGTCGGGCCGCGCACCATCCTGCTCGATCTCTGACGGCTCCCGCGGGCCGGCCAGGCGGGCGGTGGCGGAGTGACGCCGTGGCGTGACCCCGCCACCGCAAGCTGTTCACCGGGCCGGACGGCGGCGGTAGAACCGTCGCATGCCATCGCCCTCACAGCCCTCCGCCGCCGGCCGGACGAGACGGCGGCTGCTCGCCGCCGCGACCGCCGCCGGACTGGTCGCGGCCGGCGCCGCCGCGATCCAGCCACCCGCCGCCGCGGCCGACCCGGCCCCGCCCGCCCCGGCCACCACCCGGGACACCCACACCGTCACCCTGGTCACCGGCGACGTGGTCACGGTGACCACGTTCGCCGACGGCCAGTCCACCGCCGACGTCGACCGGCCCGACCACGCCACCGGCGGGGTACGGATCCAGCAGAGCGGCGGCGACCTCTACGTGCTGCCCGACGAGGCGCTGCCGCTGCTCGGCAGCGACCGGCTGGACCGGCGGCTGTTCAACGTCACCGACCTGATCGAGATGGGCTACGACGACGCCCGGACGGCGGAACTGCCGCTGATCGCCACCTATCCCCCGGCCAGGGTCCGGGCGGGTCGCCCGGCCGCTCCGCCGGGCACCAAGGTGGTCCGCGAGCTGCCCAGCGTCACCGGCGCCGCGCTGGCCGCCGACAAGAAGCAGGCCCGCGCCTTCTGGTCCACCGTCGCGTCCGCGCCGGCGGCCCGGTCCGGCACGGCGCTCGGCGGCGGGCTGGCGAAGCTCTGGCTGGACGGCCGGGTGCGGGCCAGCCTGACCGAGAGCGTGCCGCAGGTCGGCGCCCCGGCCGCGTGGGCCGCCGGCTACGACGGCGCGGGCGTGACGGTCGCGGTGCTGGACAGCGGGGTCGACGCCGGCCACCCCGACCTGGCCGGCCAGGTCGACGAGGCGGTCAGCTTCGTGCCCGGCGAGGACGTCTCCGACCCGAACGGGCACGGCACCCACGTCGCCTCGACGATCGCCGGCACCGGGGCGGCCTCCGGCGGCGACCGCAAGGGCGTCGCCCCCGGCGCCGACCTGATCGTCGGCAAGGTGCTCGGCAACGACGGGTACGGGCAGGACTCGTGGATCATCGCCGGCATGCAGTGGGCGGCCGAGTCCGGGGCCGACGTGGTCAACATGAGCCTGGGCGACGCGTCGCGCACCGACGGAACCGACCCGATGACGGCGGCGGTGGACACCCTCACCGCCCGGCACGGCACGCTCTTCGTGGTGGCCGCGGGCAACTCCGGCCCGCAGACCATCGGCTCGCCCGGCACCTCGGCCAGCGCGCTGACCGTCGGCGCGGTGGACAAACAGGACGAGCTGGCCTGGTTCTCCAGCACCGGCCCGCTGGCCCGTACCGGCGCGCTGAAGCCGGACCTGAGCGCGCCCGGCGTCGGCATCACCGCCGCCCGGTCCGGGCAGGCCGCCGGCGAGGGCGCGTACCAGAGCATGGACGGCACCTCGATGGCCGCCCCGCACGTGGCGGGAGCGGCGGCGATCCTCGCCCAGCGGCACCCCGACTGGTCCGGCCCGCAGCTCAAGGAGGCGCTGACGAGCAGCGCCAAGGGCCTGTCCGACAGCTACCAGCCCTACCAGGTGGGCAGCGGCCGGCTGGACGTGGCGGCGGCGGTGCGCAACACCGTCCGGGCCACCGGCTCGGCGTTCTTCGGCAGCTTCGACTGGCCGCACGAGCCCACCGACGCGCCGGTCGTCCGGTCGGTCACCTTCACCAACTCCGGCCCGGCGGACGTCACCCTCGACCTGGCGCTCACCGGCACCGGCCCGTTCACCCTGGGCGCCACCTCGGTGACCGTCCCCGCCGGCGGCAGCGCCGACGTTCCGGTGACCGGGGACCCGCGCGGCGAGGCCCACGGCCAGCTCACCGGTTACCTGGTCGGCACCGACGCGGCCACCGGCGCGCCGGTCACCCGCACCGCGCTCGCCCTGCTCAAGGAGGACGAGCGGTACGACCTGACGGTCAGACTGACCGGTCGGGACGGCCGGCCCACCAGTTCCGAGGTGGTGCTGAAGAAGGCCGGCGAGTACTACCCGTGGCGGTACGCCGTCGACGGCGAGCGGACGCTGCGGCTGCCGCCGGGCACGTACACCGTGGAGGCGGTGCTGGACGTCCCCGGTGAACGGCCCGACCGGCTCGGCCTCGCCCTGCTGGTCGACCCGGAGACGGTGCTCGACGGCGCGGCCGAGGTGGTGCTGGACGCGAGCCGCGCCCGCCTGCTCGACACCACCGCGCCGCAGCGCGCCGAGGACCGGCAGCGCCGGCTCGACTACCGGGTCGAGTACGCCGGTGGCGACAGCTACCGTGCGGCCTACCAGGTGCCGGTGAGGTACGACGACCTCTACGTGACGCCGACCAAGCCGGTCCGCCAGGGGTCGTTCACGATGGCGACCCGGTGGCGCAAGGGCGAGCCGATGCTCAGCCTGCGCTCCCCCGGCGAGCCGCCGCTGGCGGCCACCGTGCAGCCGGGCAGCGCGCTCACCGCGGGCACCGGGAAGCTGCGCCCGGTCCACGCCGGCACCGGCGCCCCCGCCGACTACGCCGGCATCGACGCCAAGGGCCGGATCGCGGTGGTGACCCGCAGCGACGCGGTCTCCCCGGCGGAGCGGGCCGCCGCCGCGACGGACGCCGGAGCGGCGCTGCTGCTCGTCGTCAACGACGGGCCCGGCATCCTCAACGAGTACGTCGGCGAGGCCCGGATCCCGGTGGCCACCCTGCACCGCGACGCGGGACAGCGGCTGATCACGGCGATCCGTCGCGGCACGGCGCCCAAGCTGACCGTGGACCGGACGCCGTACGCGAACTACGTCTACGACCTGACCCGGGTCTATCCGGACCAGGTGCCGGACCGGCCGCTCCGGTACCACCCGGGCAACCGGGACCTGGCCCGGCTCGACGCCCGCTACCACGCCGTGCGGGACACCGCCGGCGCCGGCTACCGGTACGACATGACCTTCAGCCCGGCGTTCGGCTTCCCGGAGTCGGAGCGGCACCCCGGCACCCGTACCGAGTGGGTCACCCCGGACGTGGTCTGGCACGAGGTGCACCAGCAGGACAGCTGGACCGACACCGCCTACCTGAACACGTACGCCAAGGGCACCGCGACCCGGCTGGACTGGTTCGCACCCGCCGTCCGGCCCGCCTTCAACCGGGCGTTCGGGGTCCGCAACAGCCGCTACCGCGACTTCATGACCCTCAACGTGCAGGCCTGGAGCCCGTCGGACGACATCCTGGAGCACGGCGGCAACCTGGACTGGGGGTCGGTGCCGACCAACCTGAAGCTGTACCAGGGCGACACCCTGCTGGACGAGAACACCTTCAACGCCGATCTCCAATGGACCGAGGTGCCCGCCGGGACGCTGCCGTACCGCCTGGTGCTGGACGCCTCGCGGCCGGCCGAGCAGTGGCGGCTCTCCACCCGTACGCACACCGAGTGGGACTTCGTCTCCGGCTCCAACCAGGCGGACACCTTCGTGCCGTTCGCACTGCTGCAGCTCGACTACGCGCTGGAGACGGACCTGCGGGGTGACGTCAGGGCGGGCACCAGCCAGCAGATCAGTGTCACGGCGGGGCCGCAGCCGGGCGGCACCGGAACCGGCACCGTCACCTCGGTCGAGCTGGAGGTCTCGTACGACGACGGCGGCAGCTGGCAGCCGGTGACGCTGAGCCGGGGCGCCGGCGACCGGTGGACCGGCTCGCTGAAGCTGCCGAAGCAGCCCGGCTTCGTCTCGGTCCGGGCCGCCGCACGGACCGACGCCGGCTTCGCCATCCGGCAGGAACTCATCCGGGCGTACGGCCTGCGGTGAGCCGGCCGGCGGACCCCCGGGACCGGCACCGTCCCGGGGGTCCGCCCCGCCCCGCCCCTGGTCAAGATCCATGAAGGTGACCCATACTCTGCGTGCCGTCACCGCCGGAGGGAGGCAGCCACCGATGCTGGGCGCCCTGGGTCTGAGCCCGGACGACGAGGCGGTCTACGGCCTGCTGGTCCGGCGCGGTTCGGCCGGCCCGGCCGAGCTGGCCGACGCCCTGCGGCTGCCGACCGCGACCATCGGCGCGGCGCTGTCCCACCTGGCCGCGTCCGGCCTGGTGAAGTCCGGCCCGGACGAGGCGTACTCGGTGGCACCGCCGGCGGTCGCGCTCGGGGCGCTGATCAGCGAGCAGCGCAGCGCCCTGCGCAGCGCCGAGCTGGCGCTGGTCACGTTGGCCGAGGAGTACCGGGGTGCGGTCGCGGGCCGGGCCATCGACGAACTGATCGAGGTGGTCACCGGCATGGACGCCATCCGCCACCGGTTCGCCCAGGTGCAGCACGCCGCCCGGACGGAGGTCCGCAGCTTCGTCACCACGCCCTTCATCGCCGTGCCGCCGGGCACCAACGCGGTCGAGGAGGTGGCGGTGGGGCACGGCGTGCGGTTCCGGGTCGTGGTGGATCGCCCGACGCTGGCCGAGCCCGGGGTGGTCACCGAGACACTGGAGTCGCTGCGCAACGGCGTCCAGGTGCGGGTGGTCGACTCGTTGCCGATCAAGCTGATCCTGGCCGACGCGGACCTGGCCCTGGTGCCGCTCGCCGGCACGCCCGGCGGCGAGCCCGGCGCCGTGCTGCTGCACCGCACCGGGCTGCTGGCGGCGATGGACGCGTTGTTCGAGACCGTGTGGCGCACCGCCCGCCCGCTCGACCTGACCGCCGAGGGCCTGGCCGAGCGCCCGGACGCCGACGGCACGGCCGGCCCGACCGAGCTGGACCGCCGGATCCTGGCGCTGCTGCTGGCCGGGCTCACCGACCAGGTGGTCGCCGCCCAGCTCGACCTGTCGTTGCGGACGCTGCAACGGCGGCTGCGCCACCTGATGGACCTGGCCGGCGTCGAGACCCGGATGCAGCTCGGCTGGCACGCCGCCAAGCACGGCTGGACCTGACCGGGCTCCCCCGCCGACCGGCGCCGGCCCGGCCCGGCCCGGTCCGGCCCGGTCCGGTCCGGTCAACCCCGGTCCGGCCCGGTCCGGTCCGGTCAACCCCGGTCCGGCGCGATCAGAAGAAGAGGCCCCGGCGCTGCAACGACTGGCGCAGCCAGCCGTCGAGCTGGGCTGCCCAGTCGGTGCGGTCCATGGTGGCGTAGTCGACGGTGAACCGGCCGAACGCGTCGCGACCCTCGGTGAGCAGCCCACCGCGCTTGTCCAGCTCCAGCACCACCTGCATCTGCCGCGGGTCGGCGACGAAGGTCACCTCCAGCTGGTTGATCGCGCGGGCGTACTGCGGCGCCGGGTGGAACTCGATCTCCTGGTAGAACGGCAGGGTCTGCCGTACGCCGTAGATGTGGCCCCGCTCCACGTCGGCGCGGGCGAACCGGAAGCCGAGCCGCAGCAGCGCCTCCAGCAGCCGCTCCTGGGCCGGCAGCGGGTGCACCGCGACCGCGTCCAGGTCGCCCTTGTCCACCGCCCGGGCCACCTCCAGCTCGGTACGCAGCCCCATCGTCATCCCGTGCAGGTGCTGCCCGTACAGCTCGGTGACCGGGGTCTCCCACGGCACGTCGAAGCGGAACGGGATGTCGTAGCGCTGCCCCGGCTCCAGCCGGAACGCGCCGGTCACCTGCTGCCGGTGGAACTCCTGGGTGGAGTTGTACTCGTTGTCGCCGCTCTCCACCTCGACCCGGGTGACCAGGCCCAGCGCCACGTAGCTGACGTCGACCTGGTGGTCGCCGCCGGCCACGTGCACGGTTCCCTCCAGCTGGCCACCGGGCCGGCAGTTGGGGTTCGCCAGCACGGTTTCCACCGACGGGCCGCCCACACCCATCGCCTGCATGAGCCGCTTGAAGACCACGACGCCCTCCGTTGCCTGATCCGCGCCGGCCGGCGCGATCGGCCCCGCTGGCCGACCGCTGGCACGGTAACCGGGCCCGGCAACCACCGGCGGCCGACACCCCGGCACCCGACGTTCCGCCGAGATTGGTGTCGGTTCCCCGATCGCCTCACTCCCGTTTCACGCCCCGCCCGCCAAGCTGTGTGTCACACCGGCACCACTGGGCCGGACGAGCGGCACAGACGCGGACACGGGGAGAAGAGATGGCCCTGCAGATGACGGAACACCGGATGCGCGGCACCATCGAGGCCGAGCACGGCACCGACACCCTGACCGACCTGGACGCCACCGACGAGCGCGGCGTCTCCACGGACCTGGTCCGGGCATACCTGAACGGCATCGGCCGTACCAAGCTGCTGACCGCCGCGCAGGAGGTCGACCTGGCCAAGCGGATCGAGGCCGGGCTCTTCGCCGAGGAGAAGCTGGCTACCTGCACCCCGGTCTCCGCGCAGCTGCGGGCCGACCTGGAACTGATCGCCGCCGAGGGCCGCGCCGCCAAGGACCACCTGCTGGAGGCGAACCTGCGGCTGGTGGTCAGCATCGCCAAGCGGTACACCGGTCGCGGCATGGCCTTCCTCGACCTGATCCAGGAGGGCAACCTCGGCCTGATCCGCGCGGTCGAGAAGTTCGACTACACCAAGGGCTACAAGTTCTCCACCTACGCCACCTGGTGGATCCGCCAGGCCATCACCCGCGCCATGGCCGACCAGGCCCGCACCATCCGCATCCCGGTGCACATGGTCGAGCAGGTCAACCGGATGGTCCGGGCCCGCCGCGAGCTGTCCGTGACGCTGGGCCGGGAGCCCACCGTGGCCGAGGTCGCCCGGGCGCTGGACATCCCGGAGTTCCAGGTGATCGAGCTGATCTCGTACGACCGGGAGCCGGTGAGCCTGGACCAGGCGGTCGGTGAGGACGGCGAGAGCGCGCTCGGCGACTTCGTCGCCGCCGTCGACCCGGCCGCCGAGCCGGGCGACGCCGCCGCGCAGGGCGAACTGCGCAACGAGGTGAGCATCGTGCTGGCCACCCTCTCCCAGCGGGAGCAGGCGGTGATCCGGCTCCGGTTCGGCCTGGACGACGGCCGCCAGCGCACCCTCGACGAGGTGGGTCGCGAGTTCGGCCTGTCCCGGGAGCGGATCCGGCAGATCGAGAAGGTGACCCTGCTGAAGCTGCGGGCCCCGGAGCGGGCCCAGCGCCTGGAGGCGTACGCCTGCTGACGGCGCCTGCCACACCGTGGCCCCGGCGGTTCGCCGGGGCCACGGTGCGTCCCGGGGTGCTTGACCCGGCCCCCGATCCGCGATAGAACCAACTGGTTATTGAACCAGGAGGTTATGAGCGATGGCTCCCGAACTGCTGGACGCGACCTTCGCCGCGCTCGCCGACCCCACCCGGCGGGCCATCCTCGCGCGGCTGGCGGCCGGCGAGGCCACCGTGACCGAGCTGGCCGCGCCCTTCGCGATGAGCCAGCCGGCCATCTCCAAGCACCTCAAGGTGCTGGAGCGCGCCGGGCTGGTCAGCCGGGGCCGGAACGCCCAGCGGCGGCCCTGCCGGTTGGAGGCCGGGCCGCTGCGGGAGGCCAGCGCCTGGCTGGCGAACTACCGCGACTACTGGGCGGAGAGCTACCAACGCCTCGACGCCCTGCTCGACGAGGTGCGGTCCGGCGACCGGACCGCCGCGGAACAGGACCCGGCCCGGTGACCGGCCCCGCCGACCCGCTGGTGGTGGCCACCCCGGGCGACCGGGAGATCGTGCTGAGCCGGCTCTTCGACGCCCCGGCGCACCTCGTCTTCGCCGCCTTCACCCGCCCCGAGCTGCTGGTCCGCTGGTACGGCGCGCGCGGCTGGCGGCTGGTCGAGTGCGAGGTGGACCTGCGGGTGGGCGGGCGCTGGCGCTATGTCTCGCAGGGCCCGGACGGCGAGCGGATGGGCCAGGGCGGGGTCTACCGCGCGGTCGAACCACCGCACCGGCTGGTCTGCACCGAACTCTTCGACGACCAGTCCTACCCGGGCGAGACCCTGGTCACCCACGAGTTCACCGAACTCGTCGGGCGCACCACCGTCACCACCACGCTGCGCTACGCCACTGCCGAGGGACGCGACCGGGTGTTGCGTTACCCGATGACCCGCGGCGTCGGTGAGAGCTTCGCGCGGCTCGCCGAGCTGCTGCACGAGACGACGAGGTGAGGAGAGCACCGTGAACTGGACCCTGGAAGTGGTGATCGTGCCGGTCTCCGACGTGGACCGGGCCAAGGCGTTCTACGCCGACCAGCTCGGCTTCACCGTCGACCACGACACGGTGGTCGGCGACGACGCGCGGATCGTGCAGCTGACCCCGCCCGGCTCCGGCTGCTCCATCGTGATCGGCAAGGGCGCCGTGCCGGAGATGCCGCCGGGCTCGCTCAAGGGCCTCCAGCTGGTGGTGCCCGACCTGCACAAGGCCCGGGCCCAGCTGGTCGAGCGGGGCGTCGAGGTCAGCGAGATCCAGGTGCTGGGCGAGAACCCGCGCCCGATGCCGGACCCGCTGGACAACGTCGGCTTCGTCTTCTTCACCGACCCGGACGGCAACTCCTGGGCCGTCCAGCAGATCTCCGACCGGGCCTGAGGCGCTACAGCCGGCGCGGGCCGGTGTCCGGCCGGTCGGCCGCGGAGCCGGTGCGCACGGCGGCGTGCAGCACCGAGAGGCCGTCCGGCCGCACCAGCACCGGGTTCAGGGTGAGGGAACGGACCCGGGGCTGCTCGTCGGCGAGCCGGCCGACCCGCAGCAGCAGCTCGGCCAGGGCCGCCCGGTCCACCGGCGCGGCGCCCCGGTGCCCGCGCAGCAGCGGCGCCGCGCGCGGCTCGTCGACCAGCTCGGCGGCGTCCAGGTCGGTCAGCGGGACGGCCCGCCAGGCCCGGTCGCCGAGCAGCTCGGTCGCGACGCCGCCGAGGCCGAAGCCGACCACCGGCCCGAACGCCGGGTCCTCCACCAGCTCGACCACGCAGGCCACGCCGGGCGGGACCATCGGCTGGACCAGCACGTCCGCGCCGAAGACCGGGGACATCTCGGCGTACGCGCGGCGCAGGGTCGCCGGGTCGGGCAGGTCGAGCCGGACCGCGCCCAGGTCGAGCCGGTGCCGCAGCCCGGGGGCGGCCGCCTTCAGCGCCACCGGGTAGCCGAGCCGGTCCGCCGCGGCCACCACCTCGTCGGACGAGCGCGCGGGCACCGACTCGACCACCTCGATGCCGTACGCGGCGAGCAGGCCCGCCGGGTCGGTGGCCTCCGGGCGCAGCGCCGCCTGCGCCGCAGCCCGGTCGACGCCGGGCAGCTCCGGCACCGCCCCGGGCGGTCGGCGCAGCCAGTCGGCGTACGCGGCGACCCGGGCCAGGGCGCGGACCGCCTCCTCCACGCTCGGGTACGCCGGCACCCCGGCCGGCGCCCGGCCGACCAGGAACGTGGCCACTGTCGGCTTGCCGGGCGCGAGCGCGTTGGGCAGCGCGGCGGAGAAGTCCGCCTCGGCGTCGGGGAGCTGGCCGGGCAGCGGCGGCGCGAAGACCGCCACCAGCGCGTCCACCCGGTCGTCGGCGGCGGTCTCGACCAGCGCGGCGGCGAACTCGGCGGCCCCGGCGCGCGGCCCGACGTCCCGGACGCCGCCGGCGGCGACGGTCAGCCCCTGGGCGGCGCAGGCGGTGGCGGCCAGCCCGGTCAGCGCCGAGGAGTTACCCACCACGCCGACCCGCCGGCCGGCCGGCAGCGGCTGGTTGGCCAGCAGCACCCCGACGTCGAGCAGTTCGGCCACGGTGTCCACCCGGATCACGCCGGACTGGGCGAACAGCGCGCTCACCGCCACCTCGTCGGGGCCGACGGAGTCGCCGACGCCCGGCGGGCGGGCCGGCGAGGCGAGCGCCACCACCGGCTTGTCCCGGCCGATCCGGCGGGCCAGCCGGGCGAACTTGCGCGGATTGCCGAAGGTCTCCAGGTACAGCATGATCACGTCGGTGCCCGGGTCGTCCTGCCAGTACTGGAGCAGGTCGTTGCCGGAGACGTCGGCCCGGTTGCCCGCGGAGACGAAGCTGGACAGCCCCAACCCGCGGCGGTCCGCCTCGGCCAGCAGGGCCACCCCGAACGCGCCGGACTGGCTGAAGATGCCCACCCGGCCGGGCACCGGCAGCCGGGGGGCGAGGGTGGCGTTGAGGCGTACCGCCGGATCGGTGTTGGCGACGCCGAGGCAGTTCGGGCCGACCACCCGCATCCCGGCGGCGTGCGCGGCGCGGACCAGGGCCCGTTGCGCCGCGGCCCCCTCCGGACCGGCCTCGGCGAAGCCGGCGGAGATCACCACCAGGCCGTGCACCCCGGCGGCGGCCGCGTCCGCGACCACCGTCCGCGCCGCCTCCGGCGGCACCGCGACCACGGCCAGGTCCACCGGCAGGCCGGCCGCGGCCGCCGACGGGTGCGCGGGCAGCCCGGCGACCGTCGCCGCGCTCGGGTGCACCGGCACCACCGAGCCGGTGAAGCCGGAGTCGCGCAGGTGCCCCAGCACCGCCGCGCCGACGCCCTGCCCGGTGGCGCTGGCACCGTAGACCGCCACCCCGCGCGGGGCGAGCAGCCGGGCGATGGACCGGGCCTCGGTGCGGTGCTCCCGGCCGCGCTGCACCTCCAGCGTCGCCTCGGTGGGCGCGATCGGGAAGCTCAGGTGCACCACGCCGTCGGCGAACTCGCGCTGGACCTGGTAGCCGAAGTCGGCGAAGACCCGCAGCATCGCGCCGTTGGCCGGCAGCACCTCGGCGACGAAGTTGACGATGCCGACCCGGCGGGCCGCGTCGGCCAGGTGCTCCAGCAGCACCGAGCCGATCCCCCGGCCCTGGTAGGCGTCCTCGACCACGAAGGCGACCTCGGCCTCGGGCGCCTCCGGGCCGAGCCGCTCGTAGCGCCCCACGGCGACGATCCGGTCGCCGGCCAGCACCACGAACGCCTCCCGGTCGCGGTGGTCGACGTTGACGAAGCGCTGCAGGTCGCGTTCCGGGATCCGCGGGTACGGCGAGAAGTAGCGCAGGTAGCGGGTGCGCTCGGAGAACCGGGAGTGCATGGCCACGATGCCCGGGGCGTCCGCCGGCCCGATCTGTCGCAGCTGGACGGTGGTGCCGTCGCTGAGCAGCACGTCCACCGGTTGCGGCGCGGTCGCCACCGGCCCGGCCGGGGGTTCAGTCACGGGGGTCGTGCGGGTCGAGCCCGAACAGCGGGAAGACCGCCTTGCGGGTGGCCGCGATGGCCCGGTCCACCGCGTTCGGCTCCCCGGTCGGCTGCCACGGCTCGTACGCCGGGTCGACGTCGTCGGTCATCCGCAGCGGCACCTGGTGGCCGGGACGGCGCGCGGCGGCCAGTTCCCGCCAGGCCGGCGGGGTGAGCGTGGCCGGGTCGACCGGCTCGCCGGTGGCGACCGCCAGCAGGTGCGTCCACGCCCGGGGCACCACCTCGACCAGCGCGTACCCGCCGCCGCCGGTGGCCACCCAGCGGCCGTCGCAGAGTTCGTCGGCGAGCGCCCGCAGGGCCAGGTAGGTGGCGCGCTGCCCGTCCACCGACAGGTGCAGGTCGGCCAGCGGGTCGAGCCGGTGCCCGTCCGCGCCGCACTGGGTGACCAGCAACTGCGGCCGGAACGCGCGCAGCACCGAGGGCACGATCGCGTGGAACGCGCGCTGCCAGCCGGCGTCGCCGACGCCCGGCGGCAGCGGCACGTTGACCGCCGTCCCCACCGCCTCCGGGCCGCCGGTCTCGTCCGGGAACCCGGTGCCGGGGAAGAGCGCGAGCGGGGTCTCGTGCAGGCTGACCGTGAGCACCCGCGGGTCGTCCCAGAAGATCTGCTGCACCCCGTCGCCGTGGTGCACGTCCACGTCGACGTAGGCGATCCGCTCGGCGCCCAGGTCGAGCAGGCGGGCGATGGCCACCGCCGGGTCGTTGTAGACGCAGAAGCCGGCGGCCCGGGCCGGCATCGCGTGGTGCAGGCCGCCGGCCACGTTGACCGCGCGGCGGGCCTCGCCCCGCCAGACCGCCTCGGCGGCGGCCACGCTGGCGCCGGCGACCAGCGCGCTGGACTCGTGCATCCCTTGGAAGACCGGATTGTCCGAGGTGCCCAGCCCGAACCCGGCGAAGAGCGGATCGCTCGGCGCGACCCGCACCGCGTCCAGGTAGCGCGGGTCGTGCACCCGGGTCAGCAGCGCCTCGTCGGCCGGCTCCGGCTTGACCAGCCGCACCCCCGGCCGGCGCAGGACGCCCAGCTCGCGGGCGAGCGCCATGGTCAGCTCCACCCGCACCGGGTCCAGCGGGTGGTCACCCATGTCGTAGGCGAGCAGCGACTCGTCCCACACCACCACCGTGTCGTCGGACATGGGCTCATCGTCGCACGCGTCCCGGAGTGACCCCGCGCACGCGCTGCTCACGCGTCGGGTGTCGCCCCGGTGGCCACCGGCCGGGAGGGGTCGGCGACCCAGTTGCTCCACGAGCCGACGTAGAGCGCGGCGTCCGGGCGGCCGGCCAGGTGCAGGGCGAGCACCGCCTGGGCGGCGGTCACCCCCGAGCCGCAGTACGCCCCGACCGGGCGGTCCGCGCCGACCCCGGCGGCGGCGAACCGGTCGCGCAGCGCGTCGGCGGCCGGGAACCGCCCGTCCGGACCGACGTACTCGGCCGCCGGCAGGTTGGCCGCGCCCGGCACGTGCCCGGCCACCGGGTCGATCGGCTCCGTCTCGCCCCGGTAGCGGGGGGCGGTCCGCACGTCCAGCAGCACGCCGTCGCCGGCCGCGAGCCGGGCCGCCGCGCCCGCGTCGAGCACCGGCAGTTCGCCCGGCCGGACGGTGACGTCGCCGGGGCGGGGCTCGGGCACCTCGGTCGAGGTGGGCAGCCCGGCCGCCAGCCAGGCCGGGAAGCCGCCGTGCAGCAGCCGCACCGCGCGGTGGCCGGCCCAGCGCAGCGTCCACCAGGCCCGCGCGGCGGCCATGCCGTCGCCGCCGTCGTACACCACCACGGGGTGACCGGCGCGGACGCCGGCGGCCCGCAGCGCCGCCTGCAACGCGGCCGGGTCGGGCAGCGGGTGCCGGCCGGCGGCGCCGGGCGGCCCGCAGAGGTCGGTGTCCAGGTCGACGAAGACCGCGCCGGGCAGGTGGCCGGCCGCGTAGTCGTCCCGGCCGGGCGGGCCGGTGAGCCGCCAGCGGACGTCGAGCACGGTGGGCGGGTCGGCGCGGTCGAGCTCGGCGGCGAGCCGGTCGGGTTCGACCAGAAGATCATCGGTACCGGACATGGCGTCCAGTCAACACCATCGGGGCTGCCGCCACCGGTTCGGCGGCGGTCAATCGTCGGACGTCCGAGGTAGCATCGACCACCGGAGGGCCGCTGACGATATGAAGTCTCACGACCTGGTCGATACGACCGAGATGTACCTGCGCACCATCCTCGAACTCGAGGAGGAGGGGGTGCCGCCGCTGCGCGCCCGGATCGCCGAACGGCTGCGGCAGAGCGGCCCCACCGTCAGCCAGACCGTCGCCCGGATGGAGCGCGACGGCCTGCTCACGGTCGAGGGCGACCGGCACCTGACGCTCACCGCGCAGGGCCGGGCCACCGCGGTCTCGGTGATGCGCAAGCACCGGCTGGCCGAGCTGCTGCTCGTCAACGTGATCGGGATGCCCTACGAGGAGGCCCACGAGGAGGCCTGCCGGTGGGAGCACGTGATGAGCGACGCGGTCGAGAAGCGGGTCTACGACCTGCTCAACCGGCCCACCCGCTCGCCGTACGGCAACCCCATCCCCGGGCTGGAGGAGCTGGGCTCCCCCGAGCCGCAGACCGCCGAGGTGGCCGAGGGTGAGCGCAACCTGGCGTTCCCCGGCCTGTCCGGGCCGGTGGTGGTGCGGCGGATCTGCGAGAGCGTGCAGACCAACGCCGACGTGCTGCGCCAGCTGCACGCCGCCGGTGTCGACCCGGGTGCCCGGGTGACCGTGGCGCAGGAGCGCGACGGGGTCTCCATCGACCGTGACGGCGGCCGGATCCGGCTGCCCCGCGAGGTCGCCTCGCGGGTCTTCGTCGCGGCCGGCTGACCGGTCCCGCTCCCGGGCCGGCCGGCCCTCGCTCCTGCGGCGGCCACCGACCGGCCGGCTGACGGTGCCCGCCGCCGTCACAGAGCCCCGGTGTCGACCTTCTTCGCCAGGTCGACCAGCGCGGCGACGAGGTCGTCCACCGCACCCCGGTCGGTGCCCTTCGGGCTGGTCCAGTGCAGCGTGGCCAGCCGCCCCCCGCCGGCCAGCCAGCCCACCTCGGCCACCGGGCCGTGACCGCCGCCCGCGGCACCGGTGCGCCGGTACGCCCGCTGGCCGAGCCCGGTGACCTTGGTCGCCTTCGCCGGCACCACGTCCTCGGTGAACGTGGTCGGGTCGATGGACGTCTCGGTCACGGTCAGGGTCAGCTCGGGCAGGCTCGCCGTTCCGGAGCGCACCACGCAGGTGTGGCTGTCGCCCCGATCGCTGGCCGCCGCCACGTCGAAACGGACCTGGGCGTGCTCCTCGATCACGGCGAAGTCGAGCAGCCGGCACGCGCCGCCGGACGAGGCCGCCGGCACGTCGATCGAAATCGGCGCCGGCGGCGGCACCGCCACCGGTTCGGCCTCCGCCGCGCAGCCCGCCACCAGTAGCACGGCCACGCCGGCGACCACGCTCCGCCCGTGCACGATCACTCCTCCGCTGTCCACCCCGACGTGTCCGCCGGACACCGTACGGGCTCACCCGGTCCCGGCGGAAGCCCTCAATCGGCCACGTACGGGCAGTGCCGGCAGCCGCGGCCGCAGCAGGTGCCCCGGCGGGCCAGGAAGCCCGCGCTGAGCACGAAGAGACCGGTGCCCGGGTCGAGGTAGCCGGCCTCCCCGGCGGCCAGCGCGGCGGCGTGCGCGGCGAGGATCCGGTCCCGGTCGGGGTGCCCGGGCGGCAGCCGGGACGGGTGCGGCTCGGTCAGCGGCCGGTCCGCCAACGGTCGTCGCTCTCCGCTCACCGGGGCAGTCTAGGGAGACGACCCGGCCGCCCCGGACCAGGGCGGCGACCCATCCGCCCGGACTAGGGCGGCGGCTCAGCCGGACCGGAGCGCGCGACTCAACCGCCGGGCCGCATCGCGGCTCAGCCGCGCCGGGCCGGAGCGCGGCTCAGCGTGCCGGACCGGAGCGTCGCGGCGCAGCGGCGGCGGGCCGGAGCGCGGTTCAGCCGTGCCGGGCCAGGGCGCCGGTGATGGTGCCCCGGCTCGCACCCGCCGCGAGCAGCAGCCGGAGCAGCACCTTCGCCTTGTACGGGTCGAGCAGACCGCCGTCCAGCAGCCCGCGCCGGCGCAGGTCGGTCTCCGAGCCGACCGCGCCGTAGGTGTTCCGCAGCACCGACCCGGCGCCGCAGCGGGAGGTGAGCACCACCGGGATCCGGTCGGCCAGGGCGCCGAGCACCGGGGCCAGCGTGGCGGGGACGTGCCCCACGCCGAAGCCGGCGACGACCAGCCCGTGGTGGGTGTCGGCGACCCGGTCGACGAGCAGCCCGTCGTCGTCCAGGGTCACCGTGTGCAGGGCGACCCGGGTGTCGGCCAGCCGGGCCGGGTCGACCGGCGGCAGCGGCGCCGGCCGCTCCGGCCGGAGCAGCACGCGTACCCGCCCCTCGATCACGTGCCCGAGCGGGCCCGTGTTCGGCGAGGCGAAGGTGGCCGTGCTGGTGCTGTGCGTCTTGCGTACCCAGCGGGCGGCGTGGACCTCGTCGTTGAAGGCGACCAGCACGCCCAGGCCGCGGGCCGCCGGGGCGGCCGCCACCCGGGCCGCGGCCAGCAGGTTCGCCGGGCCGTCCGGGCCGGCCAGGGTCGGGTTGCGCATCGCCCCGGTGAACACCAGTGGCGCGTCGTGCGGCCAGACCAGGTCGGCCAGGAACGCCGACTCCTCCAGCGTGTCCGTGCCCTGGGTGACCACCGCGCCGGTGGCGCCCGCGGTCACCGCCCGGCCGGCGGCGTCGACCACGTCGAGCAGCTGGCGGTACGTCAGGTGGGCGCTGGGCACCGCGAGGGCGTCCCGTACGTCCAGCGGCGCGTCGAGGTCGCCGAGCCCGGGCACCGCGGCGACGAGGTCCGCGCCGGTCAGCCGGGTGACCACCCCCGCCCGCCCCGGGTCGTGCCCGCCCATCGCGATGGTGCCGCCGAGGGTGAACAGGGCGATGGACACGTGCGGACCTCCCGTCAGCGCCGCGGCGCGCGGCCCGCCGACCGTACCGCCCGGGCGGAATGGGGTGGCACCGGGCGAGCCGCGCCGGCAGGCTGGCCGGGTGCCCTACCGCCGCGTCGAGACCGATCCCGGCCCCGACGCCGTACGGGCAGGCGCACGACGGCCGCCTGCCGCGACCGGGGTGGTCGCGGCAGGCGGGGTGACCGTCGTACGGGTCAGCTGACCGTCCTCGGCTGCGTGGAGAGCAGCACCTGGGTCCAGCCGGACGCGTCGACCGGGTCGCTCAGGTGGTACTGGACGTCACTGCCGTCCAGGTCGTACGGGTTGACGTCGTGGTAGTGGTACATGCCGCCGGAGGAGGTGCGGCCGAAGTAGATGCCGCCGCCCGGCGACATCAGGTGGGTGAAGCCCCAGCCGTCGGCGTCGAGCGTCGCCGGGTTCCAGTCGTCCGGCCCGTTGATCTTGTAGGACCGGAGGGTGCCCGCGCTGGTGGTGCCCAGGATCCAGTTGGTCCCGGTCGCGGTCAGGGTGTTCAGCGTGAAGCCGCTGCCGATCAGGGTGTTGGTGTTGATGGTCACGGAGTGGGTTCCCACGGTGACGCCGTAGCGGCGCAGCTGGCCGTCGGCGATGCCGAACAGGTTGCCGGCCCCGTCGTAGGCGAGCAGGTCGCTGGTCCAGCCCTTCGAGCCGATCTCGACGGGCGCGTCGAAGGTGAGGGACTCGTTGTTGGTACGGACGTCGACCCGGTAGAGCTTGCCGGCGGTGGAGGTGACCAGGATCGTGTTGAAGTTCATCGTGGCCATCGCCTTCGGCGTGAAGCCCAGGGTGGCGGTGGAGATGACCGGCCCGAAGGTGCGGTCCCCGGTGCCCGCGTCGATCACGGAGTAGGTCATCCGGCCGTCCGGCAGCACGCCGTAGACGGAGGCGTTCCCGGCCACGTGATCCGCCGACCACCAGCTCGTCCGCTTCTGCGCGCCGGCCCAGCTGAAGCTGAAGTGGATGTGGTCGGTGTGCGGGTTGGCACCGCTGTAGGTCTGCCAGCCGGCCGAGGGCTCGTACGCCTTCCAGATCTTGTTGTTCCAGATGATGTACATCATGCCGAGCCGGCGCGCCATCGCGTGCCGGTTGCCGTACGAATCGGTGGCGAGCAGCCAGTTGAGCAGATCTGTGGCGTCCGCCCGCTGCCCGGCGTCGTAGTAGTTGAAGTGGTAGTCGAGGGCCCGGCCCTCCTTGTGTTCACTGGTCCCGCCGCTGCCGCAGTCCCGGCCGATGCCCCAGGTGTGGGAGCCGTAGGTCGCGTTGAGCAGGTCTTTGAAGCCGACCACGCCCGGCTTAGCCGTGGGGTCGCAGGTGTCCTGGCCGTCGTAGGCGGCGTAACCGTCGATCCGGGAGCCGAAGGCGGGGGTGCTGGGGGCGGCCAGGGCGGTCGTCGGCGCGGCGACGACGGTCGCCGCCAGGGCGGTGGTCACGGCGGCGGCCAGACCGGCCATCCGGAGCAGACTTCTCACGTACGGTGTCCTTTCCCGGGACTGGAAAAACGGAAATCAGACGATGCGCCAGAGGTCGAGCCGCGGATCATCCGCGAGGCAGCACTGAACCGCCCGACGCAGAATTGCGTACGCCAACGACGGCCGGTCGGTGGCGACGAATGCGAGAATGTCGAATCCGGACGGCCCGGCCCGAATTCGGAAATGGTTAATCCGATCGTCCAGACGCGCCCGCGCCGACAGCAGGCCGTTCAGCTCCGGTTCGGGATATCGCGGATCCCCGCCCAGTGGGGCTATCCGGACCACGGCGGCGATCACGCCTGGTTCGGCGCCGGAAGCGGCGGCGTCCAGCCGAAACCCTCGGCGAGCTGACCCGTGGTGACCTCGATGCCGAGGGCCGCGGCGATGGCCGTCAACACCGCGACGAGCAGCACCGGAACGAACAGTCGGGTGGACAGAGAGCGGCACGCGGACATGACTGGTCCCTTTCGGATAATGGCGGAAGATGGCACCTCGACGCGTATTCGGTGATTGCTCACCGGCGTTGGGACAAGCGTGCCGCTCCCGCGGGGCGCTGTCACCGTCTTGGGGCTGGCCAGACCCTGCCTGGCGAGAAGTCGCAACCGCCGCCACGGGACAGCGGAAAAGGCCGCGCCACATCTACACTCGTCCCCATCGAACCAACGGGGAGGTTTCGGTGCTGGAAGCGCTGGGTTTGTCCACTGTCAATGAATCGGTCTACCGGGCGATGCTCGCGCATCCCACCCTCGACGTGGCCGGTCTCGCCGCCCACCTGGATCTCGACCCGGCGCAGGTGCACGCCGCGCTCGACGTGCTCGCCGATCTGGCGCTCGTCCGGTTGGACGGCACCGGCGGCGCGGCCCGCGCGGTGCGGCCGCAGACCGGGCTCGCCGCGCTGCTGGCCCGGGTCGAGGCCGACATCGCCGTACGGCAGCAGCAGATCGAGGCGGTGCGCGCCGCCATCGCGGACATCGCGGTGACGCACGAGCAGCACGAGGTGGTGCTCCGGCTGGAGGGGATCGACGCGGTCCGCGACCGGCTGGCCGAGCTGGCCGGCGGCGCCACCACCGAGTGCCTCTCGTTCAGCCCGGGCGGCGCCCAGCCCGCCGACACCCGGCATTCCGAGGCGCCCCTCAACGCCGCCGCCCTGGACCGCGGCGTCCGGATCCGCAACGTCTACCAGGACAGCTTCCGCAACGACCCGGCCACCCTGGCCCACGCCCGGCGGATGGCCGCGCTGGGCAGCGAGTCGCGCACGGTGCCGACCCTGCCGATGCGGCTGATCATCGTCGACCGGAGCATCGCGCTGACCCCGATCGACCCGCGGGAGCCCCGCCTGGGCGCCCTGGAGCTGCGCAGCCCCGGTCTGGTCGCCGGGTTGCTCGCGCTCTTCGAACAGGTCTGGCAGCAGGGCAGCCCGTTCGGGGAGGTGCCCGGCGCCCGGTCCGGGGCACTGACCCCGCAGGAGAAGGCGTTGCTGCACCTGTTCGCCGACGGGCACACCGACGAGTCGGCGGCCCGGCAGCTGGGCATCTCCGCGCGCAGCGTGCAGCGGCTGATGAACGCGCTCACCGAACGGTTGCAGGCGAGCAGCCGGTTCCAGGCCGGCGTCGAGGCCACCCGGCGCGGCTGGATCTGACCGCCCGGCGGCCGGCGCGCGGGCCACCGGCGCCACCGCCGGCCCGGAAATGGCTGGCACGGGCCGGGGTGGGCCGGCAGGCTGGCGCGGTGCCGCACCGCTGCGTCCAGACCGACTCCGCCCCGGCCGCCGCACGCCGGCTGACCCGGGGGGCAGGGACGTGACGCAGCGACTGCTGCCGTCCGCCGAGGCGGCCACCCCGGCACCGCTGTGGCGCAGCCGGGACTTCGGCCTGCTCGGGGGCGGCCAGACGGTCGCCGAACTCGGCACCCGGATCTCCAACGTGGCGGTGCCGCTGCTCGCCGCGGGCACCCTCGGCGCCAGCGTCTTCCAGGTCTCCCTGCTGACCTTCCTGGCCTGGCTGCCGTACCTGCTCTTCTCGCTGCCGGCGGGGATCATCGCCGACCGGGTCGACCAGCGCCGGCTGATGGTCGCCTGCGACCTGGGCCGGGCCGTGCTGCTGCTGTCGGTGCCGGTGGTCGCCCTGGTCGGCCGGCTCAGCCTGCCCTTCCTGTACGCCGTGGTCGGCCTCGCCGGCGTGCTCACCGTCTTGTTCACCGTGGCGTACAAGAGCGTGCTGCCGGCGCTGGTGCCGGCCGAGCAGTTGCTGGACGCCAACGCGAAGCTCACCATCAGCCAGGACTCGGCCGAGCTGGTCGGGCCGACGATCGGCGGGGTGCTGGTCGGGCTGGTCGGCGCCGCGACGACCTTCCTGGCCACCGGGGCGACCTTCCTGGTGAGTGCGGTGACGTTGCTGCTGGTCCGGCGCCGCCCCGCCGTCCGGTCCGGGCGCGAGCGAGGGCCGCTGCGCGCGGAGCTGACCGGCGGGCTCGGCTTCATCCGCCGGCAGCGGATCCTGCTGGCCATCCTGGCCTGCACCACCACGTCCAACTTCTTCGTGATGGCGTCCAGCTCCATCGAGGTCGTCTTCATGCTGCGCGAGCTGCACGCCTCCCCCGCGCTGGTCGGGCTGGTCTTCTCGGTCAGCGCGGTGGGCGGGCTGGTGGTCGGCGCGCTGGCCGGGCGGCTGACCGCCTGGCTCGGGTCCGCCCGGGTGATCTGGGTGGCGATGGCCGCGCCCGGCCCGCTCTACCTGCTGATGCCGCTGGCCCAGCCCGGGTGGGGGGTGCTGCTCTACGGGGTCGGGCTGGCCGCGTTCTCGGCCAACGCGGTGCTGTTCAACGTCGCCTCGATGACCTACCGGCAGCGGATCACCCCACCCGAGCTGCTCGGCCGGGTCAACGCGGCGTTCCTCTGGATCTGCTTCGGGGTGATCCCGCTCGGCGCGTTGCTCGGCGGCGCGCTGGGCAGCCAGCTCGGGCTGCGGCCCGCGCTGTGGATCTGCGTGCTCGGCACCTGGAGCGCGTCGCTGTTCGTGGTCTGTTCGCCGCTGCGCGGGATGCGCGACGTGCCGGCGGCTGTCCGACCCGTCGGGGATGCTGTGAGCTGACGGCAGCCGATCGCGAAGGAGCACCGACGATGCGGAAGATCATCGTGCACATGAGCGTGTCGCTGGACGGGTTCTTCGAGGGCCCGGGCGGGGACATCAGCTGGCACATGGTCGACGAGGAGCTGCACCGCCACTTCAACGCCGAACTGCGCACCATGGGCGGGTTCCTCGACGGGCGGCGGACCTACGAGCTGATGGCCGCCTTCTGGCCCACGGCCGACCAGGATCCGGCGAGCAGCGAACCGATGAAGGAGTTCGCCGGGATCTGGCGGGACATGCCCAAGGTGGTCTACTCGCGGACCCTCGAGCGGGCCGACTGGGGCACCACCATCGTCCGGGAGGTCGTCCCCGACGAGGTACGCAAGCTCCAGGCCGAGCCGGGCGGCGATCTCGTCCTCGGCGGGGCGGACCTCATCGCCACCTTCCTCGAACACGACCTGGTCGACGAGTGGCGGATCTACGTCCACCCGGTCATCCTCGGCCGGGGCCGGCAGCTCTTCCCCACCTCCGGCGAACGGCGCCCGCTGCGGCTGGTCGGCACCCGCACCTTCGGCAACGGCGTGGTGCTGCTCTGCCACGAGCGGGCACGCTAACCGAACCAGGTCATCGCCTGGCCGTGCCCGCGGGTCCAGGCCAGCGGCGTCCCGTCCAGCGCCAGCACGTTGTGATGGGCGTCGCCCGGCGGCTCCGGGAGCGCGTCGTACGGCAGCACGTCCGGCGCCTCGTTGGCGATCCAGTGGCCGGGCAGGGCGCGTACCGCCTCGGCGAACGCCGCCCGGCGCGGCGCCGGCACCTGGTAGAGCACGGAGGTGTGGAAGACCACCAGTGTCGCGCCGGCCGGCGCCCGCGCGGCCAGTGCGGGCAGGTCGTCCACCAGGTCGCCGCGCACCAGCAGCGGCGGGTCGGCCGCGGCGACGGCCGCCGCGGCCCGCAGCCGGTCCCGGCGGTGCTCGTGCTCCGGCCAGATGAGCGCGTCGAGCCAGGCGACGTCCGCCGGATCGGTCACGTCGAGCGGGTTCAGGTCCAGGCCGGCCCGCCACACCACCTCGGGCCGGCGCTCGGGCGGCGCGCTGCCGGTGAGCGCGCAGTCGAGGACCGGCCCGCCCCGGCCGAGCAGCCGGTCGCCGTAGCGGTAGGCGTACCGGTCGGGATAGAGGCAGAGCCCGGCAGAGGCGCCCACCTCGATCAGCGCGAGCGGCTGCGGCAGGGCGGCGAGCACCGGCAGCAGTACGGCACAGCGCCCCGGCTCGTTCGTCTGCACGGCCCGGCTGCGCAGCTCCGCCTCGATCGCCGGCCAGTTGGCCAAGGTGAAGTCGTGGAACGCTGCCGGGTCGTGCACCGGCCCGCCGAGCAGCCGCACCACACCGAAGAGCAGGTTCGGCTGCCGCTTGGCCGGCGGGAGCGTCTCGGCGAGGGCGAGCAGCCCGTCGTCCCGGGAGACCGCGAGGGAGAGGCGCTCGTACGCGGGCGACACGCCCCGCGCCTCGCGGGCTCCGAACCGCACGTACGTCTCGGCGATGGTCATCCCCCGATGATCGCCGGCATACCCCCACGTTGTCCTGCCCGCCGACGGCGTCGACACCGGATTCGCCGTGCTGGACTCCCCCAGGGCGTTGAGGCCGCGACATCCCGCATCGCGCGCGGAGGAACGGACGAGCCCCGGGCGTGGGGACGCCCGGGGCTCGTCGCGGTGGTTCGTCAGCTGCAGCCGCTGGTGGAGCCGCAGCCCTCGCAGACGTAGCAGCTACCGGCCGGGCGCATCTTCGTACCGCAGGTGAAGCAGAGCGGCGCGTCGGCGGCCTTGCCGATCACGGCCTCCAGCAGCTCGGTGCTGGAACCCACCGACGGCGCCGGCTTGGCGGCGGCGACCTCGGCGACCTCCTGCGCCGGCTGGGCCACCGGGCCGGTCTTCGGCTCCTCCGGCTTGGTCTCGACCGGGGCGGAGGCGGCCATCGCGGCGAGGTCCGCGCCGCTCTCCGCCTCCGCCTCGGCCCGCAGCTGGGCAGCCCGCTCCTTGGCGGTGAAGATGCCCAGCTCCGCGCGCCGCTCGTACGGCAGGAAGTCCAGCGCGAGCCGACGGAAGATGTAGTCCATCACCGAAGCGGCCATCCGCACGTCCGGGTCGTCGGTCATGCCGGCCGGCTCGAAGCGCATGTTGGTGAACTTGCTGACGTACGTCTCCAGCGGCACGCCGTACTGGAGGCCGATGGAGATGGCCACCGAGAAGGCGTCCATCACCCCGGCGAGGGTCGAGCCCTGCTTCGACATCTTGAGGAAGACCTCGCCGAGGCCGTCGTCCGGGTAGGACGACGCGGTGAGGTAGCCCTCGGCGCCGCCGACGGAGAAGCTGACCGTCTGGGACGGGCGCTTCTTCGGCAGCCGCTTGCGCACCGGGCGGTACTCGACGACCTTCTCGACCACCTTCTCCACCTCGGCCGGAGCCTCGGTGGTGGCCTTGTTCGGCTTGGCCGCGGACAGCGGCTGGCCGACCTTGCAGTTGTCCCGGTAGATCGCCAGGGCCTTGAGGCCGAGCTTCCAGCCCTCGAAGTAGATCTTCTCGACGTCCTCGACGGTGGCCTGCTCGGGCATGTTGACCGTCTTGGAGATCGCGCCGGAGATGAACGGCTGGACCGCCGCCATCATCCGCACGTGCCCCATCGGGGCGATCGACCGCTCGCCCATGGCGCAGTCGAAGACCGGGTAGTGCTCCGGCTTCAGGCCGGGGGCGTCCACCACGTGGCCGTGGTCGGCGATGTGCTCGACGATCGCCTCGACCTGCTCCTCGGGGTAACCGAGGCTGCGCAGGGCGCGCGGCACCGTCTGGTTGACGATCTGCATCGAGCCGCCGCCGACCAGCTTCTTGAACTTGACCAGCGCCAGGTCGGGCTCGACGCCGGTGGTGTCGCAGTCCATCATCAGGCCGATGGTGCCGGTCGGGGCGAGCACGCTGGCCTGCGAGTTCCGCCAGCCGTTCTTCTCACCGACCTTGTTGCCCAGCGTCCACTGCTTCGTGGCCTCCCGCTGGATGGCGGTGGCCACGGTGCCGGCCGGCTTGATCTCGTCGTTGGCGGCGGCGTGCTTGCGCATGACCCGCTTGTGCGGCTCCGCGTTGCGGGCGTAGCCGTCGTACGGGCCGACGATGCCGGCCAGCTCGGCGGAGCGGCGGTAGGCGGTGCCGGTCATCAGCGAGGTGATCGCCGCGGCGACCGAGCGGCCCTGGTCCGAGTCGTACGGCAGGCCGGAGGCCATCAGCAGGGCGCCCAGGTTGGCGTAGCCGATGCCGAGCTGCCGGTAGGCGCGGGTGGTCTCACCGATCTTCTCGGTCGGGAAGTCGGCGAAGCAGATCGAGATGTCCATCGCGGTGATGACCAGCTCGACCGACTTGACGAACTTCTCCACCTCGAAGCCACCGTCGGCGCGGAGGAACTTCATCAGGTTGAGCGAGGCCAGGTTGCACGAGGAGTTGTCCAGGTGCAGGTACTCCGAGCACGGGTTCGACGCGGTGATCCGGCCGGTCTCCGGGCAGGTGTGCCAGTCGTTGATGGTGTCGTCGTACTGCAGGCCGGGGTCGGCGCACTCCCAGGCGGCCTGGGAGATGGTGCGGAACAGCTTCTTGGCGTCGATGGTGTCGATCACCGAGCCGTCCAGCCGGCCGCGCAGGTCGAAGCTGCCGCCGTTCTCCACGGCGGTCATGAACTCGTCCGACACCCGGACCGAGTTGTTGGCGTTCTGGTACTGCACGCTGACGATGTCGGCGCCGCCCAGGTCCATGTCGAAACCGGCGTCGCGCAGCGCGCGGATCTTGTCCTCCTCGCGCGCCTTGGTGACCACGAACTCCTCGATGTCGGGGTGGTCCACGTCGAGGATGACCATCTTGGCCGCGCGCCGGGTGGCGCCGCCGGACTTGATGGTGCCGGCGGAGGCGTCCGCGCCGCGCATGAAGCTCACCGGGCCGGAGGCGGTGCCGCCGGAGGAGAGCAGTTCCTTGGAGGAGCGGATCCGGGAGAGGTTCACCCCGGAGCCGGAGCCGCCCTTGAAGATCAGCCCCTCCTCCTTGTACCAGTCCAGGATCGAGTCCATCGAGTCGTCGACCGCGAGGATGAAGCAGGCGCTGACCTGCTGCGGCGACGGCGTGCCGACGTTGAACCAGACCGGCGAGTTGAAGCTGAACACCTGGTGCAGCAGCATCCAGGTCAGCTCGTGCGCGAACACCTCGGCGTCGGCCGGGCTGGCGAAGTAGCCGTACTCCTCACCGGCCGTGCGGTAGGTGGTCACCACCCGGTCGATCAGCTGCTTGAGCGACCACTCCCGCTCCGGGGTGCCCACCGCGCCCCGGAAGTACTTGGTGGTCACGATGTTGGCCGCGTTGACGCTCCAGGTCTCGGGGAACTCCACCCCGCGCTGCTCGAAGTTGATCGAGCCGTCCCGCCAGTTGGTCATCACGACGTCGCGGCGCTCCCAGGTGACCTCGTCGTACGGGTGCACCCCCTCGGTCGTCCAGACCCGCTCGACCTTCAGACCTGTCCCCGCCTTGTTCCGCGACCTGCTCGTCGTCACAACGTCCGCCCCCTCGTCTACGTGGTCACCCACCACGCGTCCCATCTGTCAGAAATCTGGAAAAACTCAACCGGCCCGGCCCGCGGCCTCTGCCGCGCCGGCCTCGGCGCCCTCCCGGGCGCGTGCCCGCAGCGTCTCGATCTCCCGCTCGAAGTCGGCGAGCGAGTCGAACGACCGGTAGACGCTGGCGAACCGGAGGTAGGCCACCTCGTCCAGGTCCCGCAACGGGCCCAGGATGGCCAGCCCCACCTCGTGGCTGGGGATCTCGGCGGCCCCCTTGGCCCGGACGGTCTCCTCGACCCGCTGCGCGAGCAGCGCGATCGAGTCGTCGTCCACCGGCCGGCCCTGGCACGCCTTGCGCACCCCGCCGATGATCTTCGTGCGGCTGAACGGCTCGGTCACCCCGCTGCGCTTGACCACCGCGAGGACCGCCTCCTCGACGGTGGTGAACCGCTTGCCGCACTCCGGGCAGGACCGCCGCCGGCGGATCAACTGGCCGTCGTCGGCCTCCCGCGAGTCGACCACCCGAGAGTCGGCGTGCCGGCAGTACGGACACCGCATCGCCTGACCTCCTTCGTCGATCCACGGGCCCGATCCCACGCACCTCCGGGCACGCCGGACCCCGGCGGGGCCATCCTCCGATGGCCGTCGCCGTGCCGACGGTACTGGAGTGCGGTCGGTAGTCGAACCCAACCTGTAGGCGACTTACGCCCGTGTGACTACTACATCTAGGGGTCGACCGTATGCCGCCGACGAACGGAGGTCAAGTTGGGCGGCGTGTCCGGCGCGTCACCGGCAAACCGCGTCGAACCGACCGTCCGGTGCCGCCGGAGGACCAACCGAACGACCCCGCCGGGGGTTACCGCCCGGCCGGTCCGCGCTCGCCGACGATCCGCCAGGATCGAACACCCGTTCGACCCGACGTACCATTACCAGAACGGGCGTACGAGCCGCGAGCGTTTCCACCGCGACACGCCGAGCCGAGGTCGTACAGATGTTTGAAAATGACCGATCTCACCTATACGGTCAGGAACAACCGGTCGCGGCACCCGCCGCACCGGCCAGCACAGCCCCGCCGCACGCACCACGAGCCGCCGAGGCACCCAGCGCCGACCAGGGAGGACGGACGTGACCGAGGACCGGGCCAGCCGGCCCAAGAGCCCGCACCAGATCACCGAGGCGGGCCCGCCGGCCACCCGACGCCGGGCCGCCACCCGCGGCCGGGCGGCCGGGCAGCCCGCCGTGCGCCCGGTCACCCCGGTGGTCAGCGCATTCCCCGACCCGGCGACGGTCGACCTGACCGCCCGGCAGCGGCGGATCCTGGAGTTCATCCGCACCTGGGTCGACCGGCACGGCTACCCGCCGAGCGTGCGCGAGATCGGCGAGGCGGTCGGCCTGGTCTCCCCGTCCAGCGTCGCCTACCAGCTCAAGGAGCTGGAGAAGAAGGGATTCCTGCGCCGCGACCCGAACCGGCCGCGGGCGGTGGACGTCCGCGCCCCGAGCGACGTGGTCGACGACGAGCTGAGCCGCTCCCAGCGCCCCACCCCGGCGTACGTGCCGATGCTGGGCCGGATCGCCGCCGGTGGCCCGATCCTGGCCGAGCAGGCGGTCGAGGACGTCTTCCCGCTGCCCCGCGAGCTGGTGGGTGAGGGCGAGGTCTTCATGCTCCAGGTCAAGGGCGACTCGATGCTCGACGCGGCGATCTGCGACGGCGACTGGGTGGTGGTCCGGCAACAGCCCAACGCCGAGGCCGGCGACATCGTCGCGGCCATGCTCGACGGCGAGGCGACAGTGAAGACCTACCGTCGGCGCGACGGTCACGTCTGGCTGATGCCGCAGAACCCGGCATTCGACCCGATCCCGGGCGACGACGCCACCATCATGGGTCGGGTCGTCGCGGTGCTGCGCCGCATCTGACCCGTTCCGCCGGGTGGCCGCCGACCGGCGGTCACCCGGACCGGCCCACCCCCGACGGCGGGTCAACCGGTCGGGCGAAGGGGATGGTCAGTACCGGTCGCCCCGATAGCCCCGGCCGGGCACCTGGCCGTACGAGCCGCGCCCGTCGTCGTAGCCGCCGTCGCGGCGGCGCCCTGGCCGCTGCCCCCGGGGATCCTGCTCCGGGCCGCCCCGGCGAGGCGGCTCCGCCCGGCCACCACCGCCGTACCCACCGCCGGGCTGACCGCCGTAGACGCCGCCACCGCCACCGGCGGGCCGGCCGTTGGGGCGGCCGCCACCGTAGACGCCACCCCCGTCGGCCGGGCGGCCACCGCCGTAGACGCCACCACCGCCCGCCGGGCGGCCACCGCCGTAGACGCCGCCACCGGCCGGTGCGCCAGCCCGGCCACCGCCGCCCGCCCGGCCACCACGGTCACCGCCGCCGGCCGGGGGGCCACCGCGGCCGCCGCCGTAGACCCCGCCGCCGGCCGGTCCCCCGTACACGCCGCCGCGGCGGGCGTCGGGCTCGGAGCGGTCCTCGTCGGGTCGGATCCGGCGGTTGTCGGGCAGGTCGTCGTCGGGGTCCCGGCCGTCCGCGTCGTCACCGGACGACCCGGCGCCGCGCTTGCGGGCCCGGAGGATGCCGACGATGCCGGCGCCGACCAGCAACGCGCCGATCACGCCGACCGCCGCGATGAGGTAGGTGATGTCCTGCAGCGACAGCGAGTCGAACCAGGACAGCGAGGCCTTCTTCGGCTGGCCGTCATCCTCGCCGGCCACCGGCTTCGCGCCCTCGGTGGAGGGGGTGTAGCTGAGGATCTCGATCGGCTCGTCCTCCTCCATCTGCCCGCCGTCGGAGACGGTGAGGAAGGACTTGCCGTCGGGGGTGTAGGCGATCGCCTCGCCGAACGGGTCGGCCAGCGGGGTCACCTTGGGCTTGCCGGTGGTCACCGCGGCCAGCACGTCGCCGTTCGACACGTCGTACTCGAAGGCGTCGGCGTACGTGCGCAGCACCACCCGGGTGCCGTCCGGCGACCGGGCGGCGCCGGTGATCGCGACCCGGCCGAAGGTGTTGAACGGGTTCTCCGTGGCCGTCTTCGGCAGGGTGATCTCGCCGACCTGCTTCATCGGCACCGGCTCGGTGTCGCCGGTCTTGAGCTTGCCGTCGGGGGTGAATACCTTCGCCTTGCCGCTCGTCACCTTCGTGATGACCAGCGGGCTGCCGTCGGAGTTGATCAGCAACGCCTCGGCGTCGTGGTGCTTGCCCTCCGGGTACGACAGCCGGTGCAGCTGCGGCTTCTTGCTGCCGCTGACCGGCATGCTCCACACCGCCACCCGGTCCCGCCGGTTCTTGCTGGTGACGTTGTCGCCGGTGTCGGCGATCCAGAGCGTCTTGCTGTCCGGGGAGAGCGCCAGGTCCTCGGTGTCGAACGGCCCGCCGCCGGAGTAGCTGACGTCCTTGGTGACCTCGCACTTGCTGTCGAGGAAGAAGACCCGCTTGCGGCTCTCGACGTCGGTGCCGTCGTTGATCACGATGTAGCCGCTCCGGGTGGCCACCAGGCCGGAGAGTTCGCGCAGCCGCTCGTCGGCCACGGTGCACCGCTTCTTGCCCGGGGCAACCGCGGACGGGAGGGAGGCGGGGGCGGGCGCCGCCACGGCGGCTCCGCCGGCCGCCACGGCTACCCCCACCAGACCGAGGGCAGCCATGATCGACGAGACAGCGCGGCGCATGGAGTCAGTGTCGCATGCCCCACGTTTCGGCCGGGTGACGCCGGGACGCCTCACCGAGCCCCGGCGACCGCCTGGTCCTCCCCCGCCCGGAACGGCGCCAGCTCGGCCGCGAGGCTCTCGCCCACCCGGACGTGCAGCAACGTGCCCTCCGCCAGGTGGGCCGTGCTGAGCACCTCGCCCTGCCGGTGCACCCGGGCGACCAGGTCACCCCGGTCGTACGGGAGCACCGCGCGGACCTCCACCGCCGGGCGGGGCAGCCGTGCCTCGATCTCGTCGCGCAGCCCGTCGATGCCGCGGCCGCTGTGCGCCGAGACGAAGATCGCCTCCGGCCAGAGCCGCTTCAACCGCAGCAGCGTCTCCTCGTCGGCGGCGTCGGTCTTGTTCACCACCAACAGCTCCGGCAGCCGGTCGGCGCCCACCTCGCCGAGCACCTCACGGACCGCCCGGACCTGCTCCTCCGGATCCGGGTGGGTGCCGTCGACGACGTGCACCACCAGGTCGGCCTCGGCGACCTCCTCCAGCGTCGAGCGGAACGCCTCGACGATCTGGTGCGGCAGGTGCCGGACGAAACCGACGGTGTCGGAGAGGGTGTAGAGCCGCCCGTCGGCGGCGGTGGCCCGGCGGGTGGTCGGGTCGAGGGTGGCGAAGAGCGCGTTCTCGACCAGCACGCCCGCCCCGGTCAGCCGGTTGAGCAGGCTCGACTTGCCGGCGTTGGTGTAGCCGGCGATGGCCACCGCGGGGACGGCGTTGCGGGCCCGGCGGGCGCGCTTGGTCTGGCGTACCGTCCGCATGCCCTTGATCTCCCGGCGCAGCCGGGCGATCCGGTGCCGGATCCGGCGCCGGTCGGTCTCCAGCTTGGTCTCACCGGGACCGCGCAGGCCCACGCCGCCGCCGGCGCCGCCGCCGCGACCGCTACCACCGGTCTGCCGGGACAGCGTCTCGCCCCAACCCCGCAGCCGGGGCAGCAGGTACTCCAGCTGGGCCAGCTCGACCTGGGCCTTGCCTTCCTTGCTCTTGGCGTGCTGGGCGAAGATGTCGAGGATCAGCGCCGTCCGGTCGACCACCTTGACCTTGGTGCGCTGCTCCAGGTTGCGCAGCTGGGACGGGGACAGCTCGCCGTCGCAGATCACCGTGTCGGCGCCGCTGGCCAGGACCACCGAGCCGAGGTCGTCGACCTTGCCCCGCCCGATGTAGGTGGCCGGGTCCGGCCGGTTGCGCCGCTGGATCAGCCCCTCCAGCACCTGCGAGCCGGCGGTCTCGGCCAGCGCGGCCAGCTCGGTGAGGGAGTTCTCGGCGTCGATCTGGGTGCCCTCGGTCCAGACGCCGACCAGGACGACCCGCTCCAGCCGGAGCTGGCGGTACTCGACCTCGGTGATGTCGGTGAGCTCGGTGGAGAGGCCGGGGACCCGCCGCAGCGCCTGCCGCTCCGACAGCTCGAACTCACCGGTGGTGGCGTCGAGCTCGTCGTCGTCGAGGGGAACGTAGGTCTCCTGGTCTCGCAAGCTGTTCTCCTGTCCGTTCTGTCAGGTACCGAGCAATCCTGACATGTAGCAACGCCGGACGCACCTGCAATATGCCCGGTGGCGTACCCGCCGGTAGCGGGGTCGGATGCCGGCCGACCTGCGCGGGCGAGTAGAAATGCGGGGCGACACCCGTTCAGTGCTGACGGAGGGAAACCCGTGGCCATCACCCGACTTCCGAGTGCGGGCTTCTCGATCACCATCCGGATCGCCGTACCCGCCGACGCCTCGTCGATCGGCCGGCTGACCACCTCCGTCGGGGAGGCAGGGGCGATCGTCACCGCGCTGGACGTCGTCGACTCCGACCCGACCCACGTGATCGTCGACCTGACCTGTGACACCGCCGACGCCGGCCACGCCGACCAGGTGGTCGAGGCGCTCACCGCGCTGGACGGGGTGGACGTGCGGAAGGTGTCCGACCGCACCTTCCTGCTGCACCTGGGCGGCAAGATCGAGGTGAGTTCGAAGGTCGCGCTGCGCACCCGCGACGAGCTGTCCCGGGCGTACACCCCGGGGGTGGCCCGGGTCTGCCAGGCGATCGCCGAGAACCCGGCCGACGCCCGCCGGCTGACCATCAAGCGCAACACCGTGGCCGTGGTCAGCGACGGCTCGGCGGTGCTGGGCCTGGGCAACCTCGGGCCGGCCGCGTCGCTGCCGGTGATGGAGGGCAAGGCCGCGCTGTTCAAGCGCTTCGGTGGGGTGGACGCCTGGCCGGTGGTCCTCGACACCCAGGACACCGACGAGATCGTGCAGATCGTCAAGGCCATCGCCCCGGCGTACGGCGGGATCAACCTGGAGGACATCGCCGCGCCGCGCTGCTTCGAGATCGAGGCCCGGCTGCGCGAGGCGCTGGACATCCCGGTCTTCCACGACGACCAGCACGGCACCGCCATCTGCGTGCTGGCCGCGCTGACCAACGCGCTGCGGGTGGTGGGCAAGCAGCTCGCGGACGTCCGGGTGGTGGTCTCCGGCGCCGGCGCGGCGGGCACCGCGATCATGAAGCTGCTGCTGCGCCAGGGTGTGGGCGACATCATCGCGTACGACCGGCAGGGCGCCCTGCACCGCGGCCAGGCCGGCCTCAACCCGGCCTGGCAGTGGCTGGCCGAGCACACCAACAAGGAGAACTACTCCGGCGACCTGCCCGGGGCGATCCGGGGCGCCGACGTCTTCATCGGGGTGAGCGCGCCCAACCTGCTCACCGGCGAGGACATCGCCGCGATGGCCAAGGACGCCATCGTCTTCGCGCTGGCCAACCCGGACCCGGAGGTCGACCCCCGGGAGGCGCGCAAGCACGCCGCGGTGGTCGCCACCGGCCGCTCGGACCAGCCGAACCAGATCAACAACGTGCTCGCCTTCCCCGGCGTCTTCCGCGGCATGCTCGACGCGCACGCCGAGGAGTTCACCGAGGAGATGGCGATCGCCGCCGCCCAGGCCATCGCCGACGTGGTCGGCGAGGACAAGATCAACCCGACGGTGATCGTGCCCAGCGTCTTCGACTCGCGGGTCGCGCCGGCGGTGGCCGCGGCCGTCCGGGCCGCCGCGCAGAACCCGGCGCCCGCCCCGGCCGCCGACCCCGGTCCGGCCGACCTGCCCGAGATCGCCGCCGAAGCCTCCGCCACCCCCTGACCGCCCGCGCCCCGCTCCCCGCGCCAGGTCGGCGCGACGGGGACGGTGATCGCTGGTGTTCGGGTGCGTCTGTCGTCGCCACAGCAGCAACAGACGCACCCGGACCGCGGCGCCGGGTGGCGGAGGGCCGGGTCAGGGGGCGGTGGTGAGGGCGGTGGGGGCGATCTCGCCGGTGGCGACCAGCACGGCCGGACCGGCGAGCCAGCACGAGTCGTCGGTGACGATGACCGAGAGCCGGCCGCCGGGGACGTCCACCGCCACCACGCCGGTGTCCCGGCCGGCGTCGCGCAGGGCCACCGCGGCCACCGCGCAGGCGCCGGTGCCGCAGGAGAGGGTCTCCGCGGAGCCCCGCTCGTACACCCGCATCAACACGTGCCCGTCGGCGCCGTCGACCGGGTCGCCGAGGGCGGTGAACTCGACGTTCACGCCGTTGGGGAAGGCGGCCGGGTCGACCTCGGGCGCCCGGGTGAGGTCCAGCCCGGTCAGGTCCAGGCCGGCCGGCAGGGCACAGACCAGGTGCGGGTTGCCCACGTCCACCGAGGTGCCGGGCAGGGTCAGCCCGCCCAGCGAGGCGGTCGACGTGTCGTACAGCCGGGGGCGGCGCATCTCGACGGCGATGCTGTCGCCGCTCACCCGCGCCCGCACGACGCCGGCCCGGGTGGCCACCGGCAGCGTCCCGTCCGCCGGGTCGGCCAGCCCGGCGGCGACCAGGTAGCGGACGAACACCCGGGCCCCGTTGCCGCACATCTCGGCGAACGAGCCGTCGGAGTTCCAGTAGTCCATGAACCACTCGGCGTCCCCGGCCTGCCCGGCGGCCTCGGGGTGCGCGGTCGCCCGGACCACCCGCAGCACGCCGTCGGCGCCGAGCCCGCGCCGGCGGTCGCAGAGCGCGGCGACCATCCCTGGCGTCAACTCCAACTGCCCGTCCGGGTCGGGCAGGATCACGAAGTCGTTGCCGGTGCCGTGCCCCTTGGTGAACTCCACGCCCCCATCATCGCGCAGCGGCGGGGACCAGCCGCAGGGCCTCGGCAACCAGGTCCGGCGCGGCCGCGTCCAGCCAGTGGATCCGCGGGTCGCGGCGGAACCAGGAGCGTTGCCGGCGGACGAAGCGCCGGGTGGCCCGGATCGTCTCGTCGTGCGCCTCGGTCTCGGTCAGCTCACCGGCCAGGAACCGCAGCACCTGCTGGTAGCCGAGCGCCCGGCTGGCCGTACGCCCCTCGGGCAGGCCGCGGCCGACCAGCTCGCGGGTCTCGGCGACCAGGCCGTCCGCCCACATCCGGTCCACCCGCAGGGCGATCCGCTCGTCCAGCAGCGCGGTGTCCAGGTCGACCCCGACCTGCACGGACGGGTAGTACGGCGTCGGCTCGGGCAGCGCGGCGGTGAACGGCGCCCCGGTGAGCTCGATCACCTCCAGCGCCCGCACGATCCGCCGGCCGTTGCCGGGCAGGATGCCCGCCGCGGCGGCCGGGTCGGCGGCGCGCAGCCGGGCGTACAGCGGCGCCGGGCCGGCCTCGGCCAGCTCCCGCTCCAGCCGCTCGCGGACCGCCGGGTCGGTGCCGGGGAACTCGAACCGTTCCAGCACCGCCCGGACGTACAGCCCGGAGCCGCCGACCAGCAGCGGCACCCGGCCCCGGGCCAGGATGTCGTCCACCGCCGCCCGGGCCAGCCGCTGGTACTCGGCGACGCTGGCCGGCTCGGTGACGTCCCAGATGTCCAGCAGGTGGTGCGGCACCCCCTCGCGCTCGGCGGGGGTGAGCTTGGCGGTGCCGATGTCCATGCCGCGGTAGAGCTGCATCGAGTCGGCGTTGACCACCTCGCCGTCCAGGGCGTGCGCGAGGGCGATGCTCAGCGCCGACTTGCCGGCCGCGGTCGGCCCGACCACGGCCACCACCGGGCCGGCCGGCGGGCGGCTGCCACCGGCCTCGACCGGCCCGCTCATGCCGGCCCGCCGCTTCGCCGCGCGCCGCCGCGCGGCACCACCGCGCCGACGTTCCGCCCGCTCACCCGAGCTCCCAGCCGGCCACGAAGTAGGCCACGCCGTAGGGGGCGGCGTGGTAGCTCAGCTCGCCACGCCAGGCGCCGCCGGCCGCGCGGGCCGCGCCGGCGAGCACCTGCCAGGGCGCGCGCCCGGCGACCCGCAGCTCCGCCGACAGCCCCGGGTCCAGGCCGAGCAGGGCCCCGGCGTCCGCGTCGGCCAGCGCCCGGGCGACCCCCTGGTCGTACGGCTCGGCGCGCGGGTCGTGGTAGCCGGGCGACTTCTCCCCCCGGCTGGCGGACCCGTCCCCCATCGCCAGCAGCGCGACCCGCGGGCGGTACCCGTCGACCTGTCGGGCGAGTTCGGCCACCTCGTCGGCGGGCGCGTCCGGCGACACCTGGGCACCGACCACCCGCGCGCCGACCCGATGCCGGCCGAGCAGCCACGCGCCGACGGTCACGCTCAACGGCAGCACCGCCGGCCCGTCGGGCAGCGCCGGGACCAGCGGGACGGTGCGATCCACGCCGAACGGGCGGAGCGTGCCGAGGGCGGGCGGGATGATCCAGCCCGTCTCCGGGCCGGCGCCCAGCACCACCACGCAGTCCGGCTCGCTGGCCAGCAGCCGGGTGACGGCGGCGTCGCAGGCGGCCCGGAGGTCGTCCAGCTCACCGGCGGCGGTGCCGGCCACCTCGGGCACGAGCAGGGGCGGATGCGGGCAGACGGCGGCGGCGACCAGTGGCACGGGTCCACGTTAGCGGGACGTCCCGGTGCGTCCCCGCGCCGATCCGGTCATTCGACGGCTAGGACACCGTATGGTCACGGTCGGCGATAGGCGCTCGACGCGGACGGGGGCGGACCTGTGACAATGCCGGGAGAAACTTTGCTGCGCCGTGGCGGCGATCGCGGGACTGCTCCCCGACGCCGGGAGAACGAGGATGGGCACATGAGCGACTGGACTGCCTTCGGACGGGTGGACGCGGACGGCACCGTGTACGTCAAGACCGCCGAGGGTGAGCGGGTGGTCGGTTCCTGGCAGGCGGGAGCACCGGAGGAGGGGCTGGCGCACTTCGCCCGGCGCTTCGCCGACCTGGTGACGGAGGTGGACCTCACCGAGGCCCGGCTCAACTCGGGTGCGGCGGACGCGGGCCACTCGCTGACCACGATCCGCCGGCTGCGTGCCTCGCTGGCCGAGGCGCACGTGGTCGGCGACATCGACGCGCTCGCCGCGCGGCTCGACAAGCTCGCCACCGTCGCCGAGGAGAAGGCCGGGGAGGCCCGGGCCGCCCGGGACGCCGCCCGCAGCGAGGCGCTGGCCCGCAAGACGGCCCTGGTCGAGGAGGCCGAGAAGATCGCCGCCGAGTCGACCGGCTGGAAGACCGCCGGGGACCGGCTCAAGGAGATCCTCGACGAGTGGAAGACCATCCGCGGGGTCGACAAGAAGACCGACGGCGAGCTGTGGAAGCGGTTCGCCGCGGCCCGGGACGGCTTCACCCGCCGGCGCGGCGCCCACTTCGCCTCCCTCGACGCGCAGCGCAAGCAGGCGCAGTCGGTCAAGGAGGAGCTGGTCGCCGAGGCCGAGAAGCTGACGGACTCCACCGACTGGGCGGCCACCGCCAACCAGCTCAAGGACCTGATGAACCAGTGGAAGGCCGCGCCGCGCGCCTCCAAGGAGGCCGAGCAGCGGCTCTGGGAACGGTTCCGGGCGGCGCAGGACGCGTTCTTCACCCGGCGCAGCGAGGTCTTCTCGGCCCGCGACAACGAGCAGCGGGCCAACCTGGAGCGCAAGCAGGCCCTGCTCGCCGAGGCCGAGGCGCTGGACGTCGACGGTGACCCGAAGGGCGCCCAGGCCAAGCTGCGGGAGATCCAGGCGCAGTGGCACGAGGCCGGCCGGGTGCCCCGGGAGGCGGCCGCCGGGCTGGAGCGCCGGCTGCGCGCGGTCGACGAGAAGGTCCGCGAGGTGATGGACTCGGCCTGGCGGCGGACCACCAAGGAGGACAACCCGCTGCTCGCCCAGATGCGGGCGCAGGTCGCCGAGGCGGAGGAGCGGCTGGCCCGCGCCCAGGCCGCCGGCGACGCCAAGCGGATCCGCGAGGCCGAGCAGGCGCTGGCCTCGAAGCGGCAGTTCCTCCAGCTCGCCGAGCAGTCCAGCTGACCTGATCCAGCGTGACGAGCCCCGGTCCCCCACGGGACCGGGGCTCCTGCGTGTCCCGGACCCGCCGCGCGCCCGCCGCCCGTCCCCGCCCCGCCCCGCCCGCAGGCCGGGGGCCGTCCCGCTCGGATGGCCGCCCTGCCCCGGGACCGCCGCCCCGCTCGCGCCACTGCGGGCCGCGGCGCGGCCCGACAACGGCGCACCTTCCCGGTGCGCGGATCCTCGGGCGCGCCGGGCCACGATCGCGCTACACCAACGATCCAGTGGCCTCACCGTGCGGTCGAGGGCACTTACATCCGGGTTGCGCGTGATCTTGCGGCAGGCCCCGGTGACCGGTCAGTGGGCGGCGCAGCCGGTGGTCGGCGCGGGCGCCGCGGCCGGCGCGCCGACCGTGGGCAGCCCGAGCAGCACCCCGGGCGTACGCGGGGCACGCCCCGCCTCGGCCGCGTCGCCGGCCCGGGTACGCCGGTGCGACAGCGGCTCGCCGTCGGCGTTGAGGTGGTGCGGCGCGGCGTACGTCACGGTGGTGTGCACGATGTCGCCGGGGCGGATCCGTCCCGCGTACGAACCGGCGTCGAAGTGCACGAGCCGGCCGTCCCGGGCCCGGCCGGACATCCGTCCGGTGCGCTCGTCCTTGCGCCCCTCGCCGACGGCGACCAGCACCTCGACGGTCTCCCCGACCAGCTTCCGGTTCTCCGCCCAGGTGATCTCCTCGACGCAGGCGATCAGCCGCTCGTAGCGCTCCTGGACGACCTGCTTGGGCAGTTGGCCGTCCATCGTGGCGGCCGGGGTGCCGGGGCGCTTGGAGTACTGGAAGGTGAACGCCGAGGAGAACCGGGCCTCGCGCACCACGTCGAGGGTGCGCTCGAAGTCGGCCTCGGTCTCGCCGGGGAAGCCGACGATGATGTCGGTGGTGATCGCCGCGTCCGGCATGGCCGCCCGCACCTTGGCGATGATGCCCAGGTAGCGCTCGGCCCGGTACGAGCGCCGCATGGCACGCAGCACCGCGTCGGAGCCGGACTGCAACGGCATGTGCAGCGAGTGGCAGACGTTCGGGGTCTCGGCCATCGCGGCGATCACGTCGTCGGTGAAGTCCTTCGGGTGCGGGCTGGTGAACCGGACCCGCTCCAGGCCCTCGACGTCGCCACAGGCGCGCAGCAGCTTGCCGAAGGCCAGCCGGTCGCCGAACTCGACGCCGTAGGAGTTGACGTTCTGCCCGAGCAGGGTCACCTCCAGCACGCCCTCGTCGACCAGCGCCCGCACCTCGGAGAGGATGTCACCGGGGCGGCGGTCCTTCTCCTTGCCGCGCAGGGAGGGCACGATGCAGAACGTGCAGGTGTTGTTGCAGCCCACCGAGATCGACACCCAGCCGGCGTACGTCGACTCGCGGCGGGTGGGCAGCGTGGAGGGGAAGACGTCGAGGGATTCGAGGATCTCCACCTCGGCGGCGGTGTTGTGCCGGGCCCGCTCCAGCAGCACCGGCAGCGAGCCGATGTTGTGCGTGCCGAAGACCACGTCCACCCAGGGCGCCTTGCGGACGATGTCGCCGCGGTCCTTCTGGGCCAGGCAGCCGCCGACGGCGATCTGCATGCCGGGGTGCTTGTCCTTCACGGGGCGCAGATGACCGAGGTTGCCGTAAAGCCGGTTGTCGGCGTTCTCCCGCACCGCGCAGGTGTTGAAGACCACCACGTCCGGGTGCTCGTCGGCCTCGGCGGCGCGCACGTAGCCCGCCTGCTCCAGCAGCCCGGAGATGCGCTCGGAGTCGTGCACGTTCATCTGGCAGCCGTAGGTGCGCACCTGGTAGGTGCGCGGGCTGCTCGCCGCTGCGGTAGTCATGACCCGGACAGCGTATCCGGGCCGGGTAGCCCGAACCGAACGAGGAGGAGCCGTGTGCCGGAGCATCAAGACCCTGCGTGAGCCGTACGTCGCCGAGGTGACCCCGGCCGACGTCGACGCCGCGGCGTTGCAGTACGTCCGGAAGATCTCCGGGTTCCGCAAGCCGGCCGCGCACAACGCGGCCGCCTTCGACGCGGCGGTGGCCGCCGTCGCCGCGGCCACCCAGACGCTGCTGGAGCAGTTGGAGGTCCGGGGCGGGCGGGCGGCCAGCCCGACGAGCTGACCGCCTGTCCGACCGGGCCCGGCCCGCTGACCGGCCTGGCCCGCTGACCGACGGGCCCACCGGCTCCCGCTCGCTGACCGGCGCGCGATCCGCCGGTCCGGCGCGCTGACCGCCGGCCGGCCCGCCCGCGTCGTCGGTCAGGCGGCGGCGAGCGCGGGCAGCACCGAGTCGGGCGCCCACTTCGAGCGGTGGCACTGGGACCAGCCCCGACAGCCGGCGTTGGCCTCGGTGCAGAGCCGCTGGTCGCCGAGCACCTCGCCGTCGTCGGTCTCCCGGACGGTGAAGTGCACCGGCCGGATCGTGCCGTCCGGCGCGACGAGCAGGTGCCGGCCGGCGTCGAGGGTGTCGTCGCGCACCAGGCAGTTGCGGCCCAGCAGCCGGGCCAGGGCGGCGATGCTGGCGTGCTCGGGGAGCCGTTCCGGGACCCCGTAGCAGTCCACCATCGTGCCGAAGTCGCCCGGCGCCTCCCAGACGTCGCAGATCACCGCGTACGTCGGCAGCCGGGTCGGGTCGGCCACCGCCAGGGGCATCACCACCCGGCCGAGCGCCTCGGCCAGTGCCGGGTAGACCTGAACCGGCGCCGCCCGGTCGATTCTCCAGTTCCACAGCTCGGTCATGCCGCCTCCTCGCTGTGCTCGTCCCACCGGCCTCCGGATCGGGCCTTACTGACGATGGTGGGGTGCATTTGACCTCAGCCGGGGGCAAGTTACCGGTCTGTGACCATTCCGGGCAAAATTTACCCGAGCCGCATTGCTCCGAGTAGCCGGAAGATGACAGTTTATCGGGTATGGTGCCGCATCCGGTGCCGCGCCACGTCGTCTTTCCGACCCGCGTCGCTCAGCGCAGGACCACCAGGTGCTCGCCGCGCGGGAGCAGTTCGCCGACCACGGTGGCACCCGGGAGTTCGCCGGCGACCAGCAGCCCGCCGGAGGTCTGCGCGTCGGCCAGCAGCAGCCGGTCGTCCGCGCCGACGCGGCCGAAGTCCGTCCACGGCGTCACCCAGTCCAGGTTGCGCCGGCTGCCGCCGCTGACGTACCCGTCGCGGACCGCCTCGCGGGCGCCGGCCAGGTAGGGCACCCGGGCCGCGTCGAGGGCCACGGTGAGCCCGCTTGCCCGGGCCAGCTTGGACGCGTGGCCGAGCAGCCCGAAGCCGGTCACGTCGGTGCCGCAGCGCACGCCGGCGGCCACCGCCGCCCGGGCCGCGTCGCGGTTCAGCGTGGTCATCGCCGCCACCGCCTCCGGGAAGCGCTCCCCGGTGTTCTTGTGCCGGGTGTTGAGCACCCCGACGCCGAGCGGCTTGGTCAGCGACAGGGGCAGGCCCGCCCGGCCGGCGTCCAGGGTGATCAGCTCGTCCGGGCGCACCACCCCGGTGACGGCCAGCCCGTACTTGGGCCCGTCGTCGTCCACGCTGTGCCCGCCGGCCAGGTGGCAGCCGGCGTCGCGGGCCACGTCCTGGCCGCCGCGCAGCACCTCCCGGGCCAGCTCCAGCGGCAGCACGTCACGCGGCCAGCAGAGCAGGTTCAGCGCCACCAGCGGGGTGCCGCCCATCGCGTACACGTCGGAGAGGGCGTTGGTGGCGGCGATCCGGCCCCAGTCGTACGCGTCGTCGACGACCGGGGTGAAGAAGTCGGCGGTGCTGACCAGGCCGGTGCGCTCGTCCAGCCGGACCACCGCCGCGTCGTCGCCGTGGTCCAGGCCGACGAGCAGTTCGACGGTGCCGGCGGCCGGGCCGAGCCCGGCGACCATCGCCTCCAGCTCGCCGGGCGGGATCTTGCAGGCGCAGCCGCCGCCCCGGGCGTACCGGGTCAGCCGTACCGGTTCGGTCATCCCCACATGATTTACTCGACGCGCGCAGGTCGCCACATGGCGCACCAGGACGGTGGTCGAATTCGGACTTCCCGCCGTGATCACGAATGGTGTTACCGCTCCGTGACCAACTGAGTTGCATTCCGCCACATCCCCCCGCCTACAGTTGCCCAACCGGGGGTCAACCGACCCCGCTGGGGCGACGACAGGGACGGTGGACGACGTGACGACGGGCGAACCGCTCATCGTGCTGGACTCGGTCAACAAGTGGTTCGGGCCGTTGCACGTGCTGGACGACGTCTCACTCTCGGTCGGCAAGGGCGAGGTGGTCGTGGTGATCGGCCCGTCCGGCTCCGGCAAGTCGACGCTCTGCCGCACGATCAATCGACTCGAGCCGATCAACTCCGGCACCATCACCTTCGACGGGCAGCCGCTGCCGGCCGAGGGCAAGGCGCTGGCGAAGCTGCGCAGCGAGGTCGGCATGGTCTTCCAGTCGTTCAACCTCTTCGCGCACAAGACCATCCTGGATAACGTCACCCTCGGGCCGATCAAGGTGCGCAAGGAGAAGCCCGCGGCCGCCCGCGAGCGCGCCCTCGCCCTGCTCGACCGGGTCGGCATCGCCAACCAGGCCGACAAGTTCCCGGCCCAGCTCTCCGGCGGTCAGCAGCAGCGGGCGGCGATCGCCCGCGCGCTGGCCATGCAGCCCAAGGCGATGCTCTTCGACGAGCCCACCAGCGCGCTCGACCCGGAGATGGTCGGTGAGGTGCTCGAGGTGATGACCTCGCTGGCCCGCGACGGCATGACCATGGTCGTGGTGACCCACGAGATGGGCTTCGCCCGGCACGCGGCCAACCGGGTGATCTTCATGGCCGACGGCCAACTGGTCGAGGACGCTCCCCCGGCCGAGTTCTTCGGCAACCCGCGCAGCGAGCGGGCCAAGGACTTCCTCTCCAAGATCCTCACGCACTAGGCGTCCGTACCTGGAGCGCGCCGTCCCCCGGCGGCTTCGTCGAAGAAGGAGAAGAGTATGCGTATGAAGCGCGTAGCGGCGCTCGCCGCGGCCGCCACCCTGGCGCTCGGCATGGCCGCCTGCGGTGGCGACGACGACGGCGGCGAGGGCACCGGCGCCGGCAGCAAGTCGTTCGCCGCCGGCACCACGATGGAGCGGCTGAACAAGGCCCAGTCCATCAAGATCGGCACCAAGTTCGACCAGCCGGGCTTCGGCCTCAAGGGCCTGTCGGGCAAGCCGGAGGGCTTCGACGTCGAGGTCGCGAAGATCATCGTCAAGGAGCTGGGCATCCCCGAGGACAAGATCGAGTGGGTGGAGGCCCCCTCGAAGGTCCGCGAGGACGTGATCGTCAACGGCACCGTCGACCTGGTCGCGGCGACCTACACGATCAACGACAAGCGCAAGGAGCGGATCGCCTTCGCCGGGCCGTACTACGAGGCCGGCCAGAACATCCTGGTGAAGAAGGACGACACCACCATCACCGGGCCGGACTCCTTCAAGGACGGCACCAAGAAGGTCTGCTCGGTCACCGGCTCGACGCCGGCCGAGGAGATCAAGAAGTACGTCAAGGACGTCGCCACCCAGCTGGTGCTCTTCGACACGTACGACAAGTGCAAGGACGCCCTCAAGGGCGGCCAGGTGGACGCGGTGACCACCGACAACGTCATCCTGCTCGGCTACATCGCCAAGGACGAGGCGTCGTTCAAGCTGGCCGGTGACAACTTCACCAAGGAGCCGTACGGCATCGGGGTGAAGAAGGAGGACACCGAGTTCCGCAACTTCATCAACGACACGCTGGAGAAGGCGTTCGCCGACGGCAGCTGGAAGAAGGCGTGGGACGACACCGCCGGCAAGTTCGGTGCCGAGCTCGGCAGCGCTCCGACCGTCAACCGCTACTGATCTGACCCGTTGATCTGGAGGGTGGGGAGGAAGACCGACCCGTGAGTGTGCTCATCGACAAGTTCGACGTCTTCGCGGGTGGTTTCTGGCTCACCCTCCAGATCTGCGTACTCGCCGCGATCGGCGCCCTGATCCTGGGCGCCGTCGTGGCGGTGCTCCGCATCTCACCGGTGCCGCCGCTGCGCGCGCTCGGCACCGGATACGTGAACGTGTTCCGGAACATGCCGCTGACCGTGGTGATGTTCTTCGCCGCCTTCGGCCTGCCGGCGCTCGGCTCCAACGCGGACTTCCTCCGCATCCCCGGGCTGGACGCCATCTTCACCCGGCTCGGCACCGACCTGCCGTACTTCCGCTTCGCGCTGGTCGCGCTGGTGCTCTACACCGCGGCGTTCGTCTGCGAGGCGCTGCGCTCGGGGGTCAACGCGGTGCCGGCCGGGCAGGCCGAGGCCGCCCGGTCGCTGGGCCTCACCTTCGGCCAGAACCTGCGCTACGTGGTGCTGCCACAGTCCTGGAAGGCGTCCGTGGTGCCGCTCGGCTCGGTGATCATCGCGATGATCAAGAACTCGGCGCTGATCGGGTTCTTCGGGGTCGTCGGCGACCTCTCCGCGACCGCCGACCAGCTCACCTCGGCCGAGGGCTACGCCTTCGTGCCGGTCGCCATCGGCATCTCGATCGGATACCTGATCATGACCGTCCCCCTGGGCGCCCTCCTCGACCGGATCGAGAAGCGGCAGGCGGTGGCCCGATGAGCCAGCAGACCGTCCTCTACGACGTACCCGGCCCCCGGCAGCGCCGGATCACCCTGGTCAGCAGCGTGGTGGCCACCGCCCTGCTGCTGGTCGGCGCCTACTTCCTGGTCTACCGTCCGCTGGACGAGAAAGGCCAGTTCTCGATGGAGCTGTGGGGCCCGCTGGTGGACCCCGGCAACGAGAACTTTCCGCTGGTCTGGGAGCGGATCGGCCTCGGCTTCAAGAACACGCTGATCGCCGCCGCGCTGGCCATCGTCTCCTCGCTGATCGTCGGCACCCTGCTGGCGATGCTGCGGATCCAGCTCAAGAGCCTCGCCCGGCGCCGGTTCACCGGGCTGGCCACCCCGGTGTCGTACCTGCTGCGCGGGCTGAGCATGCTGCTCTCCGGGGTCACCCGGGTCTGCGTCGAGGTCTTCCGGGGCCTGCCCGTGGTCATCACGATCTTCTTCGTGGCCCGCGGCTTCCCGGAGTTCGGGGTTACCTTCGACACGCTCTGGTACCTGGTCATCGGCCTGACCATCTACAACTCGGTGGTCATCGCCGAGATCCTCCGCTCCGGCATGGAGGGTCTGCCCGGCGGGCAGGCCGAGGCGGCCGCGGCGATCGGTCTCGCCCCGTGGCAGACCACCCGGATGATCCTGCTGCCGCAGGCGTTCCGGATCATGCTGCCGGCGCTGATCAGCCAGCTCGTGGTGGTGCTCAAGGACACCTCGCTCGGCTTCATCATCAGCTACGAGGAGGCCCTGAACATCGGCAAGCAGATCATCGGCTCGCTGGGCAACCCGATCCAGGTCTACATCGTGATCGGCGTGATCTTCATCGTGGTCAACTACTCGCTGTCCAAGCTGGCCCAGTACGTCCAGCACCGGCTCGCCCGGGGCCGCAAGAGTGCGGGCGGCACCCGTACCGGGGCCGCGGGCACCGAGCTGGAGACCGAGGCGGTCGCCGGCACCACCACCTGACGTCGGGAAACGAGAGGGCCGGCCCGGGAGACCGGGCCGGCCCTCTCGCCGTTGACGGGTCAGCGGGCGATCTCGGTGACCCGGGACTCGCGGACCACGGTGACCCGGATCTGACCGGGGTAGGTCAGCTCCTCCTCGATCTGCTTCGCCACGTCCCGGGCCAGCACGGCGGCGCCGATGTCGTCCACGTCGTCCGGCTTGACCATCACCCGGATCTCCCGGCCGGCCTGCATGGCGAAGACCTTCTCCACGCCGAGCTTGCCGGCCGCGATCTCCTCGATCCGCTCCAGCCGCTTGACGTACGCCTCCAGGCTCTCCCGGCGGGCGCCCGGCCGGCCGCCCGAGCAGGCGTCGGAGGCCTGGGTCAGCACCGCCTCGATGGTCTGCGGCGGCACCTCGTTGTGGTGCGCCTCGATGGCGTGCACCACGTCGTCGCTCTCGCCGTACTTGCGGGCCAGGTCCGCACCGATGATGGCGTGGCTGCCCTCCACCTCGTGGGTGAGCGCCTTGCCGATGTCGTGCAGGAACGCGCAGCGCTTGATGGTGGGCACGTCCAGGCGCAGCTCGGCGGCCATGACGCCGGCGATGTGCGCGGTCTCCACCAGGTGCTTGAGCACGTTCTGCCCGTACGAGGTGCGGTAGCGCAGCCGGCCGAGCAGGGTGACCAGCTCCGGGTGGATCTCGGTGATGCCGACCTCGACCAGGGCGTCCTCGGCGGCCCGCTGGCAGAGCTCCTCCACCTCGTGCCGGGCCAGGTCGTAGACCTCCTCGATCCGGTGCGGGTGGATCCGGCCGTCCAGCACCAGCTTCTCCAGGGTCAGCCGGCCGACCTCCCGGCGTACCGGGTCGAAGCAGGAGAGCAGCACCGCCTCGGGGGTGTCGTCGATGATCAGGTTGACCCCGGTGACCGACTCGAAGGCCCGGATGTTGCGGCCCTCGCGACCGATGATCCGCCCCTTCATCTCGTCACCGGGCAGGTGCAGGACGCTGACCACGCTCTCCGCGGTCTGCTCGCTGGCCACCCGCTGGATGGCGTCGACCACGATGTGCCGGGCCCGCTGCTCGGCGGTGCTGCGCGCGTCCGCCTCGATGTCCCGGACCAGCAGCGCCGCCTCCCGCTTGGCCTGCGACTCGATGGCCTCGATCAGCTCGGCCCGGGCCGCGTCGGCGGTGAGCCCGGCCACCCGTTCCAGCTCGCGCCGCCGCTGCTCCTCGGCCTCGGCCAGCTCCGCCTCCCGCCGGGCCAGCTCGGCCTCCCGGGCGGCCAGCGCGGCGGTCGCGGCGGTCAGCTGCCGCTCCCGCTCGGCGAGCCGCTCGACCTCCTCGGTGTGCAGTCGCTCCCGCTCGTCCATCCGGGCCGCCCGGCGCTCCACCTCGGCCGCCTGCTCGCGGGTGGTGGCGGCGAGCACGGCCACCTCACGCTCGCCGCTGCGCCGGGCCGCCGCCCGCAGTTGCTCGGCGTCCGCCTCGGCCTGCTTGTGCGCCCGCTCCAGCACGGTGTCCGCCTCGGCGCGGGCGTCGTCGAGCACCCGGCGGGCCTCCGCCCGGGCCGCCTTCGCCTCCGCCTTGGCCGCGGCCGCCTCGGCGCGCGCCGCCGCGGCCGCGGACTTCGCCACGTCGATGGTGCTGTTCGCCTCGTCGGCGGCGCTGCGCAGCGCGGCCAGGGACTGCTCCTGCCGGTCCTTCTCGGCGATGAAGGCCGGATCCTCGGGGGCCGGCGCGGCCTGGAACCGGCGCAGCGTCCGGACGCCCAGCAGCACCGCCCCGACCACCACCACGGTCAGGATCAGCACCACCACGAGGAGCACGACGTCGAACCCGCTCATGCCGGCACTCCGCTCCGCCGCGTGCCGACACGAGGCTCAAGCGCACCGCCCCGCTGATCCGCTCGCTGACGCTCCCTCATGCCGGCACTCCGCTCCGCTGCGTGCCGCCATGAGACACAAGCGCACTGTCCCGCTGATCCGCTCGCTGACGCCCGCTCATGCCGGCACTCCGCTCCGCTGCGTGCCGACATGAGGCTCAAGCGCACTGCCCCGCTGATTCGCTCGCTGACGCTCGCTCATGCCGGGACCTCGTGGGGACCACCGGTGAACCTGTGCCGCCCCGCCATGGCCGCCTCCCCTGAACGTCGGCGCCGCAGTGACCGTGCCGGAAGGCACACTCCTGCGGCTCTGGACGCCCGACCGGAGCGACTGGCCGTGGGTAGCTCTCTCCGCCGGCGGTGCCCGAAGCATCGCCGGCGACCGGGTGCAGTTGTCTCCTCAACTCCCGACCGGCCTGTCCGGAGCTGCGGTGGTATGGCCGATGGTGCTGGCCAAAGTGATGCGGTTCTGTTACGCGATCTATGTTGTGCGCTTAGCCTGCGCTGGTCGGGCAATGTGAGCCTGTATGGCGAGGCTAGGTCGCGAGGGCCGGTCTGGTCAAGAACTCATGATCAAACCCCCCGAACGGAGCGAAGTTGCCGCGTCACCCAGCGCTGACGAAACGCCGGACACCGGGGGACAAACTCCACCCTCGGGCAGTGTCGGATGGCTGTCATCGCTGCTCAACCCCGGGGTCGAGCGCACCGGCAAGGTGCTCCGCCGGCCCGACCCGGCCGGCTCGGGCTCACGACTCGGGCTTAGGGGACTCGGGACTGGGGCTCGCGGCTCAGGGCTCGCGGCTGGGGACTGAGGGCTGGGGGGCTCGCGGCTGGGGGCTCGCGGCTCGCGGCTGGGGACTGAGGGCTCGCGGCTCGCGGCTCGCGGCTCGCGGCTCGCGGCTCGCGGCTCGCGGCTCGCGGCTCGCGGCTCGCGGCTCGCGGCTCGCGGCTCGCGGCTCGCGGCTCGGGGCTCGGGGCTCGGGGCTCGGGGCTCGCCGGAGGATCATCGCGGCGTCGTCGCCGCGGCTGATCGACTCCGTGTCGCCGACATGGCGGTCTCCCGGCCCGCCGGACACCGCCACATCGCCGATCTGGCGTCGGGCCGGCGCCAACCCGGCGGCGGGTGCCGCCGATCCCGCGTCGGTCAGCGCCGCCGCGGCGAGGGGTGCCGTCGGCCCGGCGGGGGCGGCTCAGCGGGCGCCGGCGGCCAGCGCGGCGGTGACCAGTGCCGGGTTGTCCGGGGCGGGCGTGCCGTCCGGTAGCTGGAGGGTGTCTTCCAGGCCGATGCGGGCGTGCAGCCCCCGGCGGACCGCCTCGGCGAGCACCGTCCAGGTGGCCGGCCCCTCGGCGTGCAGCAGCACCGGCGGCTCGACCCGCGGCTCGACCGGCGCCGCGGCGCGCGGCAGGGCGGCGAGCATCGCCGCCGCGTCCGCGAGCGCCACCGGCGGTTGCTCGGCCATGCACTCGATCAGCAGCCGCCCCGCCGGCACCCGCCAGGCCCGGTAGGCCGCCACCGCCTCGACCGTCCAGAGCCCGGCCTCCACCAGCACGCCCCGCTCGTGCAGCGCGGCGGCGACCGCCTCCGCGCCCTCCTCGTGGGCGTTGACCGACGCGAAGTCGGGCAGGACCCGCCAGGCGCGGACGGCGGCCACCCGAGCGGCCGGATCCGGTTCGATCCAGGCACCGGTGCTCACCCCGACCGGCAGCCCGGGCCGGGCGGCCCGGATCGCGGTGAGGGCCGCCGCGATGACCTCGGGACGCAACGACTCGGCACCGTCGGTGTCGCGCGGATGGACGTGCACCGCCGCCACGCCGAGATCGGCGCAGCGGGCCGCGTCGGCGGCCAGTTCGGCCGGGGTGAGCGGGACCGCCGGGTGCTCGTCGCGACCCCGCCCGCCGTTGAGGCAGGCCTTCAGCATCGGCCGGCCCTCCCTGGCGCCGCCACCCGCCGACCGGCCGCCGGGAGTGGTTCGCTCGGCCGGTTGCCCGGCCACGTGAACATCGCCCGGCCGGTCATTCGGCCGCCCGGTTGTCGCGGTCCAGTTCGCCCTCGGCGTCGGCGAGGGCGTCGGCGTCGATCTGCTCAGCGAACTCGGCCGCCTCGGCGCTCTGCGCGGCGAGGGCGTCCTTCACCGCGCGGATGGCCACGCCGGGCGGGTAGCCCTTGCGGGCCAGCATGCCGACCAGCCGGCGGAACACCGCGTCGGGCTCGCCACGGGCGACCCGGAGCTTCCGCTCGACCAGGGCGCGGGCCGTCTCAGCCTCGGTGGTCTCGTCCAGCTCGCCGAGCGCCTCGCGGGCCACGTCGCCGTCGACTCCGCGCTGGCGCAGTTCGTTGGCCAGCGCCCGGCGGGCCAATCCGCGGCCGGCGTGCCGGCTGCTCACCCAGGCGCGGGCGAAGGCGGCGTCGTCGATGATGCCGACCTCGTCGTAGCGGTCGAGCACCTCGGCCGAGACCTCCTCGGAGATGCCCCGCTTGGCGAGCGCCGTGGCCAGCTCGGCCCGGGTACGGGGCCGCACGGCGAGCAGGCGCAGGCAGATCTCCCGGGCCACCTCCGCCTCGTCGCGCGGCGCGGCGGCGGGCGCCTCGGAACCGGCCTCCTCCTCGGAACGGCCGCGCCGGCCGCGGCGGGGCCGCGGCGTGCTGGCGTCACCCGTACGGGGTGGGCTGGCATCCCAGCCCCGCCCCGTACGGGCACGTCGTCCTGCCACGAGTCAGGTCAGAAGTCGACCGGCGGCAGCTCCGGGCCACCGGCGGCGTCGCCCGCGCCGACCCCGACGCCGAGCTTCTCCAGGATCTTCTTCTCGATCTCGGCGGCCACGTCCGGGTTCTCGCGGAGGAACTCGCGGGCCTTCTCCTTGCCCTGGCCGAGCTGGTCGCCGTCGTAGGTGTACCAGGCGCCGGACTTGCGGATGATCGCCTGCTCGACGCCGACGTCGATCAGCGAGCCCTCACGGGAGATGCCCTTGCCGTACATGATGTCGAACTCGGCCTGCTTGAACGGCGCGGCGACCTTGTTCTTCACCACCTTGACCCGGGTGCGGTTACCGACCACGTCGGTGCCGTCCTTGAGGCTCTCGATGCGGCGCACGTCGAGCCGGACCGAGGCGTAGAACTTCAGCGCCCGACCACCGGTGGTGGTCTCCGGGCTGCCGAACATCACACCGATCTTCTCGCGCAGCTGGTTGATGAAGATCGCCGTGGTGCCGGTGTTGTTGAGCACGCCGGTGATCTTCCGCAGCGCCTGGCTCATCAGCCGGGCCTGCAGACCCACGTGGCTGTCGCCCATCTCGCCCTCGATCTCGGCGCGCGGCACCAGCGCGGCCACCGAGTCGATCACGATGATGTCGAGCGCGCCGGAGCGGACCAGCATGTCGGCGATCTCCAGCGCCTGCTCACCGGTGTCCGGCTGGGACACCAGCAGCGCGTCGGTGTCGACGCCCAGGGCCTTCGCGTACTCCGGGTCGAGCGCGTGCTCGGCGTCGACGAAGGCGGCGATGCCGCCGGCCCGCTGGGCGTTGGCCACCGCGTGCAGCGCCACCGTGGTCTTACCGCTGGACTCCGGACCGTAGATCTCGACGACCCGGCCGCGGGGCAGACCGCCCACGCCGAGGGCCACGTCGAGCGCGATGGAGCCGGTCGGGATCACCGCGGTCTGGATGACCGGCCGCTCCCCCAGCCGCATCACCGAGCCCTTGCCGAACTGCTTGTCGATCTGAGCGAGAGCAAGGTCGAGTGCCTTCTCCCGGTCAGGCCCTGCTGCCATCGTTGCCACCCCTGCCTTCGCCGGCGTCTTTCCTGAGCTTCGCGTCACGCGGACACGCTAGGCGCTGGGTCCGACAGAAAACCAGCCGACGGGCCGCGAGCTGTGGACGAGCACCCCGCTGTGGACAATAGCCGAACAGGTGTACGAGTCGGCAAGCGACACGCGGGGGCGGCGAAAAGGCTGCTCAGCGTAGTCGGGCGGGCACCCGGTCGGGATAGGCGGCGACGACCGCCCGCCACACCACGTGCGTCTCCTCACCCGCGGCGAGCGCCTGCTGGATGGTCCGTCCGCCGAGCTGGGCCAGCACCTGGTCGGAGGCGATGCTGGCCGCGTAGCCCGGCCCGAACGTCTCCTCCAGCCGCGCCCAGAAGTCGGTCAGCCGCACGTGATCAGTCCTCCTCGTCCGGTGCGCTCGCCGGCACCGCCCGCAACGCTAGCGCCACCAGCGGCACCACGGCGATCGCCGCGAGCAGGGTGAGCACCGGATAACCGGCGGCCCGCATGACAAACCCGCTGACCGCGGCGGCTCCCGCGCCGGCCAGCCCCATCGTCAGGTCGGAGAACCCCTGCACGCTCGGGCGGACGGCCGCCGGCACCGACTCGGACAGCAGCGTGGAGCCGGCCACCATGGTGCCGGACCAGCCCAGCCCGAGCAGGACCAGGCCGATCGAGAGCCGGGGCGTGTGGTGCCCGGCCGTGCCGGCCACCGCGCACGCGGCGAGCAGCAGCCCGACGCCGGTGAGGATCACCGCGCGCCGACCGAGTCGGTCGGTCAGCCAGCCGACCAGCGGGGAGAGGGCGTACATGCCGGCGATGTGCAGGCTCAGCACGATGCCGACCACCCGCAGCACGTCGGCGTCGCCGTGCGACTCGCCGAGGCGGACCGGCGTCATCGACATCACCGCCACCATCACCACGTGGCCCACCGCCACCGCGGCGATGCCGAGCCGGGCGGCCGGGCGGCCGCGTACCACCTGCCAGGCCGCCCGCATCCCGGCGCCACGGGCGGGCCGGGCCGGCGCGGCGACCGCCTCGGCCGGTGGGGTGACGTCCGCCGCTCCGGTGGCCACCGGGGCGGGGGCCGCCGCCAGCCGGCGCGCGGTGAGCAGCGGGTCGGGCCGCAGCAGTACCAGCAGTACGCCCGCGGCCAGCACGAACGCGGCCGCGCTGAAGGCGAACGGGCCGGCCAGCGGCGGCAGTCCCCAGCCGCTGGTGGTGCGGTCGGCGAGCGCGGCGAAGTTCGGCGCGGCCACCGCGCCGATGGTGGTGGCCCAGACGATCAGCGAGAGCTGCCGCCCCCGGCGGGCCGGTTCGGCGAGGTCCACCGCGGCGTAGCGGGCCTGGAGGTTGGCCGCGGTGCCGCCGCCGAAGAAGAGCATGCCGAGGAAGAGCAGCGGCACGGACCGGGTGACCGTGGCGAGCACCACCAGCACCGCGCCGACCGCGCCGGCCAGGTAGGCGAAGGCCAGCCCCGGCCGGCGGCCGTGCGCGTTCATGATCCGGGTCACCGGGACGGCCAGCAGCGCCCCACCCACCACGGCGGCGCTCTGGGCCAGGCCGGCCACCGCGGTGCCGGCCACCCGGGCGGCCAGCAGCGCGCCCACCGCGATGCCGATGGTGACGCCGATCCCGCCGATGATCTGGGTGCCGAAGAGCAGCCCCAGGGTCCGCCGCTGGATCGGCGCGACGTCCGGGGCGGCGGCGACCGGCGCGGTCAGGTCCGTGGTCATCGGCGGCTCCTCGGTCCGGTAAGGGGTGCGGGCGCTGTCCATCCTTGCGCAGCCACCCGGGCCGATGGCACCCGGTTTCGCTACAGGCCGAGCCCGCGGCCGATGATCTCCTTCATGATCTCGGTGGTGCCGCCGTAGATGGTCTGCACCCGCCCGTCCAGCCACGCCTTCGCCACCGGGTACTCCAGCATGTAGCCGTAGCCGCCGTGCAGCTGCACGCAGCGGTCGGCGACCCGGTTCTGCAGCTCGGTGGTCCACCACTTGGCCTTGGCCGCGTCGGTCACCGAGAGCCGGCCGGCGTTGAACTCGGCGACGCAGTGGTTGACGAAGGTCCGGGCGATGGTCACCTCGGTGTCCAGCTCGGCCAGGAGGAACCGGTTGTGCTGGAAGGCGCCGATCGGCCGGCCGAACGCCTGCCGGGAGCGGGCGTAGTCCAGGGTGACGGCGAGCAGCTTCTCGGCGGCCGCGACCGCGGCGACCGCGATGCTCAGCCGCTCCCGGGGCAGGTTGGCCATCAGGTGGTAGAAGCCGTGGTTCTCGGTGCCGATCAGGTTCTCCGCCGGCACCCGGCAGTCGTCGAAGAAGAGCTCGGCGGTGTCGTTGGCCTTCAGCCCCACCTTGGCCAGCCGCCGGCCCCGGGTGAAGCCGGGCGTGCCGGTCTCCACCGCGATCAGGCTCACCCCGTGCGCGCCCTGGTCGGCCGTGCGGGCGACCACGACCACCAGGTCGGCCAGCTCGCCGTTGGTGATGAAGGTCTTCTGACCGTTGAGCACGAGCGCGTCGCCGTCGCGTACCGCGGTGGTGCGGACGCCGGCCAGGTCGGAGCCGGCGCCGGGCTCGCTCATCGCGATGGCGGTGACCAGGTCGCCGGAGCAGAACCCGGGCAGCCAGCGCTTGCGCTGGTCGTCGGTGGTCAGCTCGGTGAGGTACGGGGCCACCACGTCGTTGTGCAGGCCGAAGCCGAGCCCCGAGCAGCCGGCGGCGACGATCTCCTCCACCAGCACCGCGTTGTACCGGAAGTCCCGCTGGCCGCCACCGCCGTACTCGGGGTCGACGTCCATGCCGAGCAGTCCGGCGGCGCCGGCCTTGCGCCACACCTCCCGGTCAACGATCCCGGCGGCCTCCCACCGCTCGTGGTGCGGCACCGCCTCGCGGGCGAGGAACGCGCGGCACAGGTCCCGGAACTCGTCGTGGTCGCGCTCGTAGAGATGCTGCTGCATGGCGGCAAGTGTGGCACCGGCCACCCGTGCGGAACAGTGCCGATCGCCGACCGGCGGGGTCGGGCGGTCAGGACCACCAGGTGGCCCGGGCGACGGGCCGGAAGCCGAGCGAGTCGTAGAGCGGGCGGCCGGCCCGGGACGCGGTGAGGGTGACCGGGTGACCGGCCAGCTCCGCCAGCGCCGCGTGCAGCAGCGCCCGGCCCACGCCCCGGGACCGGTGCTCGGGCAGCGTGGTCATCCAGTACAGCCCGGCCACCTCGGCGCGCACGGTCAGGCAGGCGCCGGCGGGTACGCCGTCGACCTCGGCGAGCAGGAACCGGATCCCGGGTCGGCCGAGCAGGGCCACCGGGAACGCCTCACCCGGCCGGTACGGGTGCAGCCCGCCCAGCGGGAAGCCGGACACCACCACCCGCTCGACAGTGGCCAGCCGCCGCGGGTCGTCGACCGGGATCACCCGCGGCGCGGGCGCCGGGGCGGGCGCGGGAGGGCGGATCATGACCGGCAGGTGCCGGGGCGCCAGGCCCGTGCCGGTCAGGTCCACGGCGCCGAACGGGTCCTCGACGGTCACCGGGCCCGCGGCGCCTCGCCGGACCAGCGCGGCGATCTCGGCCACCTCGTCCGGGGTGGGTTCCGGGGTGCGCAGCAGGACGCGCAGGCCGGCCCGGTCGTCGCCGTGCACGGCGAGGAAGCCGGGTCGCCGGGTCAGCGGGTGCCGCCGGGTCTCGGCCAGCGCCGTCCAGAGCGCGGCGGCGTTGCCGGTGGCCAGCCTCAGCTCGGCGTCCGGGTCGGTCGGCGGCTCGGCGGCGACGTCGACCGGGGACGGGGCGGTGGGGTGGGTCGAGCTCATGCCGCCACGTTAGGCGCCGGGCGGACCCTGCCGCAGAGCCGATCCCCGCGCGCCCGGCCGGACCAATCCGGAGTGTGGGTGTTCGCCGTCGGCCCGGTGACCGTCCACCGACCGCCTGGGACGAGGCCGGTCGGGTCAGGCGGCCAGGGCGCGGGCGGCCACGGTGAGGTCGGCGACCAGCCCGTCGTACGCCTTGTCCTGGTCGTCGGCGCGCAGCACCGCGGACGGGTGGATGGTGGCCAGCAGCCGGGCCTCGGGCGCGTCGGCGACCTTGCCCTCGGCGTCCACCGGCACCCGCTGGAAGTCCTCGGGGTGCTGCGCCGAGGCGGGCCACGGCAGCAGCTCGCCGCGCTGGCGGGTGACCCGGAACGTCGGGCCGAGCAGCGCCTTGGCGGCGGTGGCGCCCAGCACCACCACGATCTCCGGGTCCAGCCGGGCGAACTCGGCGACCAGCCAGGGGCGGCAGGCGGTGATGTGCACCCGGTCCGGGGTCTGGTGGATGCGCCGCTTGCCGCGCAGCTCGAAGCGGAAGTGCTTGACCGCGTTGGTCAGGTAGATGTGCCCCGGGTCGAGGCCGGCGTCGTCGACGGCCTTGCGGAGCAGCCGGCCGGCGGGGCCGACGAACGGCAGGCCCTTCTGGTCCTCCATGTCGCCGGGCTGCTCGCCCACGAAGACCACCCGGGCGCTCTCGTCGCCCCGGCCGAACACCGTCTGCGAGGCGTCCCGGTAGAGCTCGCAGCCACGGCAGCCGGCCGCCGCCGCGCGGAGCGCGTCGATGGTGTCCGCCTCGGGCGGGATGAACCGCTGGGCGCCCGGAGCGCTCTCGGTCTGCTCGGCCATGTCGACTGTTATATACCCGTTCGGGGGACTCCGCCGGGCGGGCGGGCGCCGTCAGTACCCGCCGCCACCGCCGTCACCGCCGCCGGACGCCAGCGCGATGATCACGATGATGAGCACGATCACCGCCACCGCGACGGCGATCCAGACTCCCCGCTTCGACCCGGACCCAGCCATGTCGCTCACCTCCGGGGCCGCGCTTACCCCCTGCGCGGCGGCTCACGCTCGTGCCGGCCGCTCAGGCGGTGAAGCCGGCGACGGGGGGCGGGCGGACCGCCCCGGCCAGCGCGTCGGCGAGCGGCTCGACGTCGGCGTCGGCCAGCCGGCTCACGGTGATCCGCAGCCCCGGCGGGCCGGCGATCCGGTAGAGCGCGCCCGGCGCGACGGCCCAGCCGGCGTCGCGCAGCGACGTCAGCGCGCTGGTCTCGTCCGCCACCGGCAGCCAGACGTTGATGCCGCTGCGCCCGTGCGCCGGCAGACCGCGCCGGGCCAGCGCGGCGAGCAGCGCGCCGCGGCGCCGCTCGTAGCTGCCGGCCGCCCGGTCGACCAGCTCGGCCACCGCCGGGTCCCGCCAGAGCGCCAGGACCAGCCGTTGCAGCACGGTGGAGACCCAGCCGGCGCCGACCCGGGCCCGGCCGGCCACCCGGGCCACCGTCGTCTCGTCGCCGACCAACACGGCCAGCCGCAGGTCGGGCCCGAAGGGCTTGCTCACCGACCGGAGGAAGGCCCACGTCGGGGTCGCCCCGGCCAGCGGGTGCAGCGGTACGCGGGCCAGCTCGGCGGCGTGGTCGTCCTCGATCAACAGCAGGTCGGGCCGGCCGGCGAGCAGCTCGCGCAGCTGCCGCGCCCGGTGCGCGGAGACGGCCGCGCCGGTCGGGTTCTGCGCCCGGCTGGTGACCACGAGCGCGCGGGCCCCCGCGGCCAGCGCCGAGCGGACGCCGGCGACCAGCGGCCCGTCGTCGTCGACCGGTACGCCGATCGGGCGCAGCCCGAGGGCGGCCACCAGGTCGAGCAGGTTGGCCCAGCCCGGGTCCTCGACCGCCACCGCGTCGCCGGGGCGCAGGTGGGCGCCGAGCAGGCGCTCGATGCCGTCGAGCGCGCCGCCGGTGATGGTCAGCTCGCCGGCCGGTACGCCGTCGGCGGCCAGCCGCGCCCGGGCCGCCTCGACCAGTTCGGGCAGCACGCCGGCACCGGAGTAGCTGACCGGCGGACCGGCCGCCGCGGCGAGGGTGGCCAGGTGCGGGCCGAGCGGGGGCAGCAACGCCGGGTCGGGTTCCCCGGTGGACAGGTCGCGCAGACCGGGCGCCAGCGGCGGGCGCAGCGCCGAGCGGCGGGACGCCACCGGCGGGCGGGGCCGGACCCGGGTGCCGTGCCGGCCGGCGGTGACCACCAGCCCGCGCTGGCGCAGCTCCTGGTAGGCCCGGGCGACGGTGGCCGGGCTGACCGCCAGCTCGGCGGCCAGGGCCCGCACCGGCGGCAGCGTGGCGCCGGGCGGCAGCGCGGCGGCCCGGATGCCGGACTCGATGCTGGCCGAAATCTCGACGGCCGTCGTACCGGTGACCTGATAGCGTGCTGACACAAATGCAGGATTGTACTAGAACAAAGGCGGGAGCATGTACCCACCGACCCCTCGGACCACCGCCAGCCGCAGCCGGGACCGGATGAGCTACGACCGCGCCGCCGCGCACGCCGTGCTGGACGAGGCGTACCACTGCGCGCTGGGGTTCACCGTGGACGGCGAGCCGCGGGTGCTGCCCACCCTGCACGTCCGCCTCGGCGACACCCTCTACCTGCACGGCTCCACCGGCAGCCGGCCGCTGCTCGCGGCCCGCGGCGACGGGCTGCCGGTCTGCGTCGCGGTCACCCTGCTCGACGGCCTGGTCTACGGCCGCTCCCAGTTCCACCACAGCGCCAACTACCGCTCGGTGGTCGCGCACGGCACCGCCCGGCTGGTCACCGACGAGCGGGAGAAGGCCGACGTGCTCGCCGCGCTGGTGGAGAAGGTCGGCGCCGGGCGCAGCGCGGACAGCCGCCCGCCGAGCCGCCGCGAGCTGGCCGAGACCGCCGTGCTGGCGCTGCCGCTGCGCGAGGTCTCGGTCCGGGCGCGCACCGGGGGCGTACGCGACGAGGAGGCCGACCTCGACCTGCCGCACTGGGCCGGCGTGGTGCCGCTGCGGCTGACCGCCGGCGTGCCGGAGCCGGACGCCGGCGTCACCGCCCCGGTCCCGGCGTACCTGCGGCCGGGCCGGTCGCCGTGGCTGGAGCCGGCGGTGCTGCGCGGCGAGCACGTGGTGCTGGAGCCGCTCGACCTCGCGCACGCCGACGAGTTGCACACCGCCACCGCCGACCCGGACGTCTGGCGGCACCTGGGCACCGCCATGCCGGCCGACCCGGCCGGGACCGCCGAGGTGGTCGCCGCCGCGCTGGCCGCGCACCACCGGGGTGAGCGGGTGCCGTGGGTGCAGCGCTGCGCGGTCACCGGCGCGGTGGTCGGCACCACCTCCTACTACGAGGTCGACCCGGACCGGCGGGCGGTGGCGATCGGATACACCTTCCTGGGCCGGCCGTGGTGGCGCACCGGGATCAACACCGAGGCGAAGCTGCTGCTGCTCACCCGGGCCTTCGACGAGCTGGGCGCGCTGCGGGTGGTGTGGCACACCGACATCCGCAACGAGCGCTCGCAGCGGGCCATCGAGCGGCTCGGCGCCACCCGCGAGGGGGTGCTGCGGATGCACCGGCAGCGCGCCGACGGCTCGTGGCGGGACACCGTGCAGTATTCGATGACCGTCGACGAGTGGCGAGGAGCACAGGTCACGCTCCGGGAAAGGCTTCGCCGGGCGGCACCGGTGGCGTGATGATGTCCGGCGTGCTGGGCATCACCGACATCTGGACGTACCTGCTGGGCACCGTGGCGATCATCCTGCTGCCCGGGCCCAACACCCTCTTCGTGCTCTCCACCGCCGCGCAGCGGGGCGTGGCGGCCGGCTACCGGGCCGTGGGCGGGGTGCTCGTCGGCGACGGGGTGCTGATGCTCCTCTCCGCCGCCGGGGTGGCCTCGCTGCTCCAGGCGTACCCGGCGCTGTTCCTGGTGGTGAAGTACGCCGGCGCCGCGTACCTCGGCTATGTGGGGTTGACCATGCTGCGCGGCGCCTGGCGGCGCTGGCGGGACCGCAACGACCCGACCACGCCGCGGCTGATCGACGCCGCGGAGCCGGCCGCGCTGCGCAGCCCGTTCCGCAAGGCGTTGGTGGTCAGCCTGCTCAACCCGAAGGCGATCCTCTTCTTCATCTCCTTCTTCATCCAGTTCGTCGACCCCGGGTACGCCTGGCCGGCGCTGTCCTTCCTGCTGCTCGGGCTGATCGCCCAGGTCACCAGCGCGCTCTACCTGACCGCGCTGATCTTCGCCGGGACGTTCCTGGCGGCGCAGTTCCGCCGGCGCCGCCGCCTCGCCGCCGGCGCCACCACCGGCGTGGCCGCCCTCTTCCTCGGCTTCAGCGTCAAGCTCGCCACCGCCACGATGTAACCCGGCGCGGCGGCTCAGGTGCCGTCGCCGCCGCCACCGCCGCCGCCGATGCCGGCGCCGCCGGCCGTGCCGCCGAGGCCGAAGCCCGGGTGCAGCGGCTCGTCCGGCGGGCGGCTGACGTGCGCGGACTCGGTGATGTTGGCCGACCAGTCGCTGTGCGCCGCCGCGGCGGCGTGCCGGTTGATCGCGTGCCGCAGCCACCCGTCCACCGTCGCCACCCAGTCCCGCCGCTCCGCGCCGACGTGCCAGACCCGGAACCGGCTGATGCTCTGGTGGGTGATCCCGGCCAGGGCCAGCCGGCGGTCCAGCCAGAGGATCACCTCCAGCCCGGCCGAGTTCGCCACGAAGATCACCTCCAGCTCGGTCATCGGCCCGGCGTAGAGCGGGGCCACCCAGTAACCCAGCCGCTGGTGCAGCGGCAGGGTCTGCTCCACCCCGGGCAGCCGGCCGTCCAGCAGGCCGGCCTGGCGCAGGCTGAAGCCGAGCGTGTCCAGCGCGGCCAGGACGTGCGCCTGGGTGGGCAGCGGATGGACGAAGACCGGGACCATCGCCCCCTGGTCGAGCTGCGGCTCGATGGCCACCTCGGTACGCAGCCCCATCCGCAGGCTGAGCAGCGGGACCCCGCCGAAGATGGTCACCGGCGTCTCCCAGGGCATCGGGAACGTGAACGGCATGGTGCGGGCCCGTCCGGCCCGCACCACGAAGCCGCCGGAGACCGCCGCCTGGTGGAACTGCACCAGGCGGCGGGGCGCCTCCGGGTCGTCCGGCTCGACGGAGGTGACCAGACCGAGGCGGACGTGCCGGACCGGCACGTCGAACCGGCCGGCGGTGATCGTGATCCGCCCGGGCAACCGCAGCCCCGGGCGGGTGCTCGGGTTGGCCAGGGCGGTCTGCACGGACAGCCCGGTCCAGCCGGACTCCGGTGACACCCCGGTCAGCCGCACCGCGCTCCCCCGTCCCGGCGGACCGGGCGGGGGCTGCCCCCGCCCGGGCGGGACCGCCCCGCCGCCGGAGCCGGCTTACCCGGCCGGCCTCACCGCAACCGCCGCCCGCGCGGCACCGGGTCGGTCTCGTCGTCGAACTCGCCGATGACCTCCTCCAGCAGGTCCTCCAGCGCGACGAACCCGATCGGCCGGGCCGGGCCGCCACCGTTGCGGACCAGCGCGAGCTGGGACTGCCGGGCCCGCATCGCGGCCACCGCCTCGGTGACCGACGCCGACGCCGGCAGGGTGAACGCGGCGGTCATCAGGTCGCCGGCGGTGGCCGACCGGCCGGTGGTGGTGACCCGCACCGCCTCGCGGACGTGCACCAGCCCGCAGACGTCGCCGGCGGCGTCCAGCACCGCCAGGCGGGACCGCCCGCTGTCCCGGCTGACCTGCTCGATCCGGTCGGCGGCGTCGTCCCGGCGCACCGTCACCATCCGGTCGAACGGCTCCATCACCTGCGCCACGGTGGTGCCCTGCAGCTCCAGCATGCTGGTCAGCAACTCGTGCTGCTCGGCGCCGAGCAGGCCGTGCTCGCGGGACTGCTCCAGCAGGATGCGCAGCTCGCCCGGGCCGTGCACCTGGGCGAGCTGGTCCTGCGGGTTCACCCGGAACAGCCGCAGGATCGCGTTGGCGAGCGCGTTCAGCGCGGACAGCACCGGCCGGGAGACCCGGGCGAAGGCCCGGAACGGCAGCGCCAGCAGCATCGCCGAGCGCTCCGCGTCGGTGATCGCCCAGGACTTCGGCGCCATCTCGCCGATCACCAGGTGCAGGAAGGTCACCAGGCTCAGCGCGAAGATCAGCGCGATCGCGTGGCTCGCCGCGTCGGGCAGGCCGACCGCGTGCAGCAGCGGGCTGACCAGGTGCTCGATCGCCGGCTCGGCGAGCGCGCCGAGGCCCAGCGTGCACAGGGTGATGCCCAACTGGGCGCCGGCCAGCATCAGCGACAGCTCGCGCACCCCGTCCAGGGCGGCCCGGGCCGCCCGGCCGCCACCGGCGGCCGCCTGCTCCAGCCGGTACCGCTTGCTCGCCACCAGGGCGAACTCGGCGGCCACGAAGAAGCCGTTCAGCGCCAGCAGCAGCACCGAGCTGAACAGCGCCACCCCGGGGCTCATGCGGACACCTCCCGGCGCTCGCCGGGCTCGGCCAGCCGCAGCCGGACCGAGTCGGCCACGTGCCGGTCGACCGCGAGCACCTCGACCAGGGCGCGCGGCTCCACCGCGCCGTCCTCGCCGTCGGCGGGCAGGCTGATCTCCAGCCGGTCGCCGACCTCGGGCACCCGGCCCAGCTCGCGCATCACCAGGCCGGAGAGGGTGTCGTACTCCGGGGCCTCGGGCAGCGCGATGCCGGTGCTGTCGGCCACCTCGTCGATGCGCCAGCGGGCGGGCACCACCCAGGACCCGTCGTCCTGCCGGGCCGGGGCGCGCTCCGGCGGGTCGTCCTCGTCCCGGATCGGGCCGACCAGCTCCTCGGCGATGTCCTCCAGCGTGATCACGCCGGCGAAGCCGCCGTACTCGTCGACCACGCAGGCCATCTGCCGGTGCCCGGACCGCAGCCGGTCCAGCACCGTGGGCAGCGGCAGGGTCTCCGGCACCAGCAGCGGCGGGCCGGCCACCGCGCCGACCGGGGTGCTCGCCCGCCGGGCCGGGGGTACGCCGAGCACGTCGGCGATCCCGACCACGCCGACCAGGTCGTCGACGCCCTCGGCACCGCGCACCGGGAACCGGGAGTGGCCGCTGTCGAGCAGCTCGACCACCCGGCTGACCGGCTCGTTCGCCCGTACGGTGTGCACGTCGACCCGCGGCACCATGGCCTCGCCGGCGGTCAGCTGGCGGAAGTCGAGGCCCCGGTCGAGCAGGGTCGACATCTCGACGTCGAGGTGCCCCTCCTGCCGGGACTCGGCGATGATCTGCTCCAGGTCCTCCGGGGTGGCCCCGCTGGGCAGCTCCTCGATCGGCTCGATGCCGACCCGGCGGAGCAGCCGGACCGCGGCCCGGTCGAAGAGGGTGATCACCGGCCCGGCCACCTTGAGGTAGACCAGGGTGGACCGGGCCAGCGCCCGGGCGACCGGCTCGGCGCGGGCGATGGCCAGGTTCTTCGGCGCCAACTCGCCCAGCACCATCTGCACCACTGTCGCGATGACCAGGGCCAGCGCCACGGAGAGCGGCAGGCTCAGCGAGCGGGAGACGCCGGCCACGCCGAGCAGGTCGGCCAGGCCGGCGCCGAGGAACGGCTCGGCGACGTAACCGACCAGCAGCGCGGTGACGGTGATGCCCAGCTGGGCGCCGGAGAGCATGAAGGAGAGCCGGCCGGTGACCTCCAGGGCCCGGGCGGCGGCCTGGTCGCCGCCGTCGGCGAGCTGCTTGAGCTTGCCTCGGTCCACGGCGACGTAGCCGAACTCCTGGGCCACGAAGTAACCGGTGGCGGCGGTGAGAACGATGATGAAGAGGAGACCGACGACGATCAACACGGGACGCTCAGGGCTCCCGGGGACGTCGGGGTCGTCAGGCGCCGGGCACGACCCGGCTGGCTACTGCTGCCCTCCTGGGCAGAGGAGTCGATCATGCACGCCATTTTATCGGCGGCACCTGTACGTCCGCTGAAGGTGTGCGGAAGGACCCGGGTCGCCCGGTACTGGCGATCCCGGGCCCTGCCGTCCGGTTTCAGCTCTGGGTGACCGTCATGTCGTCCACCGCCGCCTCGACGAGGCTGGCGGTGCCGGCGTCGGCGGCCTCGACCATGATCCGCACCGTCTGGCCACGCAGCGCCGAGACGTCGACCGTGGCGCTCTGCCAGGACGCCGCCCGGTTGCTCGCGGCGCCGGTCGCGGTCAGCGCGGTGACGGTGCTGGTGCCGACCACCCGCACCCGGAGGTAGTCGGCGCTGGTGGCGTTGTTCAGGTGGGCCAGGTACCAGGAGAAGGAGAGGGTGAGCGTGCCGCTGGCCGGCAGCGTGATCGCCGGCGAGCGGATGCTGCTCACCCCGCCGTCCAGGTCGTACGCCCCGGCGCTGCTGCCCGCGGCCGCCCCGGTGACCAGGTCGTAGCTGCCGCTGACCGTGCTGCCCGACTGGGTGGTCACGCCCGAGCTGCTGGTCGCCGCGGGGTCACCGCGTTCCCACTGGCCCAGGGTGGCGGTGTCGGTGCCGGACGGGTCGGCCGTCCAGCCGGTCGCCGTCTCGAAGGTGTCGCTCCAGACCGTGCTGCCCGGCGGCGTGCCGGCCCCGCCCAACGTCCAGACCGTGTACGCGATCGCGTCGGCGTTGCGGTCCAGCGCGGTGTCGTTGATGTTGGCGGTGGTGTCGCAGGAGCGGTGGTAGCAGGGGTCGAACGCCTGGCCCGCGGTGCCGCCCCAGAGCGACGCCTGGGCGCTGGACTTGATCCCCTCGGCGCCGGTGAAGGTGCCGCCGGCCGGGATGCCGACGCTGATGAACGGGCCGTAGTCGCTGCGGCCGTCGAAGTCGGTGCCCCGGGTCGGCACCCCGATCGAGGTGAAGTACGCCTGGATGGTCTGCTCGATCTGAGCGGAGCCGGCCGGGCCGGGGCCGGAGCCCACCCCGTCGGAGTTGTCGCCGTCGTAGACGAAGTAGCCGGCGTTGGGCGAGCCGACCATGTCGAAGTTCAGGTACTGGCTGATCTTCGCGCGCTCCGCCGTGGGCAGGGTGTTCACGTAGTGCCGGGAGCCGCGCAGGCCCAGTTCCTCCGCACCCCACCAGGCGAACCGCAGGTGCTTGGCGGGAGCGAAGCCGGTGCGGGCCACCGCGAGCGCGACCTCGAGGATGGCCGCCGAGCCGGAGCCGTTGTCGTTGATACCCGGCCCCGCGGCGACGCTGTCCAGGTGGGCCCCGGTCATCAGCACCGCGTTCGGGTCGCCACCGGGCCAGTCGGCGATCAGGTTGTAGCCGGTGGCGCCGTTGTAGCTGAACGACTGCACGGTGGTGGTGAACCCGGCCGCGTCCAGCTGGCCCTTGAGGTGGTTGACCGAGGCCAGGTAGCCGGGCCGGCCGTGCGCCCGGTTGCCGCCGTTGGCGGTGGCGATGGACTGGAGCTGGGTGAGGTGCGCCTTCACGTTGGCCAGCGGGATGTCCGGGGCGGCGGCGAGCGCGGCGGGCGGGGCGGCGGGGGCCGGGGCGGTGGGGGCGGCGGCGGCCGAGGTGGCGGTCAGCACGGTCGCGGCCGCGACGGCCAGCCCGGCCAGCCAGCCGGGACGGGGGGTGCGGGAGCTCATGGGTCCTCCGGGGTGGGGGTGGTCCGGTTCCGCCGGGTGGGCGGTGACCGGGCGGCGGTCATTGATCGATGACCATCACTGCGAAGAGTGCCGCCGGGCCCGGAACCCGGCAAGAGGCAAGACGCAGAATCGCCGCAGTCCCGGAATTGGGACGCGGCGGGACGCATCCCCGCGAGCGGCGGCGGATGCCACCCGACGGACGACGTGGACAGCGGGGTACCCCCCGGCCTCAGCGGTCGGCCAGCTCGTCGACGTCGAGCAGGCGGGGGTCGACCCGGCCGGTCCGGTAGGCGGCCCGACCGATCATCTGCGCGGCGACCGGGGCGGTGGCCATCTGGAAGATCCCGACCAGCGCCACCATGCCCAGGTCCTCCGGGTCGCGCAGCCGCAGCGCCAACCCGACGAGCAGCAGCAGCACCCCGAGCGTCTGCGGCTTGGTGGCGGCGTGCATCCGGTCCAGCACGGTCGGGAAGCGCAGCAGGCCGATCCCGGCGACCAGGCTGAGCAGCGCGCCGGCGACCAGGAAGGCGCCACCCAACCAGTCGGCGACGGTGCCGAGCATCAGGCCCTCCTCGGCACGGCGGGCGTGGCGGGCATCAGGACTCCTCCCGGACGGCGAAGCGGACCAGCGACACCGAGCCCACGAAGCCGAGCAGCGAGAGCACCACCAGCACCGGCAGGCTGGTGGCGTTCCGGTTGACCGCCGCCTCGGCGCCCACCCCGCCGATCATGGTGGCGAGCAGCATGTCGGCGGCGATCACCCGGTCCAGCAGGGACGGGCCCCGGTACAGCCGGACCAGCGCGCACAGCGCGGTGATCGAGAACAGTACGGTGAGGACGGCGGCGAGGATCGCGGTCACGATCGGTCTCCCTTCGGCACGGATTCGGACTGCACCAGGGGCAGCTCCGCGGGCGAGCCGACGGCGCGGACGAGCCGCTGCTCGACGGCGAGGATCCGGTCCCGGCTGCCGGTCAGGTCCTGCGGGCCGCGGACGTCGAGCACGTGCACGTAGAGGGTGCCGCTGTCCCGGTCCACCTCCACGATCAGCGTCCCCGGCACCAGCGAGATGATCTCGGCGGTGAGTGCCAGGTTCAGGTCGGTGCGCACCCGCAGCCGCACCGCGATGATCGCCCCCCGGGGCCGGAACCCGGGCCGCACGGCGATCCACGCGACGTGCAGGCTCGCGCGGACCAGCTCGCCGGCGAAGCGGACGGCGAAGACCAGCAGCGGAACGGGCCGCAGCCGGCCGCCGAAGGTCACCGGCGGCAGCGGGAAGAAGACCAGCACCGCCCCGCCGACCAGCAGCCCGCCCAGCAGGTTGCCCCAGGAGAAGTCGCCCCAGAGCAGCATCCAGATCAGCACCAGCCAGCCGTACGCGATCAGCTGGTCGCGGGAGCGGACCACCCGGCCGCGCACGTCCCGCGCCCGGTCCGCCGGCTGCGCGTTCACGGCGCCCCCCGGGGCAGCACGGCCCGGACGTACGGGGTGCGTTGGCGCAGGTCCACGGCCGCGTCGGCGGTGACCCGGAAGAGCGGGCCGGCGACCACCGTCATCGCCAGCCCGAGGACGACCAGGGCGACCGTGGACCCGACCATCAGGCCGGGCAGCCGGGTCGGCGGCTCCTCGGTGGCCAGCCGGGGTGCCCGCCAGAAGGCGATGTTCCATACCCGGGAGGCCACGTAGAGGGTGAGCAGGCTGGTCAGCGCCCCGGCCGCGACCAGCGCGCCGGGCAGCGGGCCGCCGGCCGCCACGCCGGCCTGGAACAGGCTGAGCTTGCCGAGGAACCCGGAGAACGGCGGGACGCCGGCCAGGTTCATCGCCGGCACGAAGAAGATCACCGCGAGCACCGGGGCCACCCGCGCCAGGCCGCCGATGCGGCGCAGGTCGGTGCTGCCGGCCCGGAGCTGGATCAGGCCGACCACCAGGAAGAGCGTGGTCTGGATGGTGATGTGGTGCAGCACGTAGAAGATCGCGCCGGTGAGACCGGCCACGCTGCTCAGCGCCACCCCGAAGATCATGTAGCCGATGTGGCTGACCAGGGTGAACGAGAAGAGCCGCTTCAGGTCCGACTGGGCCACCGCGCCCAGGATCCCGACGATCATGGTCAGCCCGGCCACCACCAGCAGCAGCGTGCCGGCGTGGCCGCCCGGGAAGAGCAGCGTCTCGGTCCGGATGATCGCGTACACGCCGACCTTGGTGAGCAGGCCGGCGAAGACCGCGCTGACCGGCGCGGGCGCGGTCGGGTAGCTGTCCGGCAGCCAGGCCGACAGCGGGAAGACCGCCGCCTTGATCCCGAAGGCGAGCAGCAGGGTCAGCTCCAGCATCAGCCGTACGCCGGCCGGCAGGGCGTCCAGCCGGTGGGCGAGCTGGGCGAGGTTGACGGTGCCGGTCGCCGCGTACACCAGGCCCACCCCGGCCAGGAAGAGCATCGAGGACAGGATGCTGACCACCACGTACGTCGAGCCGGTGCGGATCCGGGCCTCGGTGCCGCCGAGGGTGATCAGGACGAAGCTCGCGGCGAGCAGGATCTCGAAGCCGACGAAGAGGTTGAACAGGTCGCCGGCCAGGAACGCGTTGGTCACGCCGGCGGTCAGCACCAGGTAGGTGGGGTGGTAGATGGTCACCGGCGGGGCGTCGCCGAAGTCGCCCTGGCCCTGCCCGATCGAGTAGAGCAGCACGCAGAGGGTGACCGCGGCGGAGACCACCAGCATCAGCGCGGCCAACTGGTCGGCGACCAGCACGATGCCCACCGGCGCCGGCCACGCCCCGATCTGCGTCACCAGCGGCCCGTGCCGGTACGCCTGCACCAGCAGCACCACCGCCACCGCGAGGGTGGTGGCCAGGCAGGTCACGCTGATCGCGCGCTGCGACCGGGGGTGGCGGGCCAGCATCAGGGTCAGGGCCGCGCCGAGCAGCGGCACCACCACCGGCAGCGGCACCAGCCGGCTCACCGGGCACCCCGGTCCGGGGTCGGCGGGCGGCCGGTCACCGGTCGCCGTCCTGCTCCGGCGGCCGGCGCGGCGGCTCCGGGTCGACCTGCTCGGGGTCGCCGTCCGGGCCCTCGCCGCCGAGGTCGGCCGGGACCAGTTCGTCGCGCTCGGCCCGCCGCCTGACCTGCCGGTCCTCCAGGTCGTCCGGCACCTCGTCGTCGCCGGTCAGGTACCAGCTGCGGTAGCTGACGGCGAGCAGGAACGCGGTCAGCCCGAAGGTGATGACGATGGCGGTGAGCACGAGCGCCTGCGCCAGGGCGCCGCTCATCGCGTCGGTCGGGGCGGTGCCCACCACCGGCGGGGCGCCCGGCCGGCCGCTGAGCAGGATGAGCAGGTTGACCCCGTTGCCGAGCATGATGACGCCGAGCAGGATCCGGGTCAGGCTGCGCTCCAGCAGCAGGGTCACCCCGCAGGCGACGAGGATGCCGATGGCGAGCACCACGGTCAGCGTGGGGCCCGTCGCGCCGTCCCTCACCGCCGCTCCCCCTCGTGGTCGACGGCGAGCCCGCCACCGGGGCGGCCGGCCGCCTCGATGTGCCGGTCCACCTGGGTGCCGAGGCTGCGCAGGATGTCCAGCATCAGCCCGACCACCACCAGGTAGACGCCGATGTCGAAGAAGAGCGACGTGACCAGGTAGAACTCGCCGATCAGCGGCAGCGCCAGGTCGATCTTCGCGCTCTGCAGCACCGAGCCCCCGGCGGCCAGCGCGATCACCCCGCTGCCCACCGAGACGGCGAGCCCGGCGCCGAGGACCGTGCCGGCGCTGACCGGGGCCGCCTCGGCCAGTTCGTACCGGCCGCCGGCCAGGTAGCGCACCACCAGCGCGAGGCTGGCCACCAGACCGCCGGAGAACCCGCCGCCCGGCGCGTTGTGCCCGGAGAAGAGCAGGAAGAGCGAGAACAGCACCACGGTGTGGAAGAGCAGCCGGGTGATCACCTCCAGCACCAGGGACCGGCGCCGCTCCTGGAGGCTGGCCCCGCCGCGCAGCCAGACCGGGCGGTCCGGGCGGGTCGGCTGGCCGGCGGGCTCCGGCCGGCGCGGGCGCGGCCCGGTGCGGGACCGCTCGAAGATCAGGCTGGCCACCCCGGTCGCCGCCACCACCAGCACCGACAGCTCGCCCATGGTGTCCCAGGCGCGGATGTCGACCAGGGTCACGTTGACCACGTTGCGGCCGTACCCCTCGGTCACCGCGAGTTCCGGGAAGGCGTCCGAGATCGGGGGTGCCCGGCGGGCGTCGGCGGCCACCAGGGCCAGTCCCGCGGTGACCACCCCGGCGGCCACCCCGATCGCCCGCCGCGCCCAGCGGCTGCGCCGCAACGGCCGGGCCGAGAACCGGTCGGGCAGCCGGCGCAGCACCAGCACGAAGATCGCGATGGTGGCCGTCTCCACCAGGAACTGGGTCAGCGCCAGGTCCGGCGCGCCGTACAGCACGAAGAGCATGGCGGTGCCGTAGCCGGTGGTGCCGACCAGCAGCATGGCCGTCAACCGGCGGCGGGCGTTGACGGCGAGCACGGCCGCCACGGTGATCACCAGGAGCACGACCGGTTGCAGCGGCGTGTACCAGAGCGCGACGTCGGTCGCCCAGGGCCGGGCGAGCAGCATCGCCCCACCGGGGACCGCCACCAGCGCCAGCAGGATGACGCCGAGGTACTGCGGCAGCGAGCCGCGCTGGGTGACGGCGGTGACGTCGGCGGCGAGCCGGTCGAAGTGGCCGATCACCCACTCGTACCCCTGGTTGCCGTTCACCGGGGCGCGCACCCGGGCCAGCACCGGGGCGAGTGGGCCGCGCAGCGCGAAAAGCAGCGCGCCGCCGGCCACCGCGAGCGCGGAGTAGCCGAGCGCGGGGGTCAGGCCGTGCCACAGCGCCAGGTGCGCGCCGACGCCGCCGAAGAGTTCGGCGTACGGGTGGAACAGGCCGTCCAGCCCGCCGGCGGCCGGACCGGCGACCAGCCCGGCGGCGGCCAGCAGGGCGGGCGGCGCCAGCATCGGCAGGGCCACCCGCCCGACGTCGGTGGTCGGCACCCCGGGCCGGGTGGCGAACGCGCCCCAGACGAACCGGGCGCTGTACGCCACGGTCAGCGCCGTGCCGGCGACCAGGACGGCCAGCGCCAGCGGCCGGTCGGTGAACGCGGCGAGCACCGCCTCCTTGGCGACGAAGCCGACCAGTGGGGGCAGGCCGGCCATCGACGCCGCGGCCAGCACCGCCACGGTGGCCAGCAGTGGCGCGGCGCGGCCCAGCCCGGACAGCTCGGTGAGGTCCCGGGTGCCGGTGCGGTGGTCGATGATGCCCACGACGAGGAAGAGCGCCGCCTTGAACAGCGCGTGCGCGAGCAGCATCGCGGCGGCGGCCAGCGCGGCGTCCGGGGTGCCCACCCCGGTCACCGCCATCAGCAGCCCGAGCTGGCTGACCGTCCCGTACGCCAGCAGCAGCTTCAGGTCGGTCTGCCGCAGCGCCGCCCAGCCGCCGACGAGCAGGGTGGCCAGCCCGGCGACCAGCACCACCGGCCGCCACGGGCCGACCGCGGCGAGCACCGGCGCGAGCAGCCCGACCAGGTAGACGCCGGCCTTCACCATCGCCGCCGCGTGCAGGTAGGCGCTGACCGGCGTGGGCGCCGCCATCGCCACCGGCAGCCAGGTGTTGAACGGCAGCACGGCCGACTTGGCCAGCGCCCCGACCAGGATCAGCACCACCGCCGTGCCGAGGTAAGCCCCGTCGGGCAGCGGCCCGGCGGCGATCACCGACCAGCGGTAGCTGCCGGCGTGCTCGCCGAGCATGACGAACCCGACCAGCATGGCGAGCCCGCCGAGGGTGGTCACGGTCAGCGCCTGCGCCGCCGCCCAGCGGCTGGACCGTCGTTCGGTGCTGTGGCCGATCAGCAGGTACGAGAAGATCGTGGTGAGTTCCCAGCAGACGTAGAGCAGCAGCAGGTCGTCGGCGAGGACCAGGCCGAGCATGGCTCCGGCGAAGGCCACCAGGACCGCGGCGAACCGGGCCAGCCCGAGCGAGCCGGGCCCGAAGTACCGGGCGCTGTAGACCAGCACCAGGGCGCCGACCCCGCCGACCAGCAGGGTCATCAGCCAGGACAGGGTGGTCAGCCGCAGCGCCAGCGCCATCCCGAGCTGGCCCACCCAGGGGTACGTCTCGACCACCGCGCCGCCGTCCCGGACCGCTGGCGTGCGGGCCAGGGCCCAGCCGAACGCGGCGGCCGGCGCCAGCGCCAGCGCGTAGCAGGCGCGCGGGCCCCACCACCGGACCAGCAGCGGCGCCACGAGGGCCGCCAGGAGGTGGAGGATCAGCAGTACGAGCACCCGCGCTCCAGGTCGAGGTGGCAGGGGGCACCGCTGAGGTGGGACGGCACCTACGAGCGATCAGACGCCAGTTCGCCGCTCGACGGGCGGTTTTGCCGGAAATCGCCCGCCCGACCGCCGCCCCGTGCCGGCCACGCTGTCAGTGGAGGGCGACGTCGGCGGCGGGCAGCGCGGGCTCCCGGGCCGGGCGGTCCCACCGCGCCTCCACCAGCAGGTCGGGGCGGCCGAGCTGGCGTACCACCCGGTTGACCACCCGCTGGGCGGCGGTGAGCGAGCGGACCGAGAGCAACCGGCCGCGGCTCTCCCGGCGGAGCACGAAGAAGTGCACAGCGGCGCGGACCCGGCCACGGTCGGCGGCGCTGGCCTGGGCGGTGGAGACCACCAGCTCGCGCAGGCAGTCGGCGAGTCGCTCGGCCAGCTCCAGCTCGGGGCCGGTGAGGCCGGCGCGGACGGCGGCGAGATGACTGTCGACCTTGCGGATCAGCACGTCGGTGCCGGGCTCGAAGCTCCGCTGCTCGACCGCCATCCGACCCCTCCGCCCCGCTGCGCGTTGCGAGTGAAGTTACTTTATGTTGCGCTGTACTAGCAAGCAGTTAACTGAGACTTACCGCGTTCAACGTCGCATCCGTCGCGTAAGAGCCCGACCCGGACAGATTCCCCGGTCGGCACGGGCGGGATGTCAGACCGCCGGGGCAGGATGGAGGCGTGGCGGAGGTGCGAGGCGGCGCGGGTGGCGACGGCCCGGCGGAGCGTCCGGTCGACCCGGCGGCGGGGCCGTCGGGCGACCCCGAGACGGCCGGGGTGCTCGCCGGCTTCGGCCCGGCCACCCGCGAGTGGTTCCGCGCCGCCTTCGCCGCCCCGACCGCGGCGCAGACCGGCGCCTGGCAGTCGATCGCCGCCCGGCGCAACGCCCTGGTGGTGGCGCCCACCGGCTCCGGCAAGACGCTCGCCGCGTTCCTCTGGTCGCTGGACCGGCTGGCCCGCGAGCCGGCGCCGGCCGAGCCCCGGCAGCGCTGCCGGGTGCTCTACGTCAGCCCGCTCAAGGCGCTGGCGGTCGACGTCGAGCGCAACCTGCGCGCTCCGCTGGCCGGCATCCGGCAGGCCGCCACCCGGCTCGGCGTCGCCCCGCCCGACATCACCGTCGGGATGCGCACCGGCGACACGCCGGCCGACGAGCGCCGCGCCTTCGCCCGCACCCCGCCGGACATCCTCATCACCACGCCCGAGTCGCTCTTCCTGCTGCTCACCTCCGCCGCCCGGGATTCGCTGCGCGGGGTCGAGACGGTGATCGTCGACGAGGTGCACGCGGTGGCCGGCACCAAGCGCGGCGCCCACCTGGCGCTCTCCCTGGAGCGCCTCGACGAGCTGCTGCCCGCCCCGGCCCAGCGGATCGGCCTGAGCGCCACCGTCCGGCCGGTCGACACCTGCGCCCGGTTCCTCGGCGGGGCCCGCCCGGTCGACGTGGTCGCCCCGCCCACCGCCAAGACGATCGAGGTCACCGTCCAGGTGCCGGTGGAGGACATGACCCGCCTCGACGAGCACGAGCAGCCGCCGGAGGACGACCTCGGCGGGCTGGGCCCGCGCCGCGCGTCGATCTGGCCGGCGGTGGAGGAACGGGTCTTCGCGCTGATCCGGGCACACCGGTCGACCATCGTCTTCACCAACTCCCGCCGCTCGGCCGAACGGCTCTGCGCCCGGCTCAACGAACTCGCCGTCGAGGAGCTGGCGGCGGCCACCGACGGCGGGCCCGCCGGGGGCGGGCCGGGTGGCGCCGGTGGGCGCGGCGGGCGGATGCCGGCCGAGCTGATGGCCCAGGCCGGCGCGGTGGCCGGCGCCCCGCCGGTGATCGCCCGCGCCCACCACGGCAGCGTCTCCCGCGAGGAGCGCAAGCAGATCGAGGAGGCGCTCAAGTCCGGGCAGCTGCCCGCCGTGGTGGCCACCTCCAGCCTCGAGCTGGGCATCGACATGGGCGCCGTCGACCTGGTGGTGCAGATCGAGGCGCCGCCGAGCGTGGCCGCCGGGCTGCAACGGGTCGGTCGGGCCGGCCACCAGGTGGGCGCGGTGTCCCGCGGCGTGGTCTTCCCGAAGCACCGGGGCGACCTGCTCTCCTGCACGGTGGTGGCCGAGCGGATGGCCGGCGGGGCGATCGAGGAGCTGCACTACCCGCGCAACCCGCTGGACGTGCTGGCCCAGCAGATCGTGGCGATGGTGGCGCTGGAGCCGTGGCGGGTCGGCGACCTGGCGGTCGTGGTCCGCCGGGCGGCGCCCTTCGCCGAGCTGCCCGACTCGGCGCTGCACGCGGTGCTCGACATGCTCTCCGGCCGCTACCCGTCCACCGCCTTCGCCGAGCTGCGGCCCCGGCTGGTCTGGGACCGCGCCACCGACCTGCTCACCGGCCGGCCGGGCGCGCAGCGGCTCGCGGTGACCAGCGGCGGGACCATCCCCGACCGGGGCCTGTTCGGGGTCTTCCTGGCCGGCGCCGAGCGCGCCGCGCGGGTCGGCGAGCTGGACGAGGAGATGGTCTACGAGTCCCGGGTCGGCGACGTCTTCCTGCTCGGCTCCTCGTCCTGGCGGATCGAGGAGATCACCCCCGACCGGGTGCTGGTGTCGCCGGCCCCGGGGCAGGCGGCGAAGATGCCGTTCTGGAAGGGCGACCAGCTGGGTCGCCCGGTGGAGCTGGGCCGGGCGATCGGCGCCCGGGTGCGGGCGCTGCTGCGGCAGGACGACGAGACGGCGGTCGCCGCGCTGCGCGCCGGCGGGCTGGACGACTGGGCCGCCGGCAACCTGATGGCCTACCTGCGCGAGCAGCGGGCCGCCACCCGCGCCCTGCCGGACGACCGCACGGTGGTGGTGGAGCGGTTCCGCGACGAGCTGGGCGACTGGCGGCTGGCCGTGCACAGCGTGCTCGGCGCCCGGGTGAACGGGCCGTGGGCGCTGGCGATCGGGCGCCGGCTGGCCGAGCGCTACGGGGTGGACGCCCAGGTGATGCCGGCCGACGACGGCATCGTCGTCCGGCTGCCGGACACCGCCGACGAACCGCCCGGCGCCGACGTGGTGGTCTTCGACCCGGACGAGATCGCCCAACTGGTCGAGGAGTCGGTCGGCACGTCCGCGCTCTTCGCCGCCCGGTTCCGGGAGTGCGCCGCGCGGTCCCTGCTGCTGCCCCGGCGCGACCCGCGCCGCCGCCAGCCGCTCTGGCAGCAGCGCCAGCGGGCCGCCCAACTGCTCGACGTGGCCCGCGAGTACGCCGACTTCCCGGTCACCCTGGAGGCCGCCCGGGAGTGCCTGCAGGACGTCTTCGACCAGCCGGCGCTGGCCGAGCTGATGCGCGACCTGGCCGCCCGGAAGGTGCGGCTGGTCGAGGTGGAGACGCCCCAGCCGTCCCCGTTCGCCCGGTCGCTGCTCTTCGGCTACGTCGGCGCCTTCCTCTACGAGGGCGACGCCCCGCTGGCCGAGCGCCGGGCCGCCGCGCTGGCGCTGGACTCGGCCCTGCTCGGCGAGCTGCTCGGCCGGGTCGACCTGCGCGAGCTGCTCGATCCGGCGGTGCTGGCCGAGACCGAGCGGCAGCTGCGCTGGCTGACCGAGCAGCGGCGCCCGCGCGACCCGGAGGACGTGGTCGAGCTGCTCCGCGTGGTCGGCGACCTGAGCACCGACGAGCTGGCCGAGCGCGGCGCGCCGGCCGACTGGCTCACCGAGCTGGCGGCGGCCCGCCGGGTGCTGTCGGTCCGCATCGCCGGCGAGGAACGGTGGGTGGGCGTCGAGGACGCCGGCCGGCTGCGCGACGCGCTCGGCGTGGCCCTGCCGGTGGGGGTCGCCGAGGCGTACCTCGAACCGGTCGCCGACCCGCTCGGCGACCTCGTCGCCCGCTACGCGCGCACGCACGGCCCGTTCGCCGCCGCCACCTGCGCGGCCCGGTTCGGGCTCGGGGTGTTCGTGGTGGAGCAGGCGCTGCGCCGGCTGGCCGCCACCGGCCGGGTGGTCTCCGGCGAGTTCGCCCCCGACACCGTCGGCACCCAGTGGTGCGACGCGGAGGTGCTGCGCCTGCTGCGCCGCCGGTCCCTCGCCGCGCTGCGCCGGGAGATCGAGCCGGTGCCGCCCCGGGCGCTGGCCGCGTTCCTGCCCCGCTGGCAGCAGGTGGGCTCGTCCGCCCGCGGCGTGGAGGCGGTGGCCGCCGCCGTCGAGCAGTTGCAGGGGGCGGCGGTCCCGGCGTCGGCGCTGGAGCGGCTGGTGCTGCCCGGCCGGGTCGCCGACTACTCCCCCGCCCAGCTCGACGAGCTGTGCGCCAGCGGCGAGGTGCTCTGGGCCGGCTCGGGGGCGATCTCCGGCGGGGACGGCTGGGTCACCCTGGCGTACGCGGACGCGGCGCCGCTGCTGCTCCCGCCGCCGGACGAGGCGCTCACCCGTACCCCGCTGCACGACGCCGTGCTGGAGGCGCTCGGCGACGGGCAGGCGCTGTTCTTCCGGTCGCTGGCCGACCGGGTCGGCTCGACCGACGACGCCGCGCTGGCCGCCGCCGTCTGGGACCTGGTCTGGGCCGGTCACCTGACCAACGACACGCTCGCCCCGCTGCGCGCCGCGCTCGGCGGTGGCGGCGCGCACCGGTCCCGCCCGAGCGCGCCACGCACCCGCTACCGGCGCCCCGGCCGGGTGGCGCTGCCGAGCCGCAGCGGCCCACCGACCGTCGCCGGCCGGTGGTCCCGGCTGCCCGAGCGCGACACCGACCCGACCCGCCGGGCGGCGGCGCTGGCCGACGTGCTGCTGGAACGGCACGGCGTGGTCACCCGGGGCGCGGTGGTGGCCGAGCAGGTGACCGGCGGTTTCGCCGCGGTCTACCCGGTGCTCTCCGCGCTGGAGGAGCGCGGCGCGGCCCGGCGGGGCTACTTCGTCGAAGGGCTGGGGGCGGCGCAGTTCGCGGTGCCCGGCGCGGTCGACCGGATCCGCGCGCTGGCCGAGCCGGCCGACGGCGGGCGCGGTCGCGGCGGCGGGCCGACGCTGGTGCTCGCCGCCACCGACCCGGCCAACCCGTACGGCGCGGCGCTGCCCTGGCCCGAGCGGGCGGTCGACTCCGGCGACGGGGCGGCCCCGGCCACCGGGCACCGGGCGGGTCGCAAGGCCGGTGCCCTGGTCGTGCTGGTCGGCGGCGACCTGGTGCTCTACGTGGAGCGGGGCGGGCGGACGATCCTCTCGTTCACCGACGACGCCGACGCCCTCGCCGCGGCCGGCAAGGCGCTCGCCGACGCGGTCCACTCCGGGGCGCTGGGGGCCATGTCGGTGGAGCGCGCCGACGGCGAGGCCGTGCACGCCTCACCGCTGCGGGACGCGCTCACCGCTGCCGGCTTCCGCACCACCCCGCGCGGGCTGCGCCTGCGCGGCTGACCGCCGGCCGCCGGTCCAGGGCGGGCCGTCGGCCGGGCGGGCCGGGGGCGCGCACTGCGCACGGCCGCACCGGCTCGGTCAGCGCAGGGTTCTGAGTACCCGCTCGTACCGGGCGCGGTCGGTGGCCGGGGTCTTCGCCTCCAGGTAGTTGAGCACCACGGCGCCGCGCCGGTACGACTGGCCGCGCCAGATCTCCGCGACGTCGCCGGCGCTGGGCTCGTCCGGGAAGACGTAGACGGTGACCGCGTCGGTGGCGACGATCTCCGCGCAGCCCAGCCCGAGCCCGTCCGGCCCGCAGTCGGCCGAGCGGTCCCGCGGGTTGCCCGCCGCCAGCCCGGCGGCCCGGAACGCGGCGACGACCTGCCGCGCACCGGGCGTCCCCGCCGGCCGGGCCGGCAGCACCACCGGCGGCGGGCCGGTCGGGCGGCGTTCGGTGGTACCGCTCGGCCCCGCCGGCACGGCGGGCCTCGGCGGGATGGCCGCGGTCGTGCCACCCGGGACGACCGGCGGGCCGGTGACCGGGGTGGCCGGCGCGGCCTCCGGGGCGCCGGTCGAGACGCCGGCGGGATCCGGCCGCCGGTCGGCGCCGCAGGCGGCGGTCAGCGCGGCCGTGAGCAGGAGCACCGCGACGGCGGGCGGCTTCCGGTTGGTCACCCCGGCAGTGTGCGGAACCGGCCGCCGGCGGCGGCAGTGGCCGGTCGGCCAGTGCCGCTGTCCCATATCCGCCAGCCCGCCCGGTAAATCCGGCGGACCGGACCGGCCCGGTGCGGATACCATCCGGGCCGGTCGCAGGGCGGGGAGGCGGGATGAGCGGGGTGCGGGTACGGCCGGCCGAGCCCGGGGACCGGGCGGCGGTCGAGGCGCTGCACGAGCGCGAGTGGGGTGGGCCGTACGTGATCGCCCACGACACCCGCTTCGACCTGCGTACGCTGCCCACCCTGGTGGCGGTGGACGGCGCCGGCGGGGTGGTCGGGGCGCTCGCCCACCACACCGGCGCCGACGGCCTGGAGGTGGTCAGCGTGGTCGCCGCGACGCCCGGCGGCGGCGTCGGCACGGCGCTGCTGGCCGCGGCGGTGGACGCCGCCCGGGCCGCGGGCGCGGCCCGGCTGTGGCTGATCACCACCAACGACAACCTGCGGGCGCTGCGCTTCTACCAGCGGCGCGGGCTGCGGCTGGTGGGCGTGGACCGGGGCGCGGTGGACCGGGCCCGCCGGCTCAAGCCGAGCATCCCGACGGTCGGGGAGGACGGCATCCCGCTGCACGACGAGCTGATCCTGGAGCTGCGCCTGGCACCCGACGGCGCGGCGCCGGCGCCGGGGCGGACGAACTAACCTGCCGGCATGGCACCGATCCCGTGGATCTCGCTGACCACCGACTACGGCCTCGCGGACGGCTTCGTGGCCGCCTGTCACGGGGTGATCGCCCGGCTCGCGCCGGCCGCCCGGCTGATCGACGTGACCCACCTGGTGCCGCCGGGCGACGTACGCCGGGGCGCGGCCGTGCTGGCGCAGACCGTGCCGCACCTGCCGGTCGGCGTGCACGTGGCCGTGGTGGACCCGGGGGTCGGCACGGCCCGGCGGGGAGTCGGGCTCGCCACGCCGGGCGGGCTGCTGGTCGGGCCGGACAACGGCCTGCTGCTCGACGCGGCGGCGGCGCTCGGCGGGATCACCGCCGCCGTCGAGCTGACCGCGCCCGGGTGGCTGGCCGCCCGGGTGTCGGACACCTTCCACGGCCGGGACGTCTTCGCGCCGGTGGCGGCGCGGCTCGCGCTCGGCGCGCCGCTGGCCGACGCCGGCCCGGCCGTCGACCCGGAGACCCTGGTCCGGCTGCCGGCGCCGGTGCTCGACCGCGAGGCCGGCGGGTTCACCGCCGAGGTGCTGACCGTCGACCATTTCGGCAACGTGCAGCTCGCCGCGCCCGCCGACCTGCTCGGGGCGTTGCCCGCCCGGGTACGGGTGGCCGGTCGGGACGCGGTACGCGGGCGGACCTTCGGCGACGCCCCGGCCGGCGGGCTGGTGGTGCACGGCGACTCGGCCGGCCTGGTGGCGGTGGCGGTCAACGGCGGCCGGGCGGCCGACCTGCTCGGCGTCGCACCCGGCGACCTGCTCCGGGTCGCCGCCCCGGACGCCGGCTGACCCCGCCGCGCCGGCCCGGCCGCGGGCTGCGACGCCGCCGCGTCGAGTCGGCGCGGGCCGGAACGCCGCCGCGCCGGGTGGAAGCCGCCGCCCACCCGGCACGGCGGCCGGTCAGCGGGCCGGCACCCGGCGGCGGGTGCAGGATGGCAGGGTGCCCGAAGGCGACACCGTCTGGAACACCGCCCGCGTGCTGCACCGCGCGCTGGCCGGCGCCCGGCTGACCGGCAGCGACTTCCGCGTGCCCCAGCTCGCCACCACGGACCTCACCGGCTGGACCGTGCGGGAGTCCGCCAGCCGGGGCAAGCACCTGCTGCTCCGGCTCGCCGCACCCGACGGGGCGCACTGGACGCTGCACTCGCACCTGCGGATGGAGGGCGCCTGGCGGGCGTACGCCCCCGGCGAGCGGTGGAGCGCCCGGCCGGCCCACCTGATCCGGGTGGTGCTGCGCAGCCCCGGGGCGGTCGCGGTCGGTTACCACCTGCACGAGCTGGCGCTGGTGCCCACCGCCGAGGAGGAGTCGCTGGTCGGGCAGCTCGGCCCCGACCTGCTCGGCGCGGACTGGGACCCGGCCGAGGCGGTGCGCCGGCTGGCCGCCCACCCGGAGAGGACCATCGGCGAGGCGCTGCTGGACCAGCGCAACCTGGCCGGCATCGGCAACCTCTACAAGTGCGAGGTGCTCTTCCTGCGCGGCGTCTCGCCGTGGACGCCGGTGGGCGCGGTGCCCGACCTCGCCGGCACGGTCACCCTGGCGCAGCGGCTGCTCGCCGCCAACCGGGGCCGGTGGACGCAGAGCACCACCGGCTCGCTGCACCGCGGCCAGACCAGCTACGTGTACGGCCGCCGGGCCCAGCCGTGCCGCCGCTGCGGCACGGCCATCCGCAAGGAGGAACTCGGCGAGCGGGTCACCTACTGGTGCCCGGTCTGCCAGCCCGAGCGCACCCGGCGCGACGACGCAGGGTGACGCCGACCGGGCGCACCGACCCCGGCCATACCGCTCCGCGCGCCGTGGAACTTCCACGGCCCGGCCACCCGGGACCACCAGCGTCGATGGCCGGTGCGGCCGAGGATCCACGCTCGACAGCAGATACGGACGATTGGGTACTTCCTAACCCACCCGTCCGCGTCGCATGCTGCGGTTGAGTGCTCACCGATCGTCAACGCGAGCGCGACCGGGCCGCCACGCCGGGGTGGTGGCCGCCGCGCCCCGACCCCGGGGAGAGCCATGGTGATGTTCCGTCGACTCCGGATCCCCTGGGCGGCCCGCCTCGGCGCCACCGCCGGCCCGACCCCCACCGTCCCGGCGGCCCGGACCGCCGATCCGGTCGCCCCCGTGCCGGCCAGCCTCGACCCGGCCGCGGTGCCGCGCTGCTTCGGTCCGGTGCCGAACTTCGCCGGCAGCCCCCGCCCGGTGCTCGACGCCGACGGCCGGGTGACGGTGGGCACCGGCATCCGCAAGTTCGTCGACGCGCTGCCCGGCCTCGGCACGCTGGGCGCCAACGACCTCGGCGCCCACCTGCCGGTGGCCACCCCGGACACCATCAGCTACCCCGGCTGCGACTACTACGAGATCGGCCTGGGGGAGTACGCCCAGCGCCTGCACCGGGACCTGCCGGCCACCCGGCTGCGCGGCTACCGGCAACTCAACCTGGGCACCGACGCCGACGGGCACAACACCGTCGCACCGCCGGAGCGCCCCTGGCACCTCGGGCCGGTGGTGCTGGCCCGGCGGGGCCGGCCGGTGCGGATCAAGTTCATCAACCAGCTCCCCACCGGCCGGGCCGGAGAACTCTTCCTGCCGGTCGACCCCACGGTGTACGGGGCCGGTACCGGCCCGCTGGACGGCCCGGCGCCGTACCCGCAGAACCGGGCGGTGCTGCACCTGTCCGGTGCGCAGACGGCCTGGATCTGCGCCGGGAACCCGTGGCAGTGGATCACCCCGGCGGGCGAGATCACCCCGTACCCGAGCGGTGCCGGGCTGACCCACGTGCCGGACATGCCGCCGCCCGGCGCCGGCGCCACCACCCTCTACTACCCGAACGAGCAGAGCGGCCGGCTGCTCTGGTTCCACGACAACACCCTCGGCCTGGCCCGGCTGACCGTCTACTCCGGTCAGGTCGCGCTCTACCTGCTCACCGACCCGGCCGAGGAGGAGCTGGTCGCCGACGGGGTGCTGCCGGCCGACCAGGTGCCGCTGGTGATCGAGGACAAGACCTTCGTGCCGGACGACACCCAGCTCGCCGGGGAGGACCCGACCTGGGACCGGGACCGCTGGGGGGCCCGGGGCAGCCTCTGGCACCCGCACGTCTACCAGCCCCGGCAGAACCCGTACCGGGCCGACGGGACGAACCCGACCGGCCGGTGGGACTACGGCCCGTGGTCGCGTACCGCCGAGCGGAGCGGGCCCGCCGCCGGGCCCGACGGTGCCGGCCCGGCGCACCCCGGCCCGGAGCCGGTGCCGAACCCGCACCACGACCCGGTGACCGACCCGGCGGAGCCGCCGTGGACGCCCGGCGTGCCGCACCCGTCGGCGGTGCCGGAGGTGTTCGGCGACACCATGCTGGTCAACGGCGTCGCCTACCCCTACCTGACCGTCGAGCCCCGCACCTACCGGTTCCGGATCCTCAACGCCTGCCTCGACCGCAGCCTCAACCTGGGCCTCTACCGGGCCCGCTCGACCGGGCCGATGTGGGCGGCCGACGGCAGCCTGGCCGACGCCGACGCCGGCGAGGTGCCGATGGTGGACGCGGTCCGGGCGCCCGGCCGCCCGGCCGGCTGGCCGACCGACGGGCGCGACGGCGGGGTGCCCGACCCGGCCGCCGCCGGCCCGGAGCTGGTCCAGATCGGCAACGAGTGCGGGCTGCTGCCGGCGCCGGTGGTGATCCCGAACCGGCCGGTCGGCTACCGGTACGACCGCCGCGACCCCACCGTGCTCAACGTCGACGGGCACGCCCTGCTGCTCGCCCCCGGCGAGCGGGCCGACGTGCTGGTCGACTTCGCCGCCGTCGCCCCGGGCAGCACGCTGATCCTCTACAACGACTGCCCGGCCCCGCTGCCCGGCTTCGACCCCCGCTACGACCAGCACACCGGCGCGCCGGACCGCACCGCCGATGGCGGGGCGCCGCCCACCCGCCCGGGGTACGGGCCGAACACCCGCACGCTGCTCCAGTTCCGGGTGTCCGGCACCCCGGCGCCCCGCTACGACCTGGCCCGGCTGCGCGACCGGCTGCCCCGGGCGTACGCGGCCGGCCAGCGGCCGCCGATCGTGCCGCAGCCCGGCCACGACGCCGCCTTCGGCACGCGGACCGACCGGCCGACCCTGGTGCCGGCGCAGGCCACCACTGTCACCTTCACCCCCGCCGGAGCCGGCGCCCCGGTGACCCTGCCGCTGCTCGGCAAGGTGGTGCAGCAGGTCGTCGAGCCCGGGTACGGCCGGCTGACCGGACGGCTCGGCGTCGAGCACCCGCACACCGGGCCGCTCTCCCCCGCCACCCTGCCGCTGGACCCGACCGACCCGGCCACCGAGATCCTCTTCGCCACCGACCCGGCGGTCGGGATCGGCGCCGCCGCCGACGGCACCCAGCTCTGGCGGATCAGCGGCCACGCCCGGCAGACCCAGCCGGTGCAGTTCGACGGCTGCGACGTGCAGGTGGTCAACCGGGTCGGCTGGGACGGCACGGTCCGGCCGGCGGAGGGAGCCGAGCTGGGCTGGAAGCAGGTCGTCCGGGTCGACCCGCGGGAGGACGTGATCGTCGCCCTGCGGCCGGTCGCCCCCGCCCTGCCGTTCAAGATCGGCGACAGCGTACGGCTGCTCGACCCGACCCGGCCGGCCGGCGCCCGGACCGGCTCGACGCCGGTGAGCCCGGCCGACGGCCGCCCGGCGATGGTGCTGAACCACCTGGTCAACCTGGGCTGGGAGTACCGCTGGTACAGCCGGCTGGCCGGGTACCGCGACCAGGGCATGAACCGGCCGCTGGTGCTGCGGGTCGCGCCGAAGGCGCCCACCGGGCTGACCGCCACGCCCGCCCCCGGCTCGGCCACCGCGCTGCCGGCGATCGCGTTGGCCTGGACCGGCAACGGCAGCCGCCCCCCGGCCACCAGCCACCTGCTCCAGCGGGCCACCGACGGCACCTTCACCGAGGGGCTTACCGAGATCACCGTGGCGGCCACCGCCACCCGGTACACCGACGCCACCGTCACGCCCGGGGTGACCTACCACTACCGGATCCGCGCCGAGAACGCCGTCAGCTGCTCCGCCTGGTCGAACAGCGTGCCGGCCGCGGTGCGGCTGACCGCGCCCGCCGGGCTGGCCGCGGTGATCCCGCCGGCCGCGCCGCTGCGGGTCGCGCTGCGCTGGGCGAACCGCTCCTTCGCCACCGGGATCGACGTGCAGCGGGCCACCAACCCGACGTTCACCAGCGGCCCGGGCACCACCGCGATCGGCGTCGGCGACCAGCACCTGGACGCCGCCGTCGCCCCGGACACCACGTACTACTACCGGGTGCGGACGACGTACCTGGGCGCGGCCTCGCCCTGGTCGACGGTGGCCACGGTGACCACCCCACCGGTGCCCGGCACGCCGACCGCGGTGAGCGCCACGGCCACCGCGCCCGGCCCGGACACCGCCACGGTGATCCTGGGCTGGTCGGCCAGCGCCCCGAGCGGGCCGGGCGCCGGGTTCATCGTGCAGCGGGCCCTGGATCCGGGGTTCGCCCGCGAGGTGGCCACCTTCACGGTCACCGGCCGGGGCTTCACCAACACCGGCCTGGCCCGCGGGGTCACCTACCACTACCGGATCCGCGCGTTCAACGTGGTCGGCAGCTCGCCGTTCACCACGCCGGTCCCGGTCACCACGCCGCGGTGACCGGCCGGCTCAGCGGGCGCGCAGCGGGGTGTTGACGGCGCGCAGCTCGGCCAGCGCCCCGGCGACGCCGTGCAGCAGGTCGGTGGCCTCGGTGAGCTGGGCGGCGGCCGGGTGCTCGGCGTCCGGCCGGGCGTCCTCGGCGACGTAGCCGGCGGCGGCCACCACCAGCCGCTCGTACGCGGCGACGCCGCTGTCCAGCTGCGCGGTGAGCGACCGGTGCGCCTCGGCCAGCGGCGGGCGGGCGTCGGCCGGGGCCAGCCGCATCGCGCGCTCCACGCTGGCCACCCGGTTGGCGAGGTCCCGCAGCGACCGGTCGGCCGTGGCCGCCTCCTGCACCGCCGGCTCGGCGAGGCCGGTGAGCCGGGGGGCCATCCCGGCCAGGGTCAGCGCGGCCCGGTCCAGCCGGGCCCACGGCTCGGCGGCGCTGGTGCCGCGCAACGCCACCCGGGAGCGGACCCGGCGTACCTCGGCGAGCACGCCCGGGCCGACCGGGAGCCGCTCCACCGCGGCGACCAGCCGGGCCCGGGAACGGGCGGCGGCCTCGGCCGGGTCGAGCGGCGGCGGCGCCGGCCGGGCGGCCAGCGCGCGCAGGTCGATCCAGCGCCAAGCGGCCAGCGCCACCGCGCCGCCCGCGCCGGCGGCCCAGGCCGCGTCCGGCAGCCCCAGCCCGGCGTACGGGGTGAGCACGGCGGCGGCGCCACCGAGCCCGCCGGCCAGCACACTCCACCGGCGGGCGGACCGCCGCAGCCGGCTCAGCCGCCGGAAGTACCGGGTTCGCTCGTCTGCCACCTGTGCCTCCTCGACCCCCGGCCGCTCAACCGGCGGCGGTGGTGTCCCCCGTGCCTCGTTCCCGGCTCATGCTGGCCCGGATCTCGTCCAGCCGGGCGGCGGCCGCCGGGTCGGCCGCCGGCGCCGCCGGCGCGGCCTGCTCCGCCCGGGGCACCGCCTGCTGCTCCCGCTGGGCGCCGAGCTGCTCGCCGGCCATGCTGGCCCGGATCTGCTCCAGCCGGGCCGCGCCGGCCGAGTCCAGGGTCGCCTTCTGGATCTCCAGCATCCGCCCCTCGACGGAGTTGCCGGCCAGTTCGGCGCGGCCCATCGCGTTGGCGTAGCGCCGCTCGATCCGGTCGCGCACCTCGTCCAGGGTGGGGGTGGTGCCGGAGGCGGTCAGCGCCGACATCGACTCCAGCGACTGGGCGACGCTCTCCTGCATCTTGGCCTGCTCCAGTTGGCTGAGCAGCTTGGTGCGCTCGGCGAGCTTCTGCTGGAGGATCATCGAGTTGTTCTCCACCGCCTTGCGCGCCTGCGCGGCGGCCCCGAGCGCCTGGTCGTGCAGGGTCTTGAGGTCCTCGGTGGCCTGCTCGGCGGAGACCAGCTGGGAGGCGAGGGTCTGCGCGGACTGCTCGTAGCGCCCGGCCTCGGCCTCGTCGCCCCGGGCCCGGGCCTGGTCGGCGAGGACCAGGGCCTGCCGGGCGTTGCCCTGCAACCGCTCGACCTCGGACATCTGGCGGGAGAGCTTCATCTCCAGCTGGCGCTGGTTGCCGATCACCGCGGCGGCCTGCTGCACCAGCGCCTGGTGCTGGCGCTGCGCCTCCTCGATGGCCTGCTGGATCTGCACCTTGGGATCGGCGTGCTCGTCGATCTTGGCGCCGAAGAGCGCCATCAGGTACTTCCAACCCTTGACGAACGGGTTCGCCATCTCCGCGGTATCCCCTCAGTCGCGTCGCTGCGCCGCACCGTGCCGGACGGCCCGACGGTCCCGACGCGGCGCTGGCTCCATCGTCCCAGCCGGACGCCAGCTCGGCATCCGTACCGGCCAGCGGGCAACACCGGCACCGTCCGCGATCAACCCTACGCGGCGCGGGCCACAGGCGGCCACGGAGCGCGCGGGGACGCCGGTCAGGCGGCGCAGACCACGTCGCGGTCGGCCGGGCGCACCCGGGTGCTGCGCAGCGTGGCCTTGAGCGGGGAATCCTGGTGGACCGAGACGGCGACCTTGCCGTCGGAGCTGACCTGGTGCACGGCCCGGCCGGTGGCCTTGCGCACGGCGGGCCGGGCGACCGGGGCCGGCTCGGCCGGCTCGTCCTGCACCGGCACCAGCACGCCCGGCATCTGCTCGGCGAGCGCGACGGTGTCGCTGACCTCACGCAGCAGCTCGGACAGGCGCGCGCCGAGCGCGTCGCAGATGGCGGCCAGCAACTCGCTGGAGGGCTCCTTCTGGCCGCGCTCGATCTCGGAGAGATAGCCGAGGCTGACGTTGGCCGCGGAGGAGACCTCGCGCAGGGTGCGGTGCTGCCCCTGCCGGCGCGCCCGCAGTGCGTCACCGATCACCCGGCGTAGCAGGACCATCGCACCTCCCCCTGAGGGACACCTCTGTCGCCCCCGGCCGCCCGGTCCGGCGCGGCGGACCGCGCCGGCCCCGACCGCCGGAGCCTTCCCGCAACCGTACCCGTTGCCGGGCCCGGCGACATCCCACCCCGCCCGGGGATCGCGGGTTGTCTGCCGACCGCAGACCCGCTCCTCCGGTCGACGCCGCCCCGCGCGGCCAGCGCGGGCATGATCGACACCACATCGCCGGCAGGGGCCGACGACGGCGGCGCGACACCGCGACGCCGGCGAACCGGCGTGGGTCACACGCCGGCGGCGGCCCGATCCGCGTCGGCCTCGTGGATCCGCTCGGCCAGCAGCCGCAACGCCTCGATCACCGCCGCCGACCGCACGTGGTCCCGCCCGCCGTCCAGGTCCAACTGGCGTACGGTGCTGCCGCCCGGCCCCGCCACGGCCACGTAGACCAGGCCGACCGGCTTGCCGTCCTGCGGCTCCGGGCCGGCCACCCCGGTGGTGGCGAGGCCCCAGTCGGCGCCGCAGCGCCGCCGGCCGCCCTCGGCGAGCGCGGCGGCCACGTCCGGGTCGACCGGCCCGCGTTCGGCGAGCAGGTCCGCCGGCACCCCCGCCAGCTCGGACTTCAGCTCAGTGGCGTAGACCACCAGACCACCGCGGTAGACGCCGCTCACCCCGGCGATCTCCACGATCGAGGCGGCCAGCAGGCCGCCGGTGAGCGACTCGACCGTGGCGAGCGTCTCCTCCCGCTCGGTCAGGCTGTGCACCACCGCCGCCGCCGGACTCCCGACCGGCCGCTCCCCGTTCGCGTCGCTGCTCTGCATGTCCCGATCCTTCCCCCCACTGCTTCCGATCAACCCTGCCCCCCACCGGAGTCCGGCGTCACGGGGTGCGGCGGAGGCGGAGGGCCTGGGCCACGTAGTCGAAGCCGGTGATGACGGTCACGGCCACGGCCGCGGCCATGATCCAGGGGCCGACGGCGGCGAGTGCGGCCGGCATCGGCCAGAGGTACCAGGCGATGGCCAGGATCTGCAGGGCGGTCTTGATCTTGCCGCCCCGGCTGGCCGCGATGACGCCGCGCCGGATCACCCAGAACCGCAGGGCGGTGATGCCCAGCTCGCGGGCCAGGATCACCGCGGTCACCCACCAGGGCAGCCGGTCGTACCAGGAGAGCAGCAGCAGCGCGGCGCCGGTGAGCGCCTTGTCGGCGATCGGGTCGGCGACCTTGCCGACCGAGGTGACCAGGCCGAACCGGCGGGCGATCCAGCCGTCGACCAGGTCGGTCACCGAGGCCACCGCGAAGATCAGGCAGGCGGCCGTCCGCCAGCCAGCGTTGCTCATCGCGGAGATGACCACGCTGGCCGCGAAGACCGGCACCAGCACCAGCCGCAGCGCGGTGAGCGCGTTGGCCGCGTTGAGCACCGGCACCCGGCCGACCACCGGGGCCGGCGTCGAGCCGGTCGCCCCGGTCACCGCCGCGCCCCGCGCGGGCCGCCGTGGCGTTCCCGGTACCCCACCACGTGGCCTCCCCGCTCCGTCCGGGCCCGCCGTCACCGTGCCGCGCCGGGCGCCGCCGAGATCATCTCATCCGGCACGGCGAGCAGATCCACCCCTTCGGTGCCGGTGACCGTGGCCCGCACCAGGTCGCCGGGGCGCAGCGCGGCCAGGTCCACCCCGCCGCCGTCCGGCGCGACCAGGGTGGTCGAGCCGTCCACCTCGGGGGCCTGGTGCGCGGCGCGCCCCTCGACCACGCCGTCGGAGACCGAGTCGACCAGCACCTCGACCGTCGAACCGAGCCGCTCCTCGGCCCGCTGCGAACAGAGTTCGTCGGCGAGCGCGCTGAGCCGGTCGTAGCGGCGCTTGACGGTGGCCGCGGAGACCTTGCCGGAGAGCCCGGCGGCCTCGGTGCCGTCCTCGTCGCTGTAGTCGAACACGCCGATCGCGTCGAGCCGGGCCGCGGTCAGGAACCGGACCAGCTCGTCGACGTCGGCCCGGGTCTCGCCGGGGAAGCCGACGATGAAGTTGCTCCGGGCACCCGCCTCGGGCGCCAGCTCCCGGGCGCTGGCGAGCAGGTCGAGGAAGCGGTCGGTGGAGCCGAACCGCCGCATCCGGCGCAGCACCGGCTCGCTGGAGTGCTGGAACGACAGGTCGAAGTAGGGGGCCACCCCGGGCGTGGTGGCGATCGCCTCGACCAGGCCGGGCCGGGTCTCCGCCGGCTGGAGGTAGCTCACCCGCACCCGGACCACGCCGTCGATCGCGGCGAGCTGCGGCAGCAGCTTCTCCAGCGCCCGCGGGTCGCCCAGGTCCTTGCCGTACGAGGTGGAGTTCTCGCTCACCAGCACCAGTTCCCGGACGCCGGTCTTGGCCAGCCACTCCGCCTCGGCGAGCAGCTCGTCGGGCGTACGCGAGACGAACGCGCCGCGGAACGCCGGGATGGCGCAGAACGCGCAGCGGCGGTCGCAGCCGCTGGCCAGCTTGAGCGAGGCCACCGGGCCGGTGTCCAGCCGCCGGCGCAGCACCTGGCGCAGGTGGGCCGGGGTGTGCTCGTCGGTCTCGACGGCGTCCCGGGCCGGGGTGCCGTGGCCGGGCAGCGACACCGCCGCCGCCCGCCGGTTGACCGGGGTGAGCGGCAGCAGCTCGCGCCGGTCGCGCGGGGTGTGCGCGTGCAGCGCCTCACCGGCGACGACGGCGTTCAGCCGGGCGGCGATGTCCGGGTAGTCGTCGAAGCTGAGCACCGCCTGCGCCTCGGGCAGGCTGTCGGCCAGCTCGCGGCCGTACCGCTCGGCCATGCAACCGGCGGCGACCACCTTCGCCCCGGTGTCCGCCGCGGCCAGCAGGGTCTGGATCGAGTCCTGCTTGGCCTTCTCCACGAAGCCGCAGGTGTTCACCACCACCACGTCGGCGCCCTCGCCGTCGGTGGTCACCTGCCATCCGTCGGCGTGCAGCCGGGCGGCCAACTCCTCCGAGTCGACCTCGTTGCGGGCACAGCCCAGGGTCAGCAGGGCGACGCGACGGCCGTCGCCGGCGGGCGACAGCTCGGAGGACAGCTCCAGGTCGCGGCGCGGCGCCAGACGGGCCGGGCTGGAGTCGTCGGACGGGGAGGTGGCAGACACCATCCGAGGGTACCGGGCCGGGGCCCCGTCCCCGCCGTCGGCGGGCCGTCGGCAGTAGGCCGGCTCACATCCGCCCGGCCGGGCCGACCTGGCCGCGCGGCGCCGCCGAGCCCGGCGGGGTCGCGGCCGTCAGGCCGCGGCCGCCGCGCCGACCCGGACCAGCCGGTCGAGCAGGAACACCTCGGTGCCGGCCAGGCCGACCGAGCAGAAGACCGAGATCTGGTCCGCGCGGGTCCGGCCGGTGGCGGCGCCGGCCAGCACCGCGCCCAGGTCGAGCAGCCGGTCGGCGTACGGCGGGTCGGCCGCGAGCATCGGCGGGGCGTACGCGGACGCCTGCGCCGGCGAGTCGGTGACCAGCAGGTCGGCGATGTCCAGCAGGTCGCTGCCGAACTCGGCCCGGTCGTGCTGCTTGAAGCCGACCGCGTTGACGTGGGTGCCGGGGCCGAGGTCGGCGGCGTCCAGCACCGGGGTCGGGCTGGTGGTGGCGAGCACCACCACGTCCCGCTCCCGCACGGCGGCCCGGGCCGAGTCGACCGCCCGGGCCGGGACACCCAGCTCGGCGCGGACCCGGGCGGCGAACGTCTCCCGCCGGGCGGCGGAGCGGCTGTGCACCGTCACCTCGCGCAGCGGGCGCACCGCGGCGGCCGCCCAGACCTGCGTCCACGCCTGCCGGCCGGAGCCGATCACGCCGAGGGTGGCCGCGTCGGGCCGGGCCAGCGCGTCCACCGCGACCCCGCCCAGTCCCCCGGTACGCCGTGAGCCCAGCTCCTCGCCGACCGCCACCGCCCGCACCGCCCCGGTACGCCCGTCGTGCAGCACCACCACCTGCTCCGACTCCGGGTGACCGAAGGTGTCGTACGAGCGGAAGCCGTACCACTCGCCGGTCAGGTGCCCCGCGGTCAGCACCATCCGCCCGCCACCCAGCGACGCGGACGCCCGGGGCGGGGCCACCAGCCGGCCGTCGTACGCGGCCCGGAGGGCGTCCCGCATGGCGTCCACCGTGGTGGTGGCGTCCAGCGCGGCGGTGACCTCGCGGTCGGAGAAGAGCAGCGTCATGAGCCCATCCTGCAAGCTGAAGTGAGGTTCAGGTCAACGGACGGTGGCCGGGCTCACCCCCGCCCGGCTCACCCCCGCCGGCCCGGCGGCGGCCGGTGCTAGCCTCGGCCCTGGTGGCCCACGGGCCGCCCCGGACGAGTGGTGGGCGTACCCGGTCAGGCCAAGACGCCCCGCGTGACATGCAGACTCGACTCGTCCCGGCCCCGGCGGTCCGGGCAGCCCGCGCAGAGGTGACATCGATGGCCTGGATCGTGCTGGTGGTCTCCGGACTCCTGGAAACCGCGTGGGCGGTGGCCCTGGACCGCAGCGCCGGCTTCACCCGCCCCGTCCCGTCGCTGGTCTTCGTGGTGACGCTGGTGCTCAGCATGCTCGGGCTCGCGTACGCGCTGCGCGAGATCCCGGTCGGCACCGGCTACGCGATCTGGGTCGGCATCGGCGCGTCCGGCACCGCCCTGGTCGGCATGCTGGCCCTGAACGAGCCGGCCAGCCTGCCCCGGATCGCCTGCCTGGCGCTGGTCCTCGCCGGCGTGGTCGGGCTGAAGGTCTTCCACTGAGCGCCGGCGCGCCGCCCGGTGCCGGGCCGCGTGCCGCCCGACAGCGCGTGGACCGGCCAGCCTGGTTACCGAGGCGTGCCGGGTGCCCGAAGTGGGTAGAGATCGGCTGACATCGCAGGCTCTCTGACGGAGGCAGATATGGCCGACATGCCCAGCACCGCCCGTCCGCGCAGCAACGCCGCCCGCATCTGCACCATCCTGGGCTTCGTCTTCGCGGTCCTCGCGCTCCTGCTCAACCCGATCATCTTCGGCGTGCTCGGCGTCATCCTCGGCGTCATCGGCGCGGTGCTGGGCGACAAGCCGCTCGGCTGGTACGCCGCGGTGGCCAGCGTGGCCGGCGCGGTGATCGGCCTGGTGCTGGTGGCCGCCATCGTCAACAACTGAACCACACCGCTCCCCCGACGCGACGGGCCCGCCGCACGCCGGCGGGCCCGTCCGTGTCCGTGGCCCACCGCCCGGCCGACCGTTCCGCCGGCCGGGCCGGCCAGCGGCGAGCCCTCCCACCACGGCCGTCCCGGCGGCACCACCGGCCGCCCGGGAACACCGGGTCGGGCCGCTGGCGACCCCGCGGGGCGGCTCAGCTCCCGCCGGCCGCGCCCCGGTCGGCGACGATCACCCGGTGTCCGTCCGGATCGCGGACGACCGCCATCCGCTCGCCCCACGGCTGCGCCGCCGGTTCCGCCAGCACCGGCACGCCGGCCGCGCGCAGCCGGGCCACCGCGGCGTCGCAGTCGCCGACGTACACCCAGAGCGCGGTCCGGTCCTCGGGCGGCGGCCCCGGATCCACCTGGCGCCCGATGCCCAGCTGGCCGGCGCCGAAGCTCAGCGCGACGTACTCCGGCTCGCCCGTCTCCGGGAAGCGGTAGGTGACCGTGCCGCCGAGCAGGTCCCGGTAGAAGCCCAGCGCGGCCGGCAGGTCCGCGGCGGTGAGGATCGGGAACAGCTCCTGGGCCAGCGGCTCACTCATCGCCACCGCGCAGACCGGCCAGGACCTCCTCCAGCTCGTCCGGCTTGACCAGCACGTCGCGGGCCTTGGAGCCCTCGGACGGCCCGACCACGCCCCGGGTCTCCATCAGGTCCATCAGCCGGCCGGCCTTGGCGAAGCCGACCCGCAGCTTGCGCTGGAGCATCGAGGTCGAGCCGAACTGCGAGGTGACCACCAGCTCGACCGCCTGCACCAGCAGGTCGAGGTCGTCGCCGATGTCCTCGTCGATCTTCTTCTTGCCCTCCTGCGCCACGGTCAGCACGTCCGGGCGGAACTCCGGCTCGCGCTGGTCCTTGCAGAACTTCACCACGTCGGCGATCTCGCGCTCGGTGACCCAGGCGCCCTGGATCCGGATCGGCTTCGAGGCGCCCATCGGCAGGAACAGCCCGTCACCGCGACCGAGCAGCTTCTCCGCCCCCGGCTGGTCGAGGATGACCCGGCTGTCGGCCAGCGAGGAGGTGGCGAAGGCGAGCCGGGACGGCACGTTCGCCTTGATCAGGCCGGTGACCACGTCCACCGAGGGGCGCTGGGTGGCCAGCACCAGGTGGATGCCGGCGGCCCGGGCCAGCTGGGTGATCCGGACAATGGAGTCCTCCACGTCGCGCGGCGCGACCATCATCAGGTCGGCCAACTCGTCCACGATCACCAGCAGGTACGGGTACGGCCGCAGCTCCCGCTCGCTGCCCGGCGGGGCCTTGATCTCGCCGTTGCGGACCTTGCGGTTGAAGTCGTCGATGTGCCGGACCCCGTTGGCGGCGAGGTCGTCGTAGCGCATGTCCATCTCGCGGACGACCCACTCCAGCGAGTCGGCCGCCTTCTTGGCGTTGGTCACGATCGGGGTGACCAGGTGCGGGATGCCCTCGTAGCCGGTCATCTCGACCCGCTTCGGGTCGATCAGCAGCAGCCGCACCTCGTCCGGGGTGGCCCGGGTGAGGATGGACACCAGCAGCGAGTTGAGGCAGGACGACTTGCCCGCGCCGGTGGCCCCGGCGATCAGGATGTGCGGCATCTTCGCCAGGTTGGCCACCACGTAGCCGCCCTCGATGTCCTTGCCGAGGGCGACCACCATCGGGTGGTGGTCGCCGGTGGCGGCCCGCGAGCGCAGCACGTCGCCGAGCGCGACGTTCTCCGGGTCGGTGTTCGGGATCTCCACGCCGACCGCGCTCTTGCCCGGGATCGGGCTCAGGATCCGCACGTCCGGCGACTTCACCGCGTACGCGATGTTGCGGGAGAGCTGGGTGATCCGCTCGACCTTGACGCCGTGCCCGAGTTCGACCTCGTAGCGGGTGACCGTCGGGCCGCGGGTGAAGCCGGTGACCGCGGCGTCCACGTCGAACTGCTCGAAGACGCCGGAGAGCGCGGCGATCACCTCGTCGTTGGCCTTGCTCCGCTTCTTCGGCGCCGCGCCGCTGCTGAGCATGTTCGCCGGCGGCAGGGTGTAGTCGCCGGCCAGCCCGGTCAGCGCCAACTGCTCGGCCCGGGTGGGCGCGGGCGAGTGCTCCGGCGGCTCGACCGGCTTGCGGGTCGCCGGCACCTTGGCCGGCGCCTTGCGCGGCAGCACGATGGTGTCCTGCAGGTCGACGCCCTCGTCGAGGTCGTCGAAGTCGTCCGGGTCCAGCGGCGGCGGCATCCGCTTCGCCGGGCGCTTGCGGGCGGGCGTGGCCCGGGCCTCCGCCTCGTCCGCCGCCTCCGCCGCGGGCGTGCCGGTCACCGCGCCGGCCAGTAGGCCGAGCCGCTCCGGGATCTTGTTGATCGGCGTGGCGGTGACCACCAGCAGCCCGAAGACCAGCAGCAGGATCAGCAGCGGCACCGCGACCCAGGCGGTGACCGCCCGCTCCAGCAGGCTGCCCACCCCGGCGCCGACCAGCCCGCCGGCGAAGTCGCGCTGGGTCGCGTCGACCGGCTCCTGCCCGATGTGCAGCAGCGCGGCGGTGGCCACCAGCATCGAGCCCCAGCCGACCAGCCCGCGACCGCGGTGCTCCGGGTCGGCCGGTTCGCGCATCAGCCGCCACGCGCCGATCATCAGCAGCACCGGGACCACGATGGCGATCGCGCCGAGGAAGAGCCGGACGGTGTCGGCCACCCGCTCGCCGACCGGGCCGGCCGCGGAGAACCAGATGCCCACGGCACTGAGCAGCGCGAGCCCGAAGACCAGCAGGCCGGCGCCGTCGCGGCGGTGCTCGGGATCCAGCTCCCGGGCCGAGGCGGCCTGCCGGCCGGCGGCCCGGACCGCCCAGCCGACGCCGTGCGCGAGCCCCATCCACAGTGCACCGACGGCCCGGCCGACGTAGACCGCCGGGCCCGGACGGGCCGCGGTGGTGCGCCGCCGGGCCGGGGTGCGAGTCTTCTTCGCCGGCTGGCGGGCACGGCTGTTCGTGCCACCGCGCGGCGACGCGCCGCGCCGCCGGCTCGCCTGAGAGGTACGGCCCGCCATAGCATCAACTTAACGGCGTGACCCGGCAGATCGCCGCTTTTCCGGGTCGTGTCCGCGCGTCGCAGCACGGACCTCGCCGTCCGCCGTGATATTCGCCCCTGAAGGGATGCCCCCATGGCGTCGCCGGAGATCGAGGACGGTCCGGACGGCCCCCTGGCCGGACCGCCCCGGCAACTGCGACCGTTGACCGGCGAGCTGATCGCCGCCGTGCTGGGCAGCCGGGGGTACGTCGTCCAGCGCGACCCGGACGGCGACCTGGTCGGCCGCTGGGACGACAGCCTGATCTGGTTCCTGCGCCTGGGCGCCGCCGGGGAACTGCTCCAGGTGCGCACCGTCGCCGCGCCCACCTTCTCCATCGAGCACGTCCCCGCGCTCTACGCGTTCTGCAACGGCTGGAACCACGACCGGCTCTGGCCCAAGGCGTTCGTGCACGTCGAGGACGACGGCCGGGCCCGGGTCTGCGGCGAGGTGATCGCCGACCTGGAGCGAGGCGTCACCCCGCACCAGCTGGACCAGCTGCTCGACTGCGGCATCGCCACCGGCTGCCAGCTCGCCGCCGAGGTGCGCCGGCTGCCCGGCGCGGTGATCGCGTGACCGGCCGGGGCGAGCGCCAGCGAGCGGCACCGGGCGGGGCCGGCCGGCCCGGGCCGGCGGACGCGGCGCTGTCCGACGCGCTCGCCGACGCGCGGGACCTGCCCGACGGCGAGGCCCGGACCGCCGAGCTGGAACGCGTCGCCGCGCACGCGGACGCGGCCGGGGACGACCGCTGCGCGGTGGCCGCCCGGTTCGCGCTGGTCGAGGCGTACCTGCGCGACGGTGAGCGGTGGCGGCTGGTGGAACCGGTGCGCCGTTGCCTGGCCGCCGTCGACCGCCGGCCCGACCTGCTCCCCGCCGCCGACGCCGAGCTGCTGCTGCGCTACCAGCGGTACGCGGTGGAGGCGCTGCTCGGCACGCCCCGGGTCGGGCTGGACCAGGCCCGGTCCATGCTGGACGACCTGACCGAGCGGACCGCCTCGGGCGCCGGCGACGCCGCCGTGGTCGCGGAGCTGCGCTGCCGGATCGCCGACCACCTGGGCGACGAGCCGACCGCCCGCCGGTGGTACGACCGGTGGACCGCCGCCGAGCCGGGGCCGGCCGACGGGTGCCCCGGCTGCGCGCCGGCCCGTCGCGCCGACCTGCTCGCCGGTTGGGGTGACTGGCCGGCCGCGCTGGACGAGCTGCGGGACCCGCTCGACGGCACGCTCACCTGCACCGAGCAGCCGGAGCGGGCGCTGGCCGCGGCGCTGCTGCCGTGGCTGCGGGCCGGCGAGCCGGAGCGGGCCGGCGCCGCGCACGTGCGGGCGTACCGGCGGCACCGGCGGGAACCGGCCGCCTTCCCGTACCTCTCGGCGCACCTGCGGTTCTGCGCGCTCGCCGGGCACCTCGACCGCGGGCTGGACATCCTCGCCGAGCAACTGCCCCGGCTGGACCGACCGGCCGACGACCTGTCCGCGATGGAGTTCGCCGCCGCCGGCGCGCTGCTCTGCGCGCTCGCCGTCGAGGCGGGACTGGGCCACCGCACGCTGCGCCGCCCCGCCGCCGGCCCGCGACCGGCGGCCGAGCTGGACGTGGAGACGCTGGGGCACACCCTGCTCGGCACGGCCACCCGGCTGGCCGGCAGCTTCGACGCCCGCAACGGCACCGGCCACCAGTCCGGCCGGATCGCCTCCTGGCTGGCCGAGCGGCCGCTGGCCGCCCCGGTGCCGCTGCCCGCCGACGGCGCCCCCGACGACCCCGACGACCCGCTGGACGGCGACGACGGCCCGGCGGAGCTGGAACCGGCGCCGCTGACCCTGGCGATGATCACGGCCGAGCTGGAGCGGCGCGGCGACCGGTACGAGGTGGACGGTGCCGGCACGGTGTTCGGCCGCTGGGGCGAGGCGCTGATCCAGTTCCGCCGGGCCGGCGAGCGCGGTGAGATCCTGCACGTCCGGGTGGTCGCCGCGCGCCGGCTGCCGGCCGGCCGGCGCGCCGAGGCGTACGCGTTCTGCAACGCCTGGAACCACGACCGGCTGCTGCCGAAGGCGTACGTGCACGACCTCGGGGGCGAGCTGGCGCTGGCCGGCGACGTGAGCACCGACCTGGCGCACGGGGTGGCGCCGGCCCAGCTCGCCGTGCTGCTGGACGCGGCCGTGCGCACCGGCGCCGGGTACGCCGAGGCGGTCGCCGCGCTGCCCTGACGCGCGAACGGCGTGCCGGGTGGCGGCCGACGTGCGGAGACCGCCACCCGGCACTCGCGCAACCCGTTCCCCGGCTCAGGGGTGGTCTCCGTGTCGACCGCACCCGGCTCCGGGCCGGTCACCGACGTGCACGGGATGTCGGCGACCGGCCCGGCCGGGTGGGTCAGCCGGCGGAGAACGCCAGCGTGTAGTCGCCCGAGCCGCGCAGCGCGGTCACCCGGTAGCGGTAGGCGCCGGCCTGGCCCTCGGTGGCCAGTTGGGCCGCCGCCGCCCCGTTCGTGTCGGCGCGGGCCACGGTCCGCCAGCCGGTGCCGGTCCAGCGTTGCAGGGTCAGCGCGAAGGTGGCCCCGTCCGGGGCGTCCAGGCAGGCTCGCTGCGGGCCGGCCGGGGCGCGGAACCAGCGGCCGTCGGGCTGGGTCTGGGTCCGCCCGGCGGCCAGCGAGCCGGCCCGGGTGACCTGCCCGGTGCAGTCGGTGTCGCCGCCGGCCGGCGGGGCCGGCGGCGTCGTCGGCGGCGGGGTGGTGGCGGCCGGCGGCTCGGCCGGCCCGGAGGGCGGGGGCACCTCGCCGCCGTCGGCGGTGACCAGGGTCAGCCGGTTGGCGGCGAGGATCTCGTTGACCGGCTGGAAGAAGGTGACCCCGCCCCGGGTGCAGTCGCCCGAGCCGCCGGAGGTGACGCCCTGGGCCTGGTCGCCGGAGAGCCAGGCGCCGCCGGAGTCGCCCGGCTCGGCGCAGACGTTGGTACGGGTCAGCCCGGTGACCGTGCCCTCCGGGTAGTTGACAGTGGCGTTGCGGGCCTGGATCACCCCGCAGCGGGTGCCGGTGGTGGAGCCGGACCGGCAGATGGACGCCCCGATCGGCGCCTCCTGCGAGCCGGCCACCGGCACCGTGCCGCCGTTGAAGTCGTTCACCACGCCCTGCGGCGTCCAGTCGCCGTTCACCTCGACGAACGCCCAGTCGTCGCCGGGGAAGGACGAGGCGCGGAAGGTGCCCTGGGCGACCCGGTTCGAGCCGGTGGTCCGGTCCCCCGGCCGGCCGCAGTGCCCGGCCGTGACGAACCCGCCGACCACCGAGAAGCCGACCGAGCAGCGGCCGGCGTTGTTGATGAAGTACGCGTCCCCGCCGCGCACGTCGAACAGCAGCCGCGGCTCCTCCGCCACGGTCCGCACGGTGACCGCGTCCGCGGCGGCCCCGCCGGCGGCGGCGAACCGCCGGCCGGCCGCCTCGGCGCCCGGCCGGGCGAGCACCACGACGCGGTTGTCGGCCACGTCCACGTACCAGCCGGCCAGGTCCGGGCTGGCCTGGGCGCCGGCTCGGTCCAGCCGGCGCTTGACCGCGTCCAGCTCGCCGACGCCCCGGGTCACCTGCTTGGGCACCGCGCCGGCGGCGCGTACCCGGTCGGCGCCGGCCGGGTCGGCGACCGCCACGGTCAGCTGGCGGCCGTCCGCGCTCAGCCAGCTGCCGCCGTAGTCGGCGCCGAGTTCGGTGCGCAGCCGGGCCACCGCCCCGGCCGCCTGGCGTTCGCTGCGCAGCCGGTCGACCACCTGCTCCGGGCTGAGCGACAGGTCCCGCCGCAGGGCGTCGAGCACCTCCGGGGCGACCCCGGTGGCCGCGCCACCGGTCCGGTCCGCCGGTGGGGTGGTGCCCTCCCCGGCCAGCGCGGGCAGCGTCACCGCCGCCGCCGCTCCCGCCGTCGCCACCAGGACACCGATGGCTGTCATCCGTCTGCGGTCCATCCGCCACGCTCCTCCCGGCCGGCCTGGTCAGGCCTGCCGGGACGGAGTACGGGCGGACGGGGGCGGACGGTTGAACGACGGCCGGAAACGATCCGGATCGGTCAGACCTCGACGACGGTCGGCACGATCATGGGCCGCCGGCGGTACGCGTCGTTCACCCACCGCCCCACGGTGCGCCGGACGATCTGCTGGAGCTGGTGCGGGTCGGTGATGCCGTCCGCCGCGGCCCGGTTCAGCGCCTCGGTGACCAGCGGAACCACCGGGTTGAACGCCTCCGGGTCCTCGGAGAAGCCCTTCGCCGAGACGGTCGGCCCGCCGACCACCTTGCCGGTGACCGAGTCGACCACCACGGTGGCGGCGATGAAGCCGCCGTCGCCGAGGATCCGCCGCTCGGTGAGCAGCGACTCGCTGACGTCGCCGACGGCGAGGCCGTCGACGTAGACGTACCGGCTCTTCACGTGCCCGACCAGGCTGGCCCGGCCCTCGACCAGGTCGACCACGTCGCCGTCCTCGCAGAGCACCACCCGGTCCGCCGCCACCCCGGACTCGATGCCGAGCCGGGCGTGGGCGCGCAGGTGGCGCCACTCGCCGTGCACCGGCATCAGGTTGCTGGGCCGCACCACGTTGAGCAGGTAGAGCAGCTCACCGGCGGGGGCGTGGCCGGAGACGTGCACCTTGGCAACGTCCTTGTGCACCACCACCGCGCCGGCCCGGGCCAGCCGGTTGATCACCCGGTAGACCGAGGTCTCGTTGCCGGGCACCAGCGAGCTGGCGAGCACCACTGTGTCGCCGGGGGCGATGGTGATGTGCCGGTGGTCGCCGCTGGCCATCCGGCCCAGCGCGCTCATCGGCTCACCCTGCGAACCGGTGGACATCAGCACGATCTGCTCCGGCGGCAGCGTGGTGGCCTCCTCGATCCCGACGACCAGGCCGGCGGGGATGTTGAGCAGCCCCAGGTCGCGGGCGATGCCCATGTTGCGGACCATGGACCGGCCGATCAGCGCGACCTTGCGGCCGTGCTCGGCGGCGGAGTCGAAGACCTGCTGCACCCGGTGCACGTGCGAGGCGAACGAGGCGACGATGATCCGGCCGCGCGCCTTCTGGAAGATCGAGTCGAGCACCGGCCCGATCTCCCGCTCCGGGGTGACGAAGCCGGGGATCTCCGCGTTGGTGCTGTCGGAGAGCAGCAGGTCCACGCCCTCGGCGCCGAGCCGGGCGAAGCCGGCCAGGTCGGTGATCCGGCCGTCCAGCGGAAGCTGGTCCATCTTGAAGTCGCCGGTGTGCAGCACCAGGCCGGCCGGGGTACGGATGGCCACCGCGAGCGCGTCCGGGATCGAGTGGTTCACCGCGAAGAACTCGCACTCGAACGGGCCGAGCCGCTCCCGGCCCCCCTCCCGCACGGTCAGCGTGTACGGCTGGATCCGCCGCTCGGCCAGCTTCGCCTCGACCAGGGCGAGGGTGAACTGCGAGCCGACGAGCGGGATGTCCGGCTTGTGGGCGAGCAGGTAGGGCACCGCGCCGATGTGGTCCTCGTGGCCGTGGGTGAGCACGATCGCCTGCACGTCGTCGAGCCGGTCCAGGATCGGGCCGAAGTCGGGCAGGATCAGGTCGACGCCGGGCTGCTCCACGTCCGGGAAGAGCACCCCGCAGTCGACGACGAGCAGCTTGCCGTCGTACTCGAAGACTGTCATGTTGCGGCCGATGGCGCCGAGCCCACCGAGCGGGATGATCCGCAGTCCACCCTCCGGCAGCGGCGGGGGGAGTTCCGCCGTCATGTGCGCCTCGGTCACGCGTCCACCTCATTCTGGGACGCCGTCGCCCGGCGTCCGTCGTGTCGTTCGGTCATTCGGGTAGTGCCAGGCCCGCCGCCGCGCAGTCCGCGCGCAGCTGGGCCAGTTCGTCGTCGGTGGCGTCCACCAGCGGCGGGCGGACCGGGCCGGCCGGCAGGCCCTGGGCGGCGAGGCCGGCCTTGACCAGGATCACGCCCTGGGTCCGGAAGATGCCGGTGTACAGCGGCAGCAGCCGCCGGTGCAGCTCCAGCGCGGTGCCGGTGTCCCCCGCGTCGTACGCCTCGATCATCCGCTTGGTCAGCGCGCCGGTGAAGTGGGTCGAGGTGCCGACCACGCCGACGGCGCCCACCGAGAGCGCGGGCAGGGTGAGCGAGTCCTCGCCGCTGTAGAAGGCGAGGTTGGTGCGGCTGGTCACCCAGCTGGTCGCGGTGAGGTCGCCCTTGGCGTCCTTGACCGCCACGATCCGGGCGTGCTCGGCGAGCCGGACCATCGTCTCGGTGGCGATCGCCACACCCGCCCGGTGCGGGATGTCGTAGAGCATCACCGGCAGGCCGGTGGCGTCCGCGACCGCGGTGAAGTGGCGCAGCAGCCCGCTCTGCGGCGGCTTGTTGTAGTACGGGGAGACCACCAGCAGGCCGTTCGCGCCGGCCTTCTCGGCGGCGGCGGCCAGCTCGATGGTGTGCCGGGTGTCGTTGGTGCCCACCCCGGCCACCACGCTGGCCCGGTCGCCGACCGTCTCCACCACGACCCGGATCAGGCGCTCCTTCTCCGCGTCGGTGGTGGTCGGCGACTCGCCGGTGGTGCCGTTGACCACCAGCGCGTCGTTGCCCTGCTCGTCGACCAGGTGGTTCGCCAGTCGGGCGGCGCCGTCGAGGTCGAGCGAGCCGTCGGCGGTGAACGGGGTCACCATCGCCGTGAGCACTCGCCCGAACGGGCGGGACACCGCCCGGGCGGGGGTGTCAGGGTGGTCGTGCGTCATGCCATCCAACCTAGCGGACGACCACCGGGCCGCCGCCGGGGAAGGGCTCAGGAGAGCTGGGCGTGCGGGCTGGCCGCCACCTCGGTGCCGTCCGGCAGGGTCGAGATGACGAAATCGGCGAAGACGTTCGGGGCGACCCGCTGGAGCTGGCGCAGGCACTCCACGGCCAGCTCGCGGATCTCGACGTCGGCCTGCTCGGTGGCGCGCATGGCGATGAAGTGCCGCCAGGCGCGGTAGTTGCCGGTGACCACGATCCGGGTCTCGGTGGCGTTGGGCAGCACCGCGCGGGCGGCCTGCCGGGCCTGCTTGCGCCGCAGGGTGGCGTTCTCCACGTCGGAGAAGCGTCGCTCCAGCCCCTCCAGCAACTCGTTGTACGCCCGCACGCTGGCCTCGGCGGCCTCGACGAACTTCTTGTGCAGCTCCGGGTCCTCGGCGATCACGGTCGGTTCGACCATGGCGGCGTCCCGCTCCGGCACGTACCGCTGGGACAGCTGCGAGTACGAGAAGTGCCGGTGCCGGATCAGCTCGTGGGTGAACGACCGGGACACCCCGGAGAAGTAGAAGCTGACCGAGCCGTGCTCCAGCACCGAGAGGTGCCCGACCTCCAGGATGTGCGCCAGGTAGCCGGCGTTGGTGGCGGTGGCCGGGTTGGGCTTCTTCCAGCTCTGGTAGCAGGCCCGGCCGGCGAACTCGGCGAGCGCCTGGCCGCCCTCGGCGTCGGTCGACCACGGGACGTCGTCCGGCGCCTCGAAGTGGGTCCACGCGATCAACTTCACCTGCGGCTGCACCATGTCCGGCATGCCTCGGACTGTACTGGCGCGCGGCCCGCGGGAAAACTGGGGCGCGCGGGGCGGAAAGCCGCCAGCCAGGCGGAATGCCGCCCGCAGTCCCGTGGACGGCAGCCGGAGTGGTCAAGATCTCGGTTCGATCCGGCGCCCGCGGCGCTGGTGCTGCCGCGCTGGCCCCGTCCACGGCGGGTCCGCTGTCCCGGCCGCGATGGACGTCACCCCTGGCAGCTGTCCTATCGAGCTGCCCCGGCAACAGGACCACGCCCGGCGAGCGCCGCACCGGGACGGGTGGTCCCATCCGTGGGGCAGTTCGGAAGCGTCCGGGCGACATGCGGTGGCTCGACGTCCGCGGGCCGTGGCAATTGCGGCGGGCCGACCAGCCGGCTGCCGGCGGCGTGCCGGCGTTCGTGCTGCCGACGCTTCAGACGTAGAGCGAGGTGAACGGGGCCCAGGGCAGGTTGCGCAGCACCGAGAAGGCCAACCAGAGGCCGAGGAAGCCACCGATCACCTTGGGGCTGATCCGCAGCTCCGGCAGCCGCCAGCCGAACGCCTGCCGGCCGGCCCAGGCGACGAAGAGGTACGCCAGGAAGGGCACCGCGAAGACGAACAGGAAGTGGTGCCGGGCGGCGGCCGGCAGGTCGGCGTGCAGCAGGTACCAGGCTGCCCGCGTGCCGCCGCAGCCGGGGCAGTCCAGGCCGGTGGTCAGCTTCAGCAGGCAGGTCGGCGCGGCGTCCGGCGCCGACCGGGTCGGGTCGCTGAGCAGCGTGTAGCCGATGGCGGCGCCGACGCAGCCGACCGCGGCCAGCGGCACCACCCAGCGCGGCGAACGCTCGTAGAGCCGGGTCACGAACCGGGTGAGCCGGTCGGGTTCGGCGACCGGGTAGGGCGGCACCTGGCCCGCGGGCCACGCCGGGGCGTCCGGGGCGCTGGTCGGCGACTGCGGTTGGCCGACCGGTCCGTCAACGCTCGTCACGCGCTCACCGTACACCGGCGACGCCCACCAGCGCGGCGGCCAGCGGGGCGGCCAGGTCACCGGCGGCGGGCGGCGCCACCGCGTCCAGGCCGAGCCAGCCGGCGAGCCGGTAGAGCTCGGCGGCGAGCGCGACCGCCGTCTCCCCCGGGTCGGCGCCCGGCTCCGCCCAGGCCGCCGGCACCTGCAGCACCCGGGCCTTGCGGTCGGCCTTCAGGTCGACCCGGGCGGTGAACCGGTCGCCCTGGAGGAAGGGCAGCACGTAGTAGCCGTAGACCCGCTGCGGCGCCGGCACGTAGATCTCGATCCGGTAGCTGAAGTCGAAGAGCCGCTCGGTGCGGGCCCGTTCCCAGATCAGCGGGTCGAACGGGCTGACCAGGGTGTTGCCGCGGATCCAGCGGGGCAGGCGGGCCTGCGCGTGCAGCCAGGCCGGCTGCCGCCAGCCCGCCACGGTGACCGGCAGCAGCTCGCCGGCCTCGGCCAGCTCGGCGATCGCCTGCCGGGCGCCGGCCAGCGGGAGGCGGAAGTAGTCGCGCAGCTCCGGCTCGGCCGCCACCCCGAGCGACCGGGCGGCGATCGCCACCAGCGTGCGGTACGCCTCGGCGTCGGTCGGCGTGGGCGCGTCGAGCGCGGCCGCGGGCAGCACCCGTTCGGGCAGGTCGTAGCGGCGGGCGAAGGAGGTGGTGCGCTCGGCGGCGGTCACCTCGCCGGCCCAGAACAGGAACTCCAGGGCGCGCTTCACCGCCGACCAGTTCCACCCCCAGTTGCCGGTCTCCCGGGGAGCGTCGTGCTCGATCTCGGCGGCGGTCAGCGGGCCCCGGGCGGCGACCTCGTCGCGGACCCAGGCGACCAGCTCGGGCTGCTCCTCGGCGATCCGCCGCATGCCGCCCCAGGACTCGCTGTGCGCCCGGGCCATCCGCCAGCGCAGCGCCGGGTGCAGCCCGACCGGCACCAGCGACGCCTCGTGCCCCCAGTACTCGAACAGCTCCCGGGGCCGGCGGTAGGCGGCGGTGTCGAGCAGGGTGGTCGGGTACGGCCCGAGCCGGCTGTAGAGCGGCAGGTAGTGCGCGCGTTGCAGCACGTTGACCGAATCCATCTGGATCAGCCCGACCCGGTCGAGCACCCGGCGCAGGTGCCGGCGGGTGGGTGCCCCGGTGGGCGCGGGGTCGGCGAAGCCCTGGGCGGCGAGCGCCACGCGGCGGGCCTGGGCGAGCGAGAGTGATTCCGGTGCGGTCATCGTCGGCGAGGTTAATCCACGCCTGCGACACCGGAGCGGCCGCTGGACCGGACGCCCGGGCCGGCATAGAACGGACACATGCTCACCATCCGCCGGGAGGAGCCCGAGGACGCGGAGGCGGTCGCCCGGGTGCACGTGCACGGCTGGCAGGCCGGGTACGCCGGGCTGATGCCGGAGGAGGTGCTGGCCCGGCTGAACGTGGCGGCCTGGGCGCAGCGCCGCCGCGACCTCGGCACCGCCGACCCGGAGCACCCGTTCACCACGCTGCTCGCCGAGGTCGACGGGGTGCTCGCCGGCTTCACCACGTTCGGCCCGTACCGCAACGACCAGGACCGGGGCGACCTCGACCCGGCGCACGGGGAGGTGGTGGCGATGTACGTCGAGCCGGCGCACTGGGGCGACGGCACGGCCCGGACGCTGCTCGCTGCCGCCCGCGCCGGGCTGCGCGAGCGCGGCTGGGTCGAGTACCGGCTCTGGGTGCTGGCCGGCAACCACCGGGCCCGCCGGTTCTACCAGCGGGCCGGGCTGTCACCGGACGGTGAGCGATCGACCTACCGGGTGCCGCTCGCCGGTGGCCGCCCGCCGGTCGGGCTCGTCGAGCTGCGGTACGCCGGCCGGCTCGACGACTGACCCCGCCGGCGCCGCCGGGCGGCGGATCGGCAGGAACGCCAGCAGGGCCAGGCTGATCCAGACGTAGGTGTTGGCGCCGAGGAAGCCGTCCACCCCGGTGAAGTCCTTCTCCCAGGCCCAGACGATCCGGCTGGTCAGGAAGGCGTACCCGACGGTGGCGGCGACCAGCAGCAGCCGGCGCCGGCGGCTGCGGGCCGGCGCGGCCATGCCGCTGTCGACCAGCAGGATCAGCCCGGGCAGCAGCCAGACCAGGTGGTGCACCCAGGTGACCGGGCTGACCAGGCACATCACCGCGCCGGTCAGGGCCAGGCCGGTCGCCTCGTCGCCGGCGGCGGCCGCGGCCCGGGAGCGCCACGCCCACAGCGCCACCGTGGCGGCCACCAGCACCAGCCAGGCCAGGGTGCTCGGCTGCTCCGGGTCGAGCCGGGCCACCACGCCGCGCAGCGACTGGTTGGAGACGAACGCCAGCTCGCCCACCCGCCCGGTGTTCCACAACGCCTCGGTCCAGAACTCCCGGGAGGCGTCCGGGAAGAGCGCGGCGGCGACCAGGGTGGCCACGGTGGCGGTGACCATCGCGGTGACCGCCGCCCGCCAGCGGCGGGTGACCAGCAGGTAGACGATGAAGATGCCGGGGGTCAGCTTGATCGCGGTGGCCAGGCCGATGCCCACCCCGGCCCACCGGCTGCCGCCGGGCAGCAGCCGCAGCAGGTCGACCGCGACCAGGAAGAGCAACAGCGTGTTGACCTGGCCGAAGTTGACAGTCTCGCGCATCGGCTCGTACGCGGCGGCCAGGCAGAGCGCGACCGCCAGGGCGAACCAGCGGGTCCACCCGGCCCGGCGGGCGACCGGGTCGAGCAGCCAGAAGATCAGCACGGCGCTGGTCAGCACGCTGGCGGTCACGCTCACGGTGATCGCCGCCAGCCACGGCAGGTACGCCATCGGCAGCATGACCAGGGCGGCGAACGGCGGGTAGGTGAAGCCGTACTGGGTGCCCGGCTTGAGGAAGTCGTAGATCTCCCCGCCGTCGTGCACCCACCAGGTGAGCGCGCCGTAGTAGACCTTGAGGTCGAAGAAGCCGTGCCGGACGGCGGCCACGGAGAGGAAGGCGGTCACCGCGACGGCGAGCGCGACCACGCCGACGACCTGCGCCGCCGTCCTTCTGGCACCCTGGGCCACCGTCGCCTCCCTCGCCCTGCGTAGGCTTCCGTCCCATGGCTCTCGGGTACGTCCGCCCGGCGCGTCCGGAGGACGCCGGCGAGATCGCACGCATCCAGCTCGCGACCTGGCGGGTCGCCTATCGCCGGATCCTGCCCCGGCACGTGCTCGACAACCTGGACGAGGCGTGGCTCGCCCGGCGGTGGAGCGCAGCGGTGCAGGAGGCGCCGTCGCCCAGCCACCGGGTGCTGGTCGCCGTCGAACAGGCCGAGCAATCGTATCTGGTGGGGTTCGCCGCCTCCGGTCCGGCCGACGCCGAGGCGCTCGCGCCGGGCGAGCCGGCCGAGGCCCTCGGCGCGGACGTGGTGGCGGTGACCGACCTGCTGGTGGAGCCGCGCTGGGGGCGGCGCGGGCACGGCAGCCGGCTGCTCGCCGCCAGCGTGGACCTGTGGCGGGAAGACGGCTTCGCCCGGGCGGTGGCCTGGGCGTTCGACGCCGACGAGGCGACCCGGAAGTTCCTCACCAGCACCGGCTGGGAACCGGACGGCGCCACCCGCGCCCTCGACGTCGACGACCTGCTGGTCCCCCAGCTCCGCCTCCACGTCGCCGTCCCCACCGACCCCGTCCCCACCGACTGACCCCGCGATCCTGCGCCTGGCGCCCGGGCGCATCGGGCGGGTCCGCCCGGGGTGGAGGGGCGGACAGCGCAAGATCACGGAAAGGGGTGACCCGATCGCCGGCCGGGTCAGCGGCCGGGCGTAGCCAGTTCGGCGACCAGTTCGTCGTCCTCCATCACCCCGGTGGGCCGGAAGCCGAGGGCCGTGTAGAGGCGGGCCGCGTCGGTGTTGTCCGGGTGGTACGAGAGCCGGACCGGCCCACCCTGGGCGGCCAGCCAGCCGGCGAGGGTGGCCACGGCGGCGCGACCGACACCCCGGCCCTGCTCGGCGGCGTCGACGATCATCCCGCCGATCCAGCGTGAGCCGTCGTCGTCCATCCCCCACATGACGTGGCCGGTCACCGTCTCGTCCGCGTACACGGCGAGCGAGTTCCACACCTCGGAGCGGGTGGTCAGCAGCAGGTAGCGGGCCGCCAGCGCGGGCACCCACTCCCGCTGGTCGTCGCGGGGGGCGACGTCGGCCACCGCCCGCCAGTTCTCGTCGTCCACCGGCCGCAGGGTGACCCGGCGCCCGGCCCGGTCCCGTTCTCCCGAATCGATCACCGGGGCAGCGTAGGGGCCGCCCCGGGATCCGGCCAGCGGATTCAGTCCAGCAGGGCGTCCAGGCCGACGGTCAGGCCGGGCCGGTCGCGCACCGCGCGCACGGCCAGCAGCACGCCGGGCATGAACGAGGCCCGGTCGTACGAGTCGTGCCGGATGGTCAGCGTCTCGCCGGTGGTGCCGAAGAGCACCTCCTGGTGGGCGACCAGCCCGGTGGCGCGTACCGCGTGCACGCGTACCCCGTCGATGTCGGCGCCCCGGGCGCCGGCGACCTCGTCCCTGGTCGCGTCCGGCGCCGGACCGAGCCCGGCCTCGGCGCGGGCCGCGGCGATCAGCCGCGCGGTGTGCGTGGCGGTGCCGCTCGGCGCGTCCAGCTTGCGCGGGTGGTGCTGCTCGACGATCTCGACCGACTCGAAGTGCCGGGCCGCCCGCGCGGCGAACTGCATCATCAGCACCGCGCCGATGCCGAAGTTGGGTGCGACCACCACGCCGACCCCGGGCTTGCGGGCCAGCCAACCGCGCACCCGCTCCAGCCGCTGCGCGGTGAAGCCGGTGGTGCCGACCACCGCGTTGATGCCCTGGTCGATGCACCAGTGCAGGTTGTCCATGACGACGTCCGGGGTGGTGAAGTCGACGACCACCTCGGCGCCGGCGTCGGAGGCGGCGAACAGGCCGTCGCCCTGGTCGACCATGGCCACCAACTCCATGTCGGCAGCGGCGTCGACGGCCTTGCACACCTCGACGCCCATCCGGCCGCGGGCGCCCAGCACGCCGACCCGGATCGGCTCGGCCGCGCCCTTCTCCTGCTCGTCAGTCACGGGGCACAACCTATCCCAATCGGGACGCCGTCACCGCGCGGGTGGGCCACCGTCCCGCCGGCACCGGACCCGACCCGCGACCGGCCGGCACCGGCCCTGAGCGCCGCGGTGTGAACGGCACCGGGGCGGGCGGCGGTCAGCGGGCGACGAAGTCGTGCTCGCCGAACGGGCCGACCACGGCCAGCGACATCGGCCGGCTCAGCAGCTCGGCGGCGAGGGTGTTGACGTCGTCCACGGTGACCGCGTCCACCCGGCTGAGCAGCTCGTCGACCGGCATCAGGTCGCCGTAGAGCAGCTCGCCCTTGGCCAGCCGGCTCATCCGCGAGCCGGTGTCCTCCAGGCCGAGCACGAACGACCCCTTCGACATGCCCTTGCCCCGGGCCACCTCGGCCTCGGTCAGCCCCTCGGCGGCCACCCGGGCCAGCTCGGCCCGGGTCAGCTCCAGCACCTCGTCGACCTTGCCCGGCGCGCAGCCGGCGTAGACCGCGAACAGGCCGGTGTCGGCGTACTGGCTGGCGTAGGAGTAGACCGAGTAGGCCAGGCCGCGGCGCTCCCGGATCTCCTGGAACAGCCGGCTCGACATGCCGCCGCCCAGCACGTTGTTGAGCACGCCGAGGGCGAACCGCCGCCCGTCGGTGCGGTCGATGCCGGGGCAGCCGAGGATGACGTGCGCCTGCTCGGTCTCCTTCGGCTCGACCAGGGTGGTGGCGACCTTCGTGCGTACCGCCGGGGTGGCCGGCCGGTGCGGCGCCGGCGACGCCGCTTCGGTGTCCAGCGGGGTGCCGCGCAGCGCCTGGCGGACCAGCTTGACCACGGCGGCGTGGTCCAGGTTGCCGGCGGCGGCGATGACGATCTGCGGCGCGACGTAGCGGCGCCGGTAGAAGCCCTGGATCTGCCGCCGGGTCATCGGGGTGACCGTCTCCTCGGTGCCGGAGATCAACCGGCCGAGCGGGTGGTCACCGTAGACGGCCCGGGCGAACAGGTCGTGCACCTCGTCGCCGGGCTCGTCGTCGTGCATGGCGATCTCCTCGAGGATCACGCCCCGCTCGGTCTCCACGTCGGCCGGGTCGAGCACCGAGTCGGCGACCAGGTCGCACATCACGTCGATGGCCAGCGGCAGGTCCTCGTCGAGCACCCGCGCGTAGTAGCAGGTGTACTCCTTGGTGGTGAAGGCGTTGGTCTCGCCGCCCACCGCCTCGATCGCCGAGGAGATCTCCAGCGCGCTGCGCTTGCGGGTGCCCTTGAAGAGCAGGTGCTCCAGGAAGTGCGCGGCACCGGACTGGGGGCCGGTCTCGTCCCGGGAGCCCACCGCCACCCAGATGCCGAACGACACGCTGCGCATCGCCGGGATCGCCTCGGTGAGCACGCGCAGCCCGCTGGGCAGCACGGTACGCCGTACCGTGCCGCCCAGCGGGTCGTCGCTCAGGGTCCGGGTCACCGCCCGGGCGGCGCCGCCGGCGCGGGCAGCCCCGGCGGACGCGACCACCCCCCGTCGATCCGGCGGAAACGGCGCAGCTGCGGCCCGACTCACGTGGTGCTCCCAGATCGACGAGGGGTGGGTGGTGCTGTTGTCAGGCGTCAGCTGTGCCGGGTCCGGCGGCGCGGACGCTCGCCGCCCTCGCCACCCTCGCCCCGCTCCGGGCCACGGCCGCCCCGCTCGCCACCGCGCTCGCGGTCACCCCGGTCGCGCGGGCCCCGGTCGCCCCGGTCCCGGCCGGCCGGCCGCTCGCCACCGGCGGCCTCGCCCTCGGCCGGCGCCTCGGCGCCCTCCGGGCGGACCTTGTCCAGGTAGATCTTGCCGCGCTGGTCGATGTCGGCGATCTCGACCTCGACCTTGTCGCCGACGTTGAGGAAGTCCTCGACCTTCTCGACCCGCTTGCCGTCGCCCACCTTGGAGATGTGCAGCAGGCCGTCGCGGCCCGGCAGCAGCGAGACGAACGCGCCGAACGCGGCCGTCTTCACCACGGTGCCGAGGAACCGGTCGCCGACCTTGGGCAGCGTCGGGTTGGCGATCGCGTTGATCCGCTCCACCGCCGCCTGCGCCGACGGGCCGTTGGTGGCGCCGACGTAGATGGTGCCGTCGTCCTCGATCGAGATCTCGGCGCCGGTCTCGTCCTGGATGGCGTTGATGGTCTGCCCCTTCGGGCCGATCACCATGCCGATCTTGTCGACCGGGATCTTGACGGTGGTGACCCGCGGCGCGTAGTCCGACATCTCGGCCGGCGCCTCGATCGCCCGCTGCATCACGTCGAGGATGGTCTGCCGGGCCTCGTGGGCCTGCTGGAGCGCGGCGGCCAGCACGTCGGACGGGATGCCGTCGAGCTTGGTGTCGAGCTGGAGCGCGGTCACGAAGTCCCGGGTGCCGGCGACCTTGAAGTCCATGTCGCCGAACGCGTCCTCGGCGCCGAGGATGTCGGTCAGCGTCACGTACTGGGTCTTGCCGTCGACCTCGTCGGAGATCAGACCCATGGCGATGCCGGCGACCGGCGCCTTCAGCGGCACACCGGCGCTGAGCAGGCCCAGCGTCGAGGCGCAGACCGAACCCATCGAGGTCGAGCCGTTGGAGCCGAGCGCCTCGGACACCTGCCGGATGGCGTACGGGAACTCCTCGCGCGAGGGCAGCACCGGGATCAGCGCCCGCTCGGCGAGCGCGCCGTGGCCGATCTCGCGCCGCTTCGGCGAACCGACCCGGCCGGTCTCACCGGTCGAGTACGGCGGGAAGTTGTAGTTGTGCATGTAGCGCTTGGACTTCTCCGGGGAGAGGGTGTCCAGCGACTGCTCCATGCGCAGCATGTTCAGCGTGGTGACGCCCAGGATCTGGGTCTCGCCCCGCTCGAACAGCGCCGAGCCGTGCACCCGCGGCAGCACGCCGACCTCGGCGGTCAGCGGGCGGATGTCCCGCGGGCCGCGGCCGTCGATGCGGACCTGCTCGCGCAGCACCCGGCTGCGGACCTCGGACTTGGTCAGCGACCGCAGCGCGGCGCTGAGCTCCTTCTCCCGGCCCTCGAAGCGCGGGCCGAGCTCCTCGGCCACCCGGGCCTTGATCCGGTCCAGGGCCTCCTCGCGGTCGGCCTTGCCGGCGATCTTCAGGGCCTCGGCCACGTCGGCACGGGCCAGCTCGGCCACCGCGTCGTACGCGTCGTCCTGGTAGTCCAGGAAGACCGGGAACTCGGCGACCGGCTTGGCGGCCACCTCGGCCAGCTCGCCCTGCGCCCGGCACAGCTCGCGGATGGCCGGCTTGGCGGCCTCCAGACCGCTGGCCACGACCTCCTCGGTCGGGGCGGGGGCGCCGCCGGCGACCAGCTTCACGGTGTGCTCGGTGGCCTCGGCCTCGACCATCATGATCGCGACGTCGCCGTCGGGCAGCGCCCGGCCGGCCACCACCATGTCGAAGGTGGCCCGCGCCAGCTCCTCGTAGGTCGGGAAGGCGACCCACTGGCCGTCGACGTGGGCCATCCGGGTCGCCCCGATCGGGCCGGAGAACGGCAGGCCGGAGAGCTTGGTCGACATCGAGGCGGCGTTGATCGCCACCACGTCGTACGGGTGCTGCGGGTCGAGGGCGAGGACGGTCTCGACGACCTGGACCTCGTTGCGCAGGCCCTTGACGAACGACGGGCGCAGCGGCCGGTCGATCAGCCGGCAGGTGAGGATGGCGTCCTCGCTGGGCCGGCCCTCGCGGCGGAAGAACGAGCCGGGGATCCGGCCCGCGGCGTACATCCGCTCCTCCACGTCCACGGTCAGCGGGAAGAAGTCGAACTGCTCCTTGGGCTGCTTGCCCGCGGTGGTGGCGGAGAGGACCACCGTCTCGCCGAGCTGGGCGATGACGGAGCCGGCGGCCTGCCGGGCCAGCCGGCCGGTGGAGAAGGTGACCTCGCGGGTGCCGAAGGACCCGTTGTCGATCACGGCGGTGCGGGACTGGGTGCCGAGGTTGCTCTCGGTCATGTGCGGTCGTGCTCCTTCGCATCGGGGGCCCACGACGCGGGGAGCTGCTCAGACGGCCGGTCTTCGATCGAAGCGCCCGGGCGGCGGCGAGATGCCGGATGCCCGGGGGCCACTACCGGAGACCGGTACGCTGACCGGCTCCCTGTTCGGGTGGTCGCGCGGCCCTGTTTCTTCTGTGGTGTGGAACGGGGGAGCGGCCGTCGCGGCCACTCCCCCGTCACGTCACCGGCGCAGACCGAGCCGCTCGATGAGCGACCGGTAGCGGTTGATGTCCTTCTTCTGGACGTAGTTGAGCAGCCGACGGCGGCGGCCGACCAGCAGCAGCAGCCCGCGGCGGCTGTGGTGGTCGTGCTTGTGCACCTTCAGGTGCTCGGTGAGCTCCGCGATCCGCTTGGTCAGGACCGCGACCTGCACCTCCGGCGAACCGGTGTCGCCCTCGGCGGTCGCGTACTCCGCGCGGATCTTGGCCTTGGCTTCCTGGTCGAGCGCCATGTTCTCCCTGTTTCGTGGGTTGTCGATGGTGTCCGTCGGATCGGTCAGGGGACCGGAAACGGACCGGTACCTCGCACCCGCGGCGTCGTGCAGGCACGCGAGGCCCCACGTCGGTCAGCCGACGTCCCCGCCAGACTACCAGCCCGCCCGGGCGTCGGCCGGTCAAGGGCCGCGAAGCGGGGCGTCACAGCCCCCCGGGCCGGCCCGGCGACCGGCCCGTCGGGGCCGCGTACCGGCTCGGGGTCGGGCCCACCGGGCGGTGGTCAGCCGAGCGCCCGGCGGGTCCGCTCGACGTCCTCCTCGATCTGGGCGACCAGCGGCTCGATCGCGTCGAACCGGATCTGTTCCCGCAGGTGCGCCACGAAGTCCAGGGCCAGCCGCTCGCCGTAGAGGTCGCCGGTGAAGTCCAGCGCGTACGCCTCCACCCGCCGCTCCCGGCCGGAGAAGGTCGGGTTGGTGCCGACCGACACGGCGGCGGCCAGCGGCTCGCGCTGCCCGCGGCGCACCAGCCGGGCCGCGTAGACGCCGTCGGCGGGCACCGCCGCGTACCGGTGGCAGAGCAGGTTGGCGGTGGGGAAGCCCAGCTCGCGGCCGCGCTGGTCGCCGCGGACCACCACCCCCTCCAGCCGGTGCGGGCGGCCCAGCGCGGCGGCCGCCGCGCCGACGTCGCCCGCGTCGACGCAGGAGCGGATGTAGGTGGAGGAGAAGACGGTGCCCGCCTCGGCGACCAGCGGACCGGCCTCCACCCCGAAGCCGAAGGTGCGGCCGAGCCGCTCCAGCAGCGCCACGTCGCCGGCGGCCCGGTGCCCGAAGCGGAAGTTGTCGCCCACCACCACCAGGGCCGCGTGCAGGTGCTCCACCAGCACGTCGTGCACGAACGCCTCGGCCGGCAGCCGGGAGAACTCCGGGGTGAACGGCACCACGCAGAGCACGTCGGCGCCGAGCGCCTCGATCAGCTCCGCCTTGCGGGCCGGCTCGGTGAGCACCGCCGGGTGCGAGCCGGGGCGGACCACCTCGGCCGGGTGCGGGTCGAAGGTGACCACCACCGACTTCACGCCCAGATCCCGGGCCCGGGCCACGGCGTGCCCGATGGTCGCCTGGTGCCCCCGGTGCACCCCGTCGAAGACGCCGATGGTGACGACCGACCGCCCCCAGCCACCGGGCGCCGCGTCGTACCCCCGCCACCGCTGCATGCTGCTCCTCCCCTGCCTGCCCACGGGCCGCGACCGGCCGCGGGTGGAACCTCCCGCCGGCCCTGCCGGCGGGGCCGCGCCCGGCCGTCAGGCCGGCGCGAGCACGATCTCCGCGCGGGCCCGACCGTCCCGCTCGCTGACGATAGCGATCAACGCCCCGGCCGGGTCGAAGACCGCGTAGGGGCCGGCGATCCCGACCGGGTCGAGCGGCCCGCCGTGGGAGAGCACCTTCGCCTCGTCGGCACCGGCGTCCCGGCGCGGGAAGAACCGGTCGGCCGCCGCGGCCAGCGGCAGGTTGACCACCTCGGGCGCGCGCCGCTCCAGCTCGTCGAGGGTGGCGGCCTCGGCTAGGGTGAAACCGCCCACCGCGGTACGCCGCAGCGCGGTCAGGTGGCCGCCGACCCCCAGCGCCAACCCCGCGTCCCGGGCGATGGCCCGGATGTACGTCCCGGACGAGCAGTCCACTGCCACGTCCACGTCCACCACGTCGCCGTGGCGGCGGACCGCCAGCACGTCGAGCCGGGAGACGGTGACCCGGCGGGCCGGCAGCTCGACGCTCTCGCCCTCGCGCACCCGCTTGTACGCCCGCCGCCCGTCGATCTTGATGGCGCTCACCGCGCTCGGCACCTGGTCGATCTCGCCGGTCAACCCGGCCAGCGCGGCCCGGATCGCGTCCTCGGTGACCAGGCCGGCCGGGGTGGTGGCGATCACGTCGCCCTCGGCGTCGTCGGTGACGGTGGCCTGGCCGAGGCGGATCGTGCCGGTGTAGCCCTTGCCCGCGCCGATCACGTACGTCAGCAGCCGGGTGGCCCGGCCCACCCCGATCACCAGCACCCCGGTGGCCATCGGGTCGAGCGTGCCGCCGTGGCCCACCCGGCGGGTCCGGGCCAGCCGGCGGATCCGCGCCACCACGTCGTGCGACGTCATGCCGCCCGGCTTGTCGACCACGATCAGACCGTCTGTGCTCACGACACCCAAGCCTGCCAGACGGCCGCCTCGGGGCCACGGGCGGTGGACGCCACCGGGATCCGACGTCCGGCCACCGCACGGCTCCGCCGGTCGGCCGATCTTCCCGGTGGACCGACGGGCGGGGCGGCGGGCGCCGCGCCACGGGTGCGACGATCATGCGCCCCCAGGGCTCCGACCGGCGGCCGACGCCAACCGGAACCGGCCCACCACCGCCGACAGGAGCACGATGAGTCCCGACGTGCCGCCCGCACACGAACACCGCCCGCACGTCGACCTGCCGGAGTGGATGCGCACCCCGACGCCGGCCCGGCGGACCCTCGGCCGCCGCGTCTCCGAACTGGTCGAGCGGGTGCCGGCGATGCGCGCGGCCCGCCGAGCGCTGTGGCGGCGGTGGGACCGCCCGCGGTGGAGCGAGCGGCACCCGGTGGTGAGCGCGTTCCTGTCGTTCTTCGGCGTGGCCGTGGCGGCGACCGCCCTGGTCACCGGCACGCTCTACCTGTTCCACAAGATCATGCGCGGTGAGCTGTGACGGAGGACCCGATGAGCACCGACCCACCGCTCGACCGGTCGACGACCGCTGCCCCACCGGCCGTAACCGCGCAGTCGGTACCGGCCGCGCCTTCTCGCGGTGATGCCGACGGAGGAGTGCGGTTCGCCGAGGCCACACCGATCCGGGTGCCCGACTGGATGCGCGAGCCGCAGCCGGACCGCCCGCTGACCCGTGCCGAGCGGCTCCGGCTGGGCTGGGCGGAGCACAGCGGGAAGCTGCTCGGCGGGCTCGCCGCCGTGGTGGTGCTGGCGTTCCTGGCGGTCCTCGGCATCGGCGGGCTCGGCATATACGACCATGCGCGGGACAACGGCCCGCTCCTGCCCGACCGCCGGGGCCTCCCCGGCCAGCCACGGCCCACCGACGCCGACGGCAACTCGATCAGCCCGTGGGCGGCCACCCCGGCCGAGTCCTTCGCCGCGGGGGCGGACGCCATCGTCGCGCCGCCGGCGAAGGCGACCGGCCCGTTCACCGTCAGGCAGGTCACGGACGCCCTCGCCACGGTCCGGCAGGCGCTGGTCGAGGCGCGGATCGACCGGACGATGGTGGAGCTCGGCGACCCGACGCCCTTCCTCGGCCTGCTCGCCCCGGACAGCCGGCCGAAGATCCGCGCCGACTTCTCGGCGGGCGGCGCGCTGAACTACGCGACCCGGGTGGACCGCGACGCGGAGCCGGGGCTGGACGCCACCGACCGGGTGCGGGCGCGGGGCACTGTCAGCTACCGGGCGACGACCGACCAGGACGGGATCCGGGTGCTGGAGATCACCACCAGCTTCATCTGGGTCTACCACTTCGACCTCTGGCAGGCGCAGGAGTACCCGCCCGGGGCCGAGCTGGTCACCGTGCGTGACCGGGTGGTCTGGCACCTGCCGCATCCCGACGACGTGCGTCCCTCGTCCCGTGGGCTCTGGCTGGAGGACGCGGCGAGCACGCTGGTCAACGCCGACTGCGCCGGGATCAATCGCGGCTTCCTGGCGCTGACCCCGGAGGAGCCGTTGCGGCGCCGGCCGACCCCGGGGCCGACCGGCGACGTCTACGACCCGAGCTGGCGCCCCGGCGACGGCGAGGCCTGCTGACCCGGCCGTTCAGCGCACCGCGCCGACCACCGCCCAGCCACCGGAACGCAGCCGCAGCAGCAGGGCGGCCAGCCGGAGCACGATGAACAGGGTCAGCCCGGCCCAGATCCCGCCCAGCCCGAGGTCCAGTCCGTAGGCCAGCCAGATCGCCGGCAGGAACCCGCCGAGCGCCGACACCACTGTGAGGTTGCGCAGGTAGCGCACGTCCCCGGCGCCGATCAGCACGCCGTCGAGGGCGAAGACCACCCCGGCCAGCGGCTGCATCGCCACGAACCACGGCCAGGCCACCATGGCCTGCTCGCGGACCTGCGGGTCGGAGCTGAACCAGGCGGGGACCACGCCCGCCCCGGCGGCGATCAGCACCGCGAACACCACCCCGCAGGCCCCGCCGAGCAGCGCGACCCGGCGGGCCAGCGCGCGGGCGCCGACCGCGTCGCCGGCGCCGAGCGCGGCCCCGACCAGCGACTGGGCGGCGATGGCCAGCGCGTCGAGCACCAGCGCGGTGAAGAACCACAGTTGCAGGGCGATCTGGTGCGCGCCGACCGCGGCGGCGCCGAACCGGGCGGCGACCGCGGTGGCGGACAGGAAGCTGGCCTGGAACGCCACGCCCCGGATCAGCAGGTCGCGGCTGAGCACGAGCTGGTGCCGGATCAGCCGCGGCCGGGGCCGCAGGGCGATCCGCTCGCCGACCAGCGCGGCGGCGAACAGCCCGCCGGAGATGGTCTGCGCGATCGCGTTGGCCACCGCCGAACCGGTGAGCCCGAGCCCCACCGGGTAGACCAGCGCCGGGCAGAGCAGCGCCGACAGCAGGTTGGGGCCGAGCACGAACCACAGCGGGCGGCGGGTGTCCTGGATGCCGCGCAGCCAGCCGTTGCCGGCGGCGGCGAGCAGCAGGCCGGGGGCGCCGAGCGCCGCGATCCGCAGCCACTGCGCGGCGGCGTCGGCCACCTCCCCGGCACCCCCGGCGAGGGTACGCGCCAGCGCACCCCCGCCGAGCTGCATGCCGACCGCGACGAGCAAACCGACGCCGAGCGCCAGCCAGGACGCCTGCACCCCCTCGGCCACCGCCGCGGCCCGGTCGCCGGCCCCGAACCGCCGCGCCGAGCGCCCCGTGGTGCCGTACGCGACAACGGTGCCCAGCCAGGCGGTGAGGGTCATCACCGTGCCACCGACCGCGAGCGCGGCCAGCGGCACCCGGCCGAGGTGCCCCACCACGGCGGTGTCGACCAGCACGTAGAGCGGCTCGGCGGCCAGCACGACGAGGGCCGGCAGGGCGAGCGCGGCGATCCGGCGGGGTGACGCGGACCGCGTCGCGGTGAGGGTGTCCTGGCTCATCGCCGCCGATCCTGACACGGCGCGGGTAAGGAGTGCAAGGGTCGCGATCACTTACCAGCGCGGAGGTGGACGACGGTGACGGCACCGAGCAGCAGCGCTCCCCCGACGAACGCCGGCGCGGGCATCGTCTCGCCGATGAGCCATCCGGCGAGCAGCACCGCGGTGAGCGGCTCCACCAGGGTCGCCAGTGCGGCGCTGCCACCGGTGGTGGTCCGCAGCCCGGCGTAGAACAGCACGTACGCCAGCGCGGTGGTGACCACCCCGAGGTAGACCAGCAGCCCGACGGGCGCGACCCGGACCGGGACACCCAGCCCGTCGAGCACCGCGACCGGCGCCAGCACCAGGGCGCCGACCACGGCGGACACCGTGGTGAGCGTCAGCGCGGCGACCCGCTGCGCGGCGTGCCGGCTCAGCACCGTGCTGGCGGCGTAGCCGACGCCCGAGCCGAACGCGGCGAGCAGACCGAGCAGCGGTCGTGGCGCGTCGGCGCTCGGCTGCCCGGCCGCCACCGTGATGAGCACCAGGCCCACCAGGCCGGCCACCAGGGCGCCCAGCAGGCCGCGCTCGGGCAGCCGCCGGGCGCGCAGCGTCTCCCAGCCGAAGACGAGGACGGGGGCGAGTCCCAGGCTGACCAGGGTGGCCACGCCGACCCCGCCCGCCGCCACGGCGACGAAGTACAGCGCCTGGTAGGCACCGAGGCCGACCCCGACCAGGACGAGGACCACCGGCGCCGACCGCAGCGCGGCCAGCACCGGGCCCAGCCGGCCGGCCAGCAGCGCGACGAGCACCACCGCGCCGATGGCCAGACGGTAGAAGCCGATGCCCGTCGGCGTCAGCGCGGTGGACTGGCGCAGCAGTTGGACGGCGACTCCGGTGGTGCCCCACAGCGCGGCGGCACCGGTGATGGACAGCAGGCCGACCCGCAGACCGGCCGGGGTCGCCGGGCGTCGGCGGGCGGTGGGCAGGGACGGGAGGGACGGCGAACGGAAGGATCGGGACATGCGTGCGCTCCAGGAGAATCGAGCCGCGGACAGATCGACGTCTGTCGGAGCGCGGGCACGACGGGCCGACCGCTGACCACTCGGTGGCGGCGGGAACCGGTCACCCGGGGCGGGCAGCCCGACGGGACCGGCGGTCACCCCACGGACAGGGGGACGCACACCGGCGGCGTGGCGCTCCGATCAGGAGCGCGGTGGGGGCAGCAGGCCCGGACGGCACGACATACCGGGGACCTTAACTCACCCCGGCCGGCGCGATCATCCGTACTTCCCGCATGGCGGACACGGGGCACCAGGGGCCCGGAGGCGAGGCGGCGGCCCGGAGGCGAGGCGGCGGCCTGGCCAGCAGGCGCGGGACCCACGGCCGGTCGGCCGGGTCGGGTCCGGGGCGAACCCGGCGGTTGAGCAGGCCGGGCGGGCCGGGTCTCACCAGCGGGCGCGCAGACCCGCGGTGCCCGGCTGAACGGGCGGTGGCCCTGGGAGGGGCGCGTCAGGGAGCCGGTCGGCCCGGGTGGGCGGTGACGTCGTCGGCGTGGGACGTCGGCGGCGTCACCGCCGGTGGGTCAGCGTCACTGACGGGTGTCCATCGACGTCTGCAGCGCGCGGCGCATCTGCTCGCGGGCCTCGTCGGTGGTTTCGGGCTTGGGCTTGTTCGGCATGGTGGTGATCCCCTTCCAGGGTGCGAGCCGCCGAGGGACGGCAGCTCTCACGGGCGGTCGTGCTGAGCGCCCGGCACAGCGGTCCGGGATCACCGGAGCGGCTGGTGGGGCAGCGTGAGCCCGGGTCGGTCGACCCTGGAGGGAGGCGGCGCCGGGTGTGGCCCCACCGCCCACGGCCGCCGCCACGCGCGGCGCCGGCCGTTTCCCAAGCTATCGTTCAGGTCCACATGCTGCCCAGGGTTCCCGCCATTCGGACGGGATCGGCTCACCGGGCCAGGAAGTGCCAGCCCAGCCACCACCAGAAACCGAAGAGCCCGATCCGGCCGACCGGCACCGAGCCCACCTCGTACCGCATCACGTACGCGCAGACCTCGCCCAGGGTGGGGATGCGCGAGCCCTCCCGTCGGGCGAGCCACTCGACGGCGGCGAAGAGCAGCAGCGCGGTCAGGAAGCCCGTGATGGCCAGGGTCCGCATCATCGCCGCACCAGCCCCCAGAACGCCGACAGCCAGAGCAGCCAGCCCGCCGAACGGACCAGCTGGTCCTCCAGCAGCGGATCGGCCAACCGGGAGAAGGTGGGGAACTCGTCGCCCGCGGCGAGCACGAAGGTGGCCCCCTCGAAGACGCCGAAGACCACCACCGGCAGCGTCCACCAGACCGCACCGGAACCGAGCCGGGCCGGTGCCGGCCGCCGGGGCACCCGGTTGCTCAGGCCCAGCCAGATCAGCACGCCGCCGGCGCCGAGGGTGTAGAGGTTCGCCTCCGTCGAGAAGGACGGGAACCGACCGCCGACCAGGGAGAGGCAGACCAGCACTGGAACGGCCACGGCGGGCCGGTCCCAGGCGCGGGGCGCGTCGACGGTGAGGTCGTGGGGCTGCTCCATCCCGCAATTCTCCCCGCCGGCACCAAACCCGGAAAGGTCAACACCCCCCGGAGCTGACCCTGATCTATCCACGAGCCCGGCACCGCGAGCCCGCACCGCCCGGGAGCCCGCACGGCCCGGGAACCCGGAATCGCCCGCGAGCCCGGTACCACCAGCGACCCCGCGCCCTCCGCGAGCGGCGGCATCGCCCGCGGGCCCTCCACCGCCCGCACTCCCGCCCGGCCGAGCCGGAGCGGCTCCGCCGTCAGCCGTGGGCCGGGTGGAGCAGCGCGCCGGGCAGTTCGGCCCGGATCCGGTCGACCACCTCGTCGACAGCGCCCCGGCCGGTGAAGCCGGCCGCGAACCGGTGCCCGCCGCCGCCGAGGGCGACCGCCACCCGGCTCACGTCGACCGCCCCCTTGCTGCGCAGTGAGACCGCCCACTCGCCGGCCGGGGTCTGCTTGACCACGCAGCTCACGTCGGCCTCGGCCGTGCACCGCACCGAGTCGATGAGCGCCTCCAGCACGTACGGCCGCTGCTCGTGCCGGGCCAGGTCGTCCTGGGTGGCGTAGGTCCAGACCAGGCCGTGCCCGCCGGCCGCGGCCGGCTCCAGCCGGGCCCGGCCGAGCACCTCGCCGAAGAGCCGGACGGCCCCAAAGGGCCGGGTGTCGAAGACCCGCCGGGAGATGTCCCCGGGGCGGATGCCGGTGGCGAGCAGCCGGGCCGCCATCTGGTGCACCGCCGGGGTGGTGGCCTCGAACCGGAACGAGCCGGTGTCGGTGGTCAGCGCCACGTAGAGGCACTCGGCGATGCCGGCGTCCAGCGGCACGTCCAGCCGGGCCAGCAGTTCCTCGACCACCACCGAGGTGGCCGCGGCCCGGGGATCGACTAGGTTGACGTCGCCGAAGCCGGTGTTGGACGCGTGGTGGTCGAGCACCACCGCGGTGCCCGCGCCGGTCAGCCGGTCGACCAGGTCACCGAGGCGCGACTCGCTCGCCGCGTCGAAGCAGACCACCAGATCCGGGTCCGGATACGCCCGGGTCGCCGGCACCAGCAGGTCGAGCCCGGGCAGCCCGCGGAACGGCTCGGGCACCTCCGGCGGGCCGGGGAAGGTCGCCTGCAACCCGCGCACGCCGAGCCGGCGCAGCCCGAGGGCGAAGCCGAGCATGCTGCCCAGCGCGTCGCCGTCCGGGTTGACGTGGCAGATCAGCAGCACCCGGGCGTCGGGCGGCAGCTGTCGGACGGCCGCGACGGCGGCGCTCCAGTCGGCCTCGGTGGGCCCGGCGCCGGCCGGGGGCGCCGCCGTGACGAGGGCGCTCCCGGGCTCGCTGGCGGAATCGGTCACCGCCGTTCCCCGCCCCGGGGCGGGGTCTCGTCCACGTCCTCGTCCTCGGCGTCCTCGCCCACGGCGTCCTCGTCGTCGGACTCCTCGTCGTCGGACTCCTCGTCCAGCCGGTACGGCTGGGCCTCGCCCGCGTACTCGGCCCGGGCGGCCAGCCGCTGCACCTCGGCGTCGGCGTTGCGGGCCGCCGCGAGCAGGTCGTCGATGTGCTTGACCTGGTCCTGCACGTCGTCGAGGACGAACGTCAGGGTCGGCGAGTGCCGCAGCCCGAGCGCCTTGCCCACCGTGCTGCGCAGCATGCCCTTGGCGCTCTCCAGCGCGGCGGCGGTGCTGGACTGGGCCGCCGCGTCACCGAGCACCGTGTAGAAGACCGTGGCGTCGCGCAGGTCCGCGGTGATCCGGGCGTCGGTGATGGTGATCATCCCGAGCCGCGGGTCCTTGATCTGGCTCCGCACCACCGACGCGACCAGTTCGCGAATACGCTCCGCGTGCCGGCGTACCCTGGCCGGATCCGTCATCTCCGCCACCTCCACGGCGTCCCGCTCCCGGCCGGGCGGCGACGCCCGTGGCGCCGCCGGAACCGACCGGCCAACATCTCGAACACTACCCGCGCGCCCCGGCCCGCCGCGCGGCACCGGGTGGCACCGCCGGTGGCGCCGGCGGGGCACCCGCCGGGTCAGTCCTCGGCGCCGTAGAGCCGGCGGCGCACCGACAGCAGTTCGGTCTCGGGGCGGGCGGCCACCAGCCGCTCGCAGGAGTCGAGCACCTCGCGGACGTGGGCCGCCTCGGCGGCCACCACGGCCACCCCGATCTGGGCCCGGCCGTGCAGGTCGAGCGCGCCCACCTCGGCGGCGGACACCTCGAAGCGACGCAGCGCCGCCACGATCGGACGTACGTATGATCTCTTGGCCTTGAGCGACCGGGAGTCGCCCGGCAGCAGCAGGTCGAAGACCGCGGTTCCGGTGAACATCGCCCCGGACGATACCGGGACGTACCCCCACATGATCAAGGGGTTTACGCCTTCCGGCGTAAACCCCTTGATCAGTGCGTCACCGCGGGATCAGGCGCGCGGCTTCTCCCGCATCTCGAAGGTCTCGATGATGTCGCCGACCTGGACGTTGTTGTAGCCACCCAGAGTCAGACCACACTCGAAGCCCTCGCGGACCTCCGTCGCGTCGTCCTTGAACCGCTTGAGCGAGTTGATCGTGAGGTTGTCCGCCACGACCGACCCGTCCCGCAGCAGCCGCGCCTTGGCGTTGCGGCGGATGAGACCGGACCGGACGATGCAGCCGGCGATGTTGCCGATCTTGGACGAACGGAACACGTCGCGGATCTCCGCGGTGCCCAGCTCGACCTCCTCGTACTCCGGCTTGAGCAGGCCCTTGAGCGCCGCGTCGATCTCCTCGATGGCCTGGTAGATGACCGTGTAGTACCGGATCTCCACGCCCTCGCGGTCGGCGATCTCGCGGACCTTGTTGGCGGCCCGCACGTTGAAGCCGATGATCGTGACCGCCTCGGACGAGGCGCTCGCGAGCATGACGTCGCTCTCGGTGATCGCGCCGACGCCCCGGTGGATGATCCTGAGCTGGACCTCCTCGGGGATGTCGAGGTTGAACAGCGCGTCCTCGAGCGCCTCCACCGAACCGGAGACGTCGCCCTTGAGCACCAGGTTGAGCGAGGTCTTCTCGCCCTCCTTGAGCTGCTCCATGAGCGTCTCGAGGGTGGCCCGGCCCCGGGAGTTGGCGAATGCCGCCGCCCGCCGCCGTGCCTGCCGCTGCTCGGCGATCTGCCGCACCGTGCGGTCGTCCTCGGCCGCCAGGAACGTGTCGCCCGCCCCCGGCACCGCGGTCAGACCGAGCACCAGCACCGGACGTGCCGGACCGGCCTCGGCGACCTGGTTGCCGTTCTCGTCGAGCATCGCGCGGACCCGGCCGTGCGCCCCACCGGCGACGATCGAGTCGCCCGCCCGCAGGGTGCCCTTCTGCACCAGCACCGTCGCCACCGCACCGCGGCCCTTGTCCAGGTGCGCCTCGATGGCCACACCCTGCGCCGGCCCGTCGATCGGAGCGGTCAGCTCCAGCGACGCGTCGGCGGTCAGCAGGACGGCCTCGAGCAGGTCGTCGATGCCGATGCCCGGCTTGGCGGCCACGTTGACGAACATCGTGTCGCCGCCGTACTCCTCGGCGACCAGGCCGTACTCGGTCAGCTGCTGGCGGACCTTGTCCGGGTTCGCCTCCGGCTTGTCGACCTTGTTGACCGCCACCACGATCGGCACGTCGGCCGCCTTGGCGTGGTTGAGCGCCTCGATCGTCTGCGGCATCACGCCGTCGTCGGCCGCGACCACCAGGATCACGATGTCGGTGACCTGGGCACCACGGGCACGCATGGCGGTGAACGCCTCGTGACCCGGGGTGTCGATGAAGGTGATCGCCCGGTCCTCGCCCTCGTGCGGGACGTGGACCTGGTAGGCGCCGATGTGCTGGGTGATGCCACCCGCCTCGCCGGCCACCACGTTCGCCTTGCGGATCGCGTCGAGCAGCTTGGTCTTACCGTGGTCGACGTGACCCATGACGGTCACCACCGGCGGCCGGCTGACCAGGCGGTCCTCGTCGACCTCGGCGTCGAGGTCGATGTTGAACTGCGCGAGCAGCTCGCGGTCCTCGTCCTCCGGGCTGACGATCTGCACGTTGAAGCCGAGGTGCTCGCCCAGCAGCAGCAGGGTGTCGTCGGAGCACGACTGGGTCGCGGTGACCATCTCGCCCAGGTTGAACATCTCCTGGACCAGCGAACCCGGGTTGGCGTTGATCTTGTCGGCGAAGTCCGACAGCGAGGCGCCACGGGAGAGCCGGACGACCTGACCCTGACCCCGGGGAGCACCCGAGCTCATGGTCGGGGCCGACAGGTTGTCGAACTCCTGTCTGCGCTGCTTCTTGGACTTGCGACCGCGCGTCGGCTTGCCGCCCGGACGCCCGAAGGCACCCGCGGCGCCGCCACCGCGGCCACGACCGCCACCGCCGGGACGACCCGCGCCACCGGCCGGAGCGCCGGGACGGAAGCCACCGCCGGCACCGCCGCCGGGGCCACCGCGGTAACCGCCGCCGCCACCGGCGCCACCGCCGGGGCCGCCACGGTAACCGCCGCCGCCACCGCCGCCACCGGGGCCACCGCGGAAACCACCGCCGCCGCCGCCGGGACGACCGGCGCCGCCGCCGGGCCGACCCGCACCGGGGCCGCCGGGGCGACCGGGGCGCTGGCTCGGCATGGAGGCCGGGCTGGGCCGGGGCGGCATCGACGCCGGGCTGGGCCGCGGCGGCATGCCCGCCGGGCTCGGCCGCGGGCCACCCGCACCGGCGGCCGGCGGCCGCTGCTGCTGGCCGCCCTGGATGCCGAACGGGTTGTTACCGGCGCCGCGCGCCGGCGGACGACCGCCCGGACGCCCACCGGGACCCGGGGCCGGGCCGCCGGCACGACCGGCGGTCGCCGGACCCGGACGGGGCGGGATCGCGTTCGGACCCGGTCGGGGACCGGGACGGGGACCACCCTCGGTCGGGGGCTCCCGGCGGACGTTCTCGCGCTGCTGCTGGCGGGCGGCCTGCGCGGCCTTGACCGCGGCCTCCTGCTCAGCCTTCAGCGCGGCGGCACGCGCCTCGGCGGCCGCCACCTCGATGTCGTGGGCACTCGCCGGCTTGGCGACCGGAGCCGCCGGCTGCGGCGGACCGGGCACCGGCCCCTTCGGCTTCGGACCGGGCGCCGCCGGCCGCCGGGGCGGCGTCGGCTTCGCGGTGATCCGGGGCTCGCCGGGGGTCGGCGCCGGAGTCGGCGCCGGAGCCGGGGACGGCGCGGCCGCCGGCGGGGCGGCCGGGGCCGGCGCGCCGGCGGCGGCGACGAATGCGCTGCGCAGCCGTCGGGCGACGGGCGCCTCGACGGTGCTCGACGCGGACTTGACGAACTCGCCCATCTCCTTGAGCTTGGCGAGAACGGTCTTGCTTTCGACCCCGAGCTCCTTAGCAAGCTCGTGTACGCGGGCCTTACCTGCCACTGCACTCCTCACTCCGAGGTCGTGCGGGCAGCACCCGCAGCGACCTCACTCGTGCACTTGAAGCCTGGTCATTTCTGCGACTTCATCGTGTGCTCATGTCGGTCGTCCTACCTTGCTAGCGACCCTCGTCCGGTCGGGTTGACCGGACGTAGTGGTTGGCGCATCGATGTGCTCCGCCAGCTCACCGTGGTCGAGGACCCCGGTGATGCGCAGTGCACGCCCGAAGGCGCGACGCCGCACCGCCAGCGCGAAGCAGGCCGGATCCGGGTGCATGTTCGCTCCCCGACCCGGCATTCTGCGGGCCGGATCGGGCCGGAGGCTGTAGCCAGCCTCGTCGCCGACCGCGACGATCCGCAGCAATTCGCTGGCCGGCGCACGTCGCCGGCAACCCACACAGGTGCGCTCCGGCAGCGCGCGTCGTACCACTGGCGAAAGTCTACCCCTAGCTGCTCGAGATCGCGCCGCCCGGCTCCGGTACGTGATCAGCTTCGCCCCGGCCGGGTGCGGCCGCCTGCTCGGCGTCGGAACGAATGTCGATCCGCCAACCGGTCAGCCGGGCCGCGAGCCGGGCATTCTGCCCTTCCCGGCCGATCGCCAGCGACAGCTGGAAATCCGGGACGGTGACCCGGGCGGTCCGGCTGGCCAGGTCGACCACCTCGACGCGCAGCGCCTTGGCCGGCGACAACGCGTTGCCGACGAAGGTCGCCGGGTCCTCCGACCAGTCGATGATGTCGATCTTCTCGCCGTGCAGCTCGCTCATCACCGCGCGGACCCGCTGCCCCATCGGGCCGATGCAGGCGCCCTTGGCGTTCACGCCCGGGGCGGTCGAGCGGACCGCGATCTTCGTACGGTGACCTGCCTCACGTGCGATCGCCGCGATGTCGACGGTGCCGTCGGCGATCTCCGGCACCTCCAGCGCGAAGAGCTTCTTCACCAGCGCCGGGTGCGAGCGGGAGAGCGTGATCTGCGGACCCCGCATCCCCTTGGCCACGTGCACCACCACGCAACGGATCCGCTCGCCGTGCGCGTACCGCTCGCCGGGCACCTGCTCGGACTGGGGCAGGACGCCCTCCAGCTTGCCCAGGTCGACGCTGACGATGCCCTTCTCGGCCCGCGCCTCGTGCGCCTGCACCACGCCGGTGACCAGGTCGCCGTCGCGCCCGACGTACTCGCCGAAGTGCACCTCGTCGGTGGCCTCCCGCAGCCGCTGGAGGATCACCTGCTTGGCGGTCATGGCGGCGATCCGGCCGAAGTCGTGCGGGGTGTCGTCCCACTCCCGCGCCACCCCGCCCTCGTCGTCCAGTTCCTGGGCGTACACCAGGGCGGCGCCGGTCTTGCGGTCGATCTCCACCCGGGCGTGCGGCTCCGCGCCCTCGGTGTGCCGGTAAGCGGTCAGCAGCGCGGTCTCGATCGCCGCGAGGATCGTGTCGAACGGGATCTCCCGCTCGCGCTCCAGTGCGCGCAGCGCCGCGAGGTCGATGTTCACCTCTCCTCGTCCTCCACATCGTCGTCGTCGTCGAAGTCGTCGGTGTCGTCTGTCCCGTCGAGCCCGTCCGGCTCCTCGATCTCGTCGAGGCGGGTGAACTCGACCTGCACGCGGCCCGGGCCGAGGTCGGCGTGGGCCACCTCGGCGGGGCCGGCGTCGGTCTCCAGCACCACGCGCTCGTCGTCGGCCGCGACCACCCGGCCGGTGACCTGCCGGTCACCCGCGGGACGCTCGCCGCGCTGCCCGGGCAGCCCGCCCCGGACGGTCACCTTCACCAGCCGGCCCACGTTGCGCCGCCAGTGCCGCGGCTGGGTCAGCGGCCGGTCCACCCCCGGCGAGCTGACCTCCAGCTGGTACTCCCCGGCGACCAGGTCGCCGCCGGACTCCTCCGCGGCGTCCAACGCCGCCGAGACGGCCCGGGAGACGTCGGCGACGGCGTCCAGGTTGATCCCGCCGTCGGCGTCGACGATCACCCGCACCACGTGCCGCCGGCCGGCCCGGGAGACGGTGAGCTCCTCCAGGTCGTAGCCGGCCGCGCCGACCACCGGCTCGATGACCTCGCGCAACCGGGCGCGCCGGGCGGCCAGGTCGCCCCGGGGGGCGCCGGCGCGCTCGACGCCACGCGGGCCGTCGGCCCGGCGGGGTCGTCCCGTCGGCCCCGTCGACCTGGTGGCTCGGCCACGCTGCGTCATCTGGCGCACCCTCTCCTTCAGCGGCGGCGCGATCTGCCGCCATGCCGGCACGCCACCGGGGCGGACGCGCCGGTGGCTGCGCAGAGCGTAACGCGCCGGTGCCGTCCCGGACCGGGCGGCGCACCGACGCCCTGGCCCACGTACCGCCACCGATGGTGTTGACTTGTCCGGTGGCGACGGGCAGAACGACACAACACAGCCGGGGATCCGGGCATTCCCGACGAACGGTGCTGCGGGCCGGCGCCCTGCTGGCCCTCGGCGGCGCGGCCGGGTCGCTGGCCGGCTGCGGGCTCTTCGACCGCGACGACCCGGCCCCCGGGCCGGACCCGCTCGCGCCACTGGTCGACGAGTCGCTCCGGCTGGCCGCCGGGCTCCGGGCGGCCGCCGGCGCCCACCCGGCGCTGGCCGACCGGCTCACCCCGATCGCGGAGGCGCACCAGGCGCACGCGGCGGAACTCGCCCGGGTGATCGGCACGCCGCTGCCGTCCGCGCCCGCGCCGACCCCCTCCGACCCCGCCGCGGCCGACCCGGACGCCGCCCTCGCCGCGCTGCGCGAGGCCGAACGCGCCGCCCGGGAGACCGCGACGAAGGCCTGCGCGGCGGCGCCGGCCGAGCGGGCCGCGCTGCTCGGCTCGATCGCCGCCGCCCGGGCCACCCACGTGGAGGCACTGAAGTGACGCAGCCGACCGCCCCGGCCGGGCCCACCGCCGCCCTGGCCGACGCGCTCACCGCCGAGTACGCGGCCATCTGGGCCTACGGCCCGATCGGGGTACGGCTCAGCGGGGCCGCCCGGGCGGCCGCCCGGGACGCCGAGGCCGCCCACCGGCGCCGGCGGGACGCCCTGGTGCTGCGGCTGAGCACCACCGGCGGCACGGTCCCGGCGGACCGGGCCGGCTACGCGCTGCCGTTCCCGGTGACCGACCGGGCGAGCGCGCTGCGGCTGGCGGTGGAGGTCGAGGACCGGGCCGCCGCGTTCTGGCGGGCGGCCCTGCCGCACACCACCGGCGCCGACCGCGAACAGGCGCTGGCCGCGCTGGTGGAGTACGCCCTGCGGGCCACCCGCTGGCGGCGCACCGCGGGGATCACCCCGCTGACCGTGCCGTTCCCCGGCCGACCTGCCTGAACCCGGGCCGCGGCGCAGTCGCGCCTCCGGTTGCGGGTGACATACCAGGTATGCATACTCCGTTGCCATGTCCATCCGTCACGGGCTGCTCGCCCTGCTCGAACGCGGCCAGATGTACGGCTACCAGCTGCGCGCCGCGTTCGAGGAGTCGACCGGCTCGACCTGGCCGCTGAACATCGGGCAGGTCTACACCACCCTGTCCCGGCTGGAACGGGACGGGCTGGTCCGGTCGCTGCCGGAGAGCGAGGCCGGGCAGCGCCCGTACGAGATCACCGACGCCGGGCGGGCGGACCTGACGTTGTGGTTCGCCACCCCGATCAGCCGGACCGACCGTCCCCGGGACGAACTGGCGATCAAGCTCGCCCTGGCGCTCACCACCCCCGGGGTGGACGTCCGGTCGGTGGTGCAGACCCAGCGCAGCGCGACCATGCGCACGCTGCAGGAGTTGACCCGGTTGAAGTACGCCAGCGACCGGCCCGAGGACCTGCCGTGGCGGTTGGTGCTGGACGCGATGGTGTTCCAGGCCGAGGCGGAGGTGCGCTGGCTGGACCACTGCGAGACCAGCCTGGTGCGGTACCGGCCGCCGGCGGGCGGACCGGCGGCCGCCCCGGGGGCGGTGGACCGGACCGACGAGGAGGCGCGCCGGTGAGCGTCGACGGCGGCGCGCACGGGCCGGGCCAGCCGGCCGAGGGCGCCGTGCTCGACCTGCGCGACGTGCACCGCACCCACGGCACCGGCCCGGCCGCCGTGCACGCCCTGCGCGGGGTGAGCCTGTCGGTGCGGCCGGGTGAGCTGGTCGCCGTGATGGGACCGTCCGGCTCCGGGAAGTCGACCCTGCTGGCGCTCGCCGGCGGGCTGGACAGCCCGACCGCCGGCGAGGTGCGCGTCGAGGGCCAGCCGCTGGGCGAGCTGGACCGGCGGCGGCTGGCGCAGCTGCGCCGGCGCCGGATCGGCTACATCTTCCAGGACCTCAACCTGCTCGGCAGCCTCACCGCGGTGGAGAACGTGGCGCTGCCGCTCGAACTGGACGGCGCCGGCGTGCGGCGGGCCCGGCGGCTGGCCGCGGAGGCGCTCGCCGAGGTGGGCCTGCCGGAGCTGGGTGACCGCTTCCCGGACCAGCTCTCCGGCGGCCAGCAACAGCGGGTCGCGATCGCCCGGGCGCTGGTCGGCGAGCGCCGGCTGGTGCTGGCCGACGAGCCGACCGGCGCGCTCGACTCGCAGACCGGCGAGGCGGTGCTGCACCTGCTGCGCCGCCGGGTGGACGCGGGCGCGGCCGGGGTGCTGGTCACCCACGAGGCGCGGCACGCCGGCTGGGCCGACCGGGTGGTGTTCCTGCGCGACGGGGTGCTGGTCGACACCACCGCTCCGCTGGTCGGGGTCGAGCAGTTGCTGAGCGGCAGCGGGCGGTGAGCCGGGGCCGCGGCGAGCGGCTCGCCGGGGTGGTCGGGTCCTGGCGGGCGGCGCTGCGGATCGCCCGGCGGGAGGCGCGGCGGGCCCGGGGCCGTACCGCGCTGGTGCTCGCGATGATCACCCTGCCGGTGCTGGCGCTGAGCTTCGCCGCGGCCAGCTACGACATGTCCGAGCTGTCCCGCGCCGAGCAGCTCGACCGCCAGCTCGGCACCGCCGACGCGGAGCTGCGCTGGGTCGCCCGGGGCCCGGTGGCGCAGAGCGCCTGGGGGGAGGGCTGGCGCCACGAGGGCGACCCGGCCCAGCCCGCCCCGGTGACCGCCGAGCAGGTCGGCGCGTTGCTGCCCGCCGGCAGCCGGGCCCTGGAGGTACGCCGGTGGGTGCCGGTCCCGCTCCGGGTCGGCGACCGGGACGAGGCCTTCTCCGGCCGGGTGCTCGATCTCACCGACCCGCTCGGTGCCGGGCTGGCCCGGGTGCTCTCCGGCCGCCCGCCCGGCCGGGCGGGTGAGATCGCGCTGAACCCGGCGGCGCTGCGCCGCCTGGACGTCCGTCCCGGTGGCACGGTCACCACCGCCGACGGCTCGGCCAGCTACGCCGTCGTCGGCGTGGTCGAGTTCCCCGAGGAGCTGCGCCCGGTGGTGGCGCTGCACCCGGCCACCGCGCCCGGCCCCGCGGTGGTGCCCGACAGCACCTTCCTGGTCGACCTGCCCTCCGACGTGGACGGTGACCTGGTCCGCCGGCTCAACCAGCGCGGGATCGTGGTGACCGCGCGTACCCCGGCCCCGGTCGGGCCGCTGGCCGGCGACGCCGACGTCGTGCCGGTCCCCTCCCCGGCGGTCGACGTCGAGCAGGTGAGCACCCTGGTGCTGGTCGGCGGGCTGGGCCTGCTGGAGGTGGTGCTCCTGGTCGGCCCGGCCTTCGCGGTCGGCGTACGGCGCCGGCGGCGGGACCTGGCGCTGGTCGCCGTGGCCGGCGGGGACGCCGCCCAGCTGCGCCGGATCGTGCTGGCCGACGGGGTGGTGCTGGGCGCGGTCGGGGCCGCCGTCGGGGTGGTGCTCGGGGTCGCGGTCGCGTTCGCCGGCCGGCCGCTGGTGGAGCAGTACCTGTTCGGGGCGCGCTTCGGCGGGTACCGCTGCTGGCCGGCGGCGCTGCTGACGATCGCCGGGGTGGCGGTGCTGGCCGGGGTGCTCGCGGCGCTGGCACCGGCCTGGACGGCGGCCCGGCAGGACGTGGTCGCCGGACTGGCCGGGCGGCGCACCGCGCCGGCGCACCGGCGGCGGTGGCTGACCGCCGGGCTGCTGCTGGTCGCCGGAGGCGCCGCGGTGGCCGCCGCCGGAGCGGCCGGGAGCACGCCGAGCGTCACCCTGGCCGGGCTGGTCCTCGGCGAGCTGGGCCTGGTCTTCGCCACGCCGACGCTGGTCGGGTTGCTCGCCCGGCTCGGCCGGGCGCTGCCGCTGGCACCCCGGATCGCGCTGCGCGACGCCAGCCGCAACCGGTCCTCCACCGCGCCGGCCATCTCCGCGGTGATGGCCGCGGTCGCCGGCAGCGTCGCCCTCGGCGTCTACCTGGCCAGCGACGAGGCCCGTGCCGACCGGATGTACGAGCCGACGATGCCGTACGGCAACGTGGTGGTCAGCCCGCCCGGCCCCGAGGGCGCGGCGGACGCCGGGACGCGGGCCCGGGTCGCCGCGGCGGCCCGCGTCCATCTCGGCGCCGACCGGGTGGCGCCGCTGAGCACGGCGTACTGCCCACCGGGGGTCGACTCCTGTTCGGTCAGCCCGGTGCTGCCGCCGGAGCGGGCCTGCCCGTGGCCGCCCGGCGACGGCCTCTCCGCCGCCGAACGCCGGCGGGCCCTGGCCGACGCCCGCTGCCGGGACGCGCCGGCGGACCGGTACGGCGAGTACTTCCAGGTCGTGGTGGACGACGGGACAGCGCTGCCGATCCTCACCGGCGCCGAGCCGGCGGACGTGGCGGCCGCCACCGCCGTGCTGCGCGCCGGTGGGGCGGTGGTGACCGATCCGCGCTACCTCGTCGACGACCGGGTGCGGGTGCAGGTCGGCCACCTCGGCGACGACCCGGACGCGCCGGCGCCGGCCACCACCGCGCTGCCCGGCTACGCGCTGCGCACCGGGACGGGCGTCCACCGGCTGCTGCTCTCGGCGCCGGCCGCGGACCGGCTCGGGCTGGTCACCCAGCCCCTCGGCTGGGCCATCGACGGGGTGCCGGACCAGCGCCGGCAGGACCGCTTCGTCACCGCGCTGCGGCCGCTCGGCCTGCAGGTGGAGATCGAGCGGGGCCGACCGGAGAGCGGGGCGCGTCCGCTGCTGCTCCTGCTGGCGGCGGCGTCCGGGGTGGTCACCGTGGGCGCCGCGGGCATCGCCACCGGGCTCGCGGCGGCCGAGGGCCGCGCCGACCTGTCCACCCTGGCGGCGGTCGGCGCCGGTCCGGGGGTACGCCGGCTGTTGTCGCTCTGCCAGGCCGGGGTGATCGCCGTGCTCGGCTCCGCGCTCGGCATCGTCGCCGGCCTCGGCACCGCCCTGATCATCCTGACCGCGACCAACCGCCGGTACGCCTCGACCTGGCCGGTGGCGGAGCCGTACCCCATGGTGGTCCCGTGGACCGTCCTCGGCGTGCTGGTGCTGGTGCCGCTGGTGGCGATGCTCGGCGCGGGCCTGTTCACCCGGTCCCGGCTGCCGGTGGAGCGCCGGCTCGACTGAGCACCCGTACCGGATCGGGGGTGCCGCGGACGGCCGCCGGCCGGCACACTGGGCACCGTGCCCGTGCTGGGATCCCTCACCCGCCGAGTCGGCCACCACCGCTGGTTCGGTGCCGCCGCCCGCCTGCTCGTCCCCGCCGACCGGTTGGTCGGGCGGCTGACCCGGGGGCGGGTGGTCGCCCTCGGCCTGGTGCCGTCGCTGGTCATCACCACCACCGGTCGCCGCTCCGGCAAGCCGCGCAGCAACCCGCTGCTCTACGTGCCCGACGGCGACGCGTACGTGGTGGTCGGCTCGAACTGGGGCCAGGCGCACCAGCCCGGCTGGTCGCTGAACCTGCTCGCCGACCCGGCCGCCGAGGTGGCCGTCAAGGGCCGCCGGATCCCGGTGCGCGCCGAGGTGGCCACCGGCGCCGAGCGGGAGCGGCTCTGGCACCTGCTGGTCACCGAGTGGCCGGCCTACCGGACGTACGTCCAGCGGGCCGGTGGCCGGGAGATCCGCGTCTTCCGGCTGGTGCCGACCGGGCGCGGCGCAGCCGCCAACCCCGGCGGAGCCTGACTAGGGTGGAGACGGCGCCCGGCCGACGGGCGGCGCTGCGCACGAGGCAGGGGTGATCGGCGTGGACGCGAGCACCGCGAACGCCGGGACGGACGGGCACCTGGGCGATCCACGGTGGCCGGTGGCCGAGCGGGTGGCCGACGCCGTCCGGCGGCGGTTCCCGGCCGACGTGCTGGCCGTGGCGGTGCACGGCCCGCTGGCCCACGGCGACGACGACGGCGGCGGGGACGGCGAACTCGGGCTGCTGGTGGTCACCTACCGGCCCGGCGCCGGGCCGCCGGCCGCCACCCGCCGGGTCGACGGCGTGCTGGTCGACCTGACCGTCGCCGGCGCGGACGACTACCTAACCCGGGCTCGCACGATCACCTCGCTGTGGCCGCTGACCGCCGACCGGTTCGTCACCACCCGGCCGCTGCACGACCCGACCGGCTGGCTGCGCACGCTGCGCGACGAGCACCTGGGCCGGCTGGCCCGGGCGCGGCCCGCCGAGTTCAGCACCGCCGCCCGGCGGGCCTGGTACCGGGGCAGCGCGGCGCACGCCCGGGCCGCCCGGCTGGCCGAGTGGTACGAGACGGACCAGGCCCTGCTGATGCTCGGCGAGGCGCGGCTGGCGGCGGCGAGCGTGAGCGGCCTGCTCAGCCGCACCTACTTCCGGGATCCGGGCGACGCGGTGCGCCGGACCGGCCTGGCCGGCGCGGACATGACCGAGGTGGGCCGGGTGCTCACCCGGCAGGCCGAGGAGTTGGCCGCCCGCGGCCGCCCGGTCGACGGCACCGTCGACGACCTGCTCGACGGCTGAGACCGGGGCGGCGCCGCGAACGGCGGGTCGGTCCCGCCGAGCGGCCGACCGACCGGCCGCCGGGTCAGCCGAGGCCGCCCTGGACGCCGATCAGGGCGCCGATCAGGTAGGTGGCCGTCGCGGCGGCGCCGCCCAGCAGCAGTTGGCGCAGGCCGCTGGACCACCAGGGCCGGTTGGTGAACCGGGCCACCACCGCGCCGGCCGCGAAGAGCCCGAGGCCACCCACCCCGAGCGCCAGCCAGAGGTTGGTGAACCCGAACAGGTAGGTCAGCAGCGGCACCAGGGCGCCGACGGAGAAGAACAGGAACGACGAAATCGCCGCCGCCCACGGGCTGGGCTGGTCGTCGGGGTCGACGCCCAGCTCCTCCCGGACGTGCACCCGCAGGGCCTCCTCCGGGTTGCGCCGGACCGCCTCGGCGACCTGCGTGGCGAGGTCGCGGGGCAGCCCCCGGGCCACCCAGGCGTCGGCCAGCTCGCGGGCCTCCGCCTCGGGGTGGCGTTCCAGTTCCCGGCGCTCCTTGGCCACCTCGGCGGCGACCTGCTCGTTGGCGGAGCGGACGCTGGTGTACTCGCCCAGCCCCATCGAGATGGCGCCGGCCACCAGACCGGCGGTGCCGGTCAGCACGATGCTGCGCGGCGACACCCCGCCGCCGCCGACGCCGGCGATCAGGGCGATGTTGGTGACCAGGCCGTCCATCGCGCCGAAGACGGCCGGACGCAGCCAGCCGCCGGACACGTCCGCGTGGTGGGCCTCGCGCAGGGCGGCCGGGGTCTCGGTCACGGCAGGGTCAGGATCTCGTGGCCGTCCTCGGTCACCACGATGGTGTGCTCGAACTGGGCCGTCCACCTGCGGTCCTTGGTGACCACGGTCCAGCCGTCGTCCCACATGTCGTACTGGTGGGTGCCGAGGGTGATCATCGGCTCGATGGTGAAGGTCATCCCGGGCTCCATCACGTCGGTGGGGCGCGGGCTGTCGTAGTGCGGCACGTAGAGGCCGCTGTGGAAGGACTCCCCGATGCCGTGGCCGGTGAAGTCGCGTACCACGCCGTAGCCGAAGCGCTTCGCGTACGACTCGATGACCCGGCCGATCACGTTGATCTGCCGCCCCGGGGCGACCGCGCGGATGCCCCGCATCATCGCCTCGTGGGTCCGCTCGACCAGCAGCCGGGCCTCCTCGCTCACCTCGCCGACGCAGAAGGTGGCGTCGGTGTCGCCGTGCACCCCGTTGATGTACGCGGTGACGTCGACGTTGATGATGTCGCCGTCCTCCAGCACCGTCGAATCCGGGATGCCGTGGCAGATGACCTCGTTGAGGCTGGTGCAGCAGGACTTCGGGAAGCCCTTGTAGCCCAGCGTCGACGGGTAGGCCCCGTGGTCGCAGAGGAACTCGTGCACCACCCGGTCGATCTCGTCGGTGGTCACGCCCGGCTTGCAGTGCTCCCCCGCGAGCTGGGTGGCCTGGGCGGCGAGCCGACCGGCGATCCGCATCTTCTCGATCGTCTCCGGCGTCTGCACGTGCGAGCCACGCCACTCCTGCGGACGCTTCTTGCCCACGTACTCCGGGCGGGGAATGTGGGCGGGCACCTGCCGCCACGGGGAGAGCGTGCCTGGGGTCAGCGGCGCACGGACGGTCATGACGCAAGCCTATCGCCGCGGGCGGGGTGAGCCGCGCCACCGCCCACCCCGCGGGGACAGTTGCCCAGCCAGGCCGCCTGTGCCATCGTGTTCGCGTGGATCAAGGGGGCACTCCTCCCGTCTTCTCGGCGAGCGCCGAGATCGACGGTGACCACCTCCGCGTGGTGGTCGCCGGCGAGGTCGACATGGCGACCGCCGACACCATGCTGCAGACCGCGCTGCGCGAGCCCGCCGAGCGGATCACGCTCGACCTGCGCGCGGTCACCTTCTTCGACTCGGCGGCGATCCACGCGCTGGTGCGGCTCGCCCAGCAGTTCCCGGGCACGCTCACCGTGCTGCCGTCCCGGCAGGTCGACCGGGTGCTGACGATCGCCGGCCTGGGCGAGCAGAGCTGGCTGAACCCCGCCTGACCCGCTGCCCGGCCCGGTTCCGTGTGCGGCCCGCCGGGCCCGGTCCCGCGTCCGGGCCCGGCCGGCTCAGTCCTGCAGCCGCCGGCGCAGCGTCAGCTCCGTCCCGTCGGCGGTACGGGTGACGGTCAGCTCCCCCAGCGCCCTGATCAGCGACAGCCCGCGCCCGCGGAAGCCGGCCCCGGTCGGCTCCCGCCACCGGCCGCTGTCGCGGATGGTGGCCACCACCGTGCGGTCCTCGATGGTCACCTCGACGCCGATCGTCGCCTCGGTCGGGTCGACCGGGTGCTCGATGGCGTTGGCCGCCGCCTCGGAGACCGCCACCGTCAGGTCGAACAGGTCCGTCTCGCCGACCCGGTGCGCGACCAGGAAGTCCTCCAGCCGCTTGCGCAGCACGCTCAACCGGGTCGGGTCGGCCGGCAGTCGCAGCGCGAACCGGTTGAGTTCGGTGGCCTCCAGCGCGAGCACCGCCACGTCGTCCCGGCGGGGCCGCTGGGCGACCCGGCGCACCACCGCGTCGACCAGGTCGGCCACGTGCTCGCCGGGTTTCGTGGCGTCGGCGCGCAGTCGGGCCAGCGCCTCGTCGATGCCGAGGCGGCGGTCCTCGATCAGGCCGTCGGTGTAGAGCAGCAGCCGGCTGCCCGCGGTCAGCTCCCCCTCGGCGGTGCCGTAGGAGGTGTCGGGGATGGCGCCCACCGGCGGCCCGAGTGCCCGGTCGTGCAGGAACGCCACCTGCTCTCCTCTGATCAGCAGCGGGGACGGGTGACCGGCGTTGGCGTACCGGAGCCGGCCCGTGCGGGGACTGAACCAGAGGCAGACCACGGTGGCGAAGGAGCGCCCCTCGGTGCTGCCGACGAGCCGGTTGAGCCGGGTCAGCGACTCGCCGGGGTCGAAGCCCTCCAGCACGTACGCCCGCAGCGCGTTGCGCAGCTGGCCCATGGCCGCGGCCGCCCGGACCCCCTTGCCGACCACGTCGCCGATCACCAGGACGAGCTCGTCGTCGCCCAGCGCGACCACGTCGTACCAGTCGCCGCCGACCTCCACGTCGGCGGAGCCGGGCAGGTAGCGGCTGGCCACCACGGCGCCGGGCAGCTGCGGCAGCGAGCGGGGCAGCAGGCTGTGTTGCAGGGTGCTGGCGATCCGGTGTTCGGCCTCGTAGAGCTGGGCGTTCTCCAGCCGGACGCCGACCAGCCGGGCCAGCTGGGTGAGCGCCGCCTCGTCGGTGTCCGCGCCGTCCCCGGCCGCGCGCCAGACCCGCAGCTCGCCGAGTTCCTCCCCGGCGGTGCCGGTGAGCGGCAGCGTGAACGAGGGCTCGGGCGAGGTGACGCCGCCCGCGTCGGCCTCGTAGCGGATCCCGCCGGCCGACACCACCACCCGGGCCGCCTCGGCCAGGTTCAGCGCGTGCCCCGCGGCGACCTGGCACACCTCGGCGGTGGTGCGCGCGCTGTTGACCGCCACCGCCGCGTCGGCCAGCCCGCGCAGCCGCCGGATGATCTGCCCGCGCAGCTGTCCCAGTTCGACGTTGGTCCGGACCCGGGCGACCAGTTCCTGACTCGAGAAGGGCTTGGTGAGGTAGTCGTCGGCACCGACCGACAGCCCGGCGACCGCCTCGGCCGGGCCGGCCCGGGCGGAGAGCAGCACGATCGGCACGTACCGGGTGCGCGGGTCGGCCCGCAGCGCGGCGACCAGCCCGAAACCGTCCAGCCGGGGCATCATCACGTCGGTCAGCACCAGGTCGAACGGGCTCTCCATGGCCCGCCGCAGCGCCTCCACGCCGTCGGTGACGGCGACCACCTCCCAGGTCGGGGAGAGCAGCCGGGTGACGTGTTCGCGCAGGTCGGCGTTGTCGTCGGCGAGCAGGATCCGGCCGGCGGGGGGCCCGGCGGACGGGCCGGCCGGGGCCTGGTCGGTGACCGACCCGGTCCACAGCGCGGTCTCCGCGACGTAGAGGTCGGCCTGCAGCGGCTCGGGGCGCGGGTGCGCCGCATGGGCCACCCGGTCCGCCGGGAGGTGGCGGGTGCCGAACGGGACGGTCACCGTGAACGTGCTGCCAGCGTCGACCCGGCTGGTGACGGCCACCCGCCCACCGTGCATCTCGACCAGCTCGCGGACCAGCGCGAGCCCGATCCCGGTACCCTCGTGGGTACGCGAGCGCGTGCCGGGGACCCGGTGGAAGCGCTCGAAGACGTGCGGCAGCTCGTCCGGCTCGATGCCGACGCCGGTGTCGCTGACCTCCAGCCGGGCGGCGTCGTCGACCGCGGCGATCCGGACCCGGATCTCGCCGTCGAAGGTGAACTTCACCGCGTTCGAGACCAGGTTGAGGACGATCTTCTCCCACATGTCGCGGTCCACGAAGACCGGCGCCGGCAGCGGCGGGCAGTCCACCACCAGGCGCAGGCCGGCCCGCTCGGTCGCCGAGCGGAACGTGCTGGCCAGTTGGGCGGTGTAGCCGGCCAGGTCGGTGGGCTGGTAGTGGGCGGTGAGCCGGCCCGATTCGAGCCGGGAGAAGTCGAGCACCGTGTTGACCAGCTTGAGCAGTCGCAGCGCGTTGCGGTGCATGGTGGTCAGCCGGTCGGTGTGCGCCCCGGCCAGCGCCGGGTCGGCGAGCAGCTCCTCCAGCGGGCCGAGCACCAGGGTGAGCGGGGTGCGGAACTCGTGACTGACGTTGGCGAAGAAGTTGGTCTTGGCCCGGTCCAGGGCGGCCAGCTCGGCGGCCCGCGCCCGCTCCTGCTCGTACGCCAGCTGCCGGCCGGCCGCCCGGGACAGCTGCGCGGCGACCAGGTCGAGGAAGTCGCGGTAGTCGGCGGTGAGCGGAAGCCGGCGGGCGACGCCGAGCACGACGGCGCCGACGATCTCGTTGGCGGCGGCGACCGGGAGCAGCAGCGCCTGCCCGGCGGCGTCGGCGGGCACCGCGTCGAGCAGGTCGGTGACCTCCACGGCGGTGGCGCCGTCGGGGTCGAGGCGGTCGAGCACCGCCGACGGCGCCAGGGTCACCGACCCGGCGTCCACCCCGGGGCAGCCCGCGAGGGTGACCTCGCCGGCTGCGCCGCGCAGGTAGAGCAGGGCGAAGGGCAGGTCGGCACGGTGCCGGTCGAGCACGTCCGCGGCGGTGCGGCCGAGGTCGGCCAGACCGTTCGCCTCGGCCAGCTCGGAACCCAGCTCGGCCAGGGCCCGCAGCCGGCGCTCGCCGAGCACCCGGCCGGTCGTCTCGTTGACGATGCAGAAGATGCCGTCGACGGTGCCGTCGGCGCCGCGGATCGGGTCGTAGGAGACGTTGAAGTAGGTCTGTTCCACGAACCCCTGCCGGTCGAGGAGGAAGAGATGGTCCTCACCCCGGTAGGACCGGCCGGTGCGCCGGACCCCGTCCAGCAGCGGGGCCAGCACGTCCCAGGTCTCCGCCCAGTGCTCGCGGGCCGGCTGGCCGAGCACCTGCGGGTGCTTGGCGCCGATGGTGGGCCGATAGGCGTCGTTGTAGAAGGCGAGCTGGTCCGGGCCCCAGAACATCACGATCTGCGCGCTGGAGGCGAGCATGGTGCTGACCGCGGTGGACAGCGCCGGGGGCCAGCCGCTCGGATGGCCGACCGGGCTGGTGGACCAGTCGAAGTCGGCCAGCCGCCCGCCCATCTCGCCGCCGTTGGCGAAGGCCGCGGCCAGCGAGGCCGGAACCTTCCCGTCGGCACCGTCGAGGGGTCGATCCCCGTCCGCGCCCCCCAGGGCCGAGCTCATGCAGCCTCCCGCTTCGGCCATCCCCGCCTCGGCCGGTGATCGACCGGCCGTGCCCCGCCCAGTACCCCGGCGAAGCAGCAAGGTAACGCACAACGCCCGGAGGACGCTGCTTAGTGGGCCCGCACCACGCCGGCTACGACCCGCCGGCGAGACGCCCCCCGCCCGCACCGTCCGCGACCCGCCCGGGGCGGGCCGCCCGGAAGGCCTGCGACAGCAGGCATTCCGGTCCCATTGACGGGACTTACCCCGCTCCGGCGGAGCCGGACCGCCGGCTCATTGTGACCTCGGTAACATTTCGGCACCGTCCACAATCACCGCCCGGGGACCGGGCCCCGGACACCCCGCGGAAGCGGTCACCGGTCAGCGCGGCGTGCCGGCACCCCGGGCGGCGGCCCGGACCAGCGCGGTGATCGGCCGGGCATCGGCGGCGTTCTCCGGGTGCCACTGCACGCCCAGCACGAAGGGGCGGTCCGGGTCCTCCACCGCCTCCACCACCCCGTCGTCGGACCAACCGGTGACCGCCAGCCGGCCCGGGTCGGCGACCGCCTGGTGGTGGTACGAGTCGACCCGGTCCACCCCGGCCATCACCCGCGCCGCCAGGCTGCCCGGGGTGAACCGCACCCCGTGCGCGCCGTAGACCCCGGGCGCGGGGCGGTGCCCGTCGTGGCCCACCACGTCGGGCAGGTGCTGGTGCAGCGCGCCGCCGCAGGCCACCACGAGCAGTTGCATCCCCCGGCACACGCCGAGCACCGGCAGCCCGGCGGTCAGCGCGGCGTCGAGCAGGGCCAGCTCACCGGCATCGCGCCCCGGCCGGCTCTCGGTCCGGGGCGCGGGCGGCTGGCCGTACCGGCCCGGATCGACGTCGGCCCCACCGGCCAGCACCAGCCCGTCCAGCACCCGCACCACGTCGGCGTCCCGGTCGTCCGGGGGCAGCACCACGGCCCGGCCGCCGGCCGCGGTCACCGCGCGGACGTACGCCCGCGGCACCAGCACCGCCGGGACGTCCCGCCAGACCCCCCAGGCGGCCGGTTCGACGTACGCGGTGACCCCGATCAGCGGCCGGGTCACAGCGGCGTCACGTACGCGCCGGTGATGCCACCGTCGACGACGAACTGGGCGGCGGTCATGAACGAGGCGTCGTCGCTGGCCAGGAAGGCCACCGCGGCGGCGATCTCCTCCGGTTCGCCGAACCGGCCCATCGGCACGTGCACCAGCCGGCGGGCGGCCCGTTCCGGGTCGGCGGCGAAGAGTTCCCGCAGCAGCGGGGTGGCGACCGGGCCGGGGCAGAGCGCGTTGACCCGGATGCCCTCCCGGGCGAACTGCACGCCCAGCTCCCGGGTCATCGCCAGCACCCCGCCCTTGCTCGCGGTGTACGCGATCTGCGAGGTGGCCGCCCCCATCAGCGCCACGAACGAGGCGGTGTTGATGATCGAGCCCTTGCCCTGCCGCCGCATGTGCGGGATGGCGTACTTGCAGCAGAGGTAGACGCTGGTGGTGTTGACCCGCAGCACCCGTTCCCAGGCCTCGATCCCGGTGGTCAGGATCGAGTCGTCGTCCGGCGGCGAGATGCCGGCGTTGTTGAACGCGACGTCCACCCGGCCGTGCCGGGCGGCCACCCCGTCGAACAGGTCCCGGACGGCCGCCTCGTCGGCCACGTCCGCCGCGACGAACTCCCCGCGGACCCCGTCCGCGGCCCGCTTGCCGGCCTCGACGTCGATGTCGACGCAGACCACCCGGGCCCCCTCGGCGGCGAACCGCCGCGCCGTGGCCAGCCCGATCCCGCTGCCCGCCCCGGTGACCACGGCCACCCGGTCCTGCAACCGACCCTGCATGGTCCTCCCCCATCTGCTCGTCCGGCCGGACGTCCCGCCGCCGGCCCTACCCCTCTGCCGCCCGGCCCGCGCCCGTGCGTGGACCGGCCGCCGCTCAGCTCTCCGTCGCGATGAAGACGTTCTTGACGTCGGTGAAGGCGTGCAGCGCGTCCGGGCCGAGTTCGCGGCCCAGCCCGGAGCGCTTCATCCCGCCGAACGGGGTCCAGTACCGCACCGAGGAGTGCGAGTTGACGCTGAGGTTGCCGGACTCCACCGCCCGGGCCACCCGCACCGCCCGGCCCACGTCCCGGGTCCAGATCGAGCCGGAGAGGCCGTACTCGGTGTCGTTGGCGAGCCGGACCCCGTCGGCCTCGTCGTCGAAGGGCAGCACCGAGACCACCGGGCCGAAGATCTCCTCCCGCCAGTGCCGGTCGGTGGGGGCGTCGGCGAGCAGCACCGTCGGTGGGTACCACCAGCCGGGGCCCGGCGGGCAGGAGCCGGTGAACGCCACCCGCGCGCCGTCGACGTAGCCGGTGACCCGGTCCCGCTGGCCGGCCGAGATCAGCGGGCCCATCTCGGCGCTCTCCCGGGCCGGGTCCTCCACCCGCAGGGCGCGCACCGCCGGCTCCAGCAGTTCCAGGAACCGGTCGTACACCGGCCGCTGGACCAGGATCCGGGACCGGGCGCAGCAGTCCTGGCCGGCGTTGTCGAAGACCGCGTACGGTGCGCTCGCGGCGGCCCGTTCCAGGTCGGCGTCGGCGAAGACCAGGTTGGCGCTCTTGCCGCCCAGCTCCAGGGTGACCCGCTTCACCTGGGCCGCGCAGCCGGCCATGATCCGGGTGCCGACCTCGGTGGAGCCGGTGAAGCAGATCTTGCGGACCGCCGGGTGGGTGACGAACCGCTCCCCGACCACCGAGCCCGCGCCGGGGAGCACGGTGAACACGTCCTCGGGCAGCCCCGCCTCGCGGGCCAGCTCGGCCAGGCGCAGCGCGGTCAGCGGGGTCAGCTCGGCCGGTTTGAGCACCACCGTGTTGCCGGCCGCCAGCGCCGGGGCGAAACCCCACGCGGCGATCGGCATCGGGAAGTTCCACGGCACGATCACCCCGACCACACCGAGCGGCTCGTGGAAGGTGACGTCCAGCCCGCCCGGCACCGGGATCTGCCGGCCGGTCAGCCGTTCCGGCGCGCCGGCGTAGTAGTCGAGTACGTCCCGGACGTTGCCCGCCTCCCACCGGGCGTTGCCGATGGTGTGCCCCGAGTTGCGCACCTCCAGCCGCGCCAGCTCCTCCAGGTGCGCGTCCACCACTGCGGCGAACCGCCGCAGCAGCCGCGCCCGGTCCCCCGGCGCGACCCCCCGCCACCGCTCGTACGCCGCCGCCGCCCGCGAGATGGCCGCGTCCACCTCACCGAGCGAGGCCGCTTCCACGCTCGCGACAACCTCCCCGGTAGCCGGGTTCCGCACGTCGGTCACGCGCCCCGCCCTCCTTCGTCTCCGCGATCTTGCGCTTGCTGCCCCGGCAAAAGCCGCTCATCACCACGAATCCGGGGCGGAAAGTGCAAGATCGCGGGGAGCGTCGGCGGGTCAGAGGCGTTCGAAGCCACGGGTCAGTTCCCAGTCGGTGACGGCGGCGTCGAAGGCGGTCAGCTCGACCCGGGCGTGGTTGGCGTAGTGGGCGGCCACCTCGGCGCCGAACGCCTCGGTGGCCAGCGACGACGCCTCCCAGAGGGCGAGGGCGTCGCGCAGCGTGCCGGGGACCCGCTCGGCGGCCCGGTCGTCGTACGCGTTGCCGGTGCACTCCTCGCCCAGCGGCAGTTCCCGCTCGATGCCGTGCAGCGCCCCGGCGATCAGCGCCGCGATGGCCAGGTACGGGTTCACGTCCGCCCCGGGCACCCGGTTCTCCACCCGCATGCCCTGACCGTGGCCGACCAGCCGCAGCGCGCAGGTGCGGTTGTCGGTGCCCCAGCGCAGCGCGGTCGGGGCGAACGAGCCGGGCTGGTACCGCTTGTAGGAGTTGACGTTGGGCGCGAAGAAGAGGCTGAACTCCCGCATGGTGGCCAGCAGCCCGGCCAGCACCCGCTGCCCGGTCACCGACAGCTGCGCCGGGCCGTCGCCGAGCAGGGCCGAGCCGCCGGTGCGGTCGCGCAGCGAGAAGTGGATGTGGCAGGAGTTGCCCTCCCGGGCGTTGGGCTTGGCCATGAAGGTGATCGACATGCCCTCCTGGGCGGCGATCTCCTTCGCCCCGTTCTTGTAGATGACGTGGTGGTCGGCGCAGGCCACCGCCTCGTCGTAGCGGAAGGCGATCTCGTGCTGGCCGAGGTTGCACTCGCCCTTGGCGCTCTCCGGGGTCAGCCCGGCGCCGGCCATCTCGCGCCGGATCCGGCGCAGCAGCGGCTCCACCCGGGCGGTGCCGAGCAGCGAGTAGTCCACGTTGTACTGGTTGGCCGGGGTGAGGTCCCGGTAGCCGCGCCGCCACGCCTGCTCGTACGAGTCGCGGTACAGCACGAACTCCAGCTCGGTGCCGGCGTACGCGGTCAGCCCGTGCTCGGCCAGCCGCTCCACCTGCCGGCGCAGGATCTGCCGGGGCGAGGCGACCACCGGGGCGGCCCCGTCCAGCCAGGCGAGGTCCGCCAGCACCAGGGCGGTGCCCGGCTGCCAGGGCACCCGGCGCAGGGTGTCGAAGTCGGGCAGCATGGCGAAGTCGCCGTAGCCCCGCTCCCAGCCGGACATGGCGTACCCGTCCACGGTGTTCATGTCCACGTCGACCGCGAGCAGGTAGTTGCACCCCTCGCTGCCGTGCGCGACCACCTGGTCCAGGAAGTAGGGCGCGTGGAACCGCTTGCCCTGCAACCGGCCCTGCATGTCGACCAGGGCCAGCACCACCGTGTCGATCTCGTGCTCGGCGACGGCGACCCGCAGTTGTTCCAGTGTGAGCGGCGCTCTCCTCATCCGCGGGCCTCCATCACCAAGGTCTACCGGTAAGACGTGATCACCGTCAATGCCCGCTGGCCCGGCGCCGGCAAACCGCCGCCGGGCCGCCACTTCACGCCGGCTCGTCCGCCCGGTCGCCGTCCGCCCGGTCGCCGTCGGCCGCGGCCCGGGGCGCCGGCAGGTCGACGGTACGCACCGGGCCGGTGAACCACCGCCGGGCCGAGGCGTACCACCAGACCGCTACCAGCAGCAGCACCCCGCCCACCGCGATCGGCGCGTAGTTCACCGCCGACCAGGTGAAGTCCGGGTTGCCGGGCACCCCGGCGGGGACGATCGGCAGCACGAAGTAGATCGAGATCACCGCGATCTCGACCACCGCGATCCAGCCGAGCAGCTTGTACCGCGGACCCAGCGTCCACGGTCCCGGGACGAACCGGTCACCCATCCGCAGCCGCAGGTAGATGGGGATGATGAAGGACAGGTAGAGCCCGATCACCGCGACCGACACCACCGCGTAGAAGGCGACCGGGATGCCGTCCGGGCTCTGGTAGAGCGCGGGCAGGGTGAGCACCAGGCCGGCCAGGGTGGCCCCGATGATCGCGTTCACCGGAGTGCCGTTGCGGTCCACCCGGGACCAGAGCCGCCAGCCCGGCACCGCCCGGTCCCGGCTGAACGCGTACGCCATCCGGCTCATCGAGGTCACACAGCTCATCCCGCAGAAGAACTGCCCGATGGTGGAGATGATGATGACCGCCTTGAAGAAGAACGGGGTCAGCGCGGATTCGAAGATCGCGCCGGAGAAGCCGCCCGCCTCGTTGACCGCCTCGACGTCGGTGGCGGCGAAGAGGAAGGCCAGCAGCAGGATCCAGCCGCCGATGGCGGAGTAGAAGATCGACTGCCACAGGCCGCGGGCGGCGGCCTGGGAGGCGCCCCGGGTCTCCTCGGAGACGTGCGCGCAGGCGTCGAAGCCGGTGATCGTGTACTGGGTGAGCAGGAAGCCCAGCGGCAGCACGTAGAACCAGAAGGTCAACCCGCTGGTGTCGCCGTCGCCGAAGCCGGAGTTGTTGAACCGCTCGGTGAAGACGAACTGGAAGCTCTGGTGGTCGTCCGGGACCAGGACCAGGATGGCCACCACGGCGGTCGCGCCGGCCACGTGCCACCAGACCGACACGTTCTGGAGTACGTCGATGATCCGGTGCCCGAGGATGTTGATCAGCCCGTGCAGCACCAGGATGATCACGAAGAGGATGAACGCCTGCCGCAGCGTCCCCGCCCAGCCGTCGAAGAGCGCGGAGAGGGTGAGGTTGAGGAACGTCGCGCAGCCGTAGTCGACCGACGCGGTGACCGCTACCAGGCCGATCAGGTTGAGCCAGCCGGTGAACCAGCCGTGCACCGGCTTGCCCATCCGCGCCGCCCACCAGTAGATCCCGCCCGCGGTCGGGTACGCGCTGACCAGCTCGGCCAGGCAGAAGCCGATGATCAGGATGAACAGCGAGATGAGCGGCCAGCCCCAGGAGACCGCGACCGGCCCGCCGTTGTTCCAGGCCTGGCCGAAGGTGGTGAAGCAGCCGGCCAGGATGGAGATGATGGAGAACGAGATGGCGAAGTTGGAGAAGCCGCTCCACTTGCGGCGCAGCTCCTGCTTGTAACCGAGTTCGGCGAGTCGTCGGGCGTCGTCGTCCATCGGCTGCTCGGCGGTCGGCGCGGGCGTCGTGGCCACTGCACACCTCCTCGAGGCGGGTCCCCGGTGCGAGTGGGCAAAGTGTCGTCCCGCCGATCAAGGCGGTCAATACATCACGGGTGGGAATGTCACCGCCGGCCGGGCTAATTCCGTTGCCGCCCCGGGCCGTCCGGGCGCATCCTTGACGTCGTGACCAGGCCCGATCGCGACGGGCCGGCGCCGGGCGCTCGGACCGCCCCGGCACCGCGGCGGCGCGGGGCACGTCACCTCTCTCTCACCCGTACGGCGGTACGCCGTACCCGACACCCGCCCCGCGCCGCCGCCCAGCCGTCAGCCCAGCAGCAGCCCGGCGACCCACAGCGCGGCGATGAGCAGGCCGGCGAGGAACTCGACAAGCATGGCCAGCCCGGCCGCCGCCACCGCCTGCTTCGTCGCCGGCCAGGCCAGCCGGGAGTCGCCCAGGCGCAGCCGTTCCGCCGCCCACACCCCGCCGACGAAACCGAGCACCAGCCCGACCACCGGGACCACGAAGAAGCCGACCAGCCCCAGCAGCCCGCCGGCCAGCAGCGACGAGGTGGGCACGCCGGTGCGCTTCAGGTTGCGCCCCGGCCAGGCGTACTTGACCACCGTCCCGCCGAGGGCGACCAGGGTGGCGGCCGCAAGCACCAGCCACCGGCCGGCGCCCGCGCCGCCGAAGAGCGCCCAGACCAGCACCCCGCCCCAGCACAGCGGCAACGCCGGCAGCCCGGGCACCACCACCCCGGCCAGCCCGGCCAGGATCGCCAGGGCGGCCAGCACCGAGACGGCCGCCTGCGAATCGGTCAGACTCACCTGACCCGCCTCCTCACGCCGCCGCCTCGCCGCCGCCGAGCCGGGCGGTGATCCGGTCGGCCGGCATCGGCGGGCCGAAGAACCGGCCCTGCCCGGTGTCGCAGCGCAGCGCCCGCAGCCGTTCGGCCTGCACGGCGGTTTCCACCGCCTCGGCGGTGACCCAGAGTTCCAGCGCGTGCGCCAACCGGACCAGCGCGTCGACGATCCGCTCGTCCCGGTGGTCGGCCGCCGCCTCGACGGCGTCGCCGCGGATCCCCTCCACGAACGGCCCGGCCAGCTTGACGCAGTGGATCGGCAACCGGCGCAGGTACGCCAGGTTGGAGTAGCCGGTGCCGAAGTCGTCGATGGCCAGCCGTACGCCCAGCGCGGCGAGCCGGTGCAGCGACCGCAGCGGCTCCCCCGCGGTGCCCATCACCGCGCTCTCGGTCAGCTCCAACTGCAACAGTTCTGCCGGCAGCCCGGTGGTGGCCAGCACGTCCGCCACGGTGTCCACGATGGCCGGGTCGTCGGCCTGCCGGGCGGCCAGGTTGACGCTCACCACCAGCCGCGCCTCGGGGAACTGGCGGCGCCACTGCTCGGCGTCCCGGCAGGCCTGCCGGAGCACCCACTCGCCGAGCCGGACGATCAGCCCGGTCTCCTCGGCCAGCCCGATGAACCGGTCCGGTCCGATCATGCCCAGCTCCGGGTGCTGCCAGCGGACCAGCGCCTCCACCGCGAGCATCGAGCCCTCCAGCAGGGAGACGATGGGCTGGTACCGGAGCACGAACTCGCCCCGGTCCAGCGCGGCGGGCAGCCCGGCGGCCAGCGCCGACCGGGCGATGTCCCGGGCGCCGCGCTCCGGGTCGTAGACCGCCCACCGGCCCCGCCCCTCCGCCTTGGCCCAGTAGAGGGTGGTGTCCGCGGCCTTCATCAGCTCGGAGGCGGAGGTGCCGCCGGCCGGGCACTCCACGATGCCGACGCTGGCCGACACGGCCAGCTGCTGGTCGCCGACGTGCACCGGGGCGGCGACCGCGGCCAGGGCGGCCTCGGCGACCGCCACCGCCTCGGCCATCCCGTCGCCGTCGTCGACCAGGATGACGAACTCGTCCCCGCCCATCCGGGCGACCAGGTGGCCCCGGCTGGCGACGGAGTCGGCCAGCCGCCGGGCGATCACCACGAGCAGGCGGTCGCCGAGGTCGTGGCCGAGGCTGTCGTTGATCGCCTTGAAGCCGTCCAGGTCCAGGAAGCAGATCCCGACCCGCTGCTCGGGCGTCGCGGAGTCGAGGATCCGGCCGAGCGTCTCGAAGAACAGCGTCCGGTTCGGTAGGCCGGTGAGCGGGTCGTGCAGCGCCTGGAAGCGCAGCCGCTGCTGGAGTTCGTACCGCTCGGTGATGTCCTCGATCATGGCCACGGTGAACCGGGGCCGGCCGTCGTGGTGCCGGATCAGCGACACGGCCAGGTCGGTCCAGAGCACGCTGCCGTCCTTGCGGTGGTAGCGCTTCTCCAGCCGGGCGGTGTCCTGCTTGCCCTCGACCAGGTGCTGGTAGGTCTCCCACATCCCGGGGGCGTCGTCGGCGTGGAACAGCGACGCCACGTCCGCCTGCCGCAGCTCGTCCACCGAGTAGCCGAGCATGTCGGCGAACGCCTGGTTGACGTCGATGATCCGGCCGTCCACCCCGGCGATGCCGATCCCGATCGCCGCGCCGGTGAACACCGCGCGGAACCGGGCCTCGCTGTCCCGCAGGGCCTGCTCCACCTCGTCCCGGGCCTGCCAGGCCGACCGGGCGATCCGCTCCTGCTGGCTGAAGGTGCGGTCGCGCAGCGCCCGGGCGAAGCCCTCGGCCAGCCCGCCCTGCAGGGCCGCGACCCGCCCGGTCGCCGCCGCGGTCCGCGCCCGGGCCGGCACCACCTCGACGAGGAACCGCTCCCCGAGCGAGCGCACCGACCAGTCCAGCATCCGCGGCTCGGTCAGGTGCGCCTCGACCAGCGCCCGGCCGACCTCCTCGGCCGGCCGGGCGGAGAACCGCTCGGCGAGCAGGGCCTGGGCCAGCCGCACGGTGTGCACGAGCAGCAGCCGCTCGGTCTCGGCCGCGTCCAGCGGCACGAACCCGAGCCGGCGCACCGCGCGGGCCCAGTCGGCCGCGTACCCCTGGGCGCCGGTCCGGCTGATCTCGTCCCCGCCGGGATCCGGGACGGCCGTCATGGGTCAGCCGGCGGGCCGGTCGTACCGGGCCACACCACCGAAGGCGCCGAACCGCTCCGGGTGCTCGTCGACGTCGGACGGCGAGTCGGGCCGCCACAGCGGCATGTGCACCACGCCGGGCTCCAGGATGGTCCAGTCGCCGAAGAAGCCGGTGATCTCGGCCCACGAGCGCAGGGTGATCTCGGTGTCGGTACGCGCCGAGAGCCGCTGCGCGTCGAGCATCTCCTGCGGCTGGTCCTCGAAGGTCGAGTGGGACACCACCAGGTAGCTGCCCGGGGCGGCGGCGGCCCGCAGGGTGGCCAGGATCTCGCCGGGCCGGTCGGCGTCCGGGATGAAGTGCACCACCCCGGCCAGCAGGATGCCCAGCGGCCGGTTGAAGTCGAGCAGGTTCAGCTCCCGGGCCTCGGCCAGGATCCGCTCCGGCTCGCGCAGGTCGGCGTGGATCACCCCGGTCAGGTCGTTGCCGGCGAGCAGCTCGCGGCTGTGCGCCACCGCGACCGGGTCGATGTCGACGTAGACCACCCGCGCCTTCGGGTTGGCCGCCTGGGCGACCTCGTGCACGTTGCCGACGGTCGGGATGCCGGAGCCGATGTCGAGGAACTGGTCGACGCCGTCGTCCAGCAGCGCCCGTACGGCCCGGCGGAGGAACTCCCGGCCGGCGCGCATGGTGGCCGCCAGGTTCGGCGTCATGCTCGCGATCTGCTCGGCGAGCTGCCGGTCGATCTCGAAGTTGTGCGCCCCGCCCAGGAAGTAGTCGTACACCCGGGCCGCGCTCGGCCGGGAGAGGTCGATCTCGACGGGAAGTCCGTCCGGCATCTGCACTGCTGCACCCCAAGTCGTCGCCGCGGTGCGGGAGGGAACCGGTGCCGGGGACGCGTGCGCGGCACGCGGCGGTCGCACCGGCCGACCCGCGGATCGTGTGGTGCTGACCACAATAGGCCCGGCCGTCCCGTTCCGGGGAGATCGGCCGAGCCGGCGACGGCAGTCCCGGCCGGCCGGGGGGTGAGCCGGGGCCGGGCCCGCCGCCGCCGGCCGGGCACCGCCGTGCGCCCGGGTCAGCCCACCGACTCCAGCAGCAGCGAGATGCCCTGCCCGACGCCGACGCACATGGTGGCCAGCGCCCGCCGGCCGCCCCGGCGGCGCAGCTCCAGCGCGGCGGTCAGCGCCAGCCGGGCGCCGCTGGCACCGAGCGGGTGGCCGAGCGCGATCGCCCCGCCGTTCGGGTTCACGTGCTCGGCGTCCTCCGGCAGCCCCAGCTCGCGCAGCACCGCGACGGACTGCGCGGCGAACGCCTCGTTCAGCTCGATCACGTCGATCGCGTCGAGGCCGGTGCCCAGCCGGTCGAGCAGCTTGCGGGTGGCCGGCACCGGGCCGACCCCCATGATCCGGGGCGGCACGCCGGCCGCCGCGGCCCCGCTGACCCGGGCCAGCGGGGTGAGGCCGTACCGGGCCACCGCCGCCTCGCCGGCGACCAGCAGCGCCACCGCGCCGTCGTTGACCCCGGAGGAGTTGCCGGCGGTCACCGTGCCGCCCTCGCGGAACGGGGTGGGCAGCGCGGCCAGCTTCTCCAGCGAGGTCTCCCGGGGGTGTTCGTCCACCTCGACCAGCCGGTTGCCCGTGCGCCCCGCCGGCACGGTCACCGGCACGATCTCCTCGGCGAACCGGCCGTCCGCCTGCGCCTTCGCGGCGCGCTGCTGGGACCGGTAGGCGAACGCGTCCTGCGCGGCCCGGTCCACGCCGTACTGGGCGGCGACGTTCTCCGCCGTCTCCGGCATCGAGTCGATCCCCCACTGCCGCTTCATCAGCGGGTTGACCAGCCGCCAGCCGATGGTGGTGTCGTAGACCTCGGCGGTGCGGGAGAACGCCGAGGTGGCCTTCGGCATGACGAACGGCGCCCGGCTCATGCTCTCCACCCCGCCGGCCACCACCAGCTCGGCCTCGCCGGTGACGACGGCGCGGGCGGCGGTGGCGAGCGCGTCCAGGCCGGAGCCGCAGAGCCGGTTGACAGTGCTGCCGGGCACCTCCTCGGGCAACCCGCCGAGCAGCGCCGCCATCCGGGCCACGTTGCGGTTGTCCTCGCCGGCCTGGTTGGCGCAGCCCAGGATCACGTCGTCCACCCTGGCCCAGTCCACCGACGGATGCCGGGCGACCAGCTCGCGGATCACGTGCGCGGCCAGGTCGTCGGGGCGTACGCCGGCCAGGGCGCCGCCGTAGCGGCCGATCGGGGTGCGGACACCGGCCACCAGGTATGCCACGGTCATCGCGAGTCCTTCGGGGTGGGAAGGGTGGGACGGGAGCGTCCACCGGGTCGCGGGGGGACGCCCGGCCGCCAGGATATCCGCGCCCGGGGCCGATAGGTTGACGGCATGACCCGGGCCCAGTTCAGCGCGGAGACCAGCGGAGCCGGCGAGTTCGTCCGGCAGCCCAACCGGTTCACCGACCGGGTCACCCCGCACTCGACGTCCCCGCCCGGCGGCGGGCCGGACGAGCAGGGGCGCTGGCCGCTGGAGGCGGGCCGCTACCGGCTGATCTGGTGCCGGGCCTGCCCCTGGGCGCACCGGGCCCGGATCGTCCGCGGCCTGCTCGGCCTGGCGGACGTCATCTCGCTGGGCACCGTCGACCCGGTCCGGGACGAACGGGGCTGGCGGTTCAGCCTCGACCAGGACGGGTTCGACCCGGTGCTCGGCATCGGCTTCCTCTCCGAGGCGTACCTGGCGACCGACCCGGACTACGCCGGGCGGGTGACCGTGCCGGCGCTGGTCGACACGCTCACCGGGCGGGTGGTCACCAACGACTATCCGCAGCTCACCCTGGATCTGTCCACCGAGTGGCGGCGCTTCCACGCCCCGGACGCGCCGGACCTCTACCCGGTGGCGCTGCGCCCCGAGCTGGACGCGTTGATGGCGGAGATCCACCGGGACGTCAACAACGGCGTCTACCGGTGCGGCTTCGCGACCTCCCAGCAGACCTACGACGAGGCGTTCCGGACCCTGTTCGCCCGGCTCGACGCGCTGTCCGAGCGGCTCGCCGGGCGCCGCTACCTGATGGGCGACGCGATCACCGAGGCGGACGTTCGGCTGTTCACCACGCTGGTCCGCTTCGACGTGGCGTACCACGGCCACTTCAAGTGCAACCGGCACAAGCTGACCGAGCTGCCGGTGCTCTGGGCGTACGCCCGGGACCTGTTCCAGACGCCGGGCTTCGGCGAGACTGTCGACTTCGACCACATCAAGCGGCACTACTACGCCACCCACGACATGATCAACCCGACCCGGATCGTGCCGCTCGGCCCGGACCTGTCCGGCTGGACCACCCCGCACGGGCGTGGCTGAACCGGTGTGGCGCGCCGGGCCCGCGTCCCGGGCCGCCGCGTCGGCCGCCGCCGGCTGCACCCTGGCCGGGGCGGTAGCGGTGACGGTCGCCGTGGTCGCCGGTCCGGGTCCCGGCCTGACCGGGTACGTCAGCGAGGCCGGCATCGCCGGCACCGGGTTCGCCCGGACGTACCGCATCGGGGTGTTCGCCCTGGCGGCGGGGCTTTTCCTGCTGGCCGCGGCGCTGCCGCCGGCGCTGCGCGTGACGGCCGGACTGCTCGCCGCGGCCGGGGCCGGCACGGTGGTCTCCGGCGCGGTGACGTGCAGCGCCGGCTGCCCGCTGCCGCCGTTCGAGCGGGCCACCGTGGCGGACCTGGTGCACGGCGGGGCGAGCATCGCCGCGACCGCCGCCGTGGTGCTCGCGATGCTGGCGCTGCTGGCCACCCCCGGGGCGCCCGCGGCGCTGCGCCGGGTGGCCCGCCTGGGCGCGGCGCTCGCGGTGCCGCTGGCCGCCGCGATCGGGCTGGCCATCCTGCTGGTCGGGCGGGGCGGTCTGGTCGGCGCCCTGGAGCGGCTGCTGCTCGCGGTGGCGGCCGCCTGGGGCCTGGTCACCGCGACCACGCTCGGGCTGACCGCCGATCGGGACGGACGGAGCAACCGGTCCCGAACGGGCGTGTAAGGACCGTCACGCTCGCCGCTCCTTCCTCCTCGGGAGCGGCGCGGAGTAGCCTCGGCGGGCGATGACCAACGTCTGGCACCTGACCGTGCGCCTGTACGTCGACCTCCGACGGCAGGCCAGCGGCATCTGTCCGGCGCAGCCGCTCTCCTGACGCTGCCCTGACCGACCCCAGACCCTTGGACGCATCAGTATGCCTTCCGCCCTGCGCAAGATCCCCTTTTCCGTGCAGATCCTGCTCGGCCTCGTACTCGGCGTGGCGCTCGGCTTCCTCGCCCGCGCCAACGACCTGAGCTGGCTGGCCAGCACCCTCGACACCGTCGGCGGCCTCTTCGTCCAGTTGCTGAAGCTGGCCGTGCCGCCGCTGGTCTTCACCGCGATCGTGGTCAGCGTGGTCAGCCTGCGCGGCGTGGCCAACGCCGCCCGGCTGGCGCTGAAGACGCTGCTCTGGTTCGGCCTCACCGCGCTGGTCGCGGTGGGCGTCGGCATCGGCCTCGGCCTGCTCACCGACCCGGGCCGGGGCGTGACCCTGGACCTCGCCGGCGCCGCCGCGCCGCAGAAGACCGGCTCCTGGACCGACTTCCTCACCGGCATCGTGCCGACCAACCCGGTCGGCGCGTTCGTCGAGGGCAACGTGCTCCAGATCGTCTTCCTGGCGCTGGTCGTCGGCGCCGCCGCGCTGCTGGTCGGCGAGGCCGCCGAGCCGTTCGTGGCGCTCAACCGCTCGCTGCTGGAGATCGTCCAGAAGGCGCTCTGGTGGGTGATCCGGCTCGCCCCGATCGGCACCCTCGGCCTGATCGGCAACGCCGTCGCCGCGTACGGCTGGGACCTGGTGGCCCCGCTGGCCCGGTTCACCACCGCCGTCTACGTCGGCTGCGCGATCGTGCTGTTCGTGGTCTACCCGCTGCTGCTGGCGGCGGCCGGCCGGCTCAACCCGCTGCGCTTCTTCGCCGGCGCCTGGCCGGCCATCGAGCTGGCCTTCGTGTCCCGCTCCTCGGTGGGCACCATGCCGGTGACCCAGCGCTCCGTCGAGCGGCTCGGCGTGCCCCGCGAGTACGCCTCGTTCGCTGTGCCGTTCGGCGCCACCACGAAGATGGACGGCTGCGCGGCGATCTACCCGGCGCTGGCGGCGATCTTCGTCGCCCAGGTCTTCGGGGTGGACCTCGGCGTCACCGACTACCTGCTGATCGCCTTCGTCTCGGTGGTCGGCTCGGCCGCCACGGCCGGCCTGACCGGGGCGATCGTCATGCTCACCCTGACCCTGAGCACGCTGGGCCTGCCGCTGGCCGGCGCCGGCCTGCTGCTGGCCATCGACCCGATCCTGGACATGATCCGCACCGCCACCAACGTGGCCGGGCAGGCGCTGGTGCCGACCATCGTCGCGGCCCGGGAGGGCACCCTGGACCGGGCCGCGTACGACTCGGCCGGCCGGCGCTCGCCGGTCGAGCCGGTCGCGGTGGAGGACCGGCCCACCCGTACCGACCGGCCGAGCCCCGTCCCGGCCTGAGCGGATCCGGCGCGGACCCCCGGCCCGGGGGTCCGCGCCGCCGTACCCGGAGGATGTCGTCCATGAGTTCCCTCTTCACACCGCTGGCGCTGCGCGCGGTGACGCTGCCCAACCGGGTCGCGCTGGCGCCCATGTGCCAGTACTCCGCCGGGCCGGACGGCCTGCCCACCGACTGGCACCTGGTGCACCTGGGCGCCCGGGCGGCCGGCGGCGTCGGGCTGGTGCTGACCGAGGCGACGGCGGTGCTGCCGGAGGGGCGGATCAGCCCGCAGGACACCGGCCTCTGGTCCGGTGCGCACGTCGACGCCTGGCGGCCGGTGACCGCCTTCCTCGCCGCGCACGGCGCGGTGCCGGCGGTGCAGCTCGCGCACGCCGGGTTCAAGGCGTCGACGTACCGGCCGTGGGCGACACGGCGGGGCGGGGTGCCGGACGCCGACGGCGGCTGGACCCCGGTCGGCCCGGGCGCCGAACCGTTCCAGCCGGACTACCGGGTGCCCACCGCGCTGGACGCGGCCGGGATCGCCCGCGTGGTCGAGGCGTTCGCCATCGCGGCCGGGCGGGCGGTGGCCGCCGGGTTCGCCGCGGTGGAGATCCACGCGGCGCACGGCTACCTGCTGCACGAGTTCCTCTCCCCGCTGACCAACCACCGCCGCGACGGATACGGCGGCGACCGGGCCGGCCGGATGCGGCTCACCCTGGAGGTGGCCCGCGCGGTCCGCGCCGCGGTCGGCGAGGACGTGCCGGTGCTGGCCCGCATCTCGGCCACCGACTGGGTGCCGCAGGGCTGGACCGTCGAGGACAGCGTGGTGCTCGCCGGCGAGCTGGCCGGGGCGGGCGTGGACCTGGTGGACTGCTCGTCCGGCGGGGCCGCCGCCGGCGCCAGCATCCCGGTCGGGCCCGGCTACCAGGTGCCGCTGGCCGCCCGGGTACGCCGGGAGGCCGGCGTCGCCACCGGCGCGGTCGGGCTGATCGTCGAGCCGGAGCAGGCCGAGCAGATCGTCGCCACCGGCGCGGCCGACCTGGTGCTGCTCGGCCGCGAGCTGCTGCGCGACCCGTACTGGCCGCACCGCGCCGCCGCCAAACTCGGCGCCACCCCCACCTGGCCCCCCAATACCTCCGCGCCACCTGACCCCCCACCCCCTCGCCGCGTTGATCATGAGGTTAGCGGGGCGTGATGTCCGATCCTCCGCCGCCAACCTCATGATCAACGCGGCGAGGGCGGGGGGTCAGCCGGCTAGGTGGGACCAGTGGGGTTCTAGGTCGCGCCAGGGGCCCTGGGCGGCGACCGTGCCGGACTGGAGGACCACCACGTGGTCGGCGCGGACCAGGGCCGCCCGCTTGGAGGTCGAGCCGATCACGGTGACCCCGTGCTCGCGCAGCGCCCGCCAGAGCGCCAGCTCGGTGGTGACGTCCAGCGCCGAGGAGACGTCGTCGGCCACCAGCAGCTCGGTACGCGGCGCCAGCGCGCGGGCCAGCGCCAACCGCTGCAACTGCCCACCGGAGAGCCGGGTCCCCTTGTGCCCGATGAGCAGCCCCAGCCCGCCGCCGGCGGCGGCCAGGTCGTGCTCCAGCTGGGCGGTCGTCACGGCCGCCGCGGCGTCCACCGGGTGGCCCAGGGTGATGTTGTCGGCCACCGTGCCGGAGAGCACCCGGGGCAGCTGGCCCACGTAGCCGACCTGGTTGGGACGCAGGAACAGCTCCGGCTCGGTGACCGGCTCACCGTTCCAGGTCAGCCGCCCGGTGTGGTGCACGATCCCGGCCAGCGCCCGCAGCAGCGACGACTTGCCCGCGCCGACCGGGCCGACGACCAGCACCAGCTGCCCGCGCTCGACGGTCAGGTCCACGTCCCGGACGGCCACCGTGCCGTCCTCGTGCCGTGCCCCGAAGCCGGTCAGCTCCAGCCGGCGCAGCGGGTGCCGGGGCGGCACCGGCGGGGCCGGGGCCGTGCCCGCGCCCAGGTCCACCCCCGGCACCTCGGCCGAGTACGCCGCCACCCCGGTCATCGCCACGGTCCGCCGGGTCCACACCCGCGCCGACGGGTACTGGGAGACCAGTGAGGCGGTGGTCCAGGCGAACCAGCGGGCGGCGCCGAGCGTGGCGACCGCCACCAGCGTCGCCCCGGCGGAGAGCCCACCGGCCAGGAAGAGCGCCCAGGCGCCGATCGGCAGCAGCCCGCTGACCAGTGCCGGGGTGGACCGGGCCCAGACCTGCACCGAGATCTCCCGGCGCTGCCGGTCGCTGCGCACCACGTCCAGGCCGGCCAGGTGGGTGAGCACCGGCCGGGTCGACCCGGCCAGCTTCACCGTGCGGGCCGCCGACAGCGTGGAGACCAGCGCGGTGGCGAACGCCGCCCGGGCCGCCACGGTGGCCCGGGCGGAACGCTCCAGCCGCGGCCCGAACAGCGTGGCGGCCAGCCCGGAGACCACCATCGTGCCGAGGAAGAACAGCGCCGGTACGACGCTGCCGGTGACCACTGTCATCGCCACCACCAGCACCAGCGAGATGAACTGGTCCAGCAGGTTGTCGGCGAGCTGCACCACCCGCTCGGTGTCGCCGCCCTGGGCCACCACCTCGGCCGGGGTGTGCCCGCTGACCCGGCGCGGCCCGGTCTGCCCGTGCACCAGGCGCAGGCTGATCCGCAGCATCTGCCGTACCCACCAGTGCGGGAACCAGAGGTTGGTGGCGTAGTGCATCGGCATGGTGGCCAGCAGCGCGACGACGATCCCGAGCGCCGGCAGGTAGGGGTCGCCCAGGCCGTCGACCAGGTCGGCCCAGAGCCAGGGCAGCACCGCGCCGTCCAGGCCGAGCACCATGATCGCGACGAAGAGGGCGACCGCCAGCAGGCCGTAGCGGGCGTCGTTGCGGCAGAGCCGGAAGATCTCCCGCAGGGTCCGGGCGGGCGCCGGTGGCGGCAGCGGCGGCGGTTCGGCCTTGGGCGGGGCCGCCGCGGCCGGTTCCGGCGCCCGGTCCGGCCCGGCCGGCGCCGGCCGGTCCAGCTCGGTCGGCGGCCAGCCGTCCGGCGGCTCCGGCCCGGTCAGCAGGTCGGTGCCGCCGCCGGCCCGCACCGCCGACCCGACCTGGGCGTACGCGGCGCTGTGGCTGGTCGCCAGCAGCTCGGCGAAGCGCTCCGACTCGCGCAGCGGGCCGGCCTCGACCACCGCGCCGTCGGCCATCACCACCACCTCGTCGCAGCGGCGCACCGAGGAGAGGCGGTGGGCGATGACGATGCCGATCCGGTCGCGCAGCAGCCGCTCGGTGGCCCGCTGCACCCGCGCCTCGGTGACCGGATCGAGCCGGGCGGTGGCCTCGTCCAGGATCACCACGTGCGGGTCGCGCACCAGGATCCGGGCGAACGCCACCAGCTGCTCCTGCCCGGCCGACAGCACGTGCCCGCCCTCGCCGAGCCGGGTGTCCAGCCCGTCGGGCAGCTCGGCGATCCAGCCGGCCAGGCCCAGTTCGCGCAACGCCCGGGCGGCGTCGTCGAGCAGGTCCGGGTCGAAGAGCGCGACGTTCTCGGCGAGCGTGCCGGCGAGGATCTCGGTGCGCTGCGGCACCACGGCGATCCACCGGCGCAGTTGTTCGAGGTCGAGGTCGAGCAGGTCGCGGCCGGCCAGGAAGACCGTGCCCCGGGGCAGCTCGACCGCCCGGGTGAGCACCTTGGCCAGCGTCGACTTCCCGGACCCGGTCCGCCCCACCAGGGCGTACGAGCGGCCCCGGACGAAGGTCAGGTCGACGCCGCGCAGCGCCGGACCGCGCTCGCCGTCCGGGTCGGTGCTCGGGTAGCGGAAGGTGAGGTCGCGGATGGTCAGGTCACCCTCGGTCGGGGCCGCCCCGCCGGTGGGCTCCTGCCGGGCGCCCTCCAGCAACTGGACCCGGGCCCACGCGCCGAGCGCGTACTGCAGCTCCGGCACCATCCGCGCGACGTGCTCGACGGTCAGCCCGAAGCCGAGCGCGAGCAGCCACACCGCGGTCAGCCGGGCGGCGTCCACCCGGCCGGTGGCCAGCGCCCACGCCCCGCCGAGCACCACCGCGGCGATCCCACCCCGGGTCACCCCGGCGGCGATCGTGGTGACCTTGGCCGACATCCGCCACACCCGGACCCCCCGGGACAGCACCTCGGCCGCCCGCCGGGCGTACAGGCGCAGCACGTACGGCCGGGCCAGGCTGGTGCGGACGTCGTCCTGGCCGTGGATCGCCTCCTCCATCACCGCGGCCAGGTCGGACCACGCCTCCTCCTCGGCCATCCGGGCCGGGGCGATCCGGGCGGTCGGGCGGCGCAGCGCGGCCCCCAGCACGGCGGTGAGCAGCAGCATGCCGACGCCGACCGGCCACCAGACGGTGAGCGCGACGGCCGCCGAGAGCAGCCCCACGGCCAGCCCCTGCGCGATCCGTACGCCGTGGTTGCGCACCGACGCGGCCACCTGGTAAACGTCGCCGTCGATCCGGTCGAGCAGTTCACCGACCGGGGTGGTCTCCAGGGTCGGCAGGTCCTGGCCGAGCGCCACCCGGCACAGCCGGCGCCGCACGTGCGCGGACCAGTCGGCGGTCAGTCCGGCCATCAGCAGGCTCACCGCGAGGTCGCTGAGCACGGCGGCGACCAGGCCGATCGCCAGCGCGGTGAAGAACCCGCCCGACCGGTGCACCAGCACCGGCCCGGCCAGCGCCGACGCGGCCGCCTGGCCGCCCGCGCCGAGCACGATCAGGCAGGTCACGACCGCCATCCGGCGCGGCGAGGTGGCCCACAGATCTCGGAGCAGGCGCATGGAAGGTCCTCCGGGTATCGGTGGGGGAACCTCCAGCCTGCGTGCTCGCCGGATGCGGATCAACGGAATTACGCGGCGCGGAGAATCGGCGTCACCACTGTGGGTGATCCACGGGGCCGAACCGATCAGGTCTGCGCGACCCGGCGGACGATGCCGAGCAGCGCCTCCTGCACGTCCTCGATCGGCCGGTCCGGTTGGAAGACCAGCCAGTCGACCGCCACCACCAGCCCCACCCCGAACAGTGCCGACGACGCGGTCCGCACGTCCAGGTCGGCCGGCAGGTCGCCGCTGGCCACGCCGGCCCGGACCGTCTCGGCGATCACCTCGATCGCCTCGCCGCGCAGCAGCCGCAACGTCTGCTGCCACTCCCGGTTGGTCCGCCACATCTCCGACAGCAGCAGTTGGGCGAAGGCCCGGTAGCGCCGGATGTACTCGAGTTCGGCGCGGACCAGGGCGGCGAGCGCCTCGCGCGGCGGCAGGCCGGCCACCGCGGCCCGGAACTCGGCGGTGAGCAGCCCGATGCCGTGCCGGAGCAGCTCCTCGAAGAGGACCGTCTTGGACTCGAAGTTGTAGTAGACGGTGCCCTTGGCCACCCCGGCACGGGCCGCGATGTCGTCCACGGTGGTCGCCGAGAAACCCTGCTCGGCGATGAGTTCCACGGCCGCCTCGAAGAGGCGCTGCCGGGTGTCGACCCGCCGCCGCGACCGTCCGTCCGTCACTCGCCCTCCCGTCCGCGCCCCGCCCATCCTCACATGGTCAGCTCGGGGTGCAGGGTGGCCGGGGTCAGCCGCCGGGACCGGCGGGCGGCGGCCACGGTGAGCGCCAGCGCGCCGGCCGCGAAGCCGGCCAGCACGGCGGCGCCGGTCAGTACCGGCCCGACCGGTCCGCCGTTGACGGTGTGCTGCAGCCCGGCCACCAGGTAGCTCATCGGCAGCCACGGGTGGATGACCTGGAAGAAGCCCGGCGAGGTCTGCACCGGGTAGGTGCCGCCCGAGGAGGTGAGCTGGAGCATCAGCAGGGCCAGCGCGGCCAGCCGGCCGGCCGGGCCGAGCTGCGCGCCCAGCCACTGCACGATCGCGGTGAAGGCCAGCGACGCCAGCGCGAGCAGCCCGAACGTGGCGGCCGGGCGGGCCGGGTCCAGCCCCAGCGCCAGGGTGACCACCGCGAAGAGCATCCCGGCCTGGGCCAGCCCGATCGCCGCGGCCGGCAGCCAGCCGGCCAGCGCGACCCGCCAGGCGGGTGCGCCGGACATCACGTGCCGCCGGTTGAGCGGCCGCAGCAGCAGGTACGTGATCATCGCGCCGACCCAGAGCGCCAGGCCGAGGAAGTACGGGGCGAAGCCCACCCCGTACGCGCCGGCCGGATTGCGGGTGCTGCGCTCCAGCGCCACCGGGTCGCCGAGGACGTCGGCGCGCGCCTCGGCGTCGTCGTACCCGGGCAACCGGTCGGCGCCCGCGGTCAGGCCGTCGGCCAGGTCGCCCGCGCCGCCGCCCAACCGGGTCAGGCCGGCGGCCAGGTCACCGGCCCCGGACTCCAGCCGGGTGAGCCCGTCGACGAGCCGTTCGCTGCCGTCGCCGAGCCGGGTCAGTCCACCGTCCAGCTCCCGTGCGCCGGTGGCGAGCCGGAACAGCCCGCCGCGCAGCTCGGCGGCGCCGCCGGCCGCCGTGCCGAGGCCGTCGCGCAGCTCGGCGCTGCCCCGGGCCAGCGTGCCCAGCCCGGTGGCCAGCTCGTTCACCTTGGCCCGGGCGGTGGCCACGTCGTCGGCCAGGTGCGGCGCGGCGGCGGCGATCTCCCGGGCGGTGGCGGCCACCCCGGTCATCCGGTCCCGGAGCGCGGTCAGCTCGGCGCCGTCCAGGGTGGTGGTGACCGCCCGGGCGGCCTCGACCGCGGCGGTCGCCGCGGCCCGGGCCGCCACCACGCTCCGGTCGTCGGCCAGCTCGGGGTGCTCGGCGACCAGGGCGTCCAGCCGGTCGCGCACCTCCTCCGCCCGGGTGATCGCGTCCTCGGCCCGCCGGGGCAGGGCGTCCAGGCCGTCGGCGAGCGCCTGCGCGCCCTCGGCGATGGCGGTCGCCGCCTGCTCGATCCGACCGGCGTTGTCGCGCAGCACCGGCTCGATCCGCTCGGCCGCGCCGTTGACCCGGTCGGCCACCGCCCGGGTCTCGGTGGCCGCCCGGGCGGTGCCGTCGGCGAGCTGCCCGGCGCCGGCGCGCAGTTCGCCCAGGCCGGCGGCCAGCTCGTCGGCGCCGCGTACCGACCGGTCCAGGCCACCGGCCAGGGTCTGCGCGCCGGCGGCGGCGCCGCCCAGCCCGTCGGCGAGCTGGTCCGCGCCCGCCCCGGACCTGCCCAGCCCGTCGGCGATCGTCCCGGCGCCGGCCTCCGACCGGCCGAGCCCGTCGGCGAGCTGACCGGCCCCGTCGGCCGCCCGGGCCGTCTCGGCCCGGGCGTCGGTGAAGCCGACCAGCATCCGGGCGAAGTAGTCCTTCGCGGCGGACTCGGCGGCGGCGGCCCGGATCTCGCCGAACGCCGAACGGGCCAGCAGGCCGGAGAGGTAGTTGGTGGCGTCGTCGTTGACCAGCTTCAGCTCGCCCCGGCGGGCCGGCCGGTCCGGCTCGGGGCCGGCCGCCAGGGTGGCGGAGAAGTCCGCCGGAATGGAGAAGATCAGGTGGTAGCGGCCGCTGCGCAGGCCGGCGGCGGCGTCCCGGGGGTCGGTGACGTGCCACCCGAAGACCCGCCGGTCGAGCAGTTCGTCGGTGAGGTCCTGGCCGGCCCGCACCGGGCTGCCGTCGGCCGCGGTGGCCGGCCGGTCGGCGTTGACCAGCGCCACCGGGATCCGGTCCAGCTTCCCGTACGGGTCCCAGAACGCGTAGAGGTAGAGCGCGCCGTAGAGCAGCGGGATGACGGTGAGCACGGCGAGCGCCGCGCGGGGCAGCCGGCCCCGGGTCAGCCGGCGCAGCTCGAACCGGGCGAGTCGGAGCACGCTCATCGGGTCACCTCGGCACGCTCGGCGGCCGGCGGGGCCGCAGTCGGGCAGGGGACGTCGGGCTCGCGCGCCGGCGCGGCCGGTTCCGCCGCGCCGGCGGTCCCGGTGCTCGCTCGGGCCGCCTCGACCTCCGACGGCGGGTCGGCCGGCTCCACCGCTTCCCCACCGTGCGCCTCGGCAGCGCTGGACTCCGCGGCGGCGGGGCCGGCGGCGCCGGGGGCCGGGACCGCGCGGGCCGGGGCGGGGCGCGGGGCGGGCACCGTACCGGCGGGTGGCGGGTCGGCGGGCGGCTCGCCGAGCCGGTGCACGATCGCCGGGGTGTCCGGCTCGACGGCCCGGGCGCTGGCGACCACGGCGTACCCCTGCTCGGCCAGGCGGCCCAGGGCCGACCAGAGCCAGGCCCGCTCCGGCGCGTCCGCGCCGGCGTCCACGTCGTCGGCGACGATCAGGCTGGGCCCGCTCAGCGTGGCCAGCACGAGGCCGAGCACCTGGCGCTGCACCGGGGTGAGGTCACGACCCCGGATGTCCGGGTCGAGCGGCGCGTCGTCGGCGAACCCGGCTCCCCCGAGCGCGGTGGCGAGCGCCTCCCGGCGGTACGCCCGCCGGGCCCGTGCCGCCGCCACCGGCGCCAGCCGGCGTCGCCGACCGGGCGCCGGGCCGAGCAGCAGCAGCCGTTCCCGGACGTGCTCGGCGACGGTCAGCGCCGGGTCGGGCTCGTGCACCCCGGCGACCTGCCCGAGCGCCGCCGGACCGTGCCGGCGCAGCCGGCCCTCGCTGGTCGGGAAGCGCCCGGCCAGGGCGAGCAGCAGCGAGGTACGCCCGCTGCCGGGCGGCCCGGTCACCGCGTGCAGTTCCCCGGCCGCGGCGGTCAGGTCGACGTCCCGGAACACCCAGCCCCGGCGGGTCCGCAGCCCGAGCCCGCTCGCCTCGACGACCACCATCGACCCGGCACACTCCTTTGAACTGACCAGTCAGTACAAAAACATGGCCAGCATAGCCCCGCCCGATGCCACGGGCGGAAGGCGGGTCAGAAGAGCACGGTGGCCAGGGTGCCGACCGGCCGGAAGCCGCACCGGTCGTACACCCGGCGGGCGGGCAGGTTGAAGTCGTTGACGTAGAGGCTGACCGTGGGGGCCGCGCGCAGCAGCGCGTCGCGGACCACGGCGGCCATCGCCGCGGTGGCGATCCCCCGGCCCCGCCACTCCGGGGCCACCCAGACCCCCTGCACCTGGGCGGTACGCCGGGTGACCACCGCCAACTCCGCCTTGAAGACCACCTGGCCGTCGACGAAGCGGGCGTACGCCCGGCCGGCCCGGACCAGGTCGGCCACCCGCCGCCGGTAGCTGCGCCCACCGTCGTCGGCGAGCGGCGAGACGCCGACCTCCTCGGTGTACATCGCCACCGCCGCCGGGAAGAGGCGGTCGATCTCCCCGCTGCGCACCTGGCGCACCTCCGGGTCGGCGGGCACCGCCGGCAGCGCGTCGGTGGCCAGCAACGGCTGGTTGGGGCGTACGTCCCGGGCGGGCCCCCAGGCCGAGGCGAGGCGGTCCCAGAGCCCGAGCACGGCGTCGGCCCGGCCCACGATCGACGAGCAGAGCCGCTCCTCGCCGGCGAGCAGATCGGCGTAGGCGGCCACCGCCGGCTCGCTGGCCAGCACCGGGGTGAGGTTGCCGCCCAGCCAGCAGACCGACTCCAGGTGGCGGCGGGTGCCGTAGCCCAGCACCCGGCCCTCGGCGCGCCACCAGGCCAGGCCGCGCGCGGCGACCCGCTCGGCGACCTGCGCGCCCGCGAACGGGTCCAGGTCGAGCAGCCGCTCGACCGCGCGGCGCTCCGATTCCCCCAGTTGCCGTACCGGCACCGTCAGCACGCCTACCAGCCTGCCATGTCCGACCCCCGGTTCGCGGGTCGAGTGACGAGCCCGGCTACCCCACCGCGACCGGGTCGACCGCCGGCCCGGTGACCCGGGTCCGGGCGGCCCACCGGACGACCACCGGCACCAGCGCCCCGAGCAGCAGGAACAGCCCTCCGAGCAGCAACCACCCCGGTACGCCCCAACCGATCGCCAACGTGGTCACCACCGCCGGCGCCAGCATCCGGCCCAGCTCGAAGCCCATGCTGTAGGCGCCCTGGTACTGCCCGTGGGCGTGCTCGGGCGCCAGCCCGAACGAGATGCCCCAGCCGGCGGCGGAATGCCACAGCTCGCCGATCACGTGCGCCAGCGCGCCGCCGACCAGCAGCGCGATCGCCACGCCGGTCGGCAGGTCTCCCGCGGCGGCGAAGAGCGCGCAGGCGACGGCGATGGCCACCCCCGCGCGCCGGGCCGCGCGGCCGGCCCCGGTCAGGCTCTCGGTGCCGCGCGCGGCGCGTACCTGGAACAGCACCACCATTCCGGTGTTGACCAGCAGCAACGCGGAGATCACCCAGGCCGGCGCCCGGGTGTGCCCGGCGATCCAGAGCGGGAGGGCGATGTTGAGCAGGCTGAAGTGCATCGACATCAGCCCGTCGAGGACGGTGAACGCGAGGAAGGGGCGGTCCCGCAGGGCGATCAGCCGCGGGCCGTGCGCCGGGACGGGGGCCGGAGCGACCGCCGGCAACCGGGTGAAGACCGCGGCGGCGGCCAGGTAGGTCACCGCGGCGGTGAGGATCAGCGCCACGTAGCCGGCGCGGGTGTCCAGGGCGATGGCGAACCCGGCCAGCACCGCGCCGACCGAGATCCCGACGTTGGTGGTGGCGCGCAGGTAGGCGCGGGTGCGGACCCGCTGGTCGGCGGGGACGGAGCCGGCGATCAGCGCGCCCCGGGCGCCCCGGTCGGCCGCGTCGGCCAGCGCGGTGGCGGCGCCGATGACGAGGAACGCCGGGAACGACCGGACGGTCAGCAGGCCGGCGGTCAGCACGCCCCCGGCCACCTGGGCGGCGATCTGGGTGCCGCGCGGGCCGAGCCGGTCGGCGAGGTAGCCGGTCGGGGCGCTGGCCAGCAGGCCGACCAGTGCCGAGACGGTCAGGCCGAGCCCGACCTCGGTGGCGGTGAGCCCGGCCGAGCGGGTGAGGAAGAGCGCGCTGGCCGCCAGCCAGAGGCCGCGGCCGACGGTCCGGACCAGGGTGCCGAGGGTGAGGGTCCGGGCCGGGCCCGGTTCAGGGAGCAGTCGCACGTCGAGCAGCCTAGCAAGACGTACGTACGGTTTGTAAATCGGAATTTCGCGGTTCCTTGTCGCCGACACATTGCCGATATATCGTCGATGCATCAGCGACAGTACGAAGGAAGGTGGGGACCATGGGGTTCCATCGCAGACTGCACGAGCTGCACGAGGCCCGGATGCGGGGCTTCGGCTTCCCGCCCGGCCCGCACGGACCGGGCGGCCACGGCGGCCACGGTGGCCGGGGCGGGCACGGCGGCTGGGGCGGCGGCTGGGGTGGCCGCGGCCGGGGCCGGGGACGCCGGCCAAACGTCCGGCACGCCGTGCTGGCCCTGCTCGTGGAGCGGCCGATGCACGGCTACGAGATGATCCAGGAGATCGACTCCCGCACCGGGGGCGCCTGGCGGCCGAGCCCGGGTTCGGTCTACCCGACCCTGCAACTGCTGGAGGACGAGGGGCTGATCGCGGCGAGCACCGATGAGGCCGGCGGCGGGCGCAAGCGGTTCGCGCTGACCGAGGCCGGCCGCGCGGAGGCCACCGAGGCGGCGCAGACCCCGCCCTGGGCGGAGTTCGCCCAGGACACGGTCAACAGCTGGCACGACATCCGGGACGCCGGCGCGCAGGCGATGAACGCGCTGCGCCAGGTGATGATGACCGGCACCGACGACCAGCGGGAGCGGGCCGCGCAGGTGCTCGACGAGACCCGCCGCAAGCTGTACGCCATCCTCGCCGAATCCGAGTGAACCGGGCGGCCCGGGCCGCGCCCCCGACCCGTCCGCTCATACCGGGAAAGAGTGGCCATTCCACGGGGGATGGCCACTCTTTCCGTGTTCGTGCGTGCGCGCCGGCCGGTCCGGCGCCGAGGGTCAGTGGACGGTGACGGTGGGGCCGGGGAGCATGCCGCGCAGCTCCTCGGGCAGCTCGGCGCCCATCTCGTCGGCGATGCGCAGCGCCTCGGAGATCAGCGTCTCCACGATCTGCGCCTCGGGCACGGTCTTGACCACCTTGCCCTTGACGAAGATCTGGCCCTTGCCGTTGCCGGAGGCGACGCCCAGGTCGGCCTCACGGGCCTCACCGGGGCCGTTCACCACGCAGCCCATCACGGCCACCCGCAGCGGCACCGGCAGCCCCTCCAGGCCGGCGGTGACCTCCTCGGCGAGCTTGTAGACGTCCACCTGGGCCCGCCCGCAGGACGGGCAGGAGACGATCTCCAGGCCCCGCTCGCGCAGTCCGAGCGACTCCAGGATCGCCGTGCCGACCTTGATCTCCTCCACCGGCGGGGCGGACAGCGAGACCCGGATGGTGTCGCCGATCCCCTCGGCCAGCAGCGCGCCGAAGGCGACCGCCGACTTGATGGTGCCCTGGAAGGCCGGGCCGGCCTCGGTGACGCCCAGGTGCAGCGGGTAGTCGCACTTCTCGGCGAGCAGCCGGTACGCCCGGATCATCACCACCGGGTCGTTGTGCTTCACCGAGATCTTGATGTCCCGGAAGCCGTGCTCCTCGAAGAGCGAGCACTCCCAGAGCGCCGACTCGACCAGCGCCTCGGCGGTGGCCTTGCCGTACTTGGCGAGCAGCCGCTTGTCCAGCGAGCCGGCGTTCACGCCGATCCGGATCGGCACCCCGGCGTCGCCCGCCGCCTTGGCGATCTCCTTGACCTTGTCGTCGAACTGCCGGATGTTGCCCGGGTTGACCCGCACCGCGGCGCAGCCGGCGTCGATCGCGGCGAAGACGTACTTCGGCTGGAAGTGGATGTCGGCGATGACCGGGATCTGCGACTTCTTCGCGATCGCCGGCAGCGCCTCGACGTCGTCCTGGCTGGGCACGGCGACCCGGACGATCTGGCAGCCGGACGCGGTCAGCTCGGCGATCTGCTGGAGCGTGGCGTTGACGTCGGCGGTGAGGGTGGTGGTCATCGACTGCACGGAGACCGGCGCGCCGCCGCCGACCGGCACCGAGCCGACCATGATCTGCCGGCTGGCCCGGCGCGGCGCGAGCGGCGGGGGCGGTACGGCGGGGATACCGAGACTGACAGCGGTCACTTCAGGCACTCACCTTGAGAAGAGCGTGATCGGGTTGACGACGTCCGCCGTGATGGTCAGCAGCGTGAACGCGCCACCGATCAGGATCACCGCGTACGTGAAGGGCATGAGCTTGAGGTAGTCGACCCGACCCGGGTCCGGGCGGCCGATGCGGGCGTACACCCAGGAGCGGGCCCGCTCGAACCAGGCGATGGCGATGTGCCCACCGTCCAGCGGCAGCAGCGGCAGCAGGTTGAACACGCCGATGAAGAAGTTCAGCGACACGAACAGCATGAAGAACAGCAGCCAGGCGTTGTTCTCCACGGCCTCGCCGCCGAGCCGGCTGGCGCCGACCACGCTGATCGGGGTGTCCACGTCCCGCTCGCCGCCGGTGATCGCGGTCCACAGGGCCGGGATCTTCTGCGGGATCCGCTGCAGGGCCTGCACCGTGTTGACAGCCATGTCGCCGGTGAAGTCGGCGGTCGCGCCGAACGCGGCGACCGGCCCGTACGTCAGGCGGGTCGGGGTGGTGGGGATGAGCTCGACGCCGAGCGCCGCGACGTCCCCGACCGGGCCGTTGGGGTTGTCCAGCGGCGGCCGCCGGGTCTTCGCGAGCACCGCCTCGGACTCGCCCGGCTGGCCGTCCCGGACGTAGGCGATCTTCGCCGTCTCCCCCGGCTTGAGGGTGCGTACCCGGTCGAGCATGTCGCCCCAGGTGGCCACCGGGGCGCCGTTGATGGCGGTGATCCGGTCGCCGTCGCGCAGCTGGGCCTGGGCGGCCGGGCTGGCCGGGCTGTCCGGCGTGCACTCGCGGGCGGTGACGTCCGGCACCACGCACGGGGCGAGCTGGACGACCGCCGGCTCCTTGCGGATCTCCGCGTCGGTGCTCGGGAAGTCGGGGTTGGGCAGGCCGGCGGTGACCGCGATCACCCAGAGCGCGACCAGCGCCAGGGCGAAGTGGGTGATCGAGCCGGCGGACATCACGATCGTCCGCTTCCAGACCGGGAAGCGCCACATGGCCCGCGGCTCGTCCGCCGGGTCGACGTCGTCGTCCTGCGGCGTCATTCCGACGATCTTGCAGAAGCCACCGAGCGGGATGCCCTTGACGCCGTACTCCGTCTCGCCCCGGCGGAACGACCAGAGGGTCGGGCCGAAGCCGACGAAGTAGCGGGTGACCTTCATGCCGAACGCCTTGGCGGTGAGCATGTGGCCCGCCTCGTGCAGGCTCACCGAGATGAGGATGGCGAGGGCGAAGAGCACCACCCCGAGCAGGTACGCCATCAAGCTCCTTCCACCGATCCCTCGATGATCTCCTGCGCGTGCGCGCGCGCCCACGACTCCGCCGCGAGCACGTCCTCGACGGTACCTGGTTCGCCGAAATCGGGAGCCTCGTCGAGGACCCGCTCGAGGGTGTCGACGATGCCCAGGAACGGCAGCCGGCCGGCCACGAAGGCGGCCACGCACTCCTCGTTCGCCGCGTTGTAGACGGCCGGGCGGCACCGACCGGCCTCGCCGGCCGCCTTGGCCAGCGCGACCGCCGGGAACGCCTCGTCGTCCAGCGGCGCGAACTCCCAGGTGTGCGCCGTGGTCCAGTCCACCGCGGCGGCGGCGTCGGGCACCCGGTCGGGCCAGCCGATGCCCAGCGCGATCGGCAGCCGCATGTCCGGCGGGCTGGCCTGGGCGAGGGTGGAGCCGTCGGTGAACTCGACCATCGAGTGGATCACCGACTGCGGGTGCACCATCACGGTGATGTCGGCGTACGGCACGTCGAACAGCTCGTGCGCCTCGATCACCTCCAGCGCCTTGTTCACCATGGTCGCGGAGTTGATCGTGACGACCGGCCCCATGTTCCAGGTCGGGTGGGCCAGCGCCTGCTCCGGGGTGACCCGGGTCAGCTCGTCGCGCCGCTTACCGCGGAACGGGCCGCCGCTGGCGGTCACGATCAACCGCCGCACCTCGCCCCGGCTGCCGCCGCGCAGGCACTGGGCCAGCGCCGAGTGCTCCGAGTCCACCGGGACGATCTGCTCCGGCCGGGTCACCGCGGCCTTGACCAGCGAGCCGCCGGCGACGAGGGACTCCTTGTTGGCCAGCGCGAGGGTACGCCCGGCGCGCAGCGCGGCCAGCGTCGGCGCCAGCCCCAGCGAGCCCACCACGCCGTTGAGCACGACGTCGCACGGCCACTGCGCCAGCTCGGTCATCGCGTCCGGCCCGGCGACGATCTTCGGCAGCTTGAAGTCGCCGGTGGCCCAGCCCCGGCGGCTCGCCTCGGCGTAGAAGGCGAGCTGGAGGTCCTGGGCGGCCGAGGCCCTCGCCACCCCGACCGCGTCGACGCCCAGTTCGAGGGCCTGGGCGGCGAGCAGGTCGACGTTGCCGCCGCCCGCGCCGAGCGCGACCACCCGGAACCGGTCCGGGTTGCGCCGCACGATGTCGATGGCCTGGGTACCGATCGAGCCGGTGGAGCCGAGCAGGACCAGTTCTCGGGGGGAGGTCACCGGGTCATTCTCCCCCAGCGCGTCCGCACGCCCGCCGGGAGCCTCGACCCCGCCCCGGTGGCCCGCGCTCCTCCGCTAGGCCACCTCGACGAAGTCGAGTTCCGCCCAGCGGCTGCGGTGGGTGAACCGCAGCGTGTTGAACCCGGCGTCGAGGGTGACGTCCACGCCCACCTGCCGCCAGACGTCCCAGCCGGTGTTGGGGTAGCTGACCACCTGCGCGGCGCCGCCGTTGACGGTCAGCGTGTGCTGGGCATCGCCGTAGCCGGCGGCGTAGCCGACGTGGGCCCGGTACCCGCCGGCCCGGGGCGCGAAGACTGTCACGTCGACCCAGCTGTCGGCGTAGTCGATGTACGCCACCACCTGCCCCTGCGACGCGCCCGCGACGGCACGCGCCGAGCAGTGGTTGAGCGCGCCGCGCTCGGCCTCGTACCGCACCCGGCTGCCCCGCACGACGGGATAGCCACCCGCCCAGCCCAGCGCCGCCACGTACATGCCCCGGGCGGAGTAGTTGTTGATCCAACCGTGGAACACGATGTGGTCGCCGCTCGCCTCGCGCACCACGTCCGCGCCGCCCGGCCCGCGCACGGCCGAATCCAGCGACGCCGTGGTCATCAGCGACCGGTACGCCTTGGTGTAGGGGCCGGTCAGCGAGGTCGAGGTGGCGTAGCTGGTCTGGTAGCCGTCGCCGCCGTAGCCGCCGAGCGAATAGAACAGCACGTACTGCCCGCCGACCTTGGTCAGCACCGGCGCCTCGATGATGCCGGACTCCTCGGCACGGCCGCTGCGCAGCAGCTCGACCCGGGCGCCCTGGAGGGTCACGCCGTCGGCCGCTACCTGTTGCAACCAGAGGCTGGTCGGCTGGCCGATGGCGTTGCCGTCGTCCTTGTAGAGCAGGTAGCGCAGCCCGGTGCTGTCGGTGAAGCTCGCCGCGTCGATGTCGCCGCCCTCGCCGGCGTTGCAGACCAGTGGCTGGGTGCCGACGGCGGTGAACGGCCCGAGCGGCGACGTGGCGAGCGCCGCGCCGATGCACTGCCGGCCGGCGGCCCGGCTGCGGGCGGTGTAGTAGAGCAGGTACCGCCCGTCGGCCCGCTGGGACACGTCCGGCGCCCAGGTCAGGCCCCCGCTGGCCCAGGCGCCGAGGGTCGGCAGCGCGTCCGGCCGCCGGGTCCACGGCCCGGTCAGCGAGCTGGCCGTGGCGACCGGGACGTTCCCGTTGCCGTTGTTGGTGGAGTACGCGTAGTAGGTGCTGCCGAACCTGACGACGTCAGGGTCGGGAAAGTCGCTGGCGATGACCAGCGACGGCGGCGCGGTGGCGGCCGCGGCCACGCCCGGGCTGACGAACAGGGGACTGACGACGAGCGCGGCCGCCAGCCAGACGAGACCTCTCCGCATGACGAAAGTCAACCACAGACATCGATGAATTGAAAAGTTTCGCCACCAGGCCGGTCGGCCCGGCGGGCGCGAAGCCTCGCCCACCGCCGCCATCGCGGCCACTCACCTCATCCACGGCCGCGCCGCGGCCACTCACCGCCGGCCGGCGACCGCCGAGGGCGACCCGGCGGGGGCGGCGAGCACGAAGGTCTCCAGTTCCTCGCCGCCGTACCAGTCGGTGCGCCGGCCGAGGTGGGCCATGCCGAGCCGGCGGCAGACCGCCATGGACGGGTCGTTGCCGGGCGCGACCACGGCGTACACCCGCGGGGTGCCGGCGGCGAACTCGCGGGCCAGCACCGCCCGGGCCGCCTCGGTGGCGTACCCGTGGCCCCGGGAGTCGGGGTGCAGGTGCCAGCCCACCTCGATGTCGTCGGTGGGCGTGACCCCGTCCGCGCCGGGCAGCGGCTTGAGGATCAGCGTGCCGGCGACCCGCCCGGTGTCGCGTACCTCGATCGCCCAGGTGCCGTACCGGCCGCCGTGGTCGGCGTGCCGCTCGCGCCAGATCCGCAGCCGGTCGGCGGCCTGCGCCGGGTCGGTCAGCGGCAACCCGGACGCGGCCAGCCAGCGGGTGATCTCCGGACGGGAGTAGATGTCCCAGATCCGGGCCAGGTCGGCCGGGTCGGCAGTCCAGTCCCGCAGGGCCAGGCGGTCCGTGGTGAGAACGGTCATGGCCGGCGATCCTAACGACTCGGGGCGGCCGGGAGGGGCCGGCACGGTGGGCCGCAGTCCCGATGTCACCGACCCCGATCGATGTAAGTCTCTTACGATCATCGATCGGTATTGGTTAAATACCTTCACCCCACCGCCCCTCGCACCCCTGACTCCCGGGAGGGACCCCGTGAAAATCGCCACCGCCGCACGCGCCCTGGTCGGCGGGCTGACCGCAGCCGCCATGGTGCTGCTCGGCCCGGCCGGATCCGCGTCCGCGGCGACCGTCACCGTGGACAACGCGACCGCCGGGCGCTTCACCGCCAGCACCAACTGGGGCACGTCGTCCTGGTCCAGCCAGAAGAACGGCGCGGACTACCGGTTCGCGACGCCGTACACCGGTGGCAGCGACGCCGCCTGGTTCAGCGCGTCGATCGCGGCGGCCGGCGCGCACCTCGTCGAGGTGTGGTACCCGGCCGACGCCGGCTACAACGACGCCACCCCGTTCATCGTCGCGACCAGCAGCGGCAACCAGACGGTGGTCGTGAACCAGCGCGCCAACGGTGGCCGCTGGGTCAGCCTCGGCACCTTCACCCTGGCCGCCGGCGACTACCCGGTGGTCGGGGTCAGCCGGTGGACCAACGGCACGGGCTACGTGGTCGCCGACGCCGTCCGGATCACGTCCAGCTCCGGCAACCCCGCCTTCGCCCTGCCGCTGCCGAAGAGCGCGCTGCCGCGCAGCGAGTACGACGACCCGCACCACGACTATCCCGCCATCGACCTCCCGGTCGGCACCGGCACCAGGGCGTACGCGGTGCGGGCCGGCACCGTGACGATCATCAACGACAGCTCCTGCGGCCAGGGCGTGAACCTCACCGGCACCGACGGAGCGGTCTACACCTACTGCCACTTCTCGGCGTGGTCGGTCAGCAACGGCGCCTCGGTCGCGCCCGGGCAGCAGCTCGGCCTCACCGGCAACACCGGCAACTCCACCGGGCCGCACCTGCACTTCGGCATCCGTACCGGCAGCACCCGCCGGTGCCCGCAGAACTTCCTGCTGGCGCTCTACGACGGGGTCACCCCACCGGCGGCCACCAGCCTGCCCACCACCGGCTGCTTCTACGCCACCCGCAGCACCGGCGAGGTGCAGCCGCTGGGCTGACCGGCGCAGCGCACCCGCCCGCCGACCCCGCCCGGACCACCCGTCCGGGCGGGGTTCCCGCCGTCTCCCCCAACCGGACGCCCCATCGCCCGGACCCCGGCCGTGGCCGGCCGGCGATCTCGATGCGTGGCGGCTGCCGGGAGGGGGAAAGGAACCGGGATGGGCGACGGCTGGCGGCGGGCGAAACGGATCGGCGCCGCGGCGTTCCGCCCGCTGCGCGGCCGGGACCTGTCGCTGCACGCCGCCGCCATCACGTTCTACGGCGCGATCGCCGTGGTCCCGGTGGCGCTGCTGGCGATCTGGTTGACGGCGCTGGTGGCCGGCGCCGAGCGGGTCCGCCGGCTCACCTCGTACGCCGTGCGGGCGCTGCCCACCGAGATCGGCGCGCCACGGGCGGTGGCCGCCCTGGTCGATGCCGGGGTGGAGCTGACCCCGCTGCTGGCGCTGGCCTCGCTGCTGCCGGCGTCGCTCTACGGCGAGGGGCTGCGCCGGGCGTTCGTCTCGGTGGCCGCCCCGCGCAACGACGAGTCGCTGGTCGGCTGGCGGGGCCGGCTGCTGCTGCTCCCGCTGCTCGCGCCGGCCCCGGCCCTGCTGCTGTCGATCCTGCTGGCGCTGCCGACCACCACCGGGCTGGTCCGCCAGGGCGGCTGGCTCGGGGCGCTCGGGGTGGTGCTGTCCTTCCTGGGGGTGTGGCTGGTGCTCACCCCGGTGCTGCTCTGGGTGTTCCGGGTGGTCGGGCCGGCGTCGCCGGACTGGCTCTCCGCGCTGGCCGTGGGCTCGTTCACGGCGGCCAACCTCTCCGGCTTCCTGCACGGGTTCGTGCTCTTCGCGTCGCTCCCGATCGACCTGGGGGCGCCGTTCGGCGGCTTCGACGAGATCGGCGCCGGCGTCGCCGTGCTCCTCTGGCTCTACCTGTTCCACGTGATCGTCCTGGCCGGCTACTCCGCCACCCTCGCCCTCTCCCACTGGCGCACCCACCACCCGACCCCGAACCCGGGTCGATCATGAAGTTAGCGGCCTGGAGAGCGCTTCCCGACGCCGCTAACTTCATGATCAACGCGCCCCCGGCCCGGATGGGCCGGGGTGGGGTGGGGGTTAGGGGCGGAAGGGGCCGGTGATTTCGTAGGTGACGCCGGCGGAGCCGGTGCGGTCGCCGGTGGTGCCGCGCTGCGAGGAGAAGTAGAGGCGGGTGCCGTCGGGCGAGAAGGCGGGGCCGGTGAGCTCGGACTCCGGGTGGCCGTGCAGGCGCAGGAACGGGGTGACCACGCCGGCGGGCGTGATCATGTTGATCTCCATGTTGCCGCCGTCCTCGGCCACGTACAGGTCACCGCCCACGGTGCCGGTGATGTTGTCCACCCCGGTCAGCGGCGCCGCGCCGGCCGGCACCAGCGAGTCGTCGTAGGCCAGGTCGAGGCGCTCGGCGACCGCGTCGTACGCCCAGACCCGGTTGTCGCCCTTGGTGGTGAACCAGCAGGTCCCGTCGGCGTACCAGCAGCCCTCGCCGCCGTCGAAGTGCTTGGCCGCGCCGACCTGGAAGCGGGTGGGCACCGGGAAGCCGTCCCGGTCCGGCACGTCCCGCCAGGTCACCGGCCCGGCGGTGGCCTCGGCGGGTGCGCAGAGCACCTGCAACCGGCCGGTGCGCAGGTCGCCCCAGGCGTCCGGGACGAAGCGGTAGAAGCAGCCGTCGCCCTCGTCCTCGGTCAGGTAGACCACCCGGCGGTCCGGGTCGCAGGCCGCCGCCTCGTGCTTGAACCGGCCCATCCGGGTGCGCTCCTCGGCCTCCCGGCCGCCCTGCGGCCAGGTCTCGAAGACCCGCCCGAGCGGCACCTCCTCGCAGGAGAGCCAGGTGCCCCACGGGGTCGCGCCACCGGCGCAGTTGACGTTGGTGCCGCCGAGGATCCGGTACGCCGCGACGATCGAGCCGTCGGCCGCGAAGCGCACCGCCGACGCGCCGCCGGCCAGCGGGATCTCCGAGTTGGAGACGTAGATCCAGCCGGTGCCGGCCGGGAAGCAGGCGCCGCCGTCGGGCGCCCAGTGCCAGGCGTACGAGGTGCCGGCGACCCGCTGCCCGGAGCGGGCGATCACCCGGCTGGTGAAGCCGGCGGGCAACTGGATGCCGTTGGCGTCGGCGGCGAGCAGTTCCCCGTACGGGCCCGGGCCGGGCTGGGCGGGGGCGGCCAGCGCGGCGCAGGCCCAGAGGCTGCCCGAGAAGGCGGCGGTGCCGCCGGCGACGGTGGCGCGCAGGACGGTGCGACGGTCCATCGGAGACCTCCCGGTGAGAGTCGATGCCCCGTCGACGCTAGAGCCGACGGAGCATCGATGGAAGTCTCTACCCGGTGAACGCGGGGTGACGCTCCGCCGGCTCCGGCTCGGCGCCCTCGCGGATGCCGTACCGGCGGTAGAACCGGCCGAGCGGCCCGGGCGCCCACCAGTTCCACCGCCCGAGCAGGCGCATGGTGGCCGGCACCAGCAGCGCCCGCACCAGCGTCGCGTCGACCACGATCGCCACGATCATGCCGATCCCGATCAGCTTGATGTAGGCCATGCCGCCGGTGGCGAAGCCGGCCACCACGATGATCAGCAGCAGCGCGGCGGCGGTGATGATCCGGCCGGTGTGCTGCAACCCGGCGGCCACCGAGGCCGTGTTGTCCCCGGTCCGGTCCCACTCCTCGCGGACCCGGGAGAGCAGGAACACCTCGTAGTCGGTGGCCAGCCCGAACAGCACCGCGAGCATCAGGATCGGGTTGCTCGGCTCGATGAACCCGGTCGGGGTGAAGCCGAGCAGGTCGGCGAGGTGGCCGTCCTGGAAGATCCAGACCACCACGCCGAACGACGCGCCGATCGAGACCAGGTTCATCAGCACCGCCTTGACCGGCAGCACCACCGAGCCGAAGGCGAGGAAGAGCAGCAGCAGGGTGGCCGCGGCCATCAGCAGGGCCATCCACGGCAGCCGGTCGGCGAGGCTGTCCAGCAGGTCCCGGTCGGCGCCGGGCCGGCCGCCGACCAGCACCTCGGCCCCGGCCGGCGCGGGCAGGTCGCGCAACTGGCGGACCAGGGCCTGGGCGACCTCGCCGGTGGGCTCGCCCGGGTAGCTCACGGTCAGCAGCGTCGACTCGCCCCGGTTCGCGGCCACCTGCACCGCGCGCACCCCGGGCAGGCCGGCGATCCGGTCGGCGAACGGGCCGACCGCCTCGGCCGGCGCCCCGGAGACCAGCACGTCGATCGGGGCGACCGTGCCGCCGGGGAACTCCGCGGCGATCCGCTCGGAGACCACCCGGGGCGCGGCGTCCGCGGGCAGCACCCGCTCGTCGAAGCCGCCGAACTCCATCCGCAGCGACGGCACGGCCAGCACGGCGAGCAGCAGCACCACCCCGACCAGGTAGCGCACCGGCCGGCGCATCACGCTGCGGGCGATCCGGGCCCAGGCGCCGCCGCCGGCCGCCGGCCGACCGCCCCGCCGCCACGGCAGCGGTACGCGCCACGCGTCGATCCGCGGGCCGAGCACCGCGAGCAGGGCCGGCAGCACGGTGAGCGCGGCGAGCATGGCGACCAGCACCGCGGCCATCCCGCCGAGACCCATCGAGCGCAGGAAGGACTGCGGGAAGATCAGCAGGCTGGCCATGGCGAGGGCGATGGTGAGCCCGGAGACCAGCACGGTACGGCCGGCGGTGGCCATGGTGCGCCCGATCGCCGTCGGGGTGTCCCGGCCGGCGGCCAGCTCCTCGCGGAACCGGCTGACCACGAAGAGCGCGTAGTCGACAGCCATGCCCAGGCCGATCAGCGTGATGATGTTGATCGCGAAGATCGACACGTCGGTGAAGAGGTTGACCAGCCGGACCGCGACGAACCCGCCGAGGATCGCCAACCCGCCGATCAGCAGCGGGGTGGCCGCGGCGACCAGGCCGCCGAAGATGAGCACCAGCAGCACCAGCAGCACCGGCATGGAGAGCAGCTCCGCGCGGGTGATGTCCTCCGTGGTCTGCCGGTTCGCCTCGTGCAGGAACGGCACGTTGCCGCCCGTCTCGGTCCGTACGCCGGGCGTCTCGATCGCCGGCCGCAGCGCCTCGTACGCGGCCGTCTTGCCGTCCTCCTCGGCCGGCCGGAGCTGGACCAGCGCGTAGGTGGCCCGGCGGTCGGTGGCGAGCAGCGCGGGCGCCTGGGTGTCGTACCAGGTGGTGACGTTGGCGACCTCGGGACGCTCGCGCAGCCGGGTGACGGTCGCGGTGACCGGGTCACGGAAGGCGGGCTGGTCGGCCGTCACCGAGTCGCTGGACCAGAGCACGACCACGTCGGCCCCCTGCGGGCCCAGCTCGTCGGTGATCCGCTCGTGCGCCCGGCTGGACTCGCTGGCCGGGTCGTCGAACCCGCCCCCGGTCAGCTGCCCGAAGACCCCGGCCCCCCAGGTCGATCCGACCGCGACCAGCAGCACGGCCGCGGCGAGCACCGCCCAGCGCAGCCGCACCACCGCTCGTCCCCACCACGCGAACATGGCCTCCCCCTCCGCCGACGGCTAAACTGTGACCATCGCTCATTTGAGTGAACGCCGTTAACTATCGCAACGGCGTTCGCTTTGGTCAAGGGGGTTAGCCGCATGACCGCACCGACCCGACGGGAACGCCTGCGTACCGCCACCCTCGCCGAGATCAAGGCGGGGGCGCGCCGGCTGCTGGTGACCGGCGGGATCGACGCGGTCTCGCTGCGCGCCATCGCCCGTGACATGGGCATGACCGCGCCGGCCATCTACCGCTACTTCCCCAGCCTGGAGGCGCTGGTCGCGGCGCTCGCCGCGGACCTCTTCGACGAGCTGCGACTGGGCCTGGAAGCGGCCCGGGACGCCGCCGGCGGCGAGCCGGTCGACCAGCTCCTGGCCATGTGCCGGGCGTTCCGGGCCTGGTCGGTGGCGCACCCCGCCGAGTTCGGGCTGATCTTCGGCGCGCCGACCCCGGGGCTGGCGACGTTCGTCGACGACTGCGTCGACCCGGACCATCCCGGTGCCCGGCTCGGCGCGGTCTTCCTCGCCCCGATGATCGACCTGTGGCACCGCTCCCCGTTCCCCACCCCGCCGGTCGAGCTGATCCGGGAGCGCCTCGGCGACCGGCTGGAGCCGCTGCGACTCAGCCACGGCGACATCCCGATCGAGGTCACCTACACCTTCCTGGCCGGCTGGACCCGGCTCTACGGCCTGATCGCGGCGGAGGTCTTCCAGCAGTTGACCTGGGCGGTCACCGAACCCGAGGCGCTGTTCGAGCTGGAGCTGGGGGCGTTGGCCGGCCAGTTGGGCGGCGTCGACCGGCCGGACGGCACGGCCCGCTAGCCCCACGCGTGGACGGCCACGACCGGCCCGGGCGGCGCGCCCGGGTGGCGGCCGGCGAAGGGCTGACCGGCGGGCCGGGCGGGCACTAGGCTCCCGCGGCATGAGTGACGAGCTGCCGACCCGGGCCGACGTGGTGATCGTCGGGTCCGGGCACAACGGTCTGGTGTCCGCGATCCTGCTGGCCCGCGCCGGCCTCGACGTGCTGGTGCTGGAGGCGGCCGAGGTGATCGGCGGGGCGACCCGGACGGAGAACCCGTTCCCGAAGGTGCCCGGCCTGCGCCACTCCACCGGTTCCTACCTGCTCGGGCTGATGCCGCCGGAACTGCTCGCCACGCTCGACGTCCGCATCCCGGTGCTGCGCCGCGACCCGCACTACTTCCTGCCCACCCCGGGCCCGGAGGGCTCCCCGTACCTGCTCTTCGGCAGCGACACCGCGGCCACCCGGGCGCAGCTCACGGAGTTCTTCTCCCCCGCCGACGTGGCCGCCGACGACGCCCTCCAGGCCGAACTGGCCGCGCTCCGCGACGACCTCGCGCCGGTCTGGCTGGCCGACCCGCTGACCGTCGAGGAGACCGCCGAACGGTACGTCCGCCCGGCGCTGCGCCAGGTCTTCGTCGACCTGGTCCGCGGCTCGGTCGCCGACTACCTGGCCCGCTTCGACTTCCGCTCCGAGCTGCTGGTCTCGATGTACGCGGTCACCGACGGCCTGTCCGGGCTGAACGCCGGCCCGGACGACCCCGGCACCGGCCACAACTTCCTGGTGCACAACATGTGCCGGCTGCCCGGCTCCGGCGGCACCTGGATGATCGCCGAGGGTGGGATGGGCACCGTGTCGCGGACCTTCGCCGAGGCCGCCCGGGCCGCCGGGGCGAGGATCCTGACCGGCACCGGCGTCAGCGCGATCACCCTGTCCGGCGGCGCGGCCAGCGGGGTGGTCCTCGCCGACGGCCGGGAGGTGGGCGCCCGGGTGGTGCTCGGCGCGTGTGACCCGTACGCGCTGATGGACCTGCTGCCCGACGGCGCGCTACCGGCGCCGCTGGCCGAGCGGATGGCGGCGGTCCGGCGCCCCGGCACCACGCTCAAGCTCAACCTGGCGCTGAGCGGCCTGCCCCGCTTCTCCTGCCTGCCCGCCGACGCGCCCAGCCCGTTCGGCTCGACCATCCACCTGCTCCCCGGCTCGGCCTCGCTGATCGGCGGCGGCGAGTCGCCGATGACCGCGCTGCGCGCGATGTGGGCGGACGTGCGGGCCGGCCGGCTGCCCGCGGAGCCGACCATCGAGTGGTACCTGCACACCACCGTCGACCCGTCGCTCTCGGACGGGCAGGGCCACCACTCGTCGGCGCTCTTCGTCCAGTCCGTCCCGTACGAGCTGGCCGGCACCAGCTGGGACGAGGCGCTGCCCGGGTACGTCGACCAGCTGATCGCGATCTGCGAGCGGTACGCCCCCGGCACCGGCGACCTGATCGCCGACGCGGTGCCGCTGACACCGCCCGGCATCGAGGCGCACTTCGGCATCACCGGCGGGCACATCCACCACGTCGACAACACCGTCTCGTTCACCGACCGGATGCCGTACGCCACCGGGATCGACGGCGTCTACGCCGGCAGCGCCGGCTGCCACCCGGCCGGCAGCGTCATCGGCGCCGCCGGCCACAACGCCGCCCGCCGCATCCTCACCGACCTGACCCCCTGACCCACCGCACCGCCGTCTCAGGCCCCCCGTTGACCATGAAGTTGTTCACCGCGCGCACGGCGTGTCCTGGCGACAACTTCATGATCGACGGGGGTTGGTGGCCGGGTCAGCGGGCGGAGGAGGGGAGGTCGCCGGGGCCGCGGACCAGGTAGACGCCGATCAGCAGCAGGTAGAGGCAGAGGCTGAGCACCGGGTTGACGAAGACGAAGGCGAACGCCACCAGGTAGAGCACCGGGCCGACCAGGAAGCGCAGCGCCACCGCGCGGGCCAGCCGGGGATCCAGATCGGGGTGCAGCAGCCGCCGGCGCCGCGCCCACCACCAGCTCAGGTTGAAGAAGAGCGCCTCGCCGAGCACCGAGCCGACGTAGAGCGCCGCGGTCAACCGCTGGTCGGTCACGCTGCCGCGCAGGTTGTCCGCGAGCAGGTCGGCGGTGAACGGGATGGCCGCGACGAAGAGCAGCAGGAGCAGGTTGAACACCAGCAGCAACTGGTCGACCCGGACGACGTAGCGCCACATGTTGTGGTGGGTCAGCCAGACCTGGCCGACGATCGCGAAGGTGATCACGTACGCCAGGTAGGCCGGCCACTCGTGCGCCAGCGCCTCGGTGAGGTCCCGCTCGGAGCGCGGGCCGAGCTGGAGCAGCTCGACCGCCATCAGGGTGAGCACGATCGCGATGACCGCGTCGCTGAACGCCTCCACCCGGGACGCGTCCCGGGCCATCTCCCGGTCACGCGAGTACCGGTACCCCGAGTCCTCCTCGTCGGGCTGCGTCACGCCCACCCCCGCGCGCCCTGCCCGCTACCGGTCCGTCCGGAGCGGGGCGGCACACCTGCATGGTCGCGCAGGTACGGGGGTGGGCGCGGAGGTTCGTCTCAGCTGGCGCTCTCGCCGGCCGGCGCCGGGGTCTCGGCGTCGACCCGGCGCGCCCGGACCTTGTGGCCGACGCTGGTCAGGCAGCGGCCGCTGGCCAGGTCGAACCGCCACCCGTGCAGCTGGCAGGTGAGCTGGTCGCCCTCGACGATGCCGAACCGGCTCAGGTCCGCCTTCAGGTGCGGGCAGCGCCGCTGCACCACCCAGTCGCCGAGCGTGATGTCCTCCGCGTCGACCGCCCGCTCGTGCTCGTCGTACCAGCCCTCGGCGTACTGGAGCCGCTCCTCGGAGAGGCACTTGAAGAACGCGTAGACGAACTCGTTGTACTGGCCGATCCGGGCGGCGGAGAACCGGCAGGACAGGAAGAGCGAGTTGACCCAGTCCACCTCGCCGATGTGCAGCAGGTGCTCGACCAGCGCCCGCTCGGTGCGGAACCGGTACCGGACCTTCTCGTCCGCGTACGGCCGGACCTGCTTGCCCGGGAAGTCCACCACGATCGACTCGACGCTCTCCCCGTCGTAGCCGACCAGGTCGAAGCGGACCGGACCGCCGACCCCCTTGGCCAGGTAGATCGACTCGTCGAGCAGCGGCTCGACGCGCCGCTTCATCTCCTTCAGGACGTCGATCTCCGGGTGCCGCCAGGACGCCTTCTCCGCCTCGATGACCGGGCGCTTGCGCTCGCGCATCTCCTCCAGGTGGGCGACCTTGTTGGCGAAGAACTCCTCGACCGGGACCGGGTGGGTGGTCTCGCAGCCGTCGGCGGTGACCTCGGCGACACTGCCCGGCAGCAGCACCACGCCGTTGCTGCCGCCGACCTTGGCGTACTCGCGCAGGAAGACCGACTGGTCCGGGAAGATGTTCCCCTCGTCGCCGAAGATGTCGTTGAACTGCCACAGCTCGTCGTCGAGGAAGCACGGCGGGCCGGCGATCGGGAAGACGTGCGACGCCTTCAGGTCGTCGATGTAGCGCCAGGTGCGGTCGAACTGCCGGTCGCGCTTCTGCTTGCCGAACGCCGTCTTGGCGGCCTGCGGCAGCTCGTAGACCATCGGGTACCAGATCGCCCCGGAGAACTGGAGCAGGTGCGCGTGCACGTGACCCAGCTCGGCGAAGACGCTCAGGTCGGTGGGGCGGGCGTCGTTCTGGTTCAGCAGCCGGACGCCGTCGTACTCGACCCAGAGCGAGGAGTCGCCGATCGGGCCGTCGGTCGGGCTGGTCAGCGCCTGGATCATGATCTTCAGGCCGCCGGGCAGCTCCACGACCTGCTCGTTCGGCGCCTTGAGGAACTTGGTGAAGCCCAGCTCCCGGAACTCGTCCTCCATCTCCGAGGTGGGGAACTCGGGGAGCAGCACTGTCGCGTCCTTCGACACGAAGTCCCGCAGGTGCTTGGCGTCGAAGTGGTCCCGGTGCAGGTGCGAGACGTAGAGGTAGTCGACCTGGCCGAGGGTCTCCCAGTCGAGCTGGGAATTGTCCGGGAAAGGGAACCATGAGGCGAAGTAGGCAGGATTGACCCACGGGTCGCACAGGATGCTGCCCGCGGCCGTGTCGATCCGCATGCTGGCGTGCCCCGTACCGGTCACTCGCACCGCAGTTCTCCCTCGAAAAGACAAACAAGGTGTACGTCCGAACGCTACCGGAGGCAGTGTGGCCGCCGGCCCGCGACGCCGGTAGTGCCGTACCGCCCCGGTCCGCCCGGGTCCTTCGGCCCGGGTTCCCGGTTCCCGCGCCGGCCGGCGCCGAATCCTCGCCGGTGCGGCGGTCCCGGCGCCCGGCACTCGACCGTCGGCGTCAGCCGGCCGCGCCGCCGGGTGCCCGGCCCGCCAGCGCTCCAGCGGCGGCCGCACGCGGGGCCGGACCCGCCGCACACCGCTGCGGGGCATGTCGCGGCTCGCATCCGGCCGGACCCTGCGCCGGGCCCGGTACGGGGCGTGCCAGACTAACCAGAGATCCGATCGCGAGGGAAGGACCGACAGTGGCAGGAAGCGAGCCGGTAACGTCGCCAGACCAGCACAAGCCCGGGCACCGCAAGGCCGGGCGGATCGGCGCGGTGCTGACCGCGCTGGCGCTGCTGGCGATGATCTGCGGCAACCACGAGGGCAGGGTCGAGGACATCTGGCTGGTCGGCCTGGCCGCGCTGCTGCTGATCATCGTCATCGGCGACGCGGTGCTGCGGCGCAACGGCCTGCGCTCCTGACCAAGACGGCCACCCGCCGGCATCTTTCGCGACACGTACGAGGGCCCGCCCCCACACCGGGGAGCGGGCCCTTCGTGACGGTCGGTCAGCGGCCGAAGAGGATGTCCTGCACGTCCTTGAGCGCGGCGTCGACCTCGGCCTCGAAGTAGCCGCCCTGCACCAGGCCGAAGCGGAGGGTGTCCAGGTCCTTCGGGTTCACCGGCATCGGGTTGCGCCCGGCCATCCCGCCGAGCAGGCTCTCGAAGAACCGGTCTACCTGGTCGGGGTCGTAGCCGCTGCCGAACCGGCGCACCTGGAAGCTGCGGCGGATCTGGTCGACCCGGTAGAGGTCGCTGCCGGGCGGGCCGGCCATCGGCGGGCCACCCATCGGCGGGCCACCGGCCGGCGGGCCGCCCATCGGCCCGCCGCCGAACCCCTGCTGCGGCATCGGCGGCGGCCCGGCCGGGCCGCGACCCCGCAGGTCCCGCTCCGGCATCCGGATCTCGGCGGTCATGTCGGTCCGGCCGCGCCGGCCCGCCTCGAAGCCGTCGAAGCGCTGCTCGTCCGGGCCGTAGCCGCCCGGGCCGGCGGGCAGGCCGCGCGGCGGCGGGCCGCCGTGCCCCATCGGGCCGGGGCCCATCGGCGGGTTCGGGCCGGCCGGGCCGCGCGGCGCGTCGTAGCCCCCACGCGGGGCGTCGTAGCCCCCGGCGAAGGCGCCGGTCGGCTCGTCGTAGCGGCCGTAGCGGTCGGCCGGCGGCGGACCGGCCTGCGCGGGCATCGGCCGGGGCGGCATCGGCTGCGACACCGGCGGCATGCCCCGCTCGTCGCGCATCGGCGGACCCATCCGGTCCGGCGGGCCGAGGCGGTCGCCCATCCGGGGGTCACCGCCGCGCCCGCCGCGCTCCTCCAGCTCGGCGAGCTGCCGCTCGACCCGGTCCAGGTGCAGGTCGACCTGCCACTCGTCGTAGCCGTTGAACCGGACCCGGAAGACGACGTCGTGGACCTCCTGCGAGGCCACCGGGGCGCCGACCGGCTGACCGGCGAGTGTCGCCTCGACCCGGTCGAGGAAGGCGTCCACCTCGTCGACCTTGTATCCCCGGCGGAGCGCCTTGCGCCGGAAACGCTGACCCTGACTCGCCACTATGTCTCCTGGTCTCGTTCGCTACGGCCGGTCACGCCGTCGTCTCCGTGGTCCGGTCGGTGTCCCTGTCCTCGGCGGCGGCCAGCTGCCCACACGCTCCGTCGATCTCGCGGCCTCGGGTGTCCCGCACCGTCGTGGACACCCCGGCGTCGCGCAACCGCCGGACGAACTCCCGTTCGACCGGCTTCGGGCTGGCGTCCCAGCGGCTGCCCGGAGTCGGGTTGAGCGGGATCAGGTTCACGTGGGCCAGCTTGCCGGCCAGCAGCCGGCCGAGCAGGTCCGCTCGCCACGGCTGGTCGTTCACGTTCTTGATCATCGCGTACTCGATCGACACGCGACGGCCCGTTGCGGCCGCGTAGTCCCACGCTGCGTCCAGCACCTCGGCTACCTTCCAGCGCTGGTTCACCGGCACGAGTTCGTCGCGCAGATCATCATCGGGGGCGTGCAACGACAGCGCAAGAGTCACCGAGAGGTCTTCGCTGGCCAGTCGGCGGATGGCCGGAACCAGCCCGACCGTGGAAACGGTGATGTGCCGCTGGGACAGGCCGAGCCCCTCCGGCGCGGGCGCGATCAGCCGCCGGATCGCGGCGACCACCCGGTTGTAGTTGGCCAGCGGCTCGCCCATGCCCATGAAGACCACGTGCGACAGCCGAGGCGGCGACCCGGCCACCGCTCCGGAGGCGGCCACCCCGGCCAGGTAGACCGCCTGGTCGACGATCTCGGCGGTGGAGAGGTTGCGGGTCAGCCCCGCCTGGCCGGTGGCGCAGAACGGGCAGGCCATACCGCAGCCGGCCTGGCTGGAGATGCAGACGGTGACCCGGTCCGGATAGCCCATCAGCACGCTCTCCACCAGCGAGCCGTCGTGCAGCCGCCAAAGCGCCTTGCGGGTCGCGCCGTCGTCGCAGGCCAGCTCCCGTACCGGGGTGAGCAGCCGGGGCAGCAGCCGGTCGGCCAGCCGCTCCCGGGTGGCGGCCGGCAGGTCGGTCATCTGCGCCGGGTCGCGGACCAGCCGGCCGAAGTAGTGGGTGGAGACCTGCTTGGCCCGGAACGCCGGCTCCCCCAGCTCGGTGACCAGCGCGCGACGACCGGCGAGGTCGAGGTCGGCGAGGTGGCGGGGTGGCATGCTCGCCCGGCGCGCGCCGGGGGCGTCGGGGTCCACGGGGATCAGGGGCAGGCTCGTCATGGCGCGTCCAGTCTGTCACGCCGGATGGCGGAAGCACCTGTCCGGACGTGCCGAATCGACCCTGGCCTGGTGGAGGACCCCCGCGCCGGTGCGTGACCCATGCCTCAGCCCACCACCGGCGCGAAGACCACCAGCAGCAGGTACGCGGTCGGCAGGGCGAACAGGATCGAGTCGAGCCGGTCCATCAACCCGCCGTGGCCGGGCAGCAGGTTGCTCATGTCCTTGATGCCCAGATCCCGCTTGATCATGGACTCGCCGAGGTCGCCGAGGACCGCCGCGACGGAGACCGCCAGGCCGAAGACCGCGCCCCACCACGGGGCGACGTCGAGCAGCAGCCAGAGCAGCACGGCGCTGCCGAGCGCCGCCGCGGTGACCGAGCCGGCGAAGCCCTCCCAGGACTTCTTCGGGCTGATGGTCGGCGCCATCGGGTGCTTGCCGAAGGCCACCCCGGCCGCGTACCCGCCGGTGTCGGAGAGCACCACGGCGACCAGGGTGACCAGCACCCGCAGGTGGCCGTCGTCGGGCACCGCGGCCAGCAGCGCGGCGAACCCGCCGAGGAACGGCACGTAGACGGCGATCAGGGTGGCCGCGGTGAGGTCGCGCTGGTAGCCGCCCGGACCGTCGCCCAGCCGCCAGACCATCGTGCCGAGCACGGTGACCAGCAGGCCGAGGCAGAGCGCGTCGGGGCCGGCGAACCAGGCCAGCCCGACGGTGAGCACCCCGCCGGCGATCAGCGGCACCAGCGGCGGGTGGGCGCCGCTGCGGCGTACCGCGCGGGCCATCTCCCAGACGCCGACGCCGACGGCGGCGGCGACCACCACCAGGAAGGCCGGCCGGTAGAGGAAGAGCGGCAGCAGGATCGCGCCGACGCCGAGGCCGAGGCCGACCGCGATGGCGGCCGGCAGGTTGCGCCCGGCCCGGCTCGGCTGGGTCGGCGGCCGGCCGGCGCTGGCCCGGCGCCGTCCCCGCTGCCGCCGGCCCGGCGCGGGCTCCGGCTCGCGGGCGGGCTCCGGCTCGCGGTCCGCCCGCACCGGCTCCAGTTGGGCGGTCGGGTAGTCGTCGGGGTCGCGGTGGCCGTTCATCCCGGCCGGCCGCTCGCCGTACGGCTGGCCGGGGTACGCCTCGACGCCGGGGTACGGGTCGGCCGGCGGACGGGTCAGCCCGCGCGGCTCGGCGTACCGGTCGGGAACCGGGCGGCGGTCCCACGGAGCCGGTTCGATCTCCGGCTCGGGCCAGGGCAGGGCGGTCGGGCGGTCGGGTCGGTCCCAGCCGCGCGGCTCACCGCCGTAGGGGTCGAGGTGGGACATCACGCACCGAGCGGAGCCGGCTCGAGATTCACCACATGACGCAAGCGCACAACCATCCCCTACAGGCGTGACTGTTCCTCCGGTTGACCGGCCCGACGGCCGGTCGATTCCCGCCGTTCACCACGAGGTGGCCGGGAATCCTGCCGAGCCTACTGCACCCGTCGCGCCGGCACGGCGGACGATGTCCCGGCCCCTCGTCCGGCCCGCTCCGGCCGGGCGCACCGCCGGCCGGCTACCCGTCGCGCCGTCGCCACCGGCCCGGATCGCCACGAGGCCCGCTCCCCGTCGGGGGCGGGCCTCGTGCGACGACGTACGGCTCAGACCTCGAGCAGCTCGGTCTCCTTGTGCTTGACCAGCTCGTCGACGTTGGCCACGTAGCGCTGGGTCAGGTCGTCCAGCTCCTTCTCGGCCCGGCGGCCCTCGTCCTCGCCGACCTCGCCGTCCTTGACGAGCCGGTCGAGCTCCTCCTTGCCGCGGCGGCGGATGTTGCGGATCGCCACCTTGGCCTCCTCACCCTTGTGCCGGGCCACCTTGATCATGTCGCGGCGGCGCTCCTCGGTCATCTGGGGAAGCAGGATGCGCAGCTGGTTGCCCTCGTTGTTGGGGTTCACCCCGAGGTCGGAATCGCGGATCGCCTTCTCCATGGCGTTGATCTGCGAGTTGTCGTACGGCTTGATGATGGCCATCCGCGGCTCGGGGATGGCCACGGACGCCATCTGGGTCAGCGGCGTCGGCGTTCCGTAGTAGTCGATGATGACCTTGGAGAACATGGCCGGAGTGGCGCGGCCGGTGCGGATGGCCCCGAACTCCTCCTTGGCGTGCTCGACCGCACGCTCCATCTTCTCCTCGGCCTCGAGGAGGGTGTCGTCGATCACCGGTCTCCTCGCCTCCTTCTGTGCTCGTCGTGGGCTGTGCTGGGTGTCGGAGGACCGTCGGGTGGGCCGTGGCGCCCGCTCAGGCGGTGATCAGGGTGCCGATCTTCTCGCCCGCCACGGCTCGGATGATGGTGTCGTCGCCCTGGGCGCCGAAGACCAGCATCGGCAGGCCGTTCTCCATGCAGAGGCTGAACGCGGCGGCGTCGGCGACCCGGAGGTTGCGCTGCAGCACCTCGGAGAAGGTGATCGAGTCGAACTTGCTGGCGGTCGGGTCGATCCGCGGGTCGGCGGTGTAGACGCCGTCCACGCCGTTCTTGCTCATCAGCACCACGTCGGCACGGATCTCCAGCGCGCGCTGCGCGGCCACCGTGTCGGTGGAGAAGTACGGCATGCCGGCGCCCGCGCCGAAGATGACCACGCGGCCCTTCTCCAGGTGGCGGATGGCGCGCAGCGGGATGTACGGCTCGGCGACCTGGGCCATCGTGATCGCGCTCTGCACGCGCGTCTCGATGCCCTCCTTCTCCAGGAAGTCCTGCAACGCGAGGCAGTTCATCACGGTGCCGAGCATGCCCATGTAGTCGGCCCGGGCCCGGTCCATGCCGCGCTTCTGCAACTCGGCGCCGCGGAAGAAGTTGCCCCCGCCGACCACCACGGAGACCTGCACGCCGCGCCGGGCCACGGTGGCGATCTGCCGGGCCACGGCCTGTACGACGTCCGGGTCGACGCCGACCGCGCCGCCGCCGAACACCTCGCCGGAGAGCTTCAGCACCACCCGGCGGGCCCGGCCGGGGGGCGGCGCCGTCGGATCGTCCGCCGCCAGCGTCCGGTCACTCACAACCTGCGTCATCCGCCCCGCCCTTTCCCACGCGCACGCCTGGTGCGCCGCCTACCGCGAAACTGCCGCTGCCGACCCTATGTGACGAGGAGGCCGCGGTGCCTGTCACGTACACCGGCGGCCTCCTCGTCGACGTTCCTGCCCACGGGCGCGTGCGCGCCCGATCAGGCGGCTCAGGCCTGGCCGACCTCGAACCGCACGAAGCGGGTGACCTCGATGCCGGCCTCGGCCAGCATCTGCTTCACCGTCTTCTTGTTGTCGGCGACCGACGCCTGCTCGACCAGGACGTAGTCCTTGAAGAAGGCGTTGACCCGACCCTCGACGATCTTCGGCAGGGCCGCCTCGGGCTTGTTCTCCTCGCGGGCGGTCTGCTCGGCGATGCGCCGCTCCGACTCGACGACGTCGGCCGGCACCTCGTCGCGGGTGAGGTACTTCGGCCGCATCGCCGCGATCTGCATGGCGACCGCGCGGGCGTCGGAGTCCGACGCCTCGTCGTCAGCGGTCGACCGGCCGGCGCTCGCCGGGGCGGTGGTGTACTCCACCAGCACGCCGACGGCCGGCGGCAGGTCCTGGCTCTTGCGGTGCAGGTAGACGGCGGTGGTGCCGTCGACCTTGGCGAACCGGTTGAGCACCAGCTTCTCGCCGATCTTGGCGGACTGCTCCTGGACCAGGTCGGCGACGGTCTTGCCGTCCAGCTCGCTCGCCAGCAGCTCCTCGGCGTTGGTCACGCCGACGCGCGCGCCGTGCTCGACCAGCTGCTGAGCCAGCGCGATGAAGGCGTCGGTCTTGGCGACGAAGTCGGTCTCGCAGTTGAGTTCGAGCAGCGCCTTGCCGGAGTGCGCGATCAGGCCGTTCGCGGCGGTACGACCGGCGCGCTTGCCGACGTCCTTGGCGCCCTTGACGCGCAGGATCTCGATGGCCTTGTCGAAGTCGCCCTCGGCCTCGGTCAGCGCCTTCTTGCTGTCCATCATGCCGGCGCCGGTGAGGTCGCGGAGCTTCTTGACGTCCGCGGCGGTGAATTGGGACATGGCTCTCTCTTCGGTGTTGAGACGGCGTGTGGATGGTCAGAGGGGCCGGTTACCCGGATCCGGGCGGGATGTGCCCGGTGGGCCCGTCGCCACCCCGCCATCCGCCGAAACGGACGGCGGGGCAGCGACGGTACGCCTCACTCCGCGGCGGCGGCGGCCGGCTGCCCGGCAGCCTGCTCCGGCTGGTCCTCGGCCTTCTTCGGCTCCTCGAGCAGCTCGCGCTCCCACTCGGCGAGCGGCTCGTCGGAGGCCACGCCCGGCTCCGGCTTCTCGTCGGTGCCCCGGCGACGGCCGGAACGGGCGATCAGGCCGTCCGCGACGGCGGCGGCGACGACCTTGGTCAGCAGCTCGGCCGAGCGGATCGCGTCGTCGTTGCCGGGGATCGGGAAGTCGACCTCGTCCGGGTCGCAGTTGGTGTCGAGCACGGCGATCACCGGGATGCCCAGCTTGCGGGCCTCGTCGACGGCGATGTGCTCCTTCTTGGTGTCGACCACCCAGATCGCGGCCGGGAGCTTCTGCATGTCGCGCAGACCACCGAGGGTGCGCGACAGCTTCTCCTTCTCGCGGGAGAGCTGCAGGGTCTCCTTCTTGGTGTAGCCGGCGGCGGTGCCGCTCAGGTCACCGAGGGCCTCCAGCTCCTTCATCCGCTGCAGCCGCTTGTACACGGTCTGGAAGTTGGTCAGCATGCCGCCGAGCCAACGGTGGTTGACGTACGGCTGGCCGACCCGGGTCGCCTGCTCGGCGATCGCCTCCTGGGCCTGCTTCTTGGTGCCGACGAAGAGGATGCTGCCGCCCTCGGCGACGGTGCCGCGCACGAAGTCGTACGCCTTCTCGATGTAGTCGAGCGTCTGGCGCAGGTCGATGATGTAGATACCGTTGCGCTCGGTGAAGATGAAGCGCTTCATCTTCGGGTTCCAGCGCCGGGTCTGGTGCCCGAAGTGGACACCGCTCTCCAGCAGCTGACGCATGGTCACGACGGCCATGGTGGGGTACTCCTTGCGTCCCTGGTTGTCCCGCCCGGCCGGCGGCCGGGCGTCCTGGCGCCCGGTCGCCGGCCATGGCGGGCCCGACCAAGATCGGGACCAGGGAGGCCGTCGCCCCACGACGGCTCGTGGAGAGGGCGCGCGAGGTCGACCGCGCGAGGCGGTCGCCAGTCGACCAGTGTACGCCCTCCCCCCGCCCGCCGGCCCCCGGGTGCGCGCGGCACCGGCCCCGCCCACGATGTCGATCTCCACCACCGGGCCGGCGACCGGCGCGGCGGCACCGGCGGCGGCCCGGCGGGCGGCCGGTCGCCGGCCGACCGGGTGGTCTGTTGGCGACCGGCCGGCCGGGCATCCGGTCGGCGTCGGTCCGGGCGGTCAGCGGCCAGCCGGCCGGGTCGTCAGCCACCGGCCCGGCCAGGTCGTCAGACGCCGGCCGGCCAGGTCGTCAGGCGCCGGCCGGCCGGGTGGTCAGTTGGCGGCGAGGGCGGCGGCGACGAAGAGCACCAGGCCGACCGTCAGGTAGGCCGTCGGCGGGCGCAGCCAGCCCCGCCCCCCGTCCGCCAGCGACAGCCCGCCGGTGCGCAGCCCGTACAGGCCGACCGCGAAGATCGGCAGGCCGCAGACCAGGAAGGTGCCGACGACCACGTCGGCGGCCGACACCGGATCATCCGTCACGCCGGTGACCAGCACCCGCAGCGCGGGAATCTCGAAGATCGCCACCAGCACGGCGAAGAGCACGGCCAGCGCCGGCCGGCGGGTGCGGTAGACGCCGTCGCCGACCGGTACACCCGGGCCGGCCGCCGCCGGGTAGGCCGGCAGTTCGCCGCGCGGCCCGACCGACGGCATCGGCCCGGTCGGCAGCTCCAGCGGGTGCGGCGCTTCCGTGACCGGAGCGGCCGGCGGCACCGTCGGCTCGGCCGCTCGTCCGGGCGCCTCCGCGGGGCGGGCCGGCTCGGTCGCGCGAGCGGGCTCGACGATCGGATACCCGGCCAGCGGCGCCGGCCGCGCCGGGTCTACGCCGACGCCGGTCAGCGCGGCCGGCCGGCTCGGGTCAGGCCCGGCACCGGTCAGCGGGTCCGGCCGGGCCGGGTCAGCGCCGGCACCGGTCAGCGGGGCCGCGACCGGCGTGGCGACGTCGCGCGGTTCCCGGGCGGCCCGGCGACCCGCCCGGTCGCCGGGCAACTCGCCGGAGGTCTCCGCGGGATCCGGTTCCGCCCGGCGAGAGCGGCCCGTCCGGTATCCGTCCGGCTCGCCCCGGCTGTCCTCCTCCCGCGGCTCGGCGGCGGCGTACCGCCCGGGCTCGCCCATCGTCGCCGCACCGAACCGGCCGGCGTCCCCGTCTCCGGCGCCGCCGAACCGGGCGTCGGCGTACCGGCCGCTGTCGACGTCGCCGGCCCCGAGGTGAGCCCGGCCCGGGTCCACCGCGGCGAACCGCCCGGAGTCGGGCTCCGCGCCGAAACGAGCGCTGTCCGGGTCCGCCTCGAAGCGCCCGGTGTCCGGCTCCGCGCCGAAGCGCCCGGTGTCCGGCTCCGCGCCGAAGCGACCGGGGTCTCCGTGACGGCCGGGGAGGTCGGCGTATCGGCCCGCCTCGGCGCCGCGCTGCTCCGGCGGCCGGAACTCCTCGTCCCGGTACCGCGGCTCGGCCGCCGTACGCCAATCCGCTTCGGCGTAGCCGCGCTCCGGTTCTCCGGAATACCAGCGCGGCTCTCGATCTTCGGCAGAACTCCGTCGTCCGTCCACGTCCGGCACCGTATGTGACCCGCCGTACGAACGCCATTCGCCCCCCGGCCAGGCATTCGACCCACTCGGCCCCACCGCAGGTCCAAGATCGTCTGGCCCTCGGAAGGCGTGGCCCGTTGCTCAGCGACAGACGATCGGGCGAGCAGCGCGCCCAGCCGGCCGGGAGCGCCAACCGCCGCGGCCGGGGCGGGGCGGTGCGCCGGTCGACGGTCGTCCCGGCACGCCGACCGGGCCCGGACGACGCGGGCCATAGCACGGCAGGGGCATGATCGTCCGGCTGTCCACAACCGGCCCGGCTGTCCACAGCCAGCCGGGCCGGGGCGGCGCGTCCGAGCCGGTCCGCGGGAGGGTGCCGGCATGACGACGCGGAACCAGGCGGTCGGCGCGTACGGCGAGCGCTGCGCGGTGCGACACCTCATCGAGGCGGGACTGCGCCCGGTGGCCCGGAACTGGCGCTGCCCCGCCGGCGAGATCGACATCGTCGCCTGGGACGGGCCCGTGCTCGCCTTCTGCGAGGTGAAGACCCGGGGCACCGGCGAGTTCGGCACCCCGGCCGAGGCGGTCGTCCCGGCCAAGGCCCGGCGGCTGCGCGGCCTGGCCGCCCAGTGGCTGGCCGAGACCGGCACCACCGCCGACGAGGTCCGCTTCGACGTGATCTCGGTACGGCTCGGCCCCGCCGGGCCGGCCCGGGTGGAGCACCTGAAGGGGGCGTTCTGAGATGCCGGGCCGGCGGGAATGGCGCGCGCGGACGGCCGGGCGGTCGGGCGGCCAGGGTGGCGCGGCCGGGACGGCGGTGCCGGCGTGAGCTACGCCAAGGTGCTCTGCGTGGGTCTGGTCGGGGTGACCGGGCACCTCGTGGAGGTGGAGGCCGACCTGGCGCCCGGCCTGCCGGCGGTGGTCATCTCCGGGCTGCCCGACACCGCCCTGCACGAGGCGCGGGACCGGGTCCGGGCGGCCGTGGTCAACTCCGGCCAGCGCTGGCCGAACCGGCGGATCACCCTCAACCTGCTGCCCGCCACCCTGCCGAAGTTCGGTTCGGCGTTCGACCTGGCGATCGCGGCGGCACTGCTGGGCGGCTCCGGGGAGCTGCCGCTGCTCCCGCTGGAGCGGGTGGTGGTCCTCGGCGAGCTGGGCCTGGACGGCACCGTCCGGCCGGTCCGCGGCGTGCTGCCGATGGTCGCGGCGGCGGCCCGGGCCGGCGTGAACCGGGTGATCGTGCCGGCCGACAACGCCGCCGAGGCCGCGGTCATCCCCGGGATCCGGGTCCGCGCGGTGGACACCCTGCACCGGCTGGTCAGCTTCGTCCGCGACGGTGAGCCGCTGATCGAACCGGCCGCCGCCGGGCCACCACCGCCCGCGGAGGGCCCCGACCTGGCCGACGTCGCCGGGCAGGGCCTGGGCCGGCGGGCGCTGGAGGTGGCCGCTGCCGGTGGTCACCACCTCGCGCTGCTCGGGCCGCCCGGGGCCGGCAAGACCATGCTCGCCGAGCGACTGCCGTCGATCCTGCCCGAACTGGACGACGAGGACGCGCTGGAGGTCACCGCGCTGCACTCGATCGCCGGCCTGCTGCCGGCGGGCGGCCGGTTGATCCGGCGTCCGCCGTTCCAGGCGCCGCACCACAGCGCCACCGTGCCGTCGCTGGTCGGCGGCGGATCAGGGCTGGCCCGTCCGGGCGCTGTGTCACTGGCCCACCGAGGGGTGCTCTTCCTCGACGAGGCGCCCGAGTTCAGCAAGGGAGCGCTGGACGCGCTGCGCCAGCCGCTCGAGAACGGCCGGGTCCAGCTGGCCCGCAGCCGGGGCGGCACCGAGTATCCCGCCCGCACCCAACTGGTGCTGGCCGCCAACCCGTGCCCGTGCGCCAAGCCGGGCGGCGACACCTACTGCGAGTGCTCGCCACTGGTGCGCCGGCGCTACCTGGGCCGGCTCTCCGGTCCCCTGCTAGACCGGATCGACGTGCAGGTGCGGCTGCCCCCGGTCCGGGCGGCCGAGCTGATGCAGGCGACCGCCGAGAGCGAGTCGTCGGCGGCGGTCGCCCGGCGGGTGGTGGCGGCCCGGCAGGCGGCGGCGGCCCGCTGGTCGGCGATCGGTCGCCGGCTCAACGCGGAGATACCCGGCCCGTTCCTGCGCCGCCCGCCCTGGCGGCTGTCCGCCGAGGACACCGCCGAGCTGCGGGCGCGGCTCGACTCCGGTTCGATCTCCGCCCGCGGCTTCGACCGGATCATCCGCCTCCCGTGTATCTGGCCACAGCGTAACTGGTGCGGGCAGAAAATCCTACGGCCGGACGGCCCGCGTCCGAGGTGGATGGACGGCCGGGAGCGGGCGCGAGTGACTAAGAAATGAGGGAATTGTTAGTAAGAATGGGAGTGAGCTACCGCCACTATAGTATTGGCGCACGTCACACAAGGCGATTCCGATAGCGCTTTGTGGTGGACGTAGCGCTTCGTTACTGTGAATACATGCGTGAAACGACGAATCACCGGGCCGGTCAGGGGACGCGCGGGATGCTCTCTACCGCATAGAGGTAGTCCCAGAAAGGCATCCCACGATGCCGATGACCACGGAAGCACGCCGCGCCGCCGCGTTCAAGATGACCCCGGAAGCCCGCAAGGAGCGCGCCCGTAAGGCACACCTGGCCAGCGCCGTCAACGCGGTGGTGAACCGGGCACCCGACCTGACCGCCGAGCAGGTGGCCCGGCTCCGGGCAGTGTTCGCCCCGGCGGTGAACCGCTGATGACCGACATGGAAAAGCGGCCCACCCCGCAGCAGGCCGCCCCCAACAACTCCGCCTCCAATGGTACCGGAATTCACTCAGAATTGAGTAAATCCATCACGCTCACCGAGATCGGGACCGTTGTCGGCGGCGGCAATTTCATGCCGGACGTGCCGCTCACCAAAGCGCACTGGCACGAACTGACGAACCGGTCCGCGATCGACCCGGAGGTTATCGCCGAGCGCGGATACGTGTCGGTAGACCGGCCGCGCAGCGCCGATAGTGACGCGATCCCGACCCTGCCCGGCCTGGCCGGCACCGGTGACCGGCGCGAGCAGTTGAAGCGGCTCGGGTTCCCGACGTGGGCCGTGCGCGAGCCGGGCTACTTCCCCATGTTGTGGCTCCCGAAATGGAGTCCGACCGGCACCAAACTGCCCGGCCAGATCAAGCCGTGGCGCGCGGTACCCAACCGGGACGGCCGGCCGATGAAGTACGCGTCCGCGCGGGGAGCCACCGGCCTGGACGTACACCCGCGCTGGACGCGCGACCCCGACCCGGAGGGGCGGGACGTGGCGGCGCTGCCGGCCATTCAGGATCCGGACGTACCGCTCTGGATCACGGAGGGGATCAAGAAGGCGGACGCGCTCACCTCGCGCGGTGTCTGCACGGTCGGGCTGGATGGGGTGTTCAACTGGCGGAACAGTCACGCCACGTTGGGCGACTGGGAAGACGTGCGGCTCAAGGGGCGCGAGGTCACGGTCTGTTTCGACGCGGACGCGTTGACCAAGCCGGCCGTACTCCGGGCCATGAAGCGGCTCGGCCGGTGGCTCCGGTCCAAGGGCGCGCGGGTGCTCTACGTGGTGCCGGAGGTTATCGCCGAGGGCGTCAAGGGCGTGGATGACTACTTTGCGGCCGGCGGCACGCTGGCGGCACTGGAGGCGCGGCGGCAGGCCAAGCCGTACGAGGAGCCGGCCACCGTGGACACCTTCACGGATGCGCGGATGGCGGAGATCGTGGCCGGGGACGTGCTGGACGGCGCGTTCTGCTGGACCGCCGGACTCGGGTGGCTGGCGTGGGACGGCAAGCGGTGGGCGGCCGTGACGGACACGGAGGTCACGGAGGCTGTCCGGCAGTACGTCATCGGCCGGTACACGGAGGCGCTGGAGGAGGAGAAGGAACGCGCCGCGAGCGGTCAGGATGGCGACCGGCGCGACCTGGACGGCTGGCACAAGATGCAGCGGGCACAGCGGATCGCGGACGTGCTCCGGCTGGCGCGAGGGATCGCGGGCGTGCTGCGCGACGCGGCGGAGTTCGACGCCGACCCGGACGTGCTCAACACCCCGACCGGAGTCGTGGACCTGCGCACGGGCGCGGTGTTCCCCCACGACCCGGACATGATGATCACGAAGATCACCGGGGTCGGGTACCGGCCGGGGGCGGAGTCGGAGGCGTTCAAGACGGCGCTGGAGGCCGTGCCGGAGGACGCGCTGGACTGGCTCCACCTGCGGATCGGCCAGGCCGCCACCGGACACCCGGCGGACGACGGCCGGATGCTCCTGCTGACCGGCGGAGGCCGCAACGGCAAGACGGCGCTCATGGGCACGGTGTTCCGGGCGCTCGGCGGCGGGGAGCGTGGCAACGGCTACGCCGCAAAGGTGCCGAACACGTTGCTACTCAAGGGAAAGGCGCTCGGCGCGGCCACCCCGGAGAAGATGACGCTGCGCGGTACCCGGCTCGCCTACATGGAGGAGACGCCGGAGGAGGGCTACCTGGATTCACAGGTGGTCAAGGAACTGATGGACGCGGAGGCTATCGAGGGCCGAAAGCTCTACCGGGACTTCGTGACCTTCGCCCCGTCGCACTCGATCTTCCTGAACACGAACCACGCCCCAACCGTCACGGACACCGGGGATGGCGCGTGGCGGCGGCTCGCCCGGATCGACTTCCCGTACCGGTTCCGGCTGAACGGTGACCCGATCGAGCGGGAGACGGACCGTGTGGGCGATCCCCGGCTCAAGGCCAAGCTGGCCACCACGGAGGCGCAGGAGGCCGTGTTGGCGTGGATCGTGGCGGGCGCGATCCGGTGGTACGCGGCCGGCTCGCTCTCGGCGGACGCCGGGGATCCGGCATCCGTGCGGGCGTCGCTCCAGCGGTGGCGGGAAGCGTCGGATGACGTGCTCCGGTTCCTGAGCGAGCGGATGACGTTCGACCCGGACCGGTGGGTGTCCTCCGACGCGCTCTACACCGCGTTCAAGGAGTGGCTGGCCGCGAACGGGCACCGGCCCATGTCGTCCAAGGAGTTCGTCAAGCGGCTCAAGGGTCACAGCGCGCTCCCGACGTACGTGGAGGCCAAGCAGGTCCGCTCCAGCCGGCCGGGCGTGTCCCACCCGGATCAGTGGCTGGCCGGGCGCGCGCTGCCGGAGAAGCCGCGCGCCGTGGTCGGGCTGGCGTTCGCCACCGACTGAGGCCGTGTCTCACGTGCCTCAGGTTGCCAACAACTCTCCCTAAGAGCACTCCCTAGGGGAAGTTGTACGCGATCTGAGGCACGTGAGACACCCCGGCGTTTTCCCTGCTCACTGCCAATATCGACAGACCTGGAGATAGACCATGACGACCACGACGATCGGCTACCTGTTCACCAGCCCGCGAGGCACCATCACAATCGCGGTCCCCTGCGAGCCGTGCCGCGCCTTCCATTGGCACGGTGCCGGCACCGTGGAGCGCCCCCTACACGCGCCCGGTGACGTGACCGAGCGCGCGTCGCACTGCCACAACGGCAACCGGTACTCCGCCATCCGGATCTCGGAGGTGCCGTACGACCGGGCGTGGGTGACGCCCATGCGCGGCCGGTTCTCCACCGCGTACCGGCGGCACCTGGAGGCGGCCCGGTGAGCGTGGACACCTGGACGCGGTGGTCCGGCTACCGGCCGGAGCCGGCGGAGGAGTGGCGTTTCGCCCGGACCCGCGCCGAGATCCTGGAGGAGCTGGACCTGTGCTCCGTCCCGCTGGACGCCACCCCGAAGCGAGCGTGCGCGCTGCTGGAGTGCAACGGCGTATGGGCGGTCCCGACCGCCGTCAAGCAGGCGTTGCGGCACCGGCGCGAGCAGTTGTCCGCCGTGTCCGGACAGAGCGCGTAGGGCAGGCGGACACGGTGGACAGCAACCGGGCCGGACACCACGTGGTGTCCGGCCCGTTGTCCGTGCCATGCGTTCCGTCCGGACATCCGGACCTAGGTCCACCAAATTCCCGCTCCAGCGTGCGCGGGATCTCGGCACTGCCGGACCCACCTTCGGACCCACCCTGTCCGGGGCGCTGTCCGCTGTCCGTCCGGCTCACGGTCCACCGTTGTCCGGCCGAAGCTGTCCGGCCGGGTCAAAGTGTCCGCCACGTCCGCGTGTTGCTGTCCGGGCTGTCCGCCGCCGGGGCGCGGAAATGTCCGCGCCCCGGCGGCCCGACCGCGCTACCGGCGGCGGCCCCGGACGGTGCGCCGCCGCAGCACCACCACGACCCCGCCCACGGCGGTACCCCCGATCGTGGCAATCGCTGAGATGGCCGCGAGGGTGGTCGTGCCGTCCTTCGTGCCGCTGGCCAGCGCGAGCCAGACCATCGCCGCGATGGGAATCAGCGTGATGATCATCAGCGCCGCGATCAGCGAATTCTCTGTGCCGTTCGTCGCGTTGGACTGGTACTCGATAGAAGTCATCGGTACCTTGTTCGTGGGATCCAATCGTCCTCCTACTTGTTCTTGAGCTGGACATCTGGTGAGACGGACCCTTCAAGGCGGACCCGGGGATGGCAGTCCCCGGGAACCCGCCTTGACCCGTATGCGGGTCTGTCCGGGAAGTACCCTATCCCCGCTGTAGGGGCACTCCCCAGCTAGCGCGAACTTACGAATTCGGCTTCGCGTTTCTCCTCTCTCGTCCCGCCTGGGTGCTTCATCACTGATCGCGCTCCGTCAGCCGCTTCGCCATCTTGACCTGCGGTTCCGGGCTTTTGCGAGGAACTGTGATGCAGACACACACTTGCTTGACAAGGGTGTCGAGAACGGCGGTTTCCGCGCCCCCGCGTCCGCTCCGCCTGGCCGCCCACGATCCGCTCCGGATCGCGCTCCGGCCTCCTGCCGGCCGCTCCGAGCGGGCACTTCATAAGGGTCATTATGGTGCGCTCTTAGTGTCTTCTTAGGATGGTTATGCGTCAGAATGCGAACTAAACTGACAGTATGCCCCGAATCCCCGCCGGCCAGCGCCGGCAACAGGAGCTAGCGGCGCTGGAGTTGTCCAATGCCGGCCACTCGATCGACGTGATCGCGGAACGCCTGGAGATCACTCCCCGGACCGCCGCGCGACGGGTGCGGGCCGCGCTCGGACGCATCCCGGCGCAGGAGGCGGACGCACTGCGGCGGCAGTCGGAAACGCGCTTCAACGAATGGATGCGCAGGTGTAACAACCTGCTCGCCTCCCCCGACCTGTCCACGCAGGACACGGTGCGGGTACTCAATCTCCTGCTCTCGCTGGAGCGCGAGCGCGTCCAGCTCTACGGCCTGCGCCTGCCGTCTTCGGTCGTGGTCAGCATCGAGCAGGGAGCCGGCCAGTGAGTCCCCTCGCCCGCCCGGACATGGCCGGTGGCGGCGCTCTCGGCAACTGCCGCATCCACCGCCGCCCCCTGCTGGCCGAGCCACGCGCCGACCTGGCCGAGCAGATCGCCACGGAGCGGCTGGCCGATGACTCTCGCACCCTGCTCGGCACCGTGGACCCGTCGCCCCTCCCCCGCCCCTCGCGCCGCCGTGGCACCTGCCCGGACTGCGTGCAAGCCGTGGCGCTCGCCGCCGTGGCCTACCTGAACGGAGACAACTCATGATCCTGCCCACCGATAAGCGCGTTCGGTACGCGCCCGACCTGGCCGTCTGGACCGTGGACACGGGGGACGGGCACACCGGGGGTGCCGATCACCTCCTGGCCGCGATGATGGCCTACGCGGCGGAGGCCGGGGCCATGCCGGACGGGTGCGCCTGCGGCCCGGAGTCGGTCAGCAACCACGGCACCACCGGACCCCGGACCAGCGCGCCGCGTGTGCACCGGATTGGCCAGAGCGGCGGCGTGGTGCTCTACGGCCACGGCCCGCACCGGGACAGCGACCCCGGCGCGGAGGAGGCCAACGCGCAGCACTGCCCGCACGCCAGCGCGGACGGGGAGGAGCGGGCGCGGGCGCTCGGCAAGGCCGGCCGCTGGGAGGAACTGTGGCACCTCACGAAGCCGTTCCCGGCCGCGCCGGGGCTGCTCCAGCCGGCCGCGCCGGGCAGCAGTGCTCCGGCCGTCTGGACGGGTGAGCCGGTGGCCAACGCCCCGGACCGGCACGTCCACCCGGCCAGCCGGGCGGACCTGGCCCGGCTGGCGGTGCTGGCCGCCGAGTCCGGCCGCCTGGACCGGGCCGCCCGGCAGGCCAAGCGGGACGCGGAGAACGCCAGTGGCGACGCGCGCCGGCAGGCGGCGGAGGCGGCGGCGGCCGGCACGCCGATGGACGCGGCGGCCATCGCTCGGACCATCCGCGAGCGGCAGGAGCAGGCGGAGGCCGCGCAGGTCACGGCGGACGGCACGCGGGACGCGGTGGCCACCGTCCGCGCGCAGGTGGCGGCCGGGATCGCGGAGCGCCGGGCGGAGTGGCTGGCCTACCTGCACGGCCAGGCGGCGCACGGGTTGGCCCGGCTGGACCTGGTGGTGTCCGAACTGGAGGCGGCCGTGGAGAACCTGGCCGAGATCGACCGGGTACGGCAGACCGTGGAGCAGCCGAGCGCGGGCCGGCTGTTCTCCGCCGGATCGCAGATCGCGGGCAACGCGGTGGAGGCGGCCAGGCAGGCGCGTGAGCGGGCCGCCGTGGCGCTGGCCGGGCTGGAGCGGCACGCGGCCAAGGTGAGCCGGGACAAGGCGGCTCAGGCGGCCTGAGCGGTCACAGGCGGACGCCCCGGACCGGTAGGTCCGGGGCGTTCTGTCGTCCACCTGACAGAGCTGCCACCCGCACCGGCCCGGCCGGACAGGATCGCGGGACGGTCGGACTACGGGAGGGACGCGACGTGGCGAAGCGCGAGGACTACAGGGAGACGGCAGCGAACTACCTGCGCAGCGCAGAAAAGAGGGACGACGAGTTGGGGGTCAAGCTCGACTCCAACGACCTCCGCCAGTACGGCGCGGCGTACGCGGCCCTGGCCGTGGCGGACGAGTTGGCCAAGCTCCGCGAGGCCGTCAACGGCGTTGAAAGCGCGCTAGAGGATCAGGACCACTTCGGGGTCGGCACGCACGCGCGGAACATCTCCGATTGGCTAGAGAAGATCGCCAAGCGCTGACCGGCAGCAAAACGAGCGGCCCGGACCCTGCCAGGGTTCGGGCCGTTTCAGCTCTCGTCCGGGTCTGCGCCCTGCGCCTGCCACGGCCGGTGCTCGGAGATCCACGCCTCCACGTCCTCGACCAGCCACACCGCTCCCCCGGCCAGTCGATCGAACGGCTCCGGGAAGTCTGGCCGGCTGGTGATCTGCACGATCCGGGCCCTGGACACGCCGAGGCGTTCCTGTAGCTCGGCACTGCCGTACAGCCTGCGGACCATGCCCGGACGCTATGCGGCCCGTCAGTGTCACATGTGATAGCTGTCAGACTTGACACTGACGGGTGTAACAGGGACGGTGCCTATAGGGCCCGTACGGACGGCAACGGTTAGGGCCCGTTCGGTGAGCGGTCCGGCTACCTGATCGGGGATCGGTGGCCGGACCTGCCCGTCCCTGGAGGTGGCCATGATCGAGTGGGAAGTCTCGCGGGCGGAGTGGGTGCCGACTGCGGCCAAGCGGATCATCCGGCGGCACTGGATCTTGGGCTACTGCGACCGGTGCGCCGGCCGGACCGGCCCGTGCGCGGCGCTGCGGTGGGCACAGGACCGGCTCCGGGCGCTCCGGATGGCCGGCAACCGGCCGTCCCGGTTCTGACCAGCAGGCAGAGAGCGCAGAACGGCCCGGACCCGCGCAGGGTCCGGGCCGTTCTGTTACGCCTGGCCGGTACCGGCGGTCGCCTGGACTGGCCGGGCGTAACTCAGTGCCAGTCGATCACCACCGACTCCGGCCGGAAGGTGCGCGTACCGCGTCCCGGCGGGAGCAGGGTCACGGTCATCAGGGTGTCGATCACCACGCGCTGCCGGTCGGTGTCCAGCGCGTCCCACGCGGCCCGAACGTCCGTGGCGTGTACGAGCGGCCCGAGCACGTCCAGCCGGCCCGCGTCCGCCTGCTCCGCCTCGATCTCGGCCAGCTTGGTCCGCAGCTTGGCCGACTCCCGGCGTACGCCGGACTCCGTGAGCACACCATCGGCCAGCAGCCCGGCCAGGCCGTCCAGCCGCGCCCGGAGCGCCTGCGCCTCACGCCGCAGCTTGGCCGCGTCCGGGCGCTTGTCGTCGGCCAGCAGGCGGCCCGCGTCCGGACGGCTCAGGCGCGCGATCACGACTTCCGACACGTACTCATCCACCGGCTCCGCCGCGCGCCCTACGTGGCCGTACGCGGCGCGGCACCGGTACGTGGCGTGTCCGTCCCGGCCGCGCCGGGCCGGAGCAGCGCCACGGTGGACGGTCGCGCCGCAGACACCGCACCGGGCCACGCCGGTCAGCAGTCCGCGCCCACCGCGCGCCGGGTTGGCCCGTGTCGGGTCGGTGATCAATTCCACGGCCGCGCGCCATGTCTCCTCGCTGACCAGTGCCGGCCAGGCGGCCGGCCCCACGATCCCCTTGATCCGTGCCGCTCGCGGGTTCATGGCCTCGCGCAGCGCTTCCGTGACGTGCGAGCGGAGCCCGGCGTACCGGGGGTTCAGCAGCACGGGCCGGACGGTCTGCGCGGTCCAGAGCGACGCGGAGCCGTCCCGCTTGGTCTGCGGCGTGGTGAGGCCGCGCCCGTTCCAATCCGCCGCGATCCGGCCGAGCGGCACGCCGGCCAACACTGCCTCGTATGCGTCGCGCACGGCGGCGGCCTCCGGCTCGCGGACGGTCATCCCGTCCGGCTCGTATCCGAACGGGCGGCGGCCACCGATGCGCCTGCCCTGCTCTGCGGCCTGGAGCGCGGCGCGGCGCTGGCGGTCCGACTTCTGCTCGATCTCGTGTTGCGCCACGGATCCGAGGATGTCCGCCGTGAGCCGGCCGGCAGGCGTGCCAAGGTCCAGATCGGTGCCGCGCACGAAAGCAACCGTGACGCCGTGGCGCTTGCCGGCCTCCAGCAGCCGCAGGCGGTCCCGAGCGTTGCGGGTCAGTCGGGTCATGTCCCACGCGACCACGCAGCGCGCCCGGCCTTCCTGGACGGCCTGTAGCACGGCTTCAAAGCCTGGCCGGTGGCGCTTGCCGGACGCGCTGGTGTCGTTGTCGGTGTGCTCCGCCACGACGGTCCAGCCGCGCAACTCGGCCAGCTTGCGGGTGTCCTCCCGTTGCCGGGCGATCCCCAACTCCTCCCCGGTCCGGTCCTGGCTCTGCCGCAGGTAGATCACCGTATCCACGTCTGCCATCCTCGCATCCTTGTGCTCGCCTGGACGATCGCCGACCTGGACGGGCGGGACCGGCCCAACCGGGAGGACGTACGGGAGGCCACCGGACTCAGGACGGGAGAGGGATCGTGAGCACGGACGAGGAACGGCTGGCCCGGGTGGCGTTGACCTGGCTCACCGAGCCGGGCACCCGATCGGTGTACCGGCTGGTCCGGCGGCTGGGGCCGGTGGCGACGCTCGACCTGCTGCTCGACGGCGGAGCACCGGAGGAGAAGCTGCGGGCCGCGGTGGCCGCCCGGTCGGCCGGCGGGGACGCCCGGGCGGTGGCCGCCGAGGCGATGGAGCGCACCGAGCGGCTCGGCGCCCGGATCGTGGTGCCCGACGACGACGAGTGGCCGCACCGGGTCGAGCAGCTGTGCAGCCTGCGACTGCCGGAGGCGTACCGGCGGGTGGACGTCGAGACCGACCCGCCGCTCTGTTTCTGGGTACGCGGCTGCTGGCCGCTGGCCGAGGCGTTCGACCGGTCGGTGGCCGTGGTCGGCGCGCGGGCCGCCACCGCGTACGGCACGCATGTCGCCAGCGAGCTCGGCTACGGGCTGGCCGACCGCGACTGGACGGTGGTCTCCGGCGGCGCCTTCGGTATCGACGCGGCGGCGCACCGGGGCGCGCTCAACGCCGGCGGCGTCACCGTGGCGGTGCTCGCCTGCGGGGTGGACCGCCCCTACCCGATGGGCAACGCGGCGTTGTTCGACCGGATCGCCGACACCGGCCTGCTGGTCAGCGAATGGCTGCCCGGTGCCGACCCGCTGCGCCCGCGGTTCCTGATCCGCAACCGGGTGATCGCGGCGGCCACCCGCGGCACCGTGCTGGTGGAGGCCGCGGCGCGCAGCGGCGCGGCCCAGACCACCCACCGTGCGATCGCCCTCGGCAAGCCGGGGATGGTGGTGCCCGGGCCGGTGACGTCGGCGATGTCCGTCGGCGCGCACGAGCTGCTGCGCGAGTACCCGAAGGCCCGGGTGGTGACCGGCGTCGCGCACGTGCTGGAGGAGGTGGGGCCGATCGGTGAGCTGGCGCCCGTCGCGCGCGGCCCGCAGCAGCCGGCCGACCTGCTCGACGACGAGGCGCGGTCGGTCGTCGAGGCGTTTCCCCGGCGGGGCACCGTGGGAGTGGACGTGCTCGCCGCGCGGGCCGGCGTGGACGTGCGGACCGCCCTGCGCAAACTGTCCATGCTGGAGGAACTCGCCCTGGTTGTCCGCCGCGACGACGGCTACCGGCTCGCGCCACCACCGGCCAGGACGGCCGGCGGTGGCCCGGCGCCGGGCCGCGGCGCACCGGGGGCGGCCCGTCGGGTCGCCGGCTGACCAACGGATCCGACCGGTGACCTCAGGCAGCGGACAAAGCGGCGAGACCCCCAACGCAGCGACGGGCGCCGCATCGGAGTCGTTCCCGACGCGGCGCCCGTCGCCGTGGTGCCCCGCCCCTGCCGTCAGCTCCCACGGCACGGGCGGGAGCGCTCAGCGGGCGGTCGCGAACGCGGCGCAGCCGATCAGTTCGAGCGACACCTGGAGCCGCTCGAGGCTGATGTTCCGGGCGATGGTGTCCTCGGGGGTGTGGTACGGCGGCTCCAGCAGGGCCGGTGTCTCCTCGCCGCGCCAGGAGAAGTTGGCGCTGGCGATGCCGACCTCCTGGAAGGGCTGGTGGTCGCTGGAGCCGCGCTGCGTCACGGGCGAGATCCGCGGGCCGTAGCCCAGGCGGGCCGCCGCGGCCGCCACCTCGTCGGTGGCCCGGTTCGCCTGGCCGGTGTACGAGAGTAACCAGTACCGGGTCGCGGGGTCCCAGCTCGTGGCCACCATGTCGTTCTGGTAGACCGCGAGGATCCGGTCCCGCTCCGCCTGCGGCAGCTGCCGGACGTGGTAGCGGGAGCCCACCAGCCCCTGCTCCTCCGAACCCCAGAGGGCGAACCGGAGGTTGGCCTCGACCGGGATCGCGCGCAGCACCCGGGCCAGTTCCAGACAGAGGACGGTGCCGGAGCCGTCGTCGTTGGCGCCGGGAGCGCCGATCACCGTGTCGTAGTGGGCGCTGACCATCACCACCGGCCCACCGGCACCCGACCGCCCCGCCCGCTCGGCGAGAACGTTGTGCGAGGTCAGACCGCGGTGTGCGGAGGTGGAGATGGTGAGCGCGAGCCGGCCGGCGGCGAGCAGGCCCCGCAGCCGCTCCTTCTGCGCCTGGGCCGCCCCGACCACCGGGATCGGTACCGGCGAGCTGGCCGAGCCCGGCAGGGTCGGGGAGAACGCCCCGGTCCGCCGTGGCGGTACGCCGTCGGCCGCGAGGAACACGACGGCGGCGGCCCCCCGGGCCAGGGCGGTGGCGACCAGTTGTTCGCGGCGTGCCGCCACGTAGTCGACCAGCACGATGCGGCCGGTCACGTCCGCGGGGTAGTTCTCCGGTGCGCCGGCGCCCACATCCACCACGTCGCCGCTGACAGTGGTGTCCAGCGCGGCGTGCGGGGAGGCACCGACCTGCCAGTTCAAATCGGTGGGGAGCCTGGCCGGGGAGGCGAGCTGGGCGAGGAACTTGTCCGACACGGCGAACGGTTCCAGCTGGACGTCGTAGCCCAGGTGGTCCAGTTCCTTGGCGATGTAGTCGGCGGCGCGGCGCTCGGACGCCGTCCCGCCGATGCGCGGCCCGATGTCCTCGCTGAGGGCACGCAGGTGCGACAGCGTCCGCTCGGCGGAAACCTGAGCGATGACCTTGCGGTCGTCCGGGGTGAGCGTGGGCGCGCGGTACGCGCCGGGACGCTGGTCGTCGGCCGCCCACGCCGGTGCGGGCAGGGCCACGGTGGCGGCGCCACCGAGGGCGATGGTGAGCATCCGCCGTCGGTTCACGGTGGAGCGAACGGGATCGGTCGAGGATGGAACGGAATGGCCGCCGTTGGTCATGGATCCTCCTGATCTTGCGCGGAGCCCGTCGACCGCTGGGGGTGACCGGGCTCACCGAAATTTGAACCTATCCACTCTTCCGGGAGTCACCCAAGATCCGTTCGGGCGGTGGTCGGAGGGCCGTGCAGCCGCCCTGACCAGGCCGGCCGGCCAGGTCAGGCGGCGGAGCGGTGGCCTTCGGGGGTGGACCCCGCACCGTCGACGGCGATCGCGGACCACTGGGAGAACGACCAGCGCGGCCGACGCACCGGCCCGCCGATCGCCGTGGCACCCGGGTCCGGCGTGGACGGCCGACGACCGCTGCGGGGGCCGGAAGCACCGGCCGGCGGCGCACCGTAGCCAACCGGCCCAGGGCCAGGTGGCGACCGACGGCGACGCGTCTGATCACCCGGTCCGCCGCCGGAGGGCCACCGACGGCCATGCGCCAAATCACCCCATCCACCGCCAGAGGACCACCGACAGCCACGCGCCAAACCACCCCACCCACCGCCAGAGGACCACCGACAGCCACGCGCCAAACCACCCCACCCACCGCCAGAGGACCACCGCGACGCGCGCCAAGCCCGCAGCAGCACGGTCAGCGGCAGCCCGGCCTGCACCCGGACGGCGATCTTCAGCGGGGTGCCCAGCTCGGCTGGCCCGGTCGTTCCTCGCTCGGGATCAGCTGCCACACCTGGCGGACCGGTGGGACAAGCGGTCCGCGCCGGCGAGAAGTGCCTTGTCGGCGGTCGCGTTCAGTCGCCTTCGAACCGGATCTCCATGTCCCGGTCCTGCCGGCACCGCCGGGCGAGCCGGTCCAACCGGCGCAGGTGGGTCAGCTCCAGGGTGGTCCGGGCCGCGTCGGCCAGGCAGCGCAGTTCGGCGAGGAGCTGGGTCATCTGCTCGGCGGGGACCAGCAGCTCACCGATCGGGTCGACCCGGTCGAGCAGCGGAGTGCGCCCGGTGCCCCGGACCCGCCGGATCAGGTCCAGCAGCACGTCGTCCGGGTCGGGCAGCACCTCGGCCGGCACGTACGACGTCCGGCGCCGGCCGGGGCCGGCACCGATCACCCGGTAGAGGACGACTTCCACCCCCATGGCCGGTCCCCCTTCGTCGAGCTCGGCCGCTCGCACGGGTGGAGCCGATCGGGCTCACCACGCCCCGTGGAACAAGTCTGCTCGTCTCGGCGTCCGGAATCCATCACTGGCGGGTGTGGACAGTTACCGGAATCCCGTACCCGCACGCGTGATCCGGCCCGCAGGGGTGGGCTGGGCCGCCCGCAGGGGTGGGCAGGGCCGTCCAGCACCGCGTCGAGAGCCGGACGGCGCACCGAACCCGGGGCCCCGGCTGTCCGCGCTCACCGAGAGGTCCCGGGGCGATCCGGCACGGCGCGCGGGCTCGGGCCCCCACCCGGACGATGGACATCGGCCCCGAAGCACCCACCCAGCGGGACGGTGAGGGTGGTCGGGCCGGGGCTCGCCCCGCACGTCGTCCTCGGCCGGCGGGCTGCGCCGACCGTAAGGTGGGTTCGTGCGACGCGACACCGTGAACCGGCCGGTCGTCCGGGCGTGGGCGCCGGACCGCCCGGGCACGGCGCCGCCAGAAGCAGGGCCGGCATGAGCCGGGAGTCGCACGGCACCCGGGCGGCGCACGAGGCGCTGCCCGCGGCGATGCGCGAGGCGGTGGACGACTTCGCGGCCCACCTGGCCGGGGTGCGTAACCGCTCCGCGCACACCATCCGGGCGTACGTCGCCGACCTGGTGTCGCTGCTCGACCACGCGAGCCGGATGGGCTGCGCCCAGCCGGCCGAACTCGACCTGACGGTGCTGCGCAGCTGGCTGGCGAAGCAGCGTACGACGGGTGCCGCCCGGTCGTCGCTGGCCCGACGCGCGGCCGCGGCCCGGACGTTCAGCGCCTGGGCGCACCGCTCCGGGCTGCTCCCCACCGACGTGGCGGCCGCCCTGGCCAGCCCTCGCGCGCGGCGGGAACTACCCACCGTGCTCCGCGCCGACCAGGCGGCCGCCCTGGTCGAGGCTCCCGGCGCGTACTCCCGGCCGGCGCCACCCGCTCTCGGTGGGCCGATCGCGGCCGGCCCGCCGTCGCGGCCAACGCCCTCCGGCCTCGGCACGCCTATCCCGCCCGCCACCGGCACGCCGTCGCGGCCCACATCCGCCGATGGCGCGGCACCCGCCATCGGTGCCGACCGGGGCCACCCGGCGGGCGACGGCGAACAGCCCACCCCGAGCGGAGATGCCGACGCCGACCGCGCCGGCGGCGACCTGCCGGCGGACCCGACCGCCGAGGCGGTGCTGCTGCGCGACCGCGCCCTGCTCGAACTGCTCTACGGCACCGGGGTCCGGATCAGCGAGGCGTGCGGCCTGGACACCGCCGACGTGGACCACGGCCGGCGGGTGGTGCGGGTGCTCGGCAAGGGCGGCCGGGAGCGCACGGTGCCGTACGGGGTCCCGGCGCAACGGGCACTCGACGAGTGGCTGCGCCGGGGCCGCCCGGTGCTGGCCACGCCACACTCCCGGGACGCCCTCTTCCTGGGCGCCAGGGGTGGCCGGCTCAACCCCACCACCGCCCGTCGGGTCGTCGGTGGGTACGCCGAGGCGGCCGGCCTGCCCCGGATCAGTCCGCACGGGCTGCGCCACTCGGCCGCGACCCACCTGCTGGAAGGCGGCGCGGACCTGCGCGCGGTGCAGGAACTGCTCGGCCACTCGTCGCTGGCCAGCACCCAGATCTACACGCACGTCTCGGTGGAGCGCCTGCGGGCCGCCTACCGCCAGGCCCATCCGCGCGCCTGACACCCGCGAAGGACCCGACACCCGACCGCCGTCCCGGCTGTCGTCGACGACCCCGGCGGCCCTGGTCGAACCGGCGGCGGAAGATCGACCAGCGGTTACGATCAGCCGGTGAGCGTCCCGCAGCCGCCGGAGCCGATTCCGGGCGCCCGCCTGCTCTTCTCCCTGGATCCGGCGGTCAGCCACCTCAACCACGGCTCGTTCGGCGCGGTGCCCATCGGCGTACAACGGGCCCAGCAGCGGCTGCGCGACGAGATGGAGGCCAACCCGCTGCGCTTCTTCACCCAGGGGCTCGTCGACCGGATCACCCACACCCGCCGGCACCTGGCCACCGCGCTCGGCGCCGACCCGGACGGTACGGCGCTGGTCGCGAACGCCACCACCGGCGCGGCGCTGGTCCTCCAGTCGCTCGGGCTGCGCCCGGACGACGAGGTGCTCACCACCGACCACGGCTACGGCGCGGTCGACCTGTCCATCCGGCGCGAGTGCCGGCGTACCGGGGCGGTGACCCGGACGGTGCGGGTGCCGCTGGCCGCCACCGACGAGGAGGTGGTCGAGGTGATCCGGGCCGGGCTGCGCCCCGGCCGGACCCGGCTGCTCGTGGTCGACCAGCTCACCTCGGCCACCGCCCGGCTCTTCCCGGTCGCCGCGATCGTCGGGGTGGCCCGCGAGTACGGCGTCCCGGTGCTGATCGACGCCGCGCACGCGCCGGGCATGCTGCCCACCCCGGTGGAGAGCATCGGCGCCGACTTCTGGGTGGGCAACCTGCACAAGTGGGGCTACGCGCCGCGCGGCACCGCGGTGCTCGTGGTGGCCCCGTCGTGGCGGGAGCGGATCGAGCCGCTGGTGGTCTCCTGGGAGCAGGAGTCCGGGTTCCCGCAGCGGGTGGAGTGGCAGGCGACGCAGGACTACACCGCCTGGCTGGCGGCGCCGGCGGGCCTGTACACGCTGCGCAGCCTCGGTGCCGACCGGGTACGCGCGCACAACGCCACGCTGGTCGCGTACGGCCAGCGGGTGCTGGGGGACGCGCTCGGGGTGGCGCCGGCCGACCTGCCGGACCCCGGCGGACCGGGGATCGCCATGCGGATCGTGCCGCTGCCGCCCGGCCTGGCCACCACCATCGACGCGGCTCGGGCGCTGCGCGCCCGCATCGCCGAGCGGCTGGCCACCGAGGTGGCCGTCATGGCCTGGGACGGGCGCGGCTGGCTGCGCCTGTGTGGACAGGTCTACAACTCCGCCGACGAGTACGAACGGCTTTCGGTGCGGCTGCCCCCGCTGCTCGCCCTGCGCTGACCCCGGCGGCCAACCGCCGCCCACGCGGCCGCTGACCCCGACGACGCCGGCGGGAGCCGTGCCGGACAGCGGCAGCAGTCGCACCGGCCCGAGGCCGAGCAGCGCCAGCGGGTCGAGGTACTCGGCGTCGCGGCGCAGTCCCCAGTGCAGGCAGGCCGGTGCCGGGCAGCCGGCGTGCCCGGCCAGCAGGGCGCCCAGCGGGGTGCCGGCCGAGACCGGGGTGCCGGGGCGGACCGCCGGATCGACCGGTTCGTGGGTGGTCCGCAGGCCACCGGCGTGCCCGACGGTGACCACCGGGCGGCCGGCGACCAGCCCGGCGAAGAGCACAGTGCCGGAGCCGGCGGCCCGCACGGTCGCGCCGGGCGCGGCGGCCAGGTCGACGCCGCGGTGACCGGGCAGCCACGGCTGCGGCGGCGGGTCGAACCGGCGCACCGGGCGCGGCGGGCCGTCCAGCGGCCAGCGGAACCGAACCCGGGCGGCCCCCTCGGCCGACGCGGCCACCGTGACCGGCCCGACCGCCGCCGCGGCCACCGTGACCGGCCCGACCGCCGACGAGCCCGGCGGAGCACCCGGCGCAGCGCCGCCCGGGAGGGCCGTCCGGGTCGTGGTGGCGCGGCCCGGGGGATGGGAGAGCTGTTCCGGACCGCCGGCCACCAGGGCGGCGCAGAGCACGGCGACGGCACGGAGCAGGATCGGTCGCATGGGCGCAGCCTGCCCGCGACGGAGCGCGCCTCGCCGCCCCGCGGTGGCCGGCTGTGGACGGCGGAACCCGCTGTGGACAGCCGCCGATCCGGCCGACGATCTGCTATGTGCCGGCAACCCGGGGCGCCCCTAGGCTGGGCCGGTGACGACGGACTGGTACGCCTGGCACGACGACTACGACGAGCCGGGGTCGGCCCTGTCCCGCCGGTTGACGGAGCTGCGGCAGCGGCTGCGGGAGGCGCTCGACAGCGCCCGGCCGGGGCCGCTGCGCGCGCTGAGTCTCTGTGCCGGGCAGGGCCGGGACCTGATCCCCGTGCTGGCGGCGCATCCGCGCCGGGACGACGTGACCGCCCGGCTGGTCGAGCTGGATCCGCGCAACGCCGAGCTGGCCCGGACGGCCGCCGCCGACGCCGGCCTGACCCGGGTGGAGGTGGTGGTCGGCGACGCCGCCCGCACCGACGCGTACGCCGACCTGGCGCCGGCGGACCTGGTGCTGGTCTGCGGGGTGTTCGGCAACATCTCCGAGACGGACATCCGCCGCACCGTGCGGCACTGCGCGGCGCTCTGCGCCACCGGCGGGACGGTCTTCTGGACCCGGCACCGGCGCAGCCCGGACCTGGTGCCGGCGATCTGCGACTGGTTCGCCGAGGAGGGCTTCGTCCCGGTGGCGGTGAGCAGCCCGGCCGACGGTGTCGGCGTGGGCGTGCACCACTTCCACGGCGAGCCCCGGCCGCTGCCGGCCGGGGTGACCATGTTCGAGTTCGTCGGCGACGGCACCCGGCCCTGACCCGGCGCGCCCCGAAACAGGCCGTTCAGCACCCAACCTGGCGCGCCCCGAAACAGGCCGTCCAGCACCCAACCTGGCACGCCCGGAAACAGGCCGTCCAGCACCCAACCGGGCACGCCCGGAAACCGGCGACCACGCGCCGGTCCGGCGTCCGGCGGGAGGTTCTAGGCTGGTCCCGGTACGGCGGGGCGCCGCCGTCGCGGACCGGGGAGGCGACCATGACCACTGTGGACGAGGTGAGCCGGCCGTCCCGGCTGGCCGAGCCGGACGAGGCGATCAGCGCCGAGGAACTGCAACTGGCGGCCCGCAACCACGGCATCCCGCTGGAGGCGCTCCGCTACGACGTGACCCCGGCCGGCCTGCACTACCTGCTCATCCACTACGACATCCCGGATCTCGACCCGGCCGGGCACACCCTGCGGGTGGACGGCGCGGTGGAGCGCCCCCTCACCCTCGACCTGGCCGACCTGCGGGCCCGGCCCCGGGTCACCCACCGGGTGACGCTGGAGTGCGCGGGCAACGGGCGGGCGCTGCTGCATCCCCGCCCGGTCAGCCAGCCGTGGCTGGTGGAGGCGGTCGGCAACGCGGAGTGGACCGGTACCCCGCTGGCGCCGCTGCTGCGCGAGGCGGGCCTCGACGCCGACGCGGTGGACGTGGTCTTCACCGGCGCCGACCACGGCGTGGAGCGGGGCGTCGAGCAGGACTACCAGCGCGGGCTGCCGGTCGCCGAGGCGCTGCGCGAGGAGGTGCTGCTGGCGTACGAGATGAACGGCGCTCCCCTGCTGCCGCAGCACGGCGCTCCGCTGCGGCTGATCGTGCCCGGCTGGTACGGCATGGCGCACGTCAAGTGGCTGCGCTCGATCACCGTGCTGACCGAGCCCTTCACCGGCTACCAGAACGCGGTGGCCTACCGGCTGCGGCAGGACGCCGACGACCCGGGCGTGCCGGTGACCCGCATCGAGCCGCGCGCGCTGGTCCGCCCGCCCGGTTTCCCCGACTTCATGTCCCGCACCCGGGTGCTCCGGCCGGGTCCGTGCACCCTGGACGGTCGGGCCTGGTCCGGCCACGCCCCGGTGGTGGCGGTCGAGGTCACCACCGACGGCGGCGCGAGCTGGGCGCCGGCCATCCTGGACGAACCGGCCGGTGGGGAGTTCGCCTGGCGGCGCTGGCGCTACGAGTGGGACGCGCGGCCGGGCCGGCACGTGCTGAGCGCCCGGGCCACCGACGCCACCGGCCGGACCCAGCCGGTCGAGCAGCCCTGGAACCGGGGCGGCTTCGCCAACAACCTCGTCCAACGAGTCCAGGTCGCGGTCATCCCCACCTGACCCTCCATCCCAGGCCGGCTAGGTCGAGTCGATCATGGAGTTGTTGTCGGGCGCCACGGCGTGTCGCGACAACAACCTTATGATCAACTGAGCCGGCTACCCGGGGGGCGCAGCGCGGAGAGGTGGGGTGTGGTCGGCGGTGGGGGGCCGACGGGGGTGGGTCAGCCGCCGAAGCCGGAGTCGGCGGGGAGCGAGATGTCGGGCTTCTCCAGCTCCTCGACGTTGACGTCCTTGAACGTCATCACCCGGACATTCTTCACGAACCGCGCGGGGCGGTACATGTCCCACACCCAGGCGTCGTGCATCTCGACCTCGAAGTAGACCTCGCCGTCGGAGTTGCGCACGTGCAGGTCGACCTGGTTGGCGAGGTAGAAGCGGCGTTCCGTCTCCACCACGTAGGAGAACTGGCGGACAATGTCGCGGTACTCCCGGTAGAGCTGCAGCTCCATCTCGGTCTCGTACTTCTCGAGATCTTCCGCGCTCATCGCACTCCGCCTTCCATGACCACATCTTCCCCCACCGGCGCCGAGGGCCGAGGCTGCTCGCCCAACGCCACGCCGACGGTACCCCTTGCCGCGCCGAAGTGCTCCATCGGCTCGTCCGGGCTTGCGCCCACCGGCCGACGCGAGCGCGGTGGGCGGCCGTCGCGCCCGGACACGGCGGCCACGTTGACGTACGAGAACCGGTGCTCCCGGCACGGACCGTGCTCGCGCAGCGCCGCGCTGTGCTCGGGCGTGATGTAACCCTTGTGCTCGGCGAACCCGTAGGCGGGGAACGTCTCGTCCAGCTCGACCATGATCCGGTCCCGGGTGACCTTGGCCAGCACGCTGGCCGCCGCCACGCAGGCGGCCACCCGGTCGCCCTTCCAGACCGCCAGCCCCGGCACGTCCAGGCCGTCCACCCCGAAGCCGTCGGTCAGCACGTACTCGGGCCGGGTGGTCAGCGAGGCCAGCGCCCGGCGCATCGCCGCCAGGTTGCACACGTGCAGGCCGCGGGCGTCGACCTCCTCGGCCGGGATGACCACCACGGCGTACGCCAGCGCCCGGGCGACCACCTCCTCGTACACCCGTTCCCGGCTGGCCGGGGTGAGCAGCTTGGAGTCGGCCAGCCCGTCGATCTCGCCGCGGCGCCCCTCGGGCAGGATCGCCGCGGCGGCGACCAGCGGACCGGCGCAGGCGCCCCGGCCGGCCTCGTCGGCCCCGGCCACGTGCCGGAAGCCGCGCCGCTGCAGCGCCCGCTCCAGCGCGTAGAGCCCGGCCTCGCGGCGCACCACGGTGCGCGGCGGGGTCAGCACGGGGCACCTCCGGCGGGGGCCGAGAGCACCCGGGCCAGCACCGCGGGGAGGTCGGGCGGGTAGTAGCGCTCGTCGGTGGCGGCCAGCTCGTCGACCGGCCACCAGCGGTGCCCGTCCACGCTGGCCCGCTCGACGTCGCTGAAGCCGGTCGTGTCCACCTCCCAGGCCGGCACCCGGACCAGGAAGAACTCCTGCTCCTGCCGGTACCAGACCCCGTCGAAGGGGAACTCGACGGTGTCCCGCCAGACCGGCTCGCCGACCTGCTCGGGGGTCAGCCGCAGCCCGGTCTCCTCGGCCAGCTCGCGGGCGGCCCCGGCCGCCGGGGACTCCCCCGGATCCAGGCCGCCGCCCGGGGTGAACCAGTAGCGGTGGTCGGGCCGGGCCGGGTCGAAGCCGGCGAAGAGCAGCACCCGACCGGTCGCGTCGACGAGCAGCACGCGGGCCGCGCGCCGAGGGGTGTAGACCGTCACCGCCCCAGCCTGCCAGACGCCGCCGACAACGCCCACGCCCCCGCCCGGATCGGCCCGCCGCGCGCCGGCGGCGGCGCTCAGGAGTTCGGGATGCCCTCGTACTGCTTCGGCACGCTCAGCCAGGTGGCCCGGCTGACCGGCCAGAAGACGGTGAACGCCCGCCCGACGACCTCGTCCTCGTCGATGGTGGCCACGGTGATGTCCTGCCCGGACTGCTGCCAGTGCTCCAGCGAGTCGCCGGAGGCGGACCGGTGGTCGCCCATCACCCAGAGCCGGCCCTCCGGCACGGTGATGTCGAACTCCTGGTCGGCCGGCTTGTCCCGCTGCCCGTCGGCGGAGAAGATGTACGGCTCGTCGAGCGGCTTGCCGTTGATCACCAGCCGGTCCTGCGGGTCGCAGCAGACCACGTGGTCGCCGCCGACGCCGATCACCCGCTTGATGAAGTCCTCGCCGTCAGGGTTGCTGCTCCACTCCAGCGGCGCCTTGAACACGATGACCTCGCCCCGGCGGGGCGAGCGGAAGTCGTACACCAGCTTGTTGACCAGCACCCGATCGTCGATCTGGAGCGTGTTCTCCATGGACGGCGAGGGGATGAAGAAGGTCTGCAGCACGAAGGCACGCACCAGTACCGCGACCAGGATCGCCACGCCCAGGAGAATGGGCAGCTCCTTCCAGAAGGAGCTGCGGGGCTTGTCGGTCTGCTCGTCAATCACGGGATGGAGCCTACGTTGCCCGGCTGGACGTCACCGTCCGGAACGCGCGAGAACGCCACAGCGCGGCCGTGAGCGGGAGGAGCAGGACGACTCCGCCCTCCGGGGTGGGTCGCACCGGCGGCGGGCCGTCGGGGGCGGCCACGGCCGGCGCGCGTACGTCGGCGAAGGTCTCGGGCACCGAGAGGGCGCTCCACCGCGACGACGGCCACACCACCGTGAAGGCCCGGCCGACGACGTTCTCGATCGGCACCGGGCCCTGGCAGCGGGCGTCCTGGGAGACCAGCCGGTGGTCGCCCATCACGAAGATCTGGCCGGGCGGGACGACCACCTCGGCGAAGCGCCGGGAACGGCACTCGCGGGGGTTCGGCGGGATGTCCAGCGGGGAGTCGCGCACCACGTACGTCTCGTCGAGCGGGGTGCCGTTGACGGTCACCCGGCCCTGCTCGTCGCAGCACTTCACCCGGTCGCCGGGCAGCCCGATGACCCGCTTGATGAAGTCCTTCTCGCCGGGGCGGCTCACCCCGACCAGGTCGCCGACGGTGCGGCCGAGCTTGCCGAGGAAACCCGGGTCGGGCTCCTCGTCGACCTGCGGGGCCCAGCGGTCGGTGCCCCGGAACACCACCACCTCGCCCCGCTTCGGGTCGCGGACGTCGTAGACCACCTTGTTGACCAGGACCCGGTCGCCGACGAGGAGGGTGTCCTCCATCGAACCGGAGGGGATGAAGAACGCCTGGAGCAGGAAGGTGCGGATCAGCACCGCCAGGCAGAACGCGACGACCAGCAGCAGCGGCAGTTCCTGCCAGAGCGGCATCTGACGGCGGCCGCGGCGGGCCCGCCGACGCCACGGATCGACAGCGCCGCCCTCGTCAAGCGTCCGCACCACGCCACTCCCCGGTCCGCAGAAATGACACTACCGCCCGGGAACCCTGTCGAGGCTCCCCGGGCGGTAGTGGACGTCTCCCCGCCGCTGTCGCGGGGCGACCGCCCCGCTGCGCCCGTACGCCCAGCGTAGTGTGGGCCGGGTCGTACGACATACGCGCAGCTCGGGCGGCGTGGCGAGCGGAAGGTCAGCTCGGCTGCTTCTCGCGCTTCTCCTTGATCTTGGCCTTCTTGCCCCGCAGCTCGCGCAGGTAGTAGAGCTTGGCGCGGCGGACGTCACCGCGGGTGACGACCTCGATCCGGTCGATGGCCGGGCTGTTGACCGGGTAGGTCCGCTCGACGCCGACACCGAAGCTCACCTTGCGGACCGAGAAGGTCTCGCGCAGGCCGTCACCCTGGCGGCGGATGACCACGCCCTGGAAGATCTGGACACGGGACCGGTTGCCCTCGACCACCCGGGCGTGCACCTTGACGGTGTCACCTGCCCGGAAGTCGGGGACGTCGGTCCGCTTCGACTGGGCGTCAAGGGCGTCCAGGATGTTCATCGCAGCAACCTCGTGAGGCTCACGGCGCACCGTCAGTCGGTGCGCGGGTGGGTGATTCTGATCCCCGGGTGGTGATCGGTGGCGCCGACCCCGGTCGGAGATCCTCGCAGCCGTCCGCGGCGCGGCCGGATGCGGCAACCCCTCTACTTTGCCACATCCCCCGGTGGCGGCTGAAATCCGGCCCGCTCCAACGCCGCGACGTCCCGTTTGTCCAGGCGCTCCGGGTCCAGCGCGGCCAGCAGGTCGGGCCGGCGGCGCGCGGTGCGGACCAGCCCCTCCTCCCGCCGCCAGCGGGCGATCCGGCCGTGGTCGCCGGAGCGGAGCACCTCCGGCACGTCCAGGCCGCGCCAGCTCGGCGGCTTGGTGTAGACCGGGGCCTCCAGCAGGCCGTGCGCGTGCGACTCCTCGTCCAGCGAGCCGGCGTTGCCGAGCACCCCGGGCAGCAGCCGGGTGACCGCCTCCAGGATCACCAGCACCGCCACCTCGCCGCCGAAGAGCACGTAGTCGCCGAGGGAGACCTCGGTGACCGGCATCCGGGTGGCGGCGTGGTCGAGCACCCGCTGGTCGATGCCCTCGTACCGGCCGCAGGCGAAGAGCAGGTGCGGCTCGGCGGCCAGTTCGTAGGCGAGCGCCTGGGTGAACGGGACGCCCACCGGGGACGGCACCAGCAGTCGCGGCGGGGTCAGCTCCGCCGGCGCGAGCGCGTCGAGCGCCTCGCCCCACGGCTCCGGCCGCATCACCATGCCCGGTCCGCCGCCGTACGGGGTGTCGTCGACAGTGCGGTGCACGTCGTGGGTCCAGGTGCGCAGATCGTGTACGGCCAGCCGGAGGGTGCCGTTGGCCCGGGCCTTGCCGATGAGCGACAGCTCCAGCGGGGCGAGGTACTCCGGGAAGATCGACACGATGTCGACGCGCATGCGGGGGTGCTCCGGCGGGCTAGAGGTCGAGCAGACCGGCCGGCGGGTCGACGACCACGCGGCCACCGGCCAGGTCGACCTCGGGAACGATCGCCTTGACGAACGGGATGAGCGCGGTCTTCCCCTCGGGGCGGCGCAGCACCAGCAGGTCGGAGGCGGGCGCGTGGTCGATCCGGGCCACCTCGCCGAGCCGCTCGCCGGTCGGGGTGACCGCGGCCAGCCCGACGAGCTGGTGGTCGTGGAACTCCTCCGGATCCTCCGGCGGGGCCACGTCGGCGCTGTCCACCCCGAGCAGGGTGCCGCGCAGCGCCTCGGCGACATCGCGGTCCAGCACACCGTCGAAGGCGACCAGCAGCCGGCCCTGGTGCCACCGGGCGGACTCCACGGTCAGTTCGGCGGGCACCCGGAACGGCACCCCCGGCCCCGCGGACGGCGAGGGCGGCGGGGGTGTCGCCCCCGGCTCGGTGCGCAGCACCATGCCGGGGGCGAACCGCGCTTCGGGTTCGTCGGTCCGCACCTCCACGGTGACCTCACCGCGGATGCCGTGCGGCTTACCGATCCTGCCGACGATGAGCAGCATCAGTACGAGTCGACGATGTCGACGCGTACGCCGCGCCCACCGATGGAGCCGATCACCTGGCGCAGCGCCTTGGCGGTCCGGCCGGACCGCCCGATCACCGTGCCGAGGTCCTCGGGGTGCACGCGGACTTCCAGCCGCTTGCCCCGACGGTTGTCGACCAGCCGGACGCGGACATCGTCCGGGTGGTCGACGATGCCCTTGACCAGGTGCTCCAGCGCCGGACGCAGAGCCACGTCAGGCCTGTTCGCCGGAGTCCGCACCGGCCTGCTCCTCGGTCTTCGGCGCCTCCTCGGCGGCCGGAGCCTCGGCCTTGGCGGCCTTCTTGGCCGGCTTGGCCGGAGCCTCGGCCAGCCCGGCCGCGGCCTTCGCCTCGGCCTCGTACGCCGCGGTGCGGTCGGCCCGCTCGGGGGCGACCTTCAGCGGCGGCGGGGCCGGCAGGCCCTTGAACTTCTGCCAGTCACCGGTCAGCTCCAGCAGCCGCTGCACCGCCTCGCTCGGCTGGGCGCCGACGGACAGCCAGTACTGGACCCGGTCCGACTTGACCTCGATCACCGAAGGGTCTTCCTTCGGCTGGTAGATCCCGACGAACTCGATCGCCCGGCCGTCGCGCTTGGTGCGCGAGTCGGCGACGACGATGCGGTACTGCGGGTTGCGGATCTTGCCCATCCGCAGAAGCCGGATCTTTACGGCCACAGTTGTTTCGCTCCTGTTGCGATCTCACCGGCCCGGTACGGGCGGTGTGCACGGGTGAGCGCCGACCGGCACAGTGGGGTTGGGCCGGAGACTACTCGGTGGACTGGCGACGTGCCCGGGTTAGAGGGCGCCGGGCACACGCCGGATACCAGCCAGCCATTCTGCCAGATCCGGCCCGGATCTCTCACACCGGACCGGCACAGGTCACCCGACGGGCGGTCGAGGTGACCGAAAACACACCAGCGGCGCGGCCACCGCGGGCCCGGTCAGCGCACCGGCGGGCGGTCCCAGCCGGCCGGCAACGCCTCCGGGGCGGTCCAGTGCGGCGGCGGGGTGAAGTCGCACCAGGTGCCGTCGAACGGGAACTCCCCCGCCTCGGCCAGCGCGATCACCCGCTTGCCCTCGGCCCGGACGGCGTTCTCGTCGGCCACCCAGTAGTCGTCGGGGTAGGCCAGCCGCTCGACGAACTCCTCCTCGTCCTTCCACTCCCAGCTGCGGTCCGGGCGGACCAGCACGTCGAGGTCCTGGTCGACCACGTCCACCCCGGCGAGCGTGCCGTCGTCCCAGCGCACCCCCGGCTCCTCCAGGTTGACGTACCAGGTGGCGAAGCGGTCGCGCGCGTCGCGGAACCACCAGACGGAGTGGGCCGCGCCGGTGGGCAGGAACTTCAGCAGCGGCGGCCCGTTCCACCGGCCCACCGCCAGCCGGTACGACGCGGCGATCCAGTCGGCGAACGGCATCGCCCGCATGCCCAGCCCGGCCGCGGTGACCTCGTTGGCCACCGGGGTGTCCCGGGCGATCCACAGCAGCAGGCCCCGGTCGTCGTCGCTGACCACCCGGGCCGGGCGGACCCAGCCGATCCGGCCGCGCCGCACGTTGCGGTGCACGATCAACCGCCCGGGTTCGAACCTCACGGGTGCGACCCTACCGGCGGGCGTGCCGGCCGCCGCGGGCCCGAGCCGAAACCGGACCCGCGGCCGGAAACGCGGCAGCCGGCCCCGCCGAGGCGGGACCGGCTGCCGGACGGGTGGGTCAGTAGGCGCGGGCCAGGATGGCGACCAGGTCGGGCTCGTCCTCGCTGTCGGGCACCGAGCCGTCGGCGCGGACCAGGCAGCGCACCGTCACGCCCTGGCCGTTCGCCTCGGCCTCGCCCTGGACGCCGACCGCCGACCACGGCACCCGGGCCCAGCCGGTGGCCGCCGCCTCGATCGCCTCGGCGAGGGTGCTCACCTCGGTGGTACGGGCCTGGCGGTGGGCCAGCGCCTGGTCGTGCAGCGCCTGCTGGTCGGCCTCCAGCGCGGCCAGCACCGCGCCGACCACGTCGGCCACCGGCACCGGGGACTTCGAGCCGTCCGTACGCCGGACCACCACCGCGTTGCCGGCGGCCAGGTCGCGCGGGCCGACCTCGACGCGGATCGGGTAGCCGCGCAGCTCGGCGTCGACCGCCCGGCGGCCGAACGGGGTGTCGGTGCGGTCGTCGAGCGCCACCCGGACACCGGCGTCGCGCAGGCCGTCGCGCAGCTTGGCCGCCGCCTCCCCGACGCCCTCGCCGTCCTTGACCACCATGACGTACGCCTGCACCGGCGCCAGCTTCGGCGGCACCCGCAGGCCGTTGTCGTCGCCGTGGCACATGATCAGGCCGCCGAGCATCCGGGTCGAGGTGCCCCAGGAGGTGGTCCAGGCGTGCTCCCGGCCGCCCTCCGCGGAGGAGTAGCTGATGTCGAACGCCTTGGCGAAGTTCTGCCCCAGCTCGTGGCTGGTGCCCAGCTGGAGCGCCTTGCCGTCGCCCATCATGCCTTCGCAGGTGTAGGTGGCGGTGGCCCCGGCGAAGCGCTCGCGGGCGGTCTTCAGGCCGACCACCACCGGGATGCCGAGCACGTTGACCATCAGGTCCTCGTACGCCTCGTGCAGGATCCGCCGGGCGTAGGCGCGGGCGTCGTCCCGGGTGGCGTGCGCGGTGTGCCCCTCCTGCCAGAGGAACTCGCTGGTGCGCAGGAAGATCCGGGGGCGCAGCTCCCAGCGGACCACGTTGGCCCACTGGTTGAGCAGCAGCGGCAGGTCCCGGTACGAGTCGATCCACTTGGCCATGAACTCGCCGATCACCGTCTCGCTGGTGGGGCGGACCACGACCGGCTCGGCGAGCTGCTTGCCGCCACCGTGGGTGACCACCGCCAGCTCCGGCGAGAAGCCCTCGACGTGCTCGGCCTCCCGCTTGAGGTAGTTCTCCGGGATGAAGAGCGGGAAGTACGCGTTCTCCGCGCCGGCCGCCTTGATCCGGGCGTCCATCTCGGCCTGCATCCGCTCCCAGATGGCGTAGCCGGCCGGTCGGATCACCATGGTCCCCCGGACCGGGCCGTTGTCGGCCAGCTTCGCCTTGGCGATCAGGTCCTGGTACCAGCGGGGAAAGTCCTCCGCACGGGGAGTGAGCACGCGTGCCATGACCGCACATCCTATGCGCCGCCCGGCCGCCCGACGCGATCGGGCGGCCCGCGCCACGCGCGCGCCGGGCCGGACGCCCCGCCCGGCCGTAGACTTCGATCACCATGAACGAGGTACGGGACGCCGGACGCCAGCGGCTGCGGGACCAGATAGTGGTCGCGGCCCGGACGCTGACCGTCGACCGGGGCTGGGACAACGTCCGGATGGGCGCGGTGGCGACCGCCGCCGGGGTGAGCCGGCAGACCGTCTACAACGAGTTCGGCAGCAAGGCCGGGCTGGCCGAGGCGCTGGCCCGGCGCGAGGTCGACCGGTTCGTCGCCGACGTCCGGGCGGCCCTGGTCGCGCACGGCACCGACGTGCGCGCCGGCGCGTACGCGGCGATCCGGCACACGCTGGCCGAGGCGGCCGCCAACCCGCTGATCAGAGCGATCCTGACCAGCGCGCGGGGCGGCTCCGACGAACTGCTGCCCTTCCTCACCACCCGCTCCGGGCTGGTGCTGACCGAGGCGAACGGCGCGCTGCTGGAGTGGGTCGCCACGGTGGTGCCCGGCGCCGACCGGGCCGCCCTGCGGTTCGCCGCCGACAGCGTGGTCCGCCTCGTGGTCAGCCACATCGTGCTGCCCGGCGCGCCCGTCGACCAGACCGCCCGCGCCCTGGCCGACCTGGCCGTCCACCTCTTCACCCGCGCCGCCGTCATCCCCCACCCGCCCGGCTGAGGCGGAGGTCCGCGGCCGGAACCAGCCGGGCGGCTGCCCGGCACGGGCCCGGCGGGGTCAGCGGACGGGGCGGCCGCGCAGGACGATGCGGCTGGGGGTACGCACCACGCGCAGGTCGACGCGGGGGTCCTCGGCGTAGACGACGAGGTCGGCCAGGCCGCCCTCGACCAGGCCGGGAAAGCCCAGCCACTCGCGGGCGCCCCAGGAGGCGGCGGCGAGCACGTCCACCGCCGGCATGCCGGCCCGCTCGTGCAGCAGCAGCATCTCCTCGGCGGCCAGCCCGTGGTCGATGCCGCCGCCCGCGTCCGTGCCGACGTAGATGGGCACCCCGGCCTCGTGCGCGGAGCGCACCACCTCCGGGAAGCGGTCCCGCAGGGCGAGCATGTGGTCGGCGTACCCGGGGAACTTGGCCCGCGCCTGGTCGGCGATCCCGCCGAAGGTCTGAATGTTGATCATCGTGGGCACCAGCGCGGTGCCCCGCCGGGCCATCTCGTCGATCAGGTCCAGGCTCAGCCCGGTGCCGTGCTCCACCGAGTCCACCCCGGCGCGCACCATGATCTCGACGGCCGACTCCGAGAAGGTGTGCACGGCGGCGCGTACCCCGGCGGCGTGCGCGGCCTCGACCGCGGCGGTCATGGTGGCGGCGTCCCAGGCCGGCGCCAGGTCACCGACGCCCCGGTCGATCCAGTCGCCGACCAGCTTGACCCAGCCGTTGCCGGCCCGGGCCTGCTCGGTCACGGTGGCCGCCACCTCGGCCGCGCCGACCTCGATGCCGATGTCGCGCAGGTAGCGCTTCGGCGGGGCGACGTGCCGGCCGGCGCGGGCCAGCCGGGGCAGTTCCGGGTCGTCGTCGAGTTCCGGGTACGGGTACGGCGAGCCGGCGTCCCGGATCGCCAGCACCCCGGCGTCCCGGTCGACCCGGGCCAGCTCGCGGGCCTGGTCGAGCGAGGTGATCGGGGCGCCGCCGCGGGCGATGCCGATGTGGCAGTGCGCGTCGATCAGCCCCGGCAGCACGAAGCCGCCGTCGGCGATGGTCTGCGCGCCCGGCACCGGCTCGAAGGTGACCCGGTCGCCGACCAGCCAGATGTCGCGGACCTCGTCGTCGGGGAGCAGCACACCGCGCACATGCAGAGCCATGTGCACAGTCCTACCGGATCATTCCCCGCCGGGTGCGGGCAGCCCGCCCCGCCGCGCCGGCGGGCGCAGCTCGACCCGGCATACGGCAGGTCGCGGTCTCCGGGCTACGGGAGACCGCGACCTGCCGCAATCCGAGTGGGTCGGGACGCCGCGCCGTCAGCGGGGGCGGTTGTCGCCCTTGCCGAGCTTGTTGAAGTCGATCTTCGGCAGCTTGAAGCCCGGGGGCAGCCCCTGGCCGGCGGCCAGGTCGTTCGGGTCCATCCCCGGCGGGAGCTGCGGCATGCCGCCCGGGAAGCCGCCGGGCATCCCGGCGCCCGCTCCGGCGCGCGGCCGGTTGCCGCCCTTGGTGCCCTTGCGCTTGTTCTTCGGCGACTTGGTCGCCTTGCGCCGGCCCCCGCCGGGCAGGCCCATCATGCCGCCCATCTGCTTCATCATCTTCTGCGCGTCGGCGAAGCGGTTGAGCAGCTGGTTGACGTCCATCACGGTGACCCCGGAGCCGTTGGCGATGCGGGCCCGGCGGGAGCCGTTGATGATCTTCGGGTTGCTGCGCTCGCCCGGGGTCATCGACCGGATGATCGCGGTGACCCGGTCGAAGTGCTTGTCGTCCAGCTCGGCGAGCTGGTCCTTCATCTGCCCCATGCCCGGCATCATGGCCAGCACGTTGGCGATCGGCCCCATCCGCCGCACGGCGATGAGCTGGTCGAGGAAGTCCTCCAGGGTGAAGGTCTCGCCGCCCATCAGCTTGGCGGTCATCTTCTCCTTCTGATCGGCGTCGAAGGCCTGCTCGGCCTGCTCGATCAGGGTGAGGACGTCGCCCATGCCGAGGATCCGGCTGGCCATCCGGTCCGGGTGGAAGACGTCGAAGTCCTCCAGCTTCTCGCCGGTGGAGGCGAAGAGGATCGGCTGGCCGGTGACCTCCCGGACCGACAGCGCGGCGCCACCGCGGGCGTCGCCGTCGAGCTTGGAGAGCACCACACCGGTGATGCCGACGCCGTCGCGGAACGCCTCCGCGGTACGGACGGCGTCCTGACCGACCATCGCGTCGATGACGAAGATGACCTCGTCCGGGTCGACCGCGTCGCGGATGTCGGCCGCCTGCTGCATCATCTCCGCGTCGATGCCGAGCCGGCCGGCGGTGTCGACGATGACGATGTCCCGGGCCGCCCGCCTGGCGTGCTCGATCGACGCCCGGGCCACCTGCACCGGGTCGCCGACCCCGTTGCCGGGCTCCGGGGCGTACACCTCGACGCCGGCCCGCCCGCCGAGCACCTGGAGCTGCCCGACGGCGTTGGGGCGCTGGAGGTCGGCGGCGACCAGCAGCGGCTGGTGCCCCTGCGCCTTGAGCCAGCGGGCCAGCTTGCCGGCGAGGGTGGTCTTACCGGAGCCCTGGAGACCGGCCAGCATGATCACCGTCGGCGGCTGCTTGGCGAACTGGAGCCGCCGCCCCTCGCCGCCGAGGACGTTGATCAGCTCCTCGTTGACGATCTTGATGATCTGCTGGGCCGGGTTGAGCGCCTGGGACACCTCCGCACCGCGCGCCCGCTCCTTGACCCGGGCGATGAAGCCCTTGACCACGGGCAGGGCGACATCCGCCTCCAGCAGCGCGAGGCGGATCTCGCGCGCGGTGGCGTCGATGTCGGCGTCGGTGAGCCGACCCTTGCCGCGGAGCTTGGTGAAGATCCCGGAGAGGCGGTCACTCAAGGTGTCAAACACGCGAACATCCTGTTTGTCGGGGTTCCGGCGGGTAACGGGCCGGCGGGTGCGAGACACCCGGCCACCGCTAGGGTAGCCGCCCACCACCCCGGCCGCCGCGTCACCGCGCACTCCCGGCGATCTTGCCGGCGGCGGTCCGCCGCCCGGCCGGCGCCGGGCCGGCCGGCGGTCAGAGTTCGACCAGGCCGGACTGGTAGGCGTAGACCACGAGCTGGGCACGGTCGCGGGCGCCCAGCTTGACCATCGCCCGGCTGACGTGGGTACGCGCCGTCGCCGGGCTGACCACCAGCCGGTCGGCGATCTCCGCGTTGCTGAGCCCCTCGCCGACCAGCCCGACCACCTCCCGCTCCCGGTCGGTGAGCGTGTCGAGCCGGGGGTGCGGTCGGGGCACCCGGGGCGGGCGGGCGGCGAACTCGCGCACCACCCGCCGGGTCACCGACGGCGAGAGCAGCGCCTCGCCGGCCGCCACCAGCCGGATCGCCCGCAACAGCTCGGCCGGCCGGGTGTCCTTGGTGAGAAACCCGCTCGCCCCGTGCCGCAGCGCGTCGAAGACGTACTCGTCCAGCTCGAAGGTGGTGAGCACGACCACCCGGGTGGCGGCCAGCCCGGGGTCGGCGACGATCCGCCGGGTGGCCTCGATGCCGTCCACGCCGGGCATCCGGACGTCCATCAGCACCACGTCCGGGCGTTCCCGCCGGGCCAGCTCCACCGCCCGCAGCCCGTCCGCCGCCTCGCCGGCCAGCGCCAGGTCGTCCTCGCTCTCCACCAGCGCGCGCAGCCCGAGCCGGACCAGGTCCTGGTCGTCGGCGATCAGTACCCGGATCACCGGGCCGGCTCCACCGGCAGCCGGGCCGCGACCCGGAACCCGCCACCCGGACGCGGGCCGGCGGCCAGCTCGCCGCCGAGCGCGGTCACCCGCTCCCGCATGCCGGCCAGGCCGTGCCCCGCTCCCCCGCCACCGCCCACCCCCCGGTCGAGCACCTCCACGGTCAGCGCGTCCCCGCCGTAGCCGACCGTCGCCTCCGCCTCGGCCACCCCGGCGTGCCGCAGCACGTTGGTCAGCGCCTCCTGCACCACCCGGTACGCGGCCAGGTCCACCGCCCCCGGCAGCTCGCGCGGCTCGCCGGTGACCCGCAGCGTCACGGCGAGCCCGGCGTCGGCCAGCCGCTCGCGCAGGGCGTCCAGCCGGGCCAGCCCGGGCACCGGCTCCCGCCCGCCGCCCCGGCGCACCGCGCCGAGGGTGACCCGCAGCTCGTCCAGCGCCTCCCGGCTGGTGCGGCTGATCGCGGTGAGCGCGATCTCGGCCTGCTCCGGACGCTTGCCGAGCAGGTGCAGGGCCACCTCCGCCTGCATGCTGATCGCCGCCAGGCCGTGCCCCACCACGTCGTGCACCTCCTGGGCGATGCGCAGCCGCTCCTCGTCGGCCTGCCGCCGGGCCGCCTCGGCGCGGCCCCGGGCCGTGCTCTCCCGGGTGACCCGCACCGCGACCCCCACCGCGAACGGTACGACCACCCAGGCCGCGGCGGGAAGCGCCCCGAACCAGCCCGGCTCCGGCCCCCGGGACCAGAAGACGTGCGCCAGCAGCACGGCCAGCGCCAGCCCGGCCGCCACGCCGGCCCGGCGCACCGGCAGCCGAACCGCCGCGGTGTAGACGGCGACCAGGAGGGCGAGCTGCACCGGCCCGTACGGGTAACCGAGCACCAGGTAGGCCGAGGTCGCCACGGCCACCACCGCGAGCGTGGCCAGCGGGGCGGTCCGGCGCGCCACCAGGGCCAGCGCCGCCACCGCCAGCAGGGTGCGGCAGGCGGCGTCGACCGGCGCGGAGCCGGGCTGGTTCGCGCCGGCCAGCGGGGTGGCGAGCAGCCCGAACGCCAGCAGCGCCAGCGCCAGGGCGGCGTCGGCGGCCACCTCCCGCCGTCGGTCCCGCTGCCGCTCCCGCATGGCGGTCATTCTGCCCCCGCCGGCACCCCTCGTCGTGCGTCCGCGGACGGCACCGCGGCTACGTTCCCGGACGTACCCGCCGGGTTCGCCGCGTCCGCCACCAGGCGTCGTGCCCCGCCCGGCGGGCGCCGGCCGGGTCAGACCGCGCCGAGGACCGCGGCCTCCAGGCGGGCCCGGGTGACGTCGTCCGGCCAGCCGCCGACCAGGTAGAACGCGTCCACCACGTCCCCGCCCAGGGTGGAGATGCGGGCGGCACGCACCTGCGCGCCGGCCTCGTCGAGGGCGCCGGCCACCCGGTAGAGCAGGCCGGCCGCGTCGGCGGCGCGCAGCTCCAGCAGCACCGCGTCGGTGGCCGCCTCCCGGTGCCAGACCACCCGGGGCGCCGCCGCCGACCCGCGCGCGGCCAGCGCCCGGCCGCGCAGCCGCTGGGTCACCGAGACGTCCCCGGCCACCGCCCGGCGCAGGTCGCTGCCGAGCGCGATCGGATCCGGCGGCTGTCCGTAGCGCGGCTGCACCCGGCACTGCACCAGCGCCCGCCCGTCCACCGTGGTGGCGTCGGCGGAGACCACCTCCAGCCGGTGCAGGGCCAGGCAGCCGGCCACCGTCGCGAGCAGCCCGCGCCGGTCCGCCGCGGCCACCGCCACCTGGTCCCCGCGCAGGTGTACGACCGGCAGCGGCCCGGCCACCAGCGCCGGGTCCGGGGCCGGCGGGGCGGGCAGCGCCCCGGTGTCCAGCGCGGTCCGCACCCGCCCGACCAGTTCGGCGACCAGCCGGCCCTTCCAGTCCGACCAGGCGGCCGGCCCGGTGGCGGCGGCGTCGGCGCGGACCAGCGCGTGCAGCAGGTCGAGGGTGGCCGGGTCGCCGACCGCGCCGGCCACCCCGGCGATGGTCTTCGGGTCGGCGAGGTCGCGCCGGGTGGCCACGTCGGGCAGCAGCAGGTGCAGCCGGACCAGGGTGCCGATCAGGGCCACCTCGGGCGCCGGCAGGCCGATCCGGGCGGCCACCGCCTCGGCGACCGGCGCGCCCACCGTGCTGTGGTCGCCGGCGAGCCCCTTGCCGACGTCGTGCAGCAGAGCGCCGAGCAGCAGCAGGTCGGGGCGCTCCACCTCGCGGGCGTACCGGCTGGCCTCGGCCGCGGTCTGCACCAGGTGGCGGTCGAGGGTGAACCGGTGCACCGGGTTGTGCTGGGGCAGGCTGCGCAGCCGGGTCCACTCCGGCAGCCAGCCGTCCACCAGCCCGTACCGGTCGCAGGTCTCCCAGGCCGGCACCAGGCCGGGGCCGGCGCCCAGCAGGGTGACCAGCGCGGCCCGGGCCTCGACCGGCCAGGGCGCCGGCAGCGGCGGGCAGTAGGCGGCCAGCCACTCGCAGGTGGCCCGGGCGATCGGCAGCCGGGTGGTGGCCGCCGCGGCGGCCACCCGCAGCGACAGGCTCGGGTCGGGGCGCGCCCCGATGGCGGTCCGGGCCAGCACCAGCTCGCCGTCGTGCTCCACCACGTCCCGGGCCACCGGCCGGCGCACCGGGCGGCCGTCGGCGCCCCGGCGACGCCCGGACCGGAGCCGGTCGACCGTCCGGAAGGCGTCGTCCAGGGCGTGGCTGACCGTCCGGGCGTCCCCGGCGACCCGGCGCAGCAGCGCGTCGCCGTCGTCCAGCCCGAGCAGCGCGGCGACGCCGTCGCGTTCCTGCGCCACCAGCCGGTCCACCCGGCGGCCGACCTGCTGGTGCAGCGCGTCGCGGGTGTCCAGCAGGCGCAGGTGCGCGGCGCGGACCGCGGGCCGCAGCGCGTCGGTCACGCCGGCCATCGCGATCGCCCGCAGGATGCCCACGTCGCGCAGCCCGCCGGCGGCCTCCTTGAGGTCGCCTTCGAGCAGGAAGGCCAGCTCACCGTGGGCCTGCCAGCGGGCGGCGGTGGCCGCCCGCAGCGCGGGCAGTTGGCGTACGGCGGTCCGCCGCCAGTGGTCGGCGGCGGTCCGGACCAGCGCCTCGGCGAGCGCGGCGTCCCCGGCCACCGGACGGGCGTCGAGCAGGCCGAGGGCCACCTTCACGTCGTCCTGGGCCACCGACAGCGCCTCCGGCACGGTGCGCACCGAGTGGTCCAGCCGCAGCCCGGCGTCCCAGATGGGATACCAGAGCGCGGCGGCCAGCTCGTCGACGCCCGGCACCCCGGCGTGCACCAGCACCAGGTCGAGGTCGCCGTACGGGGCGCACTGCCGCCGTCCCAGCCCGCCGACGGCCAGCAGCGCCACCCCGTCCCGCGGCGGCAGCAGCGACCGCAGCCAGCCGTCGTACGCGTCCGCCCGGGCCGACCGGGCCGCGGCGCCGATCCCTCCCGGTACGCCGACGACCTCGTTGACCAGCGGATCCCGGTCGGTGCCGGACGCGTCCCTGGTCAACGAGGTCATCTCGGTCGCTGCGTGCTCAGAGCGCGTCGAGCCCGCGCTCGCCGGTACGGACCCGGACGACCTCCTCGACCCCGGTCACCCAGACCTTGCCGTCGCCGATCTTGCCGGTCCGGGCGGCCGCGACGATGGCGTCCACGATCTTCTCGACGTCCATCTCGTCGGTGAGCACCTCGACCCGGATCTTGGGCAGGAACTCGACCGTGTACTCGGCACCCCGGTAGACCTCGGTGTGCCCCTTCTGCCGGCCGTAGCCCTGGACCTCGCTGACGGTCAGGCCGGCCACCCCGAGGGCGTGCAGGGCCTCCTTCACCGCGTCCAGCTGGTACGGCTTGATGACCGCGGTCACCAGCTTCATGTCCAACCCCTCCATCCCAGGAACGTTATCCGCCGACCTTCTCGTCCACCGGCTCGGACGCCGGCTCGGACGCCGGCTCGGCGGGCGCCGCCACCGGCTTGGCGGCGCCCGCGGTCGCGCCCGGGGAGCCGATCCCGGCCAGCGCGAACGCGCCGCCGGTGCTGCCGCCGGCCGGGGAGAGGTCGTAGCCGCTCTCCGCGTGCTCGGCGATGTCGATGCCCTCGACCTCGGCCTCGGGCCGGGCCCGGAAGCCGATCGTCTTCTCGATGGCGAAGGCGAGCAGCCAGGCGATGCCGAACGACCAGACGCTGACGATCAGGCCGGCCAGGGCCTGCCGGCCGAGCTGGGTCAGGCCGCCGCCGTAGAAGAGGCCGTCGGAGGCGCCGACCACGTCGGAGATGGCCGCGTTGACCGAGTTGGTGGCGAACAGGCCGAGCCAGAGCGAGCCGATCCAGCCGCCGACGAAGTGCACCCCGACCACGTCGAGCGAGTCGTCGTAGCCGAGCTTGTACTTGAGGCTGACCGCCAGCGCGCAGACCGCGCCGGCGACCAGGCCGAGCAGCACGGCCGCCCACGGGGCGATGAAGCCGCAGGCCGGGGTGATGGCAACCAGGCCGGCGACGGCGCCGGAGGAGGCGCCCACCATGGTCGGCTTCCGGTCCTTGATCCACTCCACCGCGATCCAGCCGAGCAGCGCGGCCGCCGTGGCGAGCTGGGTGTTGAGGAAGGCGAGACCGGCCACCGAGTCGACGGTCAGCTCGGAGCCGGCGTTGAACCCGAACCAGCCGAACCAGAGCAGGCCGGCGCCGAGCGCGACCAGCGGGATGTTGTGCGGCTTCATGCCCTCCCGCGGCCAGCCGAGCCGCTTGCCCAGCACCAGCGCCACCGCCAGGGCGGCCGCACCGGCGTTGATGTGCACGGCGGTGCCGCCGGCGAAGTCGAGCGCGTGGATGTCGCCGCCGATGATGCCGCCGCCCCAGACCCAGTGGGCGACCGGGAAGTAGACAAGGGTGGCCCAGCCGAAGGCGAACAGCAGCCAGCCGGCGAACTTCGCCCGGTCGGAGATCGCGCCGCTGATCAGCGCGACGGTGATCACCGCGAAGACCATCTGGAAGGCCATGAACACGTACAGCGGGACGCCGATGCCGCTCGGGTTCTCCGCCGTCGCGCCCCACAGGTCGGTCTCGGCGAGGAACGTCTTGGTGCCCAGGTAGGCGGCCGGGTCGCCCCAGAAGCCGTTGACATCGCTGCCGAAGGCGATGCTGAAGCCGTAGAACCACCACAGAACGGAGATGAGCCCGATCGCGGAGAAGCTCATCATCATCATGTTGAGTACGCCCTTGGCCCGGTTGAGGCCGCCGTAGAACAGCGCCAGTCCGGGCGTCATGAGCAGCACGAGCGCGGTCGACACCAGCAACCAGACGGTGTTGCCGGAGTCAATCGTCGGTGCTTCAGGCACGCTGGCCTCCTAACGGTGAAGTTCCCTCCTTCACGGCTTCCGGGGCAGCGTCGCCCGTACGCCGGATGCGCGGAAGCCTCGTCGCTGGCTGTTTCCTCCAGCGTCACCCGTCGATTTCCGTACCGTGACGGCTTGTTTCGGACGTGTGAAGAGAACCTCACCGCCGCGGCCGGCGGCGGGAGCGAAAGGGACGGGACCGGCGGAACCGGTCAGCGCAGGGCGTACTCCAGGGCGTTCCGCTCGTAGTCGAGCAGCCGCAGGTCACGCATCGGCCGGCGCAGGTGGCCCTTGTGCACGATCCGGACGAACGCCGGCTCGCCGGCCGCGGCCATCCGGCGGATCCCCTCCACGTGGTCGACGATCCGCTTGCGGATGGTCCGGATCAACCGGTGCCGGTCGCGCGGGATCAGCCCGTACGCGTCGGCGAAGAGGCGCAGCCGGCGCGGCCGGTCGGGGTGCTTCCAGCCGAGCGTGATCGAGTCCCGGTCGGAGAAGATCGGCACCCAGGTCCAGGCCGCGTACGCCACGTCGTAGATCCGGGCGCCGGGCGAGGCGAGGTCGAAGTCGATCAGCCCCAGGGTGCCGTCCGGCCGCCAGATCACGTTGTGCGGGGCGGCGTCGTGGTGGCAGATCACCTCGGTGTCCGGCGGCGGCGGCCCGAACGAGCGCCAGACCGCCCCCTGCGGCGGGACGAAGCCGTACTGGGCGTCGTGGAACATCCGCAGCATGGTGGCGACGGTCACCAGCGCCTCGTCGGTGACCCAGTGCGGGGCGAGCGGGTACTCCCCGCACTCCCCCTCCAGGTACGACAGCACCTCCCGGTTGCGCTCGTCCATGCCGAGGGCGCGGGGTGCGCCGGTGAAGCCGACGTACTCCAGGTGCCGCAGCAGGGCGTGCACGCTCGGCGTCCAGGGCCCGGCGTTGCGCCGCACCGTGTCGCCGACCCGGACCACGGTGCTGACGTTCCCGCCGTGCAGCGGGATCTCCTGCGAAGTCACGTACGGTCTCCCGAGGCGTGGCGCCGGGTGGCTGGGGTCGCGCCACCCCGCGTAGGCGCGATCGTCAGTCGTCACTTCGAGGTTACGCGTCCCGTCCGGGGGCTTCAGTGCCCAGCAGCGCGTCGACGAACTGCGCGGGGTCGAACGGGGCCAGGTCGTCCGGCCCCTCGCCGAGCCCGACCAGCTTCACCGGGATGCCCAGCTTGCGCTGCACGGCGATCACGATGCCGCCCTTGGCGGTGCCGTCGAGCTTGGTCAGCGCCACGCCCGTCACGTTGACCACCTCGGTGAAGACCCGCGCCTGCTCCAGGCCGTTCTGGCCGGTGGTGGCGTCCAGGATCAGGATCGTCTCGTCGATCGGGCCGTGCTTCTCCACCACCCGCTTGACCTTGCCGAGCTCGTCCATCAGGCCGACCTTGTTCTGCAACCGCCCGGCGGTGTCGATCAGCACGGTGTCCACGCCGGCGTCGATGCCGCGCTTGACCGCGTCGAAGGCGACGCTGGCCGGGTCGGCCCCCTCCGGGCCGCGGACGGTCTCCGCGCCGACCCGACCGGCCCAGGTCTCCAACTGGTCGGCGGCGGCGGCCCGGAAGGTGTCGGCCGCGCCGAGGATCACGCTGCGGCCGTCGGCGACCAGCACCCGGGCGATCTTGCCGCAGGTGGTGGTCTTGCCGGCGCCGTTGACGCCGACCACCAGCAGCACCGCCGGGCCGCCCTCCTTGGGCGCGGTGTGCAGGGAGCGGTCCAGCGTCGGGTCCAGGGCGGTGACCAGCTCGGTGGCGAGCAGCGCGCGCAGCTCCTCGCCGGACCGGGTGCCGAGCACCCGGGTGCGCTCGCGCAGCCGGTCGACGATCTCCCGGGTGGCGTCGATGCCGACGTCGGCGGTGATCAGGCTGTCCTCGATCTCCTCCCAGGCGTCCTCGTCCAGCCGGTCCCGGCTGAGCAGGCCGAGCAGGCTCTTGCCGAAGACGTTCTGCGAGCGGGACAGCCGGGACCGCAGCCGCACCAGCCGCCCGGCGGTCGGCTCGGGGACCTCCAGCACCGGCGCCGGGGCCTCGACCACCGGCGGCTCCACCAGGATGCCGGTGGACAGGTCGGCCTCCGGCGCCACCACCGGCGGGCCGGCGAGTTCCTCCTCCGCCCGGGTCCGCACCTCCTGCTCCGGCAGGGGCGGCTCCGGCCGCCGGCGCAGCCGCGGCACGACCAGCCCGATGGCACCCAGGATCAGCACGCCGAGCAGGGCGAGGGCGATGAGGAGGTATTCCGTCATGCCGAAATCCTGTCAGATGGCGGCGACGGCGTCCCAGCCACCGCACCCCGTGGGCCGCATCCGCCGGCGGTAGGCTCGGCCACAGCCAGCAGTGGTGCGACCGCCGGCGGGGTAGTAAAGAAGAAGTCCGCTCACCTCGGAGGTCCACCATGCCCGCGGCGCACCTGCTCATCGGCCCACTGCTGCGGCGGGTCGTCGGCACGCGGGCCACCGTCTGGGTCGAGACCAGCGCGCCCGCCGTGGTCACCGTCCGCACGGCCGACGGCGCCGGCGGCACCGCGCCCACCTTCTCCGCGTACGACCACCACTACGCGCTGGTCGTGGTGGAGGGGCTCACCCCGGGTGCGGCGACCCGCTACGAGGTGCTGGTCGACGGCGAGGTCGTCTGGCCGGTGCCGGAGAGCGGCTTCCCGCCCAGCGTGATCCGCACCCGGGCCGCCGACGACCGGGACCAGCCGGTCCGGCTCATCTTCGGCTCCTGCCGGGAGACCACCCAGCACGCCACCACCCGGCGGCTGCCGCCGGACGCGCTGGACGCGTACGCCCGGCGGTTGATGGCCGACCCCGACCCGGCCGCGCTGCCCGACCTGCTGGTGCTGCTCGGCGACCAGGTGTACGCGGACGTGACCTCGCCCACCGTGCGGCGGCTGCTGAAGCGGCGCCGGCGCCGGCCGAAGGACGCCCCCCGCGACCAGGTGGTGAGCTTCGACGAGTACACCAAGCTCTACCTGGAGTCCTGGCGGGATCCGGAGATCCGCTGGCTGCTCTCCACCGTGCCGAGCGTGATGATCTTCGACGACCACGAGATCATCGACGACTGGAACACCTCCGCGTCGTGGCGGGCGGACGCCCGGCGGCAGCCCTGGTGGGCGGAGCGGATCGGCAGCGGGCTCGCCTCGTACTGGGTCTACCAGCACCTGGGCAACCTCTCCCCGGACGAGATCGCCGCCGACCCGGTCTTCGCCAAGGTGACCGCCGCCGAGGACGCCACCGGCGTGCTGCGCGAGTTCGGGCACCGGGTCGACCAGGAGAGTGACCTGGCGCACGACACCGAGCGCTGGCGCGCGGTGCAGTACCAGTGGAGCTACGCGCTCGACCTGGGCCGGACCCGGCTGGTGATGCTGGACAACCGGTGCAGCCGGGTGCTGGAGCCGGGCCAGCGCGCGATGCTGCCGCCCGGCGAGTGGTCCTGGTTCCTCGACCAGGCGCACGGCGTCTACGACCACCTGGTGGTGGGAGCCTCGCTGCCCTGGCTGCTGCCGCCGGGCATCCACCACGTGGAGTCCTGGAACGAGAAGCTGGCCGACTCCCGCCGGCGCTGGGTGGCCGGCCTGTCGGAGAAGCTGCGCCGCGGGCTCGACCTGGAGCACTGGGCGGCGTTCCGCCGGTCGTTCGACGCGCTCGGCGCGCTCTTCGCCCGGCTCGGCAGCGGCACCCCGGGCGCCACCGGGGAGCGGGTCGGCGCCGGTCCGGCGTACGCGCCGCCCGCCTCGATCAGCGTGCTCTCCGGTGACGTGCACCACTCGTACGTGGCCCGGGCCCGGTTCGACGACCCGGCGGTGGCCACCCCGGTGCACCAGCTCACCTGCTCCCCCATCCACAACCAGGTGCCGGCCGGGATGCGCCCGCTGATGCGGCTGGGCTGGTCGGCCGGGCCGGCCGGGGCCACCCGGGCGCTGGCCCGCTCGGCCGGGGTACGCCGCCCGGCGCTGCGCTGGCGGAAGCTGGCCGGCCCGTACTTCGGCAACGCGGTGGCCACGCTGGTGCACGACGGCCGCACGGCCGAGGTGACCATCGAGGGCACCACCGCCGACGGGCACCTGCGGCCGGTGATGCGGCGCCGACTCACCGACGCCGGTTGATGGTGGCCTTACCCTCTACGGCGTGGACGACGAGCTTCCGGAGCCGCTGCGGGCGGTCGAGCACGAACTGACCGTGCTGCTGCGCCGCGGGCGCGCGGTCTCCTGGGAGATCGCCCGGGAGGTGCACCCCAACCTGGAGCCGAACGCGTACGGCCTGCTGCTCTGGCTGCGCCGGTGCGACTCGATCCGGCTCACCGACCTGGCCGCCCGGCTCGGCATCGGCAAGGGCACGCTGAGCCGGCAGATCAACGGGCTGGAGGCGTTGGGCCTGGTCCGCCGCGACCCGGACCCGACCGACCGGCGGGCCGCCCAGCTCAGCCTCACCGACCAGGGGCGGCAGCGGTTCGACGCGGCCCGGTCGGCCCGGCTGCGGCAGTTCCGCCGGACGCTGGAGGACTGGCCGGCCCGGGACGTCGAGGAGTTCGCCCGGCTGCTGAGCCGGTTCAACGAGATCCCGCTCTGAGCTGACCCCGGGGGCCGGGAACAAAGCCTCCCCAGGCAGAGTTGTTGCTCTAGGCAACGAAGGCATACGGTTGCCCGGGGCAACGCCCCACCAGACTTCCCTCGACTCCCTGCCGGAGGCAGCCACGATGAGCTCCGCGCCAGCGCCCGCCCGGGCGACCGCCGTCGACATGACCCACCGGCAGGTGCTGGAGGCCCTCTCCGGCCTGCTGCTGGGCATGTTCGTCGCGATCCTCTCCGGCACCGTCGTCTCCAACGCCCTGCCGAGGATCATCACCGAGCTGGGCGGCGGCCAGTCCGCGTACACCTGGGTGGTCACCGCGGCGCTGCTCGCCACCACCGCGACCACCCCAATCTGGGGCAAACTGGCCGACCTGACCAACAAGAAGGTCCTGGTCCAGATCGCCCTGCTGATCTACGTGGTCAGCTCGGTGCTGGCCGGGCTCGCCCAGGACACCGGGCAGCTGATCGCCTGCCGGGTGCTCCAGGGCGTCGGCGCCGGCGGCCTCACCGCGCTGGCCCAGGTGATCCTGGCCACCATCATCGCCCCGCGCGAACGCGGCCGGTACAGCGGCTACCTGGGCGCGGTGATGGCGGTGGGCACCATCGGCGGCCCGCTGATCGGTGGCGTGATCGTGGACACCTCCTGGCTCGGCTGGCGCTGGTGCTTCTACGTCGGGGTGCCGTTCGCGCTCGCCGCGCTGGTCGTGCTCCAGAAGACCCTGCGCCTGCCGGTGACCAGGCGGAAGGCCACCATCGACTGGTGGGGCGCCACGCTGATCACCGCCGCCGTCTCGCTGCTGCTGATCTGGGTCTCGCTGGCCGGCGACTCGTTCGCCTGGGGCTCCTGGCAGACCGCCGTCATGGTGGCCGGCGCGCTGCTGCTCGGCGCGCTGGCGATCCGGGTCGAGCAGCGGGCCGCCGAGCCGATGATCCCGCCGCACCTGTTCCGGTCCCGGACCATCACCCTGGCCACGGTCGCGAGCATCGCTGTCGGTGTCGGGATGTTCGGCGCCTCGGTCTTCCTCAGCCAGTACTTCCAGATCAGCCGGGGGCAGAGCCCGACCATGTCCGGCCTGATGACCCTGCCGATGATCCTCGGCCTGCTGGTCTCCTCCACGGTCACCGGGCGCCTGATCACCCGCACCGGCCGCTGGAAGCGCTACCTGGTCGCCGGCACGGCGCTGCTCACCGTCGGCTTCGCGCTGATGGGCACGCTCCGCGCCGACACCAGCTTCGTCCTGCTCGCCGGCTACATGGCGGTGATCGGCGTCGGGCTCGGCATGAGCATGCAGAACCTGGTGCTCGCGGTGCAGAACACCGTCGGCACGCACGAGCTGGGCGCCGCCAGCTCGGTGGTCGCCTTCTTCCGCAGCCTCGGCGGGGCGGTGGGCGTCGCCGCGCTCGGCGCGGTGCTGGCGCACAAGGTCAACGACTACCTCGTCGAGGGGCTGACCGCGCTGGGCATCCCGACCGCCCGCTCGGGCGGCGGGGGCGCGCTGCCCGACGTGCACACCCTGCCCGCTCCGATCCGGGGCGTGGTGGAGGCCGCGTACGGCCACGCGGCCGGCGACATCTTCCTGGTCGCCGCCCCGTTCGGACTGATCGCCCTGATCGCTGTCTGCTTCATCCGGGAGGTGCCGCTGCGCCGGCACACCGGCGACCCGGTGGACGCCGAGATCGAGCAAGAATCGACGGTGGCGGCCGGAGCCGGAGCCGCTGTGATCAAGACCGGAGAACGGAGCTGACGTGACCGTCGACGCCCCTCGGGAACGGGAGGACTACGGCCCCCGCACCCGTCCGCTGCCCTTCGAACGGGGCACGGACGGGCCCCGGGTGGTGCTGGTGGGCGTGGACGGCACCCGGACCTCGGAGCGGGCCGCCTGGTACGCCGCCGGGCTCGCCCGCCGGCAGGGTGCCGCCCTGGTGGTGGTGCACGTCCGCCCGACCGCCGGGCTCACCGCCCTGGTGCCCGGGGTGGACGCCGGCGCGCTGGAGCGCTGCCACGACGAGCTGACCGAGGAGCTGCGCCGGGAGTGCCGGCGCGGCGCCGAGGAGCTGGGGCTGCCGGTGACCTTCCTGTCCCGGCGCGGCGACGCGTACACCGAACTGCGGACCGCGGCCGACGAGTTCCGGGCGGACCTGGTGGTGGTCGGCGCGTCCGAGCAGGCCGGGCACCGCCTGGTCGGCTCGGTCGCCACCCGCCTGGTCCGCGCCGGCCGCTGGCCGGTCGTCGTGGTGCCCTGATATCCGGTCGCGGGTGTCGGACCCGCCGAGCAGGATGGCCGGCATGACCTGGAGAGCACCGGAGATCGTCCGGACCCCCGAGCCCTACGTCGGCGACGAGCGCACGATGCTGGAGGGCTGGCTCGACTACCACCGGCAGACCCTGCTGCTCAAGTGCGCCGGGCTGACCGCCGAACAGCTGCGCACCCCGAGCGTCGAGCCCTCCGGGCTCACCCTGCTCGGCCTGGTCCGCCACCTGGCCGAGGTGGAGGCCTGGTGGTTCCGGGAGAACTTCGCCGGCGAGAAGGTCGACTACCCGTACTTCACGCCGGACAATCCGGACGCCGACCACGACGTGCGCGACGCGGACGCCGAGGCCGACTTCGCCACCTTCCACCGGGAGGTGGAACTGGCCCGGGCCGCCGCCGCCGGCCACTCGCTGGACGAGACCTTCACCGAGGTCGGGCCGAAGCGCCGGACCTTCAACCTGCGCTGGGTCTACGTGCACATGATCGAGGAGTACGCCCGGCACAACGGCCACGCCGACCTGATCCGGGAACGCATCGACGGCGTCACCGGCGAGTGACAGTTGCCGGCCGCCCGTCGCCGGCCGGCCCGGTCGGGGCGGGCCTTGCGGGCCGGGCGGCGCGCAGCAGGTGCTCGCCGAGTGGGGTCAGCGCGTGCCGCACCGCCGAGCCGGCACGGTGCGTGGTGATCAGTCCGGCCGAGCGCAGGGTGGCCGCGTGCTGGCTGGCCGAGGCGATCGAGATGCCGAGCGTCCGGGCGACCTGCGAGGTGCTCGGCCCGCCGACGATCGCGCCCAGCACCGCCGCCCGAGTCCGGCCCAGCAGGTCGGCGAGCGGCTGGCCGGTGGTCAGCTCGCGCCGGGTCGGCCGGATCGGGTAGGCCAGCACCAGCGGGCCGTCCGGGTCGTCGAGGACGCACGGCTGCGGCAGCAGGTAGGACGGCACCAGGGTGACACCACGACCGTCCGGCACGACGTCCAGATTCGTGCCGAAGGCGCATTCGTACGACAGCCGGTAGGTCGCGCCGGACGACGTCCAGTGCAGGTACGGGCTGAGGTCCCGCAGCACCCGGTCGATCCCGGCGTCCACCATGGTGTGCCCGCGCGCCGCCCGGTCGGCGTGCACCGCCGCCAGGATCGTCGGCCAGTACGGCCCCACCGCGACGGCGTGGAAGGCACCCATCGCCGCACGGAGCCGCTGCCGCGCGACCGGGTCGCCGGCGGCGAGGGGGACGACCCGGGGCGGAAGGTCGCCGGCCTGGATCCGGGCTCGCAGTTCCGCGTCCAGCGTCGCCGCCGGGGTGGCGGCCACCGCGTCCAGTGCGGCGGTGACCTCGGTGGCATGGCCGGTCGGGGTGAGGAAGTCCGGCAGCCAGTGCGGCAGTCGGCACAGGTCCAGCAGCGGCCGCATCCCGGGCCGCAGCGCCGCGCGCGTGCGCGCCTGCCACGCGGCGAGATGCTCCGGGCCGCCGGGCCGGAAGACCCGCTGCCCCGCCGCGGCCACCTCCAGCAGCACCGACGGCGTCGACCGCACCACCGTGCGGCTCAGATCCGACGCGTTCAGGTGCAGGGTCAGCATCCGCTGACGCTAACCACCTTCGGCCGTACCCGAAAGGGGTGGAGCCGCCGCCCGCGCGCCCCCGACGCTGCCGGCATGAAGACGATCGTCGCCGCGACCACCGCGGCCGTCACCGCCCTCACCGCCACCGTCCCGCTGCCCGCTCCCGGGCACGGGCGCCCCGACTCGTACGTGGTGTCCGCCGAGCCGGGGGTGCGGCCCGAGGGCATCGCGGTGACCCGCACCGGCACCATGTACGTCACCAGCGTCTCCGACGGCGCTGTCTACCGCGGCCACGTCCACGACCGGGAGCTGCGTCCCTTCCTGCCCGCCGGCACGGACGGCCGGACCGGTGCCGCCGGAGTGCGCCTGGACCGGCGGGGCCGGATCTTCATCGCCGGCTGGGACACCGGCACACTCTTCGTGTACGCCCCGGACGGCACGCTGCTGGCTCGCCGGCCGGCGGGCCCCGGTGCCGCCCTCAACGACCTGGTGGTCACCGAGAACGCCGTCCACGTCACCGACTCGGCCACCGGCGTGCTCTGGCGCGCCGACCTCGACGGTGCGCAGGTCGGCGACCTCACGCCGTGGCTCACCCCGGCCGACTTCCCGGCGGCCCCCGGTTTCCTCAACGGCATCGCCGCCACCGCCGACGGCCGGCTCGCGTTCGTGGCCGACCAGGGCACCGGGGTGCCGGGCAGCGAACGGCTCTACCGGGTCGACCTGGGCCGCCGGACGGCCACCGTGGTCCCGGTGACCGGCGGGCAGTTGGGCGCCGACGGGCTGCTGCTGGAAGGGAACCGGCTCTACGGCGTGGTGAACTTCCCGGACGGGCAGCACGGCTGGCTCTTCGCGGTCAACCTCGCCCTGCTCGGCCCGGACGGGCGGACCGCCCGGGTGGTACGGCAGTCGCGGCCCGCCCCGCTGGCGCAGTCGCCGACCACCATCGCCCGCGACGCCGACCGGCTGCTCTGGGTCAACAGCCAGCTCAACGCCGCCGCACCGACGCCGCCGTTCACGGTGACCGAGGTGCCGGGACTCCGCTGACCGGCCCCGTCCGGCCCGGCGGCAGCACGGGGTGCCGCCGGGCCGGACCGGCCTCAGTACGCCAGCGCCGCCCGCAGGTAGCGCAGGTCGCCCGGGCCGGTCCAGCGGTACGCCGACAGCCCGGCCGCCCGGGCGCCGCGCACCGACCAGTCCTCGTCGTCGACGAAGAGCACCCGGTCCGGCGGGGTGCCCACCGCCTGGCAGGCGGCGTGGAAGTACTCCTTGGCCGGCTTGTTCACCCCGAGCCGGTACGAGTTGACCACCGTGTCGAACTCGCCCGTCAGGTCGAGCGCGGCCAGGTCGGCGTCGAGCAGGTCGGTGGCGTTGGTGGCGAGGCCGACCGGAAGCCCGGCGGCGCGCACCTCGCGGAGGAAGTCGAGCACCTCCGGGTCCACCTCGCCCCGGTAGCGCTGCCACTGCTCGACGGCGGCCCGGGCGCGCTCCGGCCCGCCGGCCGGCCCGGCCAGCGCGTCGGCCACGCTGGTCATCCAGTCGGCGTGGCTGACCTGGCCGGTGAGCACCGGCTGGAGCCGGCCCCACTGCATGGCGATCTCGCTGAGCACCCCCTCGGAGAGGCCGTACTCCCGCTCCACGCCGGCGGCCACCGCCGGGTCCCAGCGCCGCAGCACGCCGTCGAAGTCCACCAGCAGCGCCGTCGCGCGTTCCCGAGCCACTCAGTTCTCCTCGCCGCGGCCGTGCCGCTCGTCGTCCCCGTCGGCCCGGCTGAGCCGCTGGCTGATCACCTGGGTGACACCGCTGCGCATGGTCACCCCGTAGAGGGCGTCGGCGACCTCCATCGTCCGCTTCTGGTGCGTGATGACGATCAGCTGACTCTTCTCCCGCAACTGTGCCAGCAGCGTGATCAGCCGTCCCAGGTTCACGTCGTCGAGGGCCGCCTCCACCTCGTCCATGATGTAGAACGGGCTGGGCCGGGCGCGGAAGATCGCCACCAGCATGGCCACCGCGGTCAGCGACCGCTCGCCACCGGAGAGCAGCGACAGCCGCTTGATCTTCTTGCCCGGCGGCCGCGCCTCCACCTCGACGCCGGTGGTCAGCAGGTCGTCCGGGTCGGTGAGCACGAGCCGCCCCTCGCCGCCGGGGAAGAGCACGGTGAACACCTGCTCGAACTCCCGGGCGGTGTCGGCGAACGCGCTGGCGAAGACCTCCAGGATCCGGTCGTCGACGTCCTTGACCACGGTGAGCAGGTCCCGCCGGGTGGCCTTGAGGTCCTCCAGCTGCTCGGAGAGGAACTTGTAGCGCTCCTCCAGCGCGGCGAACTCCTCCAGGGCCAGCGGGTTGACCTTGCCGAGCAGGGCCAACTCGCGTTCCGCCTTGGCGGCCCGCTTCTCCTGCACCGGCCGCTCGTAGCGGACCGGCTCGGGTGCCGGCCGGCCCTCCTGCTCGGCCAGCGCGAGGTCCGCCTGGGTGGGCGGGACCGGCTGGTTCGGGCCGTACTCGGCGACCAGCGTCTCCACGTCCAGCCCGAAGTCCTCGGCGGCCTTCGCCTCCAACTGCTCGATGCGCAGCCGCTGCTCGGCGCGGGCCATCTCGTCCCGGTGCACCTGGCTGGTCAACCGCTCCAGCTCGGCGCCGAGCCGCTTGGCGGCGCCGCGTACCTCGGACAGCTCGGCCTCGCGGGCGGCGCGCTCCCGCGCCACCGCGTCGCGGTGCTCCTCGGCCGCCGCGATCGAGACGGTCAGCCGGGTGAGCGCCTCCCGGGCGCCGCCGGCGACGGCCCGGGCGATCCCCGCGCCGCGGGTCCGCGCCGCCCGCCGCGCCGCCGCGCGTTCCCGCGCGGCCCGCTCGGCGGTGGCCTGGCGCCGCAGCGAGTCCGCCCGTCCGGCGATCGAGGCCACCCGCTCCTCGGCGGTACGCACCGCGAGCCGGACCTCCATCTCGTTCTGCCGGGCCTGCGGCACCATCGCGGCGAGCTGGTCCCGCTCCTCGGTGGACGGCTCGGCGTCCACCGGGGTCTCCTCGGCCAGCCGCAGCCGCTCCTCCAGCTCGGCGAGGCGTAGCAGGTCCTGCTCCCGGGCGGCCTCGGCGCGGGCCCGGGACTCGCCCAGGCGCTCGGTCTCCGCCTTCGCCGAGCGGGCGGCCGCGCCCAGCTCGGCCAGCCGGCGGGCGGCCGCGTTGCGCTGCCCCTCCGCCTCCCGCTTCGCCGCGGCGGCGTGCTGCACGGTCTCCTTCGCGGCGGCCACCTCGGCGCGCGCGTCGACCAGTTGCTCGCGCAGTTCGGCGCTGGTCCGTTCGGCGGCGACCCGGTTCGCCCGGGCCTCCTCGACCGCCGCCTGCACCTCGATGAAGCTGGGGGCCTTGGCCGAGCCGCCGGCCGCCGCGTACGCCCCGACCACGTCGCCGTCCGGGGTGACCGCGCGCAGCTCGGGGTTGCCGGCGGCCACCTCGGCGGCCGCCGCCAGGTCGTCCACCAGCACCACGTCGCGCAGCGCCCGGTGCACCGCCGGGCGGATCTCGGCCGCGCACTCCACCAGGTCGGGCGCCCAGCGCGCGCCGTCGGGCAGCTTCGGCCGCAGGGCGTCGGCGGGCCCGTCCATGCCCGGCCCGGCGGGGCTGCCCACCAGCAGTCCGGCCCGGCCGGCGTCGGAGATCTTCAGCAGCCGCATCGCCTCGACGGCCTCGTCCACCCCGGTCACCGCCACCGCGTCGGCGAGGCCGCCGAGCGCGGCGGCGAGGGCGGCCTCGTGTCCGGGTGCGACGGTGAGCAGCCCGGACAGGCTGCCCAGCAGGCCGGGGACCTGGTCGGCGCGGGCCAGCAGGGCGCCGGCGCCGTCCTTGCGGCGCAGGCCCAGGGCGAGCGCCTCCTCGCGGGCCTTCCAGGTGGCGGCGTCCTTCTCCGCCGCCCGCTCCGCGTCGGTCAGCGACCGGACGGTGGCCTGCACCCGCTCCAGGGCGGCGACCGCCTCGGCGTGCCGGGCGTCCAGGTCGGCGTTGTCCCGGTCCGCCTCGGTGGACTCGGCGGCGACCGCGTCCAGGTCGGCCTGGGCCCGCTCGGAGCGGGCCAGCGCGTCGGCGTGCGCGGCGGCGAGCCGCTCGATCTCCTCACCGGCACTGGTGGTCCGGGCGCGGGCCGAGTTCACCTGCCCGGTGAGCCGGGCCAGCCCCTCCCGCCGGTCGGCGATCGCCTTCGCCGCGGCGACCAGTTCCCGCTCGGCGGCGGCGAGCTGGCGCTCCAGTTCCTGCCGGTGCTCGACCGCCTCGGCGAGCCGGATCTGGTCGTCGGTGAGCGCCGCCCGCAGCTCCTCCTCCTGCTCGCGGACCCGCTCCGCCTCGGCCTCCAGCTGGTCCGGGTCACGGCCCGGCCGCTCGTCGTCCGGGGTGGCGCTGAGGTGGCGCAGCCGCTCCCGGGCGAGCTGCTCGATCGAGCGGAACCGCTCCTGCAACGCGGAGAGCTTGTACCAGGTGTCCTGCGCGGCGGCGAGCAGCGGGGCGTCCTCGGCCAGCGCCGCCTCCAGCTCGCCGAGGCGCCGCTGCACCTCGGTGTGCTCGGCCTCGACCTGCTCGCGCCGCTCGCGCAGCGCGGTCTCGTCGGCGATCTCCTTGTCCAGGGTCGCGCGCAGCGTGGCCAGGTCGTCGGCGAGCAGCCGCAGCCGGGCGTCGCGCAGGTTGGCCTGGATCGTGGCGGCCCGCCGGGCCACCTCGGCCTGCCGGCCCAGCGGCTTGAGCTGGCGGCGCAGCTCGGCGGTCAGGTCGGTGAGCCGGTTGAGGTTGGTCTGCATCGCGTCGAGCTTGCGCAGCGCCTTTTCCTTGCGCTTGCGGTGCTTCAGGACGCCGGCCGCCTCCTCGATGAACGCCCGGCGGTCCTCCGGCTTGGCGTGCAGCATGCCGTCGAGCCGCCCCTGCCCGACGATGATGTGCATCTCCCGGCCGATACCCGAGTCGGAGAGCAGCTCCTGGATGTCGAGCAGCCGGCAGGAGTTGCCGTTGATCTCGTACTCGCTCTCGCCGGAGCGGAACATCCGGCGGGTGATCGACACCTCGGTGTACTCGATCGGCAGCGCGCCGTCGGTGTTGTCGATGGTCAGCGTCACCTCGGCGCGACCCAGCGGCGCCCGGCCGGCGGTGCCGGCGAAGATGACGTCCTCCATCTTGCCGCCGCGCAACGCCTTGGCGCCCTGCTCGCCCAGCACCCAGGCGATGGCGTCGACGACGTTGGACTTGCCGGAGCCGTTCGGGCCGACCACGCAGGTGATCCCCGGCTCCAGCTTGAGCGTCGTCGCGGAGGCGAAGGACTTGAAGCCCTTCACCGTCAGGCTCTTGAGATACACCTTCTCGATCCTCGTCCGGTGGCCGCCGTACCGTCGCCGGCTGCGCGGACCTGGGTGAACCCGCAGACTAACCCGGAGCCGGGTACGGCGCGGCACCTGACCCGCCCCCACCGTTTCCGCGGCGCCCGGTAATCGCCGAAGACCGGTTCACATCCGGGCCCGCCGGAGCTGTTTTCGCCCGGCCCCGGAGGGTCGCAGTTTCGCGAACCCGGTCAGTTACAAGATCGCTTTATGCGCCCACGGAAAAGGGAGCGGACAGAGTTGCGCGCCGGCACAAATGTGTCGGCGCGCTTTTTCGCGTGGTGCGATTCAGTTTTCCCGGCTCGAGACTCAGGTGAGCGCCGGCTCGGCCAGCCGGAGCAGACCGTCCGCCTCGGAGGCGGCCGCCGCGAGCCGATCGTTCTCGGCACGCACCCGGGCGAGCTCGAACTCCAGTGCCTGAACCCTGGCACGCAGTCGGGTGACCTCGTCGAGCAGGCGCCGGTCGGGCGCCGCACCTACGTGGCCGTAGAGGGCCTTCGCCATGTTGACTCCTTGATATGCGCTGCCGGAAAGGCCGGCCAACGCGCGCCCCTGTGTTCGCGGCTGTCATTCCAACTGTTCTTGGGCATGACCGGGCGCGACTGGCGACACCTATATATTGAGCCGATACCCCCTCCTTCGTCAAGTTCTCGCAGGCCGTAGATCATCTCCACGTCGACCTGTCCACTTGCCGGGGGGCCGCCACAAGGCGCAGACACGCTCTGTCCGGACCCCTTTACTGTACGCCTCGGTTCCCGGGAACTCCCTACCCGGACGCCCGACTTCCCCTTAACTCTTTCTTAGCCACGTTGCCGCTGGTCGAGGCCGCCCCGTACCGTCACCCCGGCCCGCAACCGACCCGTGGAGGCTACGGCGTGTACGGATGGACCGACCCGAACGATCCGGATGGCGCTCAGCGGCGCCCCGAGCCGCCGGTCGACGAGCCGGCCTGGCTGACCGACCGTCCGGCGCCCCGGTCGTCCTACCTGTTCGGCGACGAGCCGGCGCAGCCGGTCGACGACCGGCACCAGGAACCCCCGACCGGCGCGTGGCACGGCGAGCAGGCGTACGGCCCGGTGGACCAGCCGTACGGGGACCAGCCCACCGAGCGGTGGCAGCCGGGCGCCGACCGGGACGCCGCTCCGCCCGGCGGGATCGGCTGGCGTGAGCAGCCGGACGAGGGCTGGCGTACCGACCCGGGGTGGCACCGCGACCAGCCGACCGAGCAGTGGCGGCCCGGCGAGGCGTGGCACGGCGACCAGCCGGCCGGCACCTGGCAGCAGGACCGGCCCACCGAGCGGTGGGCGGCGACGCCGGACGCCGGCTGGCACCGGGACGAGCCGGCCGACCGCTGGGGCGGCGACCAGGCCACCGGCGAGTTCCACCCGACCGGCGGTTACCCGGCGTTCGCCGGTGACACCGACCTCGGCGCGCACCGGGAGGCCGGGGCCGGGCAGGAACCGGCCGACGGCCGGCACCGGGCCCGCCGGTTCCCCCGGCCGGCGCTGATCGGCGGCGCCGCCGCGGCGGCCACGCTGGTGGTCAGTCTCGGCGTCGGTGCCGTCGCGCTGGGCGGTGGCGGCGACGACCGGCCGGACACCACCGCGACCGGTGACGACACGGTGGCCGCCGCGCCCTTCGACGCCAGAGCGGAGTCGCCGGCCGACGCGCTGGCCGCACCCACCCCGGGTGCCACCCCGACCCCGACGAAGCCCACCCCCTCCCCGACCAAGGTGACCAAGCCGAAGCCGGCGCCGGCGCGGACCACCGCGCCCTCGCGCCGGTCGCCGGAGCGCAGCACCGCGCCGGCCGGCGGCGCCGGTGTCGCCCCCGGCGGCACCGTCAGCAGCCAGGCCCGCGAGGTGGTCAACCTGGTCAACGCGGAGCGGGCGAAGGCCGGCTGCCGGGCGCTGAGCATCGACGACAAGCTGATGACCGCGGCCCAGCGGCACAGCCAGGACCAGGCCGACCACCAGGACATGTCGCACACCGGCAGCGACGGCAGCGACGCCGGCGACCGGCTGGACCGGGTGGGCTACGCCTGGCGTACCTACGGCGAGAACGTGGCCTGGAACCAGAAGACCCCGGCCGCGGTGATGGACGCCTGGATGAACAGCCCCGGCCACCGGGCCAACATCCTCAACTGCGCCTTCACCGAGATCGGCGTGGGCGTGGCCAGCAGCAACGGGCCGTACTGGACGCAGGTCTTCGCCGCGCCGCGCTGAAGCACGAATCGTGGTCGGGTCCGTGCTCGTTTGACCGGGTGAGGTACGCCGGAGGGGCGTACCGGCTCGGGCGGTGGGATGCCGCCCGCGACCCGGGAGTTGCCGATGCGGATCCGGCCGCGTGCGCGCGCCGCCGGGCGTGGCCTGCGCCGGGCGCTGCCGGCCTGCCTGGCGCTCGTGCTGGCGATCCCGCTGTACGGCTGCCGGGTCGAGCTGGCCCGGCCCGGCGCGCCGACCACCTGGCCGGCCGAGTCGGTCCGCCGCTGGCAGTGGCAGTGGCAGCTCACCGGGGCGCTGGACCCGGGTGTGGACGCCGACGTGTTCCTGCTCGACCCGGTGACCACCACGGCGGCGCAGACCGCCGAGCTGCGCTCGCGGGACCGCCGGTTGATCTGCCAGGTGCACGTCGGCTCGGTACTGCCCACCGATCCGGACGCGGACCGCTTCCCGCCGGGGGTGCGCGGCACCGCGTCCCGCCGCCCGGACAGCCGCTGGCTGGACGTCCGGCAGTGGGACACGCTGCGGCCGGTGCTGGCCGACCGGTTCCGGCTCTGCCGGGGCAAGGGGTTCGGTGCGGTGGCCCTGGCCGACGCCGACGGCTACGCCCACCGGTCCGGCTTCCCGCTGGGCTTCGACGACGCGCTGCTGTTCAACCGGCGGCTGGCCGAACTGGCCCGCGCGCTGGACCTCTCCCCCGGCCTGCTCGGCAACACCGAGCAGGTGGCCGCGCTGGCGCCGGACTTCGACTTCGCGGTGGACGAGGAGTGCGTACGGCTGCGCCGGTGCGCGAAGCTGCTGCCGTTCGCCGAGGCGGGCAAGCCGGTCTTCCACGTCGAGTACACCGGCACGACCGAGGACTTCTGCGTGGAGACGGTCGGCTACGGCTTCGCCTCGATCCGCAAGGACCGCGACCTCGACGCCTGGCGGGTCTCCTGCCCCGTGCTGTGACCAGCCGGCACGCTGACCGGCCGTCGCGCTGAGCGGCGTTCGCCCCGGCCGGCGCGTAGCTCCGAGCGGCCGGTCGGGCTTGCGCCGCCGTGCCGGGCGGGCCGGTCGGCGCGGCAGGGCCGGACCGCGTGGTGCGGTCCGGCCCGGGAGCGCGGTCGGTCAGCGGACGCCGACCAGCTCCGGCGCGGGGGCCGGCGGGTCGGCCGGGGTCGCCGCGGGGCGCTGGCGCAGGAAGCGCGGCGCCCACCAGTTGGCGTCGCCGAGCATGGTCATCAGCGCCGGCAGCACCACCGCGCGGATGATCGTGGCGTCCAGCAGGATCGCCGCCGCCAGGCCGATGCCGAGCTGCTTGAAGTCGATCATGCTCAGCGTCGCGAAGATCGAGAAGACCCCGACCATCACGATCGCCGCGCTGGTCACCACGCCGGCCGACGAGGTGATGCCGTACGCCACCGCCTCCCGGTTGGGCATGCCGGCCCGGATGCCCTCGCGGATCCGGCTGACCACGAAGACGTGGTAGTCCATCGAGAGCCCGAAGAGCACCACGAAGAGGAAGAGCGGCAGCCAGGCCACGATCGCGCCCATCGAGGTGAAGCCCAGCAGGCCCTCCGCCCAGTCGCCCTGGAAGACCAGCACCAGCAGGCCGTACGCGGCACCGGCGGAGAGCAGGTTGAGCAGGATCGAGCTGAGTGCGATGACCACCGAGCGGAAGGTCAGCACCATCACCAGGAAGGTCAGCACCAGCACGAAGCCCACGACGATCGGCAGCTTGTCCCGGACGTGCTGCGCGTAGTCCTCGCTGCCGGCGATGTCGCCACCGACCGCGTACTCCACCCCGGGGACCCCGCCGAGCGTCGCCGGGACCAGGTCGTCGCGGAGCCGGTCCAGCGACTGCCCGGCCTCGGCGTCCCGGCTGGTGTACGGGGTGGCGACGGTCAGCACCGACACCCGCCGGTCGTCCGACACCCGGATCTTCGGGCCGTCCGCCTCGGTCGGCGCGAAGAGCGGGTCGGCCGACGCCCGGGCGGCCAGCTCGGTCAGCGCCGCCGACACCCGGTCGGCCTCGGCGGCCGGCGCCCGGACCGCCACGGTGTGGCTGGTGCCGTTGCTCGGGAAGGCCGCGGTGAGCCGGTCGTACGCCTGCATCGCCGCGGTGCTGCGCGGCACGTCCTCCATGCCGGGGAACTTCAGCTTCATGTCGAGCGCGGGCACGGCGAGCGCGAGCAGCAGACCCACCGAGATCACCAGGGTGGCCACCGGGGCACGCAGCGCGGGCTTCAGCACGGCCGGCCAGAACCGGGGCTTCGCGGGCTCGCCGTGCCGCCCGGTACGCGGCGCGGTCAGCCGCCACAGCAACGGCACCCGGGGCCGGTCGACCCAGCGCCCGAGCTTGGCCAGCAGGGCCGGCAGCACGGTCAGCGAGCCGGTCACCGCGACCGCGACCACCAGGATCGAGCCCACCGCGAGGGAGGAGAAGACCACGTCACCGGCGAGCAGCAGCCCGGCCATCGAGATGATCACGGCGAAGCCGGAGACCACCACGGCGTGCCCGGAGGTCTCCGCGGCGATCTCCACCGCGTCCAGGCCCGAGCGGCCCTTGGCCCGCTCCTCCCGCTCCCGCCGCACGTAGAACAGCGAGTAGTCCACCCCGACCGCCATGCCGATCAGCAGGATCACGCTGGCCGTCGTGTCGGTCGCGGGCACCAGGTGCGAGGCGAGAGTGGAGAGCCCCATCGCCGCGGCCACCGAGGAGAGCGCCAGCAGCACCGGCACGCCGGCGGCGATCAGCGCGCCGAACGCGATGATCAGGATGGCCAGGGTCACCGGCAGGCTGAGCAGTTCGGCCCGCTTGAAGTCCTTGCCGAGCGTGTCGTCCAGCGCCTTGTTGATCGACGGGCCGCCGACCTGCTCGATCCGCAGCTGCGGGTGCCCGTCCTGCACCTGGGCGGTGGCGTCGCGCAGCGGCTGCACCCGGTCGGCGGCGGTCTCCGGGTCGCCGGACATGGTGATCGGCAGCAGCACCGCGGAGCCGTCCCGGGCCGGCATCGGCTCGCCGACGGAGGCGACCCCGGTCACCGAGCGCAGCCGGGCCGCCGCGTCGGCGGCCGCCGCCTGCGCGGCGGTCTGGTCGAGCGTGCCGCCGCGCGGGGTGATGAGGATGTTCTCCGTGGCCGGGTCGTCGAAGTTCCCCGCGTCCACGATCACCCCGGCCCGGCCGGACTCGCCGATGGCCTGGTCGGCGGAGGTGGCCTCGTTGAGGCCGGCGGCGCTCCCCCCGACGAAGCACACCGCCACGAACACCACCCACATCGCGACGGCCCGCCACGGATGTTCCGCGCTCCAGCGTGCCAACCGCACCGTCACCGGTCTTGCCCCCATCACGGGTCCCCCTGTCACGTCAACCCCCTGTCAACGGGGCTGACGCTATGGGCGCGACGGGGTCGGTACATCAGGGAACGGCCCCGGTCCGGCCCGGAACCGGTGCGAGGCAAGTACGGGCGCCACGAGCGGGCCGATCGGGTGCGGGCGTACGCCACACCGGATCCTTCCCGGACCGGTCGGGGCGACGCGCCGGCGCCGACCCGGATCCGGCTCGGGGTCATCCCCGAAGCGATCCCCGAGGACGCGGCTGGCAGCGCGGGCAGCTGTACGACGACCGGTTCATGAACGCCTCACGGCGGATCGGCGCGCCGCACCGTCGGCACGGCAGGCCCTCCCGGCCGTAGACGTTCAGCGCCCGGTCGAAGTAGCCGCTCTCGCCGTTGACGTTGACGTAGAGGGCGTCGAAGCTGGTGCCGCCCTCCTTGATCGCCTCGCCGAGCACGTCCCGGACGTGCCCGAGCAGGCGCAGCGCGGCCGGCCGGGTGAGCGCGTCGGTGGGCCGGGCGCCGTGCAGGCGGGCCCGCCAGAGCGCCTCGTCGGCGTAGATGTTGCCCACCCCGGAGATCAGGGTCTGGTCCAGCAGCGCCCGCTTCACCTCGGTACGCCGCCGGCGCAGCGCGGCGACGAACTCGGCGTCGGAGAACTGCGGGTCCATCGGGTCCCGGGCGATGTGCGCGATCTCCGCCGGCAGCTCCGCCCCGCCGGCCGAGACGGAGAGCCCGCCGAACGTGCGCTGGTCGACGAAGCGCAGCTCGGGGCCGTCGTCGGCGAACCGGAACCGGATCCGCAGGTGGGTCTCGTCGGGCGCGTCGGCGGGCTGCAGCAGCAGTTGCCCGGACATGCCGAGGTGCCCGATCACCGCGTCCCCGCTGTCCAGCGGGAGCCAGAGGTACTTGCCGCGGCGGCGGACGTCGAGCACGGTCCGCCCGGCCAGCACGTCGGCGAAGTGCGCCCCGCCGGGGGCGTGCCGGCGCACCGCGCGGGGGTGGCGCACCTCCACCGCGGCGATCCGGCGGCCGATGACCCACTGGGCCAGGCCCTGCCGGACCGTCTCCACCTCGGGCAGCTCAGGCACGGCGGGCGCCCGTCTCGGCCGCGCCGGACGCCGGGTCGGCGGCGCTCGGGGCCTCCTCGGCGGCACGGGCGGCCAGTTCGGCGGCGGCCACCTCCCGCTGCCGCGCCGCCTGCTCCTGCTCCGCCTGCTCGGTCAGCGTCCGCCAGGCCGATTCGGCGGCGCGCTGCTCGGCCTCCTTCTTGCTGCGCCCCTCGGCGCCGCCGTAGCGGTTGCCGGCCACCACCACCCACGCGGTGAAGGTCTTCAGGTGGTCCGGCCCGGTGCCCTCGATGCGGTACTCGGGCACGCCCAGCCCGAGCGAGGCGGTCAGCTCCTGGAGGCTGGTCTTCCAGTCCAGCGCCGCGCCCCGCCCGGCCGACTCGGCCATCAGCGGGTCGAACAGCCGGTGGATCACGGCGGCCGCGGTGTCCAGGCCGTACTGGAGGTAGATCGCGCCGAGCAGCGCCTCGAGCGTGTCGGCCAGGATGCTGGCCTTGTCCCGGCCGCCGGTGGTCTCCTCGCCCTTGCCGAGCAGCAGGTAGGCGCCGAGCCCGTCCGGGCCCAGCCCGCGGGCCACGTCGGCGAGCGCGCGCATGTTGACCACGCTGGCCCGCAGCTTGGCCAGCTGGCCCTCGGGCAGGTCGGGGTGGTTGTGGAAGAGCGCGGTGGTGATCACCACGCCGAGCACCGAGTCGCCGAGGAACTCCAGCCGCTCGTTGGTGGGCAGGCCGCCGTTCTCGTACGCGTACGAGCGGTGGGTCAGCGCCCGCTCCAGCAGTTCCGGGTCCAGCGTGACGCCGAACGCCGCCTCCAGGTGACCGACGGACGCCCGCCGCCGCTTGTCGTTGGTCATGATGTGCGTACCTCGGTGTCGGTGGTGCGGTCGATGCGGTCCTCCGCGGCGTCGAGCAGCGCGGAGACCAGGTCGGCGGCGCCCCGCCGCCACAGGTGGGCGGCGAGCGCGATGCCGGAGGCCACGTCGTCGGGCCGGGCGGCGCCGTGGCAGACGACCACGGTCCCGGCCACCCCGAGCAGGGCGGCCGCGCGCGGCGCCCCGCCGCCGGCCGGTGGTCCGCCGGCCATCGCGTACGCGCCCTCGATCGCCTTGAGCAGCACGTTACCGGTGAACCCGTCGGTGACCACCACGTCGGCGCGGGTGCCGAGCGAGACGTCGTAGCCCTCGACGAGGCCGACGTAGCGGCCGCCGCAGGGCAGCGGCTCGGCGGCCAGCAGCGGGTCGGCGTGCCGGCGGAGGCGGTCGCCCTTGCCCGCCTCGGTGCCGACGGAGAGCAGGCCGACCCGGGGCTCCGGGATGCCGTGCGCGACCGCCGCGTACGCGGCACCGAGCATGGCGTGCCGGGCGAGGGTGGCCGGCCGCGGGTCCAGCGAGCCGCCGACGTCGAGCAGCACGACCGGGCCGGCGACGGCCGGCAGGGTGGCGACCAGGGCCGGCTGGCGGACGTCGGACCAGCGCCCGAGGCCGAGCGCGGCGGCGGTGACGGTGGCGCCGGTCGAACCGGCGGAGACCAGCGCGTCGGCGGCCCCGTCGCGGACCGCGGTGACCGCCGCCCGCACGGTGCTGGGTGCGCGGGCGGCGCTGGGATGGTCGGCCATGCCGACGGCGGCGCGGACCGGCCGCACGGCGACCCGGGCACGTTGCGCCGGGTCGAGGGCGGCGATCACCTCGCCGGCGGCCTCGGCCGGGCCGACGAGCAGCAGGTGCAGGTCAGGGTCGGCGCGCACGGCCCGCAGAGCGCCGTCAACCACGACGGCGGGAGCATCGTCCCCGCCGAGGAGGTCAACGGCGATCCGCGCGATGCCCGGCTCCACCGGAACGCCGGCCGGAACAGGCCGGCCGGCGTTCGTGGGAGCCGGGGCACCGGGCGTTCGCCAGGGCGCGCGCGCCGCCCGACCCGTGGTCGGGGGCGTCACTCGGCGTCCGGTCAGACCTCGAGGACCTGACGGCCGTTGTAGGTGCCGCAGACGGAGCAGGCGGCGTGCGGCAGCTTCGCGGACTTGCACTGCGGGCAGGCCACGGTCGCGACCGCCGCGGTCTTCCACTGCGCCCGGCGGGACCGGGTGTTGCTGCGCGACATCTTGCGCTTGGGGACGGCCACGGTTCTTACTCCTCTTTACGGGTCAGTTGCGACAGGCCCGCCCAACGCGGGTCGATCTGCTGGTGACTGTGGTCGGCCGGCAGCTCGTCCCGGTGCACCCCGCACTCGGGGCACAGGCCTGGGCAGTCCTCCCGGCAGCGCGGGTTGGTCGGCAGTGTGAGCACCACCGCGTCCCGCAACGCCGGCTCCAGGTCGATCAGGTCTCCCTGCATCCGGCCCACCTCGTCCTCGTCGGTCGTGGTGTCCGTGGTGCTGTTCTCGTACGCGTACAGCTCCTGGATCCGCACGACCACCGAGTCGTTGATCTCGCGCAGGCAGCGCCCGCACTCGCCCCGGACGGGACCGCTGACGGTGCCCGAGACGAGCACGCCCTCGGACACCGACTCCAACCTCAGGTCGAGGTCGAGGTCCGCGCCCTCCGGCACGCCGATCAACTCCACGCCGAGGTCCGCCGGTGCCGGTACCACCCGCTTGACCGTACGCAACGCACCAGGCCGACGCGGCAGCTCCCTCGTGTCGAGGACCAGCGGCGACCTGGGGTCGAGTTGGGAAGGCGTGTGTTTGGGCATAGTCAGACTCCGGCCGGTGAGAGGCCGACAAACGAGGTTACCTGGGCAACCCCCGGACCGTCGAACCGGGGGCGACGCCCGCCCCGCCCTGCCGGCTGCTGAGGTGCCGGTCAGAAGGGTAGCGGGCGCTCCGCCTCGTCGCCGGCGAAGGTGCCGATCTCGCGCAGCGCGTGCATCTTGTCGCGCCCGCGTTCGATCGAGGCCAGCGCCCGGGTGAGGAACTGCTCGAAGTTGGCCAGCGCGGTGTCGACGTAGTCGTCGACCTCCTCGCGCAGCCGCTGCGCCTCGGCGCGGGCCTCGGCGATGATCCGGGCGCCCTCGTGCTCGGCGGAGACGGTGATCTCGTTCACCGAGACCAGGCGGGCGTGTTCCGCCTCACCCTCGCTGATGATCCGGTCGGCCTCGCGCTTGCCGGCCTCCATGATCTTGTCCCGCTCCTCCAGCAGGGCGGCCGCCCGGCGCAGGTCGGCGGGGAGCTCGGCGCGCAACTCCTCCAGGGCCGCGATCATCTCGCCCCGGTCGACCATGCAGTTGTTGCGCGACATCGGGACGGAACGGGCCGTCTCCACCATGGCGATCAGTTCGTCGATGCGGTCGAGCGGGTCCACCGGTACCTCACTCCTGTCGTTCGTACGGCCGACCTACATCATGCGGGCTGCGGCCCGGTTCCCGCTTCACCCATCATCACCCGCACCATCCACCACCGCCCCCACCGCCCCCGGCGCGTCGCACGCCCCCGGCCCTCGCGATCGGGCACGTTCCGCCCCCGCATTCCGCCCACCACGGGACGAAAGAGGGCCGAGGTCTCCGGCTCGCGGCAGCGGTGGGGTGGGGTCAGCCGCGGGGGAGGTTGGGGGTCAGGCGGGTGTGGAGGGCGTGGCGGACCACGTCGGGGACGTGGGCGGAGATGTCGCCGCCCCACTTGGCCACGTCCTTGATCAGGCTGGAGGAGAGGAACGAGTAGAGCGGGTTGGTCGGCATGAAGAGCGTCTCGACGCCGGCCAGCCCGATGTTCATCTGGGCCATCTGCAACTCGTAGTCGAAGTCGCTGACCGCGCGCAGGCCCTTGACCAGGACGCTCGCCTGCTGGGCGCGGCAGAAGTCGACCAGCAGCCCGCGGAACGACTCGACCCGGACGTTGTCGTACGAGGCGGTCACCTCGCGGAGCATGTCGATCCGCTCCTCGACGGTGAACAGGCCGCTCTTCGACTGGTTCACCAGCACGCCGACGATCACCTCGTCGAAGAGCCGGCTCGACCGGCCGATGATGTCGAGGTGTCCGTTGGTGACCGGGTCGAACGAGCCGGGACACACCGCACGTCTCATGATCGGCGACCGTACCAAAGGGTGGTCTCGCCGTAACGGCGACTTCGCTCGGCGGTGACACCCGGCACCCACTCGACCGGCCCGGTCCGGCTGGAGCGTTCCACCACCACCAGCGCGTCCGGGGCCAGCCAGCCGCCGTCGACCAGCGCGGCCAGCATCGCGGTGACCTCCACGTCCGGCAGCGCGTACGGCGGGTCGGCGAAGACCACGTCGTACGGGCCGCCCTCCGGGCCGGCCGCCAGCACGGTGCCCACCTTCCCGGTGACCAGCCGGGCGGCCGGGGCGGCGCGCAGGGCCGCCACGTTCTCCCGGATCACCCGGGCGGCCCGCGGGTCGGACTCGACCAGCAGCACGTGCGCGGCGCCCCGGGACAGCGCCTCCAGCCCGACCGCGCCGGAGCCGGCGTACAGGTCGGCGAAGCGGGCGCCGGTCAGATCGACCTCGGCCTGGACGGCACTGAACAACGCCTCCCGGACCCGGTCGGACGTCGGCCGGGTGCCCGCGCCGGGCGGCGCGGCGATCCGCCGGCCACCGAGCGTCCCGGCGACGATCCGGGTCACCGTCTCCTCCTGCTCATGGCCCCGACGCTACGCGAGACCGGGGGACCCGCCGACGACACCGCCGGTATGCGCGTCGCGCCGGCCCGGCCACCCTTCGTATATCAATGATCTCGCATTCATAACATCATCCTTAGGTCCCGCTGAACGCTGTAACGCACGCGGCGATCTCGCTAGGGTCTGCCGGGTGTCGGCGGTGGACCGCCGGCCCAGGCACGGAGCGGCGCCCGCACCGGACGCGCACCGAGGCACCCGCGACCGTCCGAACCGCCCCACTCCGCGCCCACCCCCTTCAGCTTCCTCACCCCGGGAGTACGCGTGATCCGTACCAGAGCGTCGCTGCGGCGACCACTGGCCGTACTGGGGGCCGCCTTCCTCGGCCTCACCGCGGCCGTCGCGGTGGCCGCGCCGGCCAGCGCCCACCACACCACCATCACCGCCACCGCCGACTGCGACGGGCTCACCGGCGAGCGGGTGATCACCTGGACGGTGGAGAACAGCGAGCGGGACAAGGCCGCGACCCTCAAGACCGTCACCGCCGACCCGTCCACCCCGGTGAACCTGGCGGCCGACACCACCAAGCCGCTGCAGGGCGCCGTCGTCCCCAAGGGCGGCTCGGTGCAGGCGGTGCAGCGGGTGCCCGGCGACACCGCCGGCGCGAAGCTGACGATCTACGCGCTGTGGAAGAAGAACGGCCAGGACCGCACCAACGAGGGCAGCATCAAGCTGGGCGGCGACAAGCCCTGCACCCCGGCGCCGAAGTGTGTGGACGCCAGCAAGGCCAAGTACAGCCACACCTTCGACGGCCCGAAGGGCACCGCGACCGTCAAGCTCGACGGTGACCTGCCGCTCTGCGGTGACAGCAAGCAGTACTTCACGCTGGTGTCCTACTTCGCGCCGCGGCCGCAGTTCGCCACCCCGCAGTACGTCTACGGCACGCCGGACAGCGACTGGATCGGCGGCACCCAGACCGAGATCGACCTGAAGGTCGAGATCCCGGACTGCCACACCCAGGTGGACCTGATCTGGGGCGGCACCGACGAGATCATCGACCCGCTGGTCGAGGGCGGCAAGCGGTACGGCGACAAGAAGCTCGGCTCCAAGGGCGCGCCGGGCAACCGGTCCACCGGCCCGCATGGTGCGTACAACGGCGGCGACAAGAGCTGCACCACCCCGGCGGCCACCTTCGCGTCCAACTGCGACGGCACCGTCACCGTGTCGCTGAGCAACGACGGCAAGATCTCGAAGTACCCGGTCGAGTTCGAGGTCCGGGGCGAGAACGGCTGGTCCAAGAAGGTCACCGTCGAGCCGGGCAAGGCCGACAACGGCACCGTGGTGCCGGCCGAGAACGCCGGCAAGGTCGAGGTGCTGGTCGACGGCAAGGTGATCGAGGACGGCAGCTACTCGTGGCAGCGTCCGGAGGACTGCCCGCTGCCCACCATCACCACCAAGGCGGACTGCGAGACCTTCACGCTGACCGCCACCAACCCGGAGGGTGGCCTGCCGGTCAAGGTGGTCTTCACCTACGGCAAGGAGACCGAGACCCGGACCGTGCAGCCGGGCGACTCCGAGACCGTCACCTTCAAGGCCGGCAAGGACGACACCGCGCTGGTCGTCCTTCCCGAGCTGGAGCTGGAGATGGAGGCCGTCTACGCCCCCGAGGGTGACTGCGGTGGCGGTGGCGGCGGTGGCGAGGAGCCGGGCCTGCCGGTGACCGGTGCGGCGGCCGGCGGCATCGCCGCGGGCGCGGTCGCCCTGCTCGCCCTGGGCGCGGTGCTCTTCGTCGTCGCGCGGCGTCGGCGGGTGCGCTTCACCGCGTGAGCTGAGCCGAGCTGAGCGCTGAGGGCGCGTCGACCCACCCGGGTCGGCGCGCCCTCACCATGTCCCGCCGGCACGGCCACCCGCCGCGCCGGCCCGGCACGCGGCGCGAGCCGATGCCGGTGCTGCCGCGGACCCGCTCCGCCGCATGGCACGAGCGGACGATGCCGACACGGACCACCGCCGCGCGGCACGCTCACCACCACAGGGCACGGGCGGACGGTCCTGGCGCGGGCCGCCGGGATGCCACACCGGGACCCCCGACACGGCACTGACGAGGTGCACCCGCGCGGGTCGGCCTCGAAGCATCACCTGGCCAGCGCGCGCGACCGCACGAGAGGTACGGCGGCGCTCCGGTCAGCCCTTCTCCAGGTATTCCGCGCGCTCCTCGTCGACCAGGGCGGCCACCGAGGCGGCCAACGCCGGGTGCCGGGACAGCTCCGGATCCTCCTCGACCAGGGTGATCGCCTCGGCCCGCGCGTCGCGGATCAGGTCGGCGTCGCGCAGCAGGGAGAGCAGTCGCAGGTGCGAGCGGCGGCCGGACTGGGTGGCCCCCAGCACGTCGCCCTCGCGGCGCTGTTCCAGATCCAGTTCGGCCAGCTTGAAACCGTCGGTGGTGGAGGCGACGGCGTCCAACCGCTCGCGCGCCGGGCTGCCCTCGTTCGCCTCGGTGACCAGCAGGCAGAGCCCGGCGGCGGCGCCCCGGCCGACCCGGCCGCGCAGCTGGTGCAGCTGCGAGACGCCGAACCGGTCGGCGTCCAGCACGATCATCACGGTGGCGTTCGGCACGTCGACGCCGACCTCCACGACAGTGGTGGCCACCAGCACGTCGAGGTCGCCGGCGGCGAAGGAGCGCATCACCGCGTCCTTCTCGTCGGCCGGCAACCGGCCGTGCAGCACCCCGATCCGCAGCCCGTGCAGCGGCCCCTCGGCGAGCAGCGGCGCCACCTCGGTCACCGCCAGCGGCGGCCGCCGCCCGGAGTCGTCCTCCCGCGGCGCCTCCTCCTCGGACGCCGGACCGTCACCGATCCGCGGGCAGACCACGTACGCCTGGTGCCCGGCGGCCACCTCCTCGCGCAGCCGGCGCCAGGCCCGGTCCAGGAAGGCCGGCTTCTCGGCGGCCGGCACCACGTGCGAGGCGATCGGCGACCGGCCGCGCGGCAGCTGGGACAGCGTCGAGGTCTCCAGGTCGCCGTAGACGGTCATCGCCACCGTGCGCGGGATCGGGGTCGCCGTCATCACCAGCACGTGCGGGGGCTGCTCGGCCTTGGCGCGCAGCGCGTCGCGCTGCTCGACGCCGAAGCGGTGCTGCTCGTCGACCACGACCAGGCCCAGGTCGGCGAAGTCGACCCCCTCGTAGAGCAGGGCGTGGGTGCCGAGCACGATGCCGGCGGCGCCGCTGGCCACCTCGGCCAGCGCCCGCCGGCGGGCGGCCGCGCCGAGCGAGCCGGTGACCAACTCGACCCGGGTGGCGTGCTCGGCGGCGCCCAGCTCGCCGGCCCGGCCCAGCGGCCCGAGCAGGTCGAGCATGCCGCGGTGGTGCTGGGCGGCGAGCACCTCGGTGGGGGCGAGCAGCGCGGCCTGCCCGCCGGCGTCGACCACCTGGAGCATGGCGCGCAGCGCCACCACCGTCTTGCCCGAGCCGACCTCGCCCTGCAGCAGCCGGTGCATCGGGTGCGGGGTGGCCAGGTCGGCGGCGATCTCGGCGCCCACGTCCCGCTGGCCGGGGGTCAGCTCGTAGGGCAGCCGGGCGTCGAAGGCGTCCAGCAGGCCACCCGCGCGCGGCGGGCGGGGGCGGGCGGGCCAGTCGGCGGCCCGGTGCTTGCGCTGCACCAGGGTCAGCTGCACGGCGAACGCCTCGTCCCACTTCAGCCGCCGCCGGGCCCGGTAGAGCTCCTCCTTGCTGGACGGCCGGTGGATCTCGCGCAGCGCGGTGCCGAGCCCGACCAGGTTGCGGCTGGCCCGCACGGTGGCCGGCAGCGGATCGTCCGGCGGGGTGAAGGTGTCCAGCACCACCCGCACGCAGCGGGCGATCACCCAGGTCGGCACCGCCGCGGCCGCCGGGTAGACCGGGATCAGCGCGCCGGCGAACTCCTCGATCTCCTCGCTGGCCGCCGCCTCGCCGTCGCCGCCCTCGCCGAGCAGCACGTACTCCGGCCCGTTGAGCTGCCGCTTGCCCCGGAACTCGGTGACCTTGCCGGCGAACAGCCCCCACCGGCCCGGCCGCAGCTCCCGCTCCCGCCACGCCTGGTTGCCGAAGAAGGTCAGGGTGAGCAGGCCGCCGGAGCCGTCGCCGACGGTCACCTCCAGCAGGTTGCCGCGGCGCTGGCGCATCGGGCGTACGGCGGTGCGCTGCACCTGGGCCAGCACGGTGACCTGCTCACCGACGTCCAGCGAGCGGATGTCGGTGTGCTCGCCGCGCTCGTCGTAGCGGCGCGGGAAGTGGTAGACCAGGTCGCCGGCGGTGTGCAGGTCGAGGTGGCTGGCCAGCGCCTTCGCCGTCTTCTCGCCGACCAGCTTCTTCAGCGGCGTGTCCACCGTGGCCGTCTCGGGCATCACTCGACCCCCACCAGGAGCGGATAGTGCGGCTGGCCGCCCGGATAGGCCTGCACCTCCACGAACGGCCAGTGCCGCCCGACGTGCTCGCGCACCGCCTCGGCCAGCCCGTCCGGGGCGTCCGCGCCGGCGAGCAGGGTGACCAGCTCGCCGCCGCCGCCGAGCATCCGGTCGACCATGGCGACGCAGGTGTCGAGCAGGTCGGCGCCGATCAGGTGCACCTCCCCCTCGACCAGCGCCAGCACGTCGCCGGGGCGGCACGGGCCGGCGACGGTGAGCGCCTCGCGGCTGGCGTAGCAGACCTCGGCGTAGCGGCAGGCGCCGGCCGCCTCGGCCATCGCGATCACGTCGTCCTCGAAGCGCCGTCCGGGGTCGCGTACGGCCAGCGCCGCCAGCGCCTGCACCGGCGAGCGGGTCGGCACCACGCTCACCTTGACGCCGAGCCCGTGCGCCTCCCGGGCGGCGGCGCTCGCCACCGCCTGGGTGTTCGGGTCGTTGGGCAGCACCACCACCCGGGCGGCCCCGGTCGCCCGGATGGCGTCCAGCAGCTCGCCGGTGGAGGGGTTGCCGGGCACCACCGTCGCGCCCTCGCCGCCGAAGAGCTCGGCGATGCCCGCGCCGGCGGCCACCACCACGGCGGCCCGCCCGTCCGCCGCCACGGCGGGTGACACCGGTGCGACCTGGTCGGCGAAGCGGGTCACCGAGATCCGGTGCGGCCGGCCGGCGACCACTCCCGCCTCGATGGCCGCCCCGACGTCGTTGACGTGCACGTGCACGTTCCAGGTGCCGTCGCCGTCGCCCACCACGACCAGCGAGTCGCCCAGCGCCGCCAGCTCCGCCCGCATCCGGGTCACCGCCGGCTCGTCGGCGTCGAGCAGGAACTGCACCTCGTAGGCGTACTCGTCGGAGCCGGTCTCGCGGGCGGCGACGGCCGGCGGGCGGGCCGCCGGCCGCGCGGACGCCGGCCGCTGCGGGCTCTCCCCGGTGATCACTTCGACCAGCGCGTCGAGCAGCAGGCAGAGCCCGCGCCCGCCGGCGTCGACCACGCCGGCCCGGGCCAGCGCGGGCAGTTGCTCGGGGGTGCGGGCGAGCGCCCGGGACGCCTCGCCGGCCGCCGCCCGGGCGACCGCGCAGAGCTCGTCGCTGTCCGCCCGCTCGGCCGCCCCGGCGGCCGCGGCGACGACGCTGAGCAGGGTGCCCTCGACCGGGCTGGCGACCGCGGCGTAGGCGGCGGTGGTGGCGTCGCGCAGCGCGACCGCCAGCTCCCGGCCGCGCACCGCTGGCCGGGCGGCCAGCGCGTCGGCGAAGCCGCGCAGGATCTGCGACAGGATCACCCCGGAGTTGCCCCGGGCGCCGAGCAGCGCGCCACGCGCCATCAGCCGCAGCGCGTGACCGTGCGGGGTGGGCCCGTCGTCGGGAAGGGTGTCGAGGTCCATGGCCAGCGCCTGCTGGGCCGAGGTCAGGGTGAGCACCAGGTTGGTGCCGGTGTCGCCGTCGGGCACCGGGTAGACGTTCAGGTCGTCGATCTCGCCCTGGTGCCGCTTGAGCGCGGCCAGCCCGCCCGCGCACCAGCGGCGGACCGCGGCGGCGTCGAGGGTGTCCAGCACGGCGTGAAGCCTACTGGCGCGCACCGACACCCGCCGGGCTCGGCCGGACCGCCCCGGCGTGTCCCGGCTACCACCGGTGGGCGGCCGGGCGCGCTACCCTTGCCGGGCGTCCCGTCACGCCGCGGGCCGCTCCCCCCGCCACCCCGCGGGCCCGCACGGCCCGGGCGGACCGGGCCGGTTGGGCAGGGCGGCGGGTCATCGGGTAACCTGGCCAGGTTGCCCGGGCACCGCCTGGCGGCGACCTCATGAACGTTTCAAACCCAGGAGTATCCCGTGGCTAGCGTGTGCGACGTCTGTGGCAAGGGGCCGGGCTTCGGCCACAACGTGTCCCACTCGCACCGGCGGACCAACCGCCGCTGGAACCCGAACATCCAGTCGGTGCGGACCCCGGCCGGTGGCGGCAACACCAAGAAGATGCAGGTCTGCACCTCGTGCATCAAGGCCGGCAAGGTCACCCGCGCCTGACGCGGTAACGCCGACCGACATATTCGCCAGCGCCGGCGGGCCCTCGTGGCCCGCCGGCTCTGTCGTGTCCGGGCACCGGCGTTGACCGGTACGCGACGCTGCGTCGACGCACCCGCACCGGTCCGGTTAGGGTCTGCGTGCGCCGGCCGTCCCCTTCCCGGCGCGCACCCCCGAGCACGGAGGACGACTGGTGCAGCTGGACCTGGGCCGAGACGAGATGATCATTGTCGGGGCGTCGATCGGCATGCTGCGCTGGTACGCCGAGGAGCTGCCGGCCGGCTCGGTGGTCCTGGTCGAGGAGCCGGACGTGATCCAGCGGCGCGGCATCGAGCAGCTGGCGGGCGAGCTGGCGTTCATCTCCCGGGTGGTGGCCGCGCGCTACCAGACCGGCCTGGACGCCGCCGCGCTGGTCGCCCGTGAGCCGGGGCTGCGCTCCGCCCGGCTGGTGGTGCCCGGACTGGAGTACGCGGTCGGCGCGGCGGCCCGGCTCGCCGCCGAACTCGGCCTGCCCGGCGCCGGGGCGGCGGCCGCCGACATCTTCTCCGACAAGCACCGGATGCGGCTGCTCGCCGCCGACGCCGGACTGGCCAACCCGGCCTTCGAGCTGGTCGGCACGGCCGCCGAGGCGGTGGCGTTCGCCGAGCGGCACGGCGGCCGGTGCGTGCTGAAGCCCACCCGCCGCTCCGGCAGCCTCGGCGTCCAGATCATCACCGACCCGGCGGAGATCACCGACGCCTGGGCGGCCACCGCCTCCCCGGAGGCGCCGCCCGAGGCGACCGACGGGCTGCCCACCGGGGTGCTCGTCGAGCAGGTCCTGGCCGGGCCGGAGCACAGCGTCGAGCTGCTGGTCGCCGACGGCGAGGTGATCTTCGGCAACGTCACCGACAAGCGGGTGTTGCCCGGACGCTGCCCGGTGGAGACCGGGCACACCGTGCCCACGGCCCTGCCGGCGGCCACCCGCCGGGAACTGCTCGCGGTGGCGGCCCGGCTGGCCACCGCCGCCGGCTTCCGCACCGGCGTGCTGCACAGCGAGTGGATCCTCGCCGACGGCCGGCCGACGCTGGTGGAGTGCGCCGCCCGGCTGCCCGGCGACATGATCACCGCACTGATCTCGATCGCCTACGAGTGCGGGTTCATCGAGGCGTACCTGCGCACGCTGCGCGGCGAGCGGCCGGCGCTGCGGCCCCGGCCGACCGGCGCGGCGGCGGTGGAGTTCCTGCTCGCCTCCCCCGGCACGGTCTCGGCCGTCGACGGGCTGCGCGACGCCCGCCGGGTGCCGGGCGTGCTGGACGTGCAGGTGGAGGTGGCGGTGGGCGACACCGTGACCGAGGTGACCTCCTCGCTGCGGCGCAGCGGCCACGTGCTGGCCTGGGGCATCGACGGCTCGGCCGCCACCGACGCCGCCGGCAAGGCCGCCGAACAGATCCGGATCACCACCGGCTGACGCCGCCGGTCACGGCCCCGCGCGGGGCGGTGGCTCAGAGGGTACGGCCGAAGGAGAGGCAGCCCGGCTCGTCCTTGTAGAAGCCGAAGTTCGGGATCCGCTCGTAGCCGGCCGAGGTGTACAACCCGATCGCCTCGGGCTGCCGGTCGCCGCACTCCAGGATCAGCCGCTTGCGCCCCTGCTCGCGGGCGGACCGCTCGACCGCCGCCAGCAGCGCCCGGGCCACCCCCCGGCCGCGCGCCGCCGGCGCGGTGTACATCCGCTTCAGCTCGGCGGTCCCCTCGCCGTGGCTGCGCCAGCCGCCACAGCCGACCGGCTCGCCGTCGAGCCTGGCGATCAGGAACGCGCCGCCGGGCGGCTCGAACTCGGCGGCGTCGACCGGGGTGTCGTCGCCGCTGCCGCCGTACCGGGCGCCGAGGTCGGCCAGCGCGTCCCTGATCAGGCGCTGCGCCTCCGGCGAGTCGAAGCGCGCGGCGTGGATCTCGATCTCCGTCACGGAGTAAAGGTTACGACCGCTCGGGGCCCTTACCGGAAGTGGTCCCAGCCGGTGACCCCCTGGTACGGCTCGCCGTCGACGGTGACGCCCTCGCCGGCCACCACCCGCCCGACCGGGCGCCACTGCTCGGGCAGCGTCACCTCGGGCGGGAAGGTGGCGGCGAGCGCGTGGTCCTCGCCACCGGCCAGCAGCCAGGCGTACGGGTCGACGCCGAGCGCCTGGGCCGCGTCGCGCATCTGCCGGGGCACCTCGAAGGCGTCCCGGCGCACGTCGATGCCGACCCCGCTGGCCCTCGCCACGTGGCCGAGGTCGGCGAGCAGCCCGTCCGACACGTCGATCATGGCGGTGGCGCCCAGCCCGGCGGCCTGCGGGCCGGCCGCGTACGGCACCTCCGGGCGCCGGTACGCCTCGACCAGCAGCCGCGGCGTCCGGAAGCCCCGGGAGAGCACGGTCAGCCCGGCCGCCGCGTACCCGGTGCGACCGGCGAGCGCGACCACGTCGCCCGGCCGGGCGCCGGAGCGCACCACCGGCGCCCGACCGGCCAGGTCACCCAGGGCGGTCACCGCGATGGTCAGCGTGGGGCTGCCGGACATGTCGCCGCCGACCACGCTCGCGCCGACCGTCGCCGCCTCCGCGGCCAGCCCGTCGGCCAGTTCCTCGGTCCAGCCGACGGCCAGGTCCGCGGGGATGCAGAGGGCCACCAGCAGGGCGGTCGGGGTGGCCCCCATGGCCGCGATGTCGGCCAGGTTCGCCGCCGCCGCCCGGTGCCCCACGTCCCGCGCCCCGGACCAGTCCCGGCGGAAGTGCCGCCCCTCCACCAGCACGTCGGTGGAGGCCACCACCCGGGCGTCCGGGGCGGCCACCAGCGCCCCGTCGTCCCCGGGCCCGAGCAGCACCGTCGAGCCGGCGGACAGCCGGGCGGTGACCCGGTCGATCAGACCGAATTCGCCCACCCCCGCGACGCTCATGCCGGCACTCCGCTCCGCCGCCGGCCGCCAGCAGGCAGAAACCCGCCGAGCCCGGTGATCCGCGCGCTCGTGCCGGCGCTCCGCCCCGCCGCACGTGCCCACGGCACCGTCGCGCAGCGCTCGATGATCCACTCCCTCATGCCGGCACCTTCCTCGCCGCCGGCGCCGCACCCGGTCCGACGCCCCGCCCGCTCCTGCCGCGCTCGCTCACCGCTTCTCCTTGACCACCGATAGGGATCAGACCTGGTCCGTAAGGTACTTTCTCCTCTCGGGCCGCTCGCGGGCGGCGACGGACGGAGGTCGAGTCGTGGTACAGGCGTACATCCTCATCCAGACGGAGGTCGGCCGGGCGCGTGACGTGGCCGGTCTGATCGCGGACCTTGCCGGCGTGGTACGGGTCGACGCCGTCACCGGGCCCTACGACGTGGTCGTGCTCACCGAGGCGAACACCGTCGACGAGCTCGGCAAACTCATCGTCAGCAAGGTGCAGATGGTGCCCGGCATCACCCGCACCCTCACGTGTTCGGTGGTACGGCTGTAAGTGGACAAGATCACTGATTCTCCCCGCCCGGAGGCCGGCGGGGCGGAGAGCCCCGCGCCCACGACGCCGGACGGCACCAACCGCCGCGCCGCGCTGATCGCGACGCTGGTCGCGCTCCCGGTCACCGTGCTGGTGGCCGGGCTCGCCTTCGTCCAGCTCGCGCCGGACGAGCCGGCCCCGTCGCCGAGCCCCTCGGCGACGACCGCCCGCGCCCAGTCCACCGCGCCCGTGGAGATGGCCGCGCCGGCCCTGGCCGAGCGCCCCGCCACGGTGTGCCGCGCGCTGCTCTCCCAGCTCCCGCCGAGCGTGCGCGACCTGCAGCAGCGCCCGGTCACCGCCGGCCCGGAGCAGAACGCCGCGTACGGCGACCCGGCGCTGACCGTCGCCTGCGGCGGCGCCGAGCCGGCCGTGGGCGCCACCGACGACGTCTGGCTGGTCAACAAGGTGTGCTGGCACGCCACCGAGCAGACCGACGCCACCGTGCTCACCACGCTGGACCGGGAGACCGCGGTCACCGTCCGGGTGCCGCGCGCCTACGAGCAGCCGTTGCAGTGGATCGCGCCGATCGCCGACACCGTGGTCGCCGCGGTCCCGTCCGGCGGCGAGGCCCCCACCGGCTGCCAGGGCTGACCCTCCCCCACCCACACCTGGCGCACCCCTGGACCCGGGCGTGCACGTTCACGGAAAGAGTGGCTTCCCACGCTCGGGAGGCCGCTCTTTCCCCAAAAGTGCGGGCGGGGCGACCCGCGCGCGGGTCAGTGGAGGCCGACGCCGCGGGTGAGGGCGGTGCGGATGAGGCGGTCGACCAGCTTCGGGTACTCCAGGCCGGAGGCGGCCCACATCCGCGGGAACATCGACGTCGGGGTGAAGCCGGGCATCGTGTTGATCTCGTTGAGGTAGACGTCCAGCTCCGGGGTGACGAAGAAGTCGACCCGGGCCAGCCCGGCGCAGTCGAGCGCGGTGAACGCGCGGACCGCGTACTCCTGCACCTGCCGGGTCACCCGGTCGGGCAGGCCGGCCGGGATGTCGTACTCGCAGGCGTCGTCGAGGTACTTGGCCTCGAAGTCGTACCAGTCGTGGTCGGCGACCACCCGCACCTCGGCCAGCACGGACGCCTCGGGCGCTCCGCCGGCCTCGCCCTCCAGCACGCCGCACTCGATCTCGCGGCCGACGATCGCCCCCTCGACGAGCACCTTGGGGTCGATCTGCCGGGCGGTGGCGACGGCCGCGTCCAGGTCGGCCCAGTCGTCGACCTTGGTGATGCCGAACGACGACCCGGCCCGCGACGGCTTGACGAAGACCGGCAGGCCGAGGCGCTGCTTGTCCTCCTCGCTCAGGGTCATCCCGTTGCGCAGCACCGCGTACGGGCCGACCGGGATGCCCTCGACGGCGCAGAGCTTCTTGGTGAACTCCTTGTCCATCGCGGCGGCGGAGGCGAAGACGTTCGCCCCGACGTACGGGATACCGGCCATCTCCAGCATTCCCTGGATGGTGCCGTCCTCGCCGTACGCGCCGTGCAGCACCGGGAAGACCACGTCCACGTCGGCCAGCGCCCGGGGACCCTCGGTGGGGTCGAGCACCATCAGCCCGTTGCCGGTCGGGTCGGCGCGCAGCACGATGTCGGTGCCGGACTCGGCGGTGATCTCCGGCAGCCGGCGCGAGTTGATCGCCAGCTGCGACGGGTCGCCGTTGGTCAGCACCCACTGCCCGGCCCGGGTGATGCCGACCGGCACCACCTCGAACTCGTCCGGGTCCAGCGCGCCGAGCACGCTGCCGGCGCTGACGCAGGAGATGCCGTGCTCCGGGCTGCGGCCGCCGAAGACGATCGCCACGCGGGTCTTGCCTGGGGTGGTCACTCCGGTCACCTCTCGGTACGCGACTGCGGGCTGGCGCTCACCCGGTTGACCTTACTGTGCGTGGCCGGAAACCGATGCCGATACCCGAGGAGACGCGAGGGGCCAGGACAACCGGTCACCGCGTGCTTTACGGTACGTGATCGGGCGCTGGACGCGCGGGGCCCTGCTGGGCGCGCTGGACGGCGGCGGGGGCGAGGGTACGCCGGCATCGGCGGGCGCCCACTACGCTGCTCGTCCTATGAGCCCTGATCCCCTCATCGCCTCGCTCTCGGCGGCCCTCGACGCCCGCCCGGACGACCTGCCGCTCCGACTGCACCTCGCCGCGCTGCTGCTCGACGCCGGCCGGTCCGGCGAGGCGATCGCGCAGATCGGGCAGGCGCTGGCCCGGGATCCGGGCAACGGCGAGGCCCAGGCGCTGATGCAGCGGGCGCTGGCCCCCGTACCCCCGCCCCCGGCGACCCCGCCGGCGCCGGCAGCCCCGCAGCCTCCGACCGCCCCGCAGTCGCCGCCGGCCCCGCACGCGCCGGCGCAGCGGCCCGCGCCGGCCGGGCCGGACGTGCCGCCGGCGGCCGACGGATCCGACCCGCTGGCCGCGTACGAGCAGGAACTGGCCGATATCGTGCCGCCGCGCTTCGCCCGGGCCGGCGACGAGCCCGAGCCGGTGACCGGCGACGCCGACCGGGTGTACGACGTGGAGGTCTCCGGGATCCGGCTGGCCGACGTGGGCGGCATGACGGCCGTGAAGGAGCGGTTGGAGCTGGCCTTCCTCGGCCCGCTGCGCAACCCGCAACTGCGCAAGATGTACGGCAAGAGCCTGCGCGGCGGGCTGATGCTCTACGGCCCGCCCGGCTGCGGCAAGACCTTCCTGGCCCGGGCGGTGGCGGGCGAGATGGGCGCCAAGTTCATCTCGCTGTCCATCGTGGACGTACTCGACATGTGGATGGGCAACTCGGAGCGCAACCTGCACGAGCTGTTCGAGGCGGCCCGGCGCAACGCGCCCTGCGTGCTCTTCCTCGACGAGATCGACGCGCTCGGCCACAAGCGCTCCCAGGTCAGCTCCAGTTCGATGCGGACGTTGGGCAACCAGCTGCTCGCCGAACTGGACGGCATGGAGGGCAACAACGAGGGCGTCTTCGTGCTGGCCGCCACCAACACCCCGTGGGACGTGGACCCGGCCCTGCGCCGTCCGGGCCGGCTCGACCGGGTGGTGCTGGTGCTCCCGCCGGACGCCGAGGCCCGCCGGGCGATCCTCGAGTACCACCTGCGGGACCGGCCGATCGCCGGGATCGACCTGCGCAAGGTGGTCGCCGGGACGGAGGACTTCTCCGGCGCCGACCTGGCGCACCTCTGCGAGACGGCGGCCGAGTTCGCGATGGCGGACTCGGTCCGCACCGGCGAGGTGCGGATGATCGAGCAGCGGGACCTGGAGCGGGCGCTGAAGGAGGTGCGCCCGTCGACCCGCCCGTGGATGGCCACCGCGCGGAACGTGGCCATGTTCGCCAACGAGGGCGGCGTCTACGACGACCTGGTGGCGTACCTGAAGCGGCGCAAGCTGCTCTGAGCGCGGGGCGGCCCGGCGGGGCGCCGGGCCGCGCCGCCCGCCGGGCCGGGCTACCACCGCGCGTGCGCGCGGGCCGTCCCTCAACCGCGGGCGTGCCGCCGGCCGATGGCGATCACCTTGACCCGCTGCCGGCCGGCCCGCACCATGCCCAGCGCCATGAACGCGCCGGCGATCCGCTCGGCCGCCTCCCGGCTGCTCGCGCCGACCACCTGGCGGCGCCGCTCGGGACAGGTCCGCTCGTTGCGCCAACTGCCGTCGATCGGGCGGACGTCCGTGAGCACCACCAGGAACCGGGTCATCGCCGGCCGCCGGCGCACTCGGCGGGATCCTGCTGACCAGTACGCACGTCGAGTCCCTTTCAGTGTGCGGCCGCCAGGTGGCGTGGCACGCGGCGGTCGGGTACGGGGGAGAAACCCGACCGCCGCGCGCCCCATCCCCTCCGGTCGCTCACCGCCGCCGTCGCCACGACAACCGGCGGTGAGGACGCGATGACAGATTGACACCTTCACAGCCATGAATGCAACTCTCATCGGCGTTCTCTCATGTACTAATTCCCGATACGTGTGCGACCATCGATGCATGGCCCCCAAGACCGCGCGTGCCCGCCGGCTCGGCATCGCGCTGCGCACCCACCGGGAGGCCGCCGGGCTCACCCTCGAGGCGGCGGCCGACGAGATCAACAGCACCCGGAGCACCCTCTCCCGCTACGAGAACGCCCAGACGCTGGTCAGCCCGGCCACGGTGCGCGCCCTGCTCACCCTCTACGGGGTCGCCCCCGACGACGTGGCGGCGGCCGTGCAACTGGCCAAGGACGCCCGCAAGCCGGGCTGGTGGGTGTCCTACTCGTACCTGCTGGACCGGCGCACCATCGACTTCATCGCGCTGGAGGCCGAGGCGACCGGGATCGCCAACTTCGAGCCGTCGGTGGTGCCCGGGCTGCTGCAGACCGCCGACTACATCCGCGGCGTGATGCGGGGCGGCCCGCACACGCTCGGCGACGACCAGGTGGAGCAGCGGGTCCAGCTGCGGCTGGACCGCCAGCAGCGACTCACCGCCGACGAGCCGCCGATCCTCGACGCGATCATCGACGAGGGCGCGCTGCTGCGGCCGGTGGGCGACCGCGGCGTGATGGAGGGCCAGCTACGCCATCTGCTGAAGATGGCCGAGCTGCCCAACATCACCGTGCAGGTGATCCCGCTGGCCGCCGGCTACCACCGGGGCACCCGGGGCTCGCTGCACATCCTGGAGTTCGCCGACCCGGAGGACCCGATCATCGCCTCGGTGGAGACGGTGGCCGGGCAGATGGTCCTGGACCGGCCGGGCGACCTGCGTACCTGCACCAAGATCATGGAACACCTGCGGACCGTCGCGCTCAGCCCGGCGGACAGCCGCGACCAGCTCCTCCAACTCCTGAAGGGACGGTAGGACCATGACCCCGACGATCAGCGCGGCGCTGGCCTCGGCCGGGTGGCGCAAGAGCAGCCACAGCGGCGACGAGGGAGCGTGCGTGGAGGTGGCGGCGATCCCCGGCACGGTGGCCGTCCGCGACTCCAAGGACCCGGCCGGGCCGGCCCTGCTCTTCCCGCCCGCCGCCTGGGCGGCCTTCGCCGCGGCGCCGCCGCGCCGCTGACCGTCCAGGCGCCGACGACGCGCCGCTGACCGTCCGGCGGCCGCCGCGCCGCTGACCCTCGCACCGCCGCCGCGCGGCGGGTCGGCGCTCAGCCGCCGACCAGCGGTCGCGGGGCCGGCTCGGCGCGCAGCGCCTCCAGCGCCGCAATCGCCGCGCCCCGGGCGCCGGCCATGTCCCGCTCCGGCACCAGGGCGAAAGTGGCCACCGCGGCCTGCTCCGCGCGCAGCACCGTGTGCTCGCGTACGGTCGCCAGGAACCAGTCCCGGAACTCCGGCTCCGCCTCCACCACCCCGCCGCCGACGAAGTACGCGTGCGGGTCGGTGAAGTTCGCCGCGACGGTGAAGAGCCGGCCGAGCGCCATCGCCTGCTGCGTGAAGACCTCCCGGGCCAGCGCGTCGCCCCGCTCCCCGTAGCCGCGGACCAGCTTCGCCGCGCGGGCCGGTGGTTCGGCCGCGAGCGGGTGCCCGGGATAGCGGGTCAGCCAGTACGGCAGCAGGTTGCGGGCGATCCCGGTCAGCGAGGCGACGCTCTCCGCGTCCCCGGCGAAGCCGCAGGCGCAGGTCGGCACGGGTTGGTCGGGGGCGAGCAGGCCGGTGAGCGGGATGTGCACGTGGCCCAGTTCCCCCGCCATCCCGGCGGCGCCGGCCACCACCCGGCCGCTCTCCACCACGCCGCCGCCCAGCCCGGTGCCGACGATGGCCGACACCGACGAGCGCCGCATCGCCTCGCCGCCGAAGTACGCGTGGTGGGCGTAGAGCGCGGCCGCGTTCCCGTCGTTGTGGTAGACCACCGGCAGCCCGAGCCGCCGCTCCAGCGCGCCGCGGACGTCGAACCCGCGCCAGGCCGGCTGGGAGAAGTTGGTCGACCCGCGCGACGAGATCACCCCGGTCGCGCTGGCCGGGCCGGGGGTGTCCAGGCCGACCGCGCGCACCTGCCCGCGCGGGACCCCGGTCAACGCCAGCACCCCGTCGAACGCGCGGGCCAACGCCTCGATCGCCGCCTCCGGGCCGGCCAGCACCTCGCTCGGGATCTCCACCAGCCCGTTCACCAGGAACCGACCGTCCACGGTGAGCACCGTGGCGTTGTTGCTGGTGCCGCCGTTGTCCAGGCCGACGACCACCGGACCGTCCACGCCGCCCACCGCGCCGCCTCCCGTCGTAGTGACCTGCCGGAAGGCTAGTTCCCGAGGCCCGGCTCCGCCATGCCCGCGCCGGCCACGCCCCGGCCCGCCGGCCGCGCCGGTCAGACCCACGACACCGGCGTCGCCGGTCAGGCCCGCCGCGGCGACGCGCCGGCCGACGGCGGACACCGGCACGGGTCCGGGCCGGACACCGGCGGCCGCCGGAACGCGTCGCGCTCCGGCGGCCGGGGTGGTCGGTCAGCCGTTGTCGATCAGGCTGGCGATCTCGTTGTAGATGAGGTGGGCCTTGGCGCCCTGGTTGGACGGGCAGCCGCCGAGGTGGTGCAGGGCGATCACCCGGTGGCTGCCGTTCAGCACCGGAGAACCCGAGTTGCCGCCCGAGGTGTCACAGCTGTAGCTGATGTTCCAGGTGTTGTAGTTCGCGTTCTTCACCGTGCAGAGCGCGCCGCCCTGGGTGTCCTCGTAGATCGACAGCCGCTTCGGCCGGCCGTCGCCGTGCCCCGGGATGTACATCCGGGTGCCGGTGGTGGTGGCGCTCGTCGCCAGGTAGAGCGTGCCGAAGCCCTGGATGCTGGCGAAGTTGTTGACCGAGTACAGGGTGTAGTCCAGTTGGCTGGAGCCGCCGGCGCTCACCTTGTACAGGGTGGCGCCGCTGACCTTCGTGCCGGCGCCCGGGTTGTTGCCGCCGCAGGTGGCGCACTGGTAGTTGAACTGCATCTCGCTGCCGCTGACCGTGGCCTGCGTCGACATGCAGTGCTTGTTGGTCAGCATCCGGTTGGTGTTGCCGACCCGCCAGGTGGTGCACATCCCGCCGCCGCTGATCAACAGCCGGGCCACCGCGTTGCCCCGGGCGTACTCGGTGGGGTGGCTGCTCTGGTAGCAGACCACGTCGCGGCGGGCGTCCGTGCTGCACACCGACTGCGTGGAGAAGTTGTACTGGCCGATCTCCGCGGCGTCGTACCCGCGCCAGAGCCGGTCGATGGTCGCGGCCTCGCCGCCCGAGCGGCGGCTGCTGTGCAGTTTCACCACCGCGGTGTCGCCGTCCACCGACATGGCCCAGAAGCCCGGCCGGCCGTCGGTGGTGTAGTCCGAGCCGGTGGCCCGGTTCAGGGAGCGGTCGTACCGGTAGCTCTCCCGGCCGTCCGGGCTGGACACCGTGACGTAGTCGCCCGGGGCCAGCCGCAGCGAGCTGAAGTGCACCTTCACGTACGCCGCGCCGGGGTGCCGGATGACCTGCGTGCGGCCGTCGCGGGCGTAGGACAGCGAACTGTCGACCGTGCGCAGTTCACCGACCGTGGTGACCCCCTCGGCGGAGAACTGCTCCGACTCGGGAGCCCGCTGCGACTGTGGCGCGAGGGGCTGGTCCGGATCCGCCGCGACGGCGGGTGCCGACACCAGGCTCAGCCCGAGCGCGCCGGCGGCGAGCGCGACCGCCGCCGTGCGCATGCGGAGTCGAGATTGCTTCATCGTCGCTCCTCCCCAAGGAGGCGGCCGGTCGCCGCCCTTGCCGCCTTCATACCGGAGCCGATCGATACATACAAGATTATCTATACCGCGGTATGGCCGGCGTGCCGGCCCGCCCGGAGCTGTCCGGAGCTGTCCGGGCGGGCTGGCGGCCGGATCAGGCGGGACGGCGGGCGGTGACCGCTGTCGCCTCCAGGTCGTCGTCGCGCAGCACGGTCGGCACCAGGCCGGCGGCGGAGAGCATCGCGCACAGCCCGCCTACCTGCCCGGCGCTGGTCTCCACCGCCAGGTGCCCGCCCGGAGCCAGCCACTCGGCGGCGCCCGCGGCCACCCGGCGCAGCACGGCCAGGCCGTCCGGCCCGCCGTCGAGCGCCACCGGCGCCTCGTGCAGCCGCGCCTCCGGCGGCATCAGCGCCACCGCCGCCGTCGGCACGTACGGGGCGTTGGCCACCACCAGGTCCAGCCGTCCCCGCCAGGCCGGCGGGACCGGGTCGAACAGGTCGCCCTGGTACACCTCGACGCCGGAGCCGGCCAGGTTGCGCCGGGCGCAGGCCACCGCCGCCGGATCGATGTCGGCGCCGGCCAGCCAGCGCGGCGCGAGCCGCCGGGCCAACGCCAGGGTGGTGGCCCCGGAGCCGCAGCAGAGGTCGAGAACGGCCGCCGCCGGGCCGGTCACCGCGACGGCGGCGTCCACCAGCAGCGCGGTACGACCGCGCGGCACGAACACGCCGGGGTCGACGGCGACCCGCATGCCGCAGAACTCGGCCCAGCCGAGCAGGTGCTCCAGCGGCAGGCCGGCCACCCGGCGGTCGACCAGGTCGGCCAGCGCCCGCGGCGAGTCGGCGGCGGCGATGAGTAGGTCCGCCTCGTCCTCGGCGTAGACGCAGCCGGCGGCGCGCAGCCGGCGCACCAGGTCGGAGTGGTCGAAACGGTGGCGCGATGTCATGGGGTACCTCCGGGAAACGCTCGTCGGCGCTCCCGGCCCGCCTACTCGGCGGCGACGTGGGAGGGAGCGCCGGTCCGGCTCGTCTGGTGGATCGGACTCACCTCCTCGGGTCGGGGCCCCACCCGGGCCACGGACGGGCCCGGTACGGGCCACCGAGACGATAGCTCAGCCGGCGGTCGCCGTACCGCCCGGTCCGGCGGCGTCCAGCGCGGCGGTGACGTCGGCGACCAGGTCGACGGTGTCCTCCACGCCGCAGGAGAACCGGACGAAGCCGGGGCCGGTGGCGTCGCCCCACTGGGCCCGCCGGTCGGCGGTGGTGTGCAGCCCGCCGAAGGAGGTGGCCGCGAACACCAGCTTCGCGGCGTCCAGGAACCGGGCCACCCGCTCGGCGTCGCCGAGGTCGAAGGAGAGCACGCCGGGTATCCGGCGCATCTGCGCCGACGCCACCCGGTACGCCGGGTCGCCGGGCAGCCCGGGCCAGCGCAGCCCGGTCACGTCCGGGCGGTCGGCGAGCAGCCGGGCGAGCGCCTCGGCGTTCGCGGTCTGCCGGGCCAGCCGCAGGTCCAGGGTGGCCAGCGACCGGTGCGCCAGCCAGGCGTCGAACGCGCCGGGGACCGCCCCGGTGGCGGACCGCCAGCCGGTGACCTTGTCGAGCAGTTCGGCCGACCGGCCGGCCAGGTAGCCGAGCAGCAGGTCGGAGTGGCCGGTCAGCGCCTTGGTGCCGGAGGCGACCACCAGGTCGGCGCCGAGGTCGAGCGGGCGCTGCCCGAGCGGGGTGGCGGTGGTGTTGTCCACCGCCAGCAGGGCGCCGGCGGCGCGCGCCTCGGCGGCCAGCGCGGACACGTCGGCCACGTCCAGGCCGGGATTGGCGGGCGTCTCGACCAGCACCAGGCGGACCCCGTCGAGCGACGGGTAGGGGCCGGCGGTCGGCACGAAGCGCACCCGCACCCCCAGCTCCTCCAGGGTCCCGGTGGCGAACGACCGCACCGAGTAGTAGCCGTCGGCGGGGAGCAGCACGGTGTCCCCCGGCCGCAGCACCGTCAGCAGCAGCCCGGTGATCGCCGCCTGTCCGCTGGCGAAGACCCGGCAGTCGCCGCCCTCGAGGTCGCCGATCGCCGCCTCCAGCAGCCGCCGGGTCGGGTTGTCCGGCCGGCCGTACCCGTTCGGCGCCGCCGCCGGGCCCTGCCACGGGTCGAGGTGGTACGGCGCCGCGAAGACCGGTCCGGGCAGGAACGGCTCCCCCGGCACCGGCTCGGGCAACCCGGCGTGCACGCATCGGGTGCCGTCGTGCTGATCGGCCATCTCACTCACTCCGGTTTGGTCGTACGACTCATCAGGGCGGCCACGGCCAGCCGGGGGTCGACCCCCTCGTGGCACACCAGTTCCACCTGCTCGGTGATCGGCATCTCCACCGCGTGCGCCCGCGCCAGGTCGCGGATGGCCAGCGCGCTCTTGACCCCCTCGGCGGTCTGCCGGGTGGCCACCCGGGCCTCCTCCAGCGTGGCGCCCCGGCCGAGGTGCTCGCCGAAGGTGCGGTTGCGGGCCATCGGCGACGAGCAGGAGGCGACCAGGTCACCCATCCCGGCCAGGCCGGCGAAGGTCAGCGGGTCGGCGCCGAGGGCCACCCCGAGCCGGGCCGTCTCGGCCAGCCCTCGGGTGACCAGCATCGCCCGGGTGTTGTCGCCGAAGCCCATCGCGGTGGCGATGCCGTACGCCAGGGCGATCACGTTCTTGACCGCGCCACCCAGTTCGCAGCCGATCACGTCGTCGTTGGTGTACGGGCGGAAGTACGGCGTGGTGATGGAGCGCTGCACGAGCGTGGCCCGGTCGGAGTCGGTGCAGGCCACCACGGTGGCGGCCGGCTGCTCGGCGGCGATCTCCGGGGCCAGGTTGGGACCGGAGACCACCACCACCCGGTCCGCCGCCACCCCGGCGGTCTCCACGATCACCTCGCTCATCCGCTTCGTGGTGCCCAGCTCGATGCCCTTCATCAGGGAGACCAGAGTCGCGTCCGGGTGCAGGTGCCCGGCCCAGCCGGCGAGGTTACCCCGCAGCGTCTGCGACGGCACGGCCAGCACCACGACTTCCGCGCCGGTGATCGCCTCGGCGGCGTCCCCGGTGGCGGTCACCCGCGCCGGCAGCACCAGGTCCGGCAGGTACTCCGGGTTACGCCGCTCGGCGCGGATGGTGTCGGCCACCGGCTGTCGGCGGGCCCAGATGGTGACGTCCCGCCCGGCGTCGGCGAGGATCTTGGCGAACGCCGTCCCCCACGAACCGGCCCCGAGCACCGCGACGTGCCCGCTCATGCCGGCACTCCGCCGCGCCGCGGGCCGCCCTGCGGCACCGTCGCGCCGAGCCTGCTGATTCGCTCGCTCCGCTGGCTCACGCCGCCGCCTCCGGCTGCTGCCCCTGGCTCGGCGCGGGACGGGGCGGTCGTTCCCACAGCGGTGGCGGGGTGCCGCCGCGGATCTCGGCGAGCAGGTCGCGGATGCTCAGCATGATCGCGTCGGTCATCTCCTCCAGGGTGGCCCGGGTCGGGGTGGCGCCGGCCCACGCGCTCAGGTCGACCGGCGGCCCGGCGGCCACCGAGACCGGGATCCGGGGCCGCAGGCTCAGCCGCGTGGTGCGCGGGTCGAAGATCCGCTCCGGACCCCACATGGCGACCGGGATGACCGGGGCGCCGGTGGCCAGTGCCAGCCGGGCGGCGCCGGTCTTGCCCTTCATCGGCCACAGGTCGGGCTCCCGGGTGATGGTGCCCTCCGGGTAGATCACCACCGCGCCGCCCTCGTTCAGCGCGGCGACCAGGGCGTCGAGCGACCGGACCGCGTCCACCGTGCCCCGCTCGACCGGGATCTGCTTGCACCGGTGCAGGATCCAGCCGATCACCGGGACCTTGAACACGCTGGCCTTGCCGAGGAACTGCGGCCAGCGGCCGGCGTCGTAGATGAAGTGCGCGGAGACCAGCGGATCGGCGTGCGAGAGGTGGTTGGGCACCACGATCACGCCGCCGGGGTGGCGCAGGTGCTCCATGCCGCGCCAGGTGCGCCGGGTCCAGACGGTCATCACCGGCTTGACCACCACCACGGCGAACCGTTGCCAGAACCCCAGCCTCCGCCGTGTCACTGCGCCTCCTCGTGCCGCCCCGACCCGCGCACCGGACCCCGCCGGTGACACCCGCCGCGGAAATCATGCCTGCTCGCCCTCGGTACGGCCAGTGAGGGTACCGCCGGCCGGCTGGCAGGATTGCGGGTGTGAGTCAGCCGACGTGGACCGTGGTGGTGCCGGTCAAGCGCCTGGCCGTCGCCAAGAGCCGGCTGCGGGGGGCGCTGGCGGGCGTACCGCACGAGGAACTGGCGCTGGCCCTGGCGGCCGACACGGTCGCCGCGGTGCGGGCCTGCCCGGCGGTGGCCGAGATCCTGGTGGTCACCGACGACGCGCGGGTGGCCGCGGCGGCCCGCGACGCCGGCGCCCGGGTGCTGCCCGACCGGCCGGGCGCCGGCCTGAACGCCGCGTTCCGGCACGGCGCGGCCGCGGCCGGCGGCGGGTGGGCGGCCGGGCTCACCGCCGACCTGCCCGCGCTGCGCCCGGCCGAGCTGGTGGCGGCGCTGCGGGCGGTGCCCGCCGGCCCGCCGGGGGTACGCCGGTTCGTGGCCGACGCCCCGGGCGACGGCACCGTGCTGCTCGCCGCGCCGCCCGGAGTGCCGCTGGACCCCCGCTTCGGGGCCGGCTCGGCCGCCGCACACGCGGCGAGCGGGGCGCTGCCGCTGGTCGGGGACTGGCCGAGCCTGCGCCGGGACGTGGACACCGCCGACGACCTGGCGGCGGCGGCCCGGCTCGGGCTGGGGCCGCGCACGGCGGCGCTGGCCGCGGCGCGCTGCCCGGCCTGACCCGCCCGGTGTACGGTGCTGGCATGCAGGGCACGGTGGCCACCTTCGACGCGGCGACCCGCAGCGGCGTGCTGCTCCTCGACGACGGCACCGAGCTGGCCTTCCCGGCCCGGGCGTTCGACGCCTCCGGGCTGCGGCTGCTTCGCCTCGGCCAGCGGGTACGGATCGACCGGGACGGCGCCGGTGAGGTCGTCCGGGTGACGTTGCCGACGATGGCCTGACCCGACCGGCCGAAGTTCATTTTGCGTTAACCCGGGTCGGGTGATTATGAGCGGGTGAGCACCCCTCGCGAGCACCCCGCCCGCCCACCGCGCGCCCCCGAACCGGCCGCCCCCCGCAACGGCACCCGCGCCCGCGGCGCCGACGGCCGCTTCCGCCCCGCCGAGACCCCGCACGCCGGGGTCGACCCGCTCGGGCCGGGCACCGACGCCGGTGCCGCCTCGGCCGGGCTGGAGGAGGTGCTGGACCCGGAGGTGGCCCCGCCGGCACCGGCGGACGAGGCGCCCGCTCCCCAGCCGCTGCCGGAGGACCGCTTCTTCAACCGGGAGCTGTCCTGGCTCGACTTCAACGCGCGGGTGCTGGCGCTCGCCGAGGACGCCCGCACGCCGCTGCTGGAGCGGGCCAAGTTCCTGGCCATCTTCGCCAGCAACCTGGACGAGTTCTTCATGGTGCGGGTCGCCGGGCTGAAGCGGCGGCTCCAGGCCGGCCTGCCGGTCCGCGGCGGCGACCGGATGCCGCTGCGGACCCAGCTGGAGCTGATCGCCGGGAAGACCGCGACGCTGGTCGCCCGGCACGCCGCCTGCTTCGTCGACGACGTGCTGCCCAAGCTGGCCGCCGAGGACATCCGGATCCTGCGCTGGGCGGAGCTGGACGACGCCGAGCGGGAGCGGTTGCGGGCGTACTTCCGGGAACAGATCTTCCCGGTGCTGACCCCGCTCGCGGTCGACCCGGCGCACCCGTTCCCGTACATCTCCGGGCGGTCGCTGAACCTGGCCGTGGCGGTCCGCGACCCGGACGGCGGCTCGGAGCTCTTCGCCCGGGTGAAGGTGCCGAACAACGTCCCCCGGTTCGTCCGGGTGCACCGCGACCGGCCGGGCGTGCGGATGCTGCCGGTGGAGGACCTCATCTCGGTGCACCTGGGGCAGCTCTTCTCCGGCATGCAGGTGGTGGAGTGCCACCTGTTCCGGGTCACCCGCAACGCCGAGGTGGAGGTCGACGAGGACCGCGACGAGGACCTGCTCCAGGCGCTGGAACGGGAACTGGCCCGGCGCCGGTTCGGGCCACCGGTCCGGCTGGAGGTGGCCGCCTCGATCTCCGACCACATGCTGGACCTGCTCGTCCGCGAGCTGGACATGGCCGACCAGGACGTGCTGCGGGTGCCCGGCCTGCTCGACCTCTCCGCGCTCTGGCAGGTCTACAACGAGGCCGACCGGCCGGACCTCAAGGACCCGCCGTTCGTGCCGGCCACCCACCCCCGGCTCACCGAGGGCGAGGTGCCGCGCAGCGTCTTCGCCACCCTGCGCGACGGCGACATCCTGGTGCACCACCCGTACCACTCGTTCGCCACCAGCGTGCAGCGCTTCATCGAGCAGGCCGCGGCCGACCCGGACGTGCTGGCCATCAAGCAGACGCTCTACCGCACCAGCGGCGACTCGCCGATCGTGGACGCGCTGGTCGACGCGGCCGCCGCGGGCAAGCAGGTGGTGGTGCTGGTCGAGCTGAAGGCGCGCTTCGACGAGGTGGCCAACATCGGCTGGGCCCGCACCCTGGAGCGCGCCGGCTGCCACGTGGTCTACGGCCTGGTGGGGTTGAAGACGCACTGCAAGACCGCCCTGGTGGTACGCCAGGAGGGCAACCAGATCCGCCGCTACTGCCACATCGGCACCGGCAACTACCACCCGAAGACGGCCCGGCTCTACGAGGACTTCGGCATGCTCACCGCCGACCCGGAGATCGGCGCCGACCTGACCGACCTGTTCAACGTGCTCACCGGCTACAGCCGGCAGACCGGGTACCGGCGGCTGCTGGTGGCCCCGCAGGGCATCCGCAGCGGCCTGATCGAGCGGATCGAGCGGGAGATCGCGCACGTCCGGCTGGGCGTGCCGGGCCTGGTGCAGTTCAAGGTGAACGCGCTGGTCGACGAGGAGATCACCGACGCCCTCTACCGGGCCTCCCGGGCCGGCGTGCACGTCGACCTGCTGATCCGCGGCATGTGCACGCTGCGCCCCGGGGTGCCGGGCCTGTCGGAGAACATCCGGGTGCGGTCGATCCTCGGCCGGTTCCTGGAGCACTCCCGGATCTTCCGGTTCGGCAACAACGGCGACGCCGAGTTCTGGATGGGCTCGGCCGACCTGATGCACCGCAACCTGGACCGCCGGGTCGAGGCGCTGGTCCGGGTCAGCGACCCGGTCGCCCGGGCCGAGCTGGACCAGGTGCTGACCGCCGCGATGAGCCCGGAGGTGGACGCCTTCGAGCTGGCCGCGGACGGCACCTGGACCCGGCGGATCGGCACCGCGGAGGCGCCGCTGACCCAGTTGCAGGAACTCCTGCTGCATCGGGTCGCTGGCACCGCGAGCTGACCCCGGCGCGCATAGGCTGACCAGATGCTGGATGAGCGGGATTCGGCCGGCGCGGGCCGGACCGGACCGGCCGGGGAGCCCGACGACGGGACGCGGATCCGGGCCGCCGGCGGGGTGGTGTGGCGCCCGGGCGGGCCGGGCGGCGCGGAGGTCTGCCTGGTGCACCGCCCCCGCTACGGCGACTGGTCGCTGCCGAAGGGCAAGCTGGAGCCGGGCGAGCGCCCGCTGGTGGCCGCCGTCCGCGAGGTGGCCGAGGAGACCGACGTACGGGCCGTGCCGCAGGTGCGGCTGCCCACCGTGAGCTACCGCAGCGAGGGCCGGCCCAAGGCGGTCGACTACTGGTCGATGCGGGCGGCGGCGAACGGCGGCTTCGAGCCCGGCACCGAGGTGGACGAGGTGCGCTGGCTCGGCGTCGACGAGGCGATCCGGCTGGTCAGCTACCCGCACGACGCGGAGGTGCTGGCCGCGTTCGCCGCGCTGCCGACGGTCACCGCGACGGTGGCGCTGGTCCGGCACGCGCACGCCGGCCAGCGCGGCACCTGGACCGGACCGGACACCGGCCGGCCGCTGGACGCCCGCGGCTGGTCGCAGGCACACGCGCTGGTCCCGCTGGTGGCGCTGGTACGCCCGGCGCGGCTGGTGTCGGCCTCGGCCCGCCGGTGCGTGCAGACCCTGGACCCGGCCGCCGCCGAACTCGACCTGCCCATCGAGGTGGTCGGCGACCTGGACGAGCCGCGGCCGGGCCAGCAGCCCGACGAGTGCGCCCTGGCCGCCGCCGCCCGGCTGGTCGAGCTGGCCGCCGCCGGCGAGCCGGTGGCGGTGTGCAGCCAGGGCAGGGTGATCCCGGGCGCGCTGGCCCGGCTCACCGGGCGGACGGACGACTTCACCACCCCGAAGGGCGGCGGCTGGCTGCTGGCGTTCGCCGGCGACCGCCTGCTCGCCGCCGACCGCCTCTGAGCCGGCGCCCGGACCGCCGGCGACCGGCTGCTCGCCGCCGACCGTTTCTGCGCCGGCGCCCGAGCCGCCGGCGACCCGGGCCGCCGCAGGGACGTCCCGCGGCCCCGCGCGCCGGCACGGGTTCCGCGCCGCCCGGGCCCGTCGCGCCGCTGCGGCCCGGGGCGCCGGCGGCGCGGGTCAGGGCAGGGTGAGCGTCACCGCGACCGGCAGGTGGTCGCTGGCCTCGCTGCGCGGCGCCACCGGGTCGGAGGCGGCGAGGCCCGCCGAGACGAGGACGTGGTCGATCTGCTGGCGCGGGTCGTCGGCCGGGCTGGTGGGCAGCGGCCGGGCCGCCGCCAGCGCGTCGACCAGGCCGGCCCGGGTGAACTCGGCGAAGGCCGCCTCGCCCGGCTCGGTGTTCAGGTCGCCGGCGACCACCAGCGGGCGGCCGGCGGCGTACCCGGTGGCGAACTCGGCGACCGCGCGGGCCTGGACCACCGGCTCCTGGTCGGGCGGGGGTTGCAGGTGGGTGCTCACCACGGCGAGCCGGACCCCGCCGCCGAGGTCCAGGTCGACCGCGAGGGCCTGCGCCCCGGTCGGCGCGCCGACCGCCGGCAGTGCCCGGGTGCGCGGCGAGGTGGTCGGCCAGCGGCTGAGCACGGCGTCGCCCCAGACCGGGTCGGCGGCCGGCGCGAAGACGTACGGCATGTCGAGCCGCTTCGCCAGCAGGGTGAGCGTGTCGTGGCCACCGTTGAGCAGCCAGGCCCGGTCCACCTCGCTGAGCACCACCACGTCCGGCCGTTCGGCGCGGACGACCCGGGCCAGGCCGGCCAGGTCGAACCGCCCGTCCAACCCGAAACCCATGCGGACGTTGTAGGCCACCAGCCGGACCGTCTCCGGCGGGCCGGGCCGGTTGCTCGACACCAGCCACGGGCCGTGCCCCCATGCGGCGAGCAGGGTCACCGCGGCCAGCACGGCGGCCGTCCGCACCGGCGGCAACGTGGCCGGCGGGCGGGGCGCGGGGGCGGTCACCGCCACCCCGGCGACCAGCGCGGCCACGGCGACCGGCGGCCAGCCGTTGGGGTAGCCGAGGTCGTAGGCCGCGTAGTAGCCGACGGCGGCGACCGCGAAGACCAGCATCCCGCCGACGGCGGCGTAGCCGCGCCGCAGGACGGCACGGGCGGGCCCGGGGGTGGCACCGTCCCCGGGCCCGCCGGCGCCGGCCGTGGCCGGCTGCGCCGGTGGGCCGGCGGCGGCGCCGCTCGCCGGAACGCCGGCGCCGACCGTGACCGCGCCGGCCCGTGCCGGCTCGGCGCGGGGTGCCGGCTCCGCGCCGGGTGCCGGCGCGGCGATCGGGCCCGGCTCGGCGCCGGGTTCCGGCTCGGTGTCGGGTGTTGGCGCGTCGGTGCGGGCCAGGCAGCCGCCGAGGCCGACGGCGGTCAACAGGAGCGCCGGGACGAGCAGCGCCGGCCGGTCGAGGGCGAACAGCAGCGCGCCGAGCAGCAGGGCCACCGGCGCGGCCGGCCACCAGCGCCGCGCCGGAGCGAGCGCGGCGAGCACGAAGAGCCCGACCGCCCCGCCGGCGAGCGCCAGGCCCAGCGGCGGCGGCCCGGCGATGCCGGCCGCCGGGCCGTACCAGTAGGACATCGCCGTCCCGGCCAGCGCCGGGGAGAGTGCGACCATCCCGGCCAGCAGCAGTCCCGGACCGGCCAGCAGCCAGGCACGGCCGCCACCGGCTGGCGCGGGCGCGGTGGGCCGGTCCAGGAACGCCGTGGCCAGGAAGAGCGCGACCAGCACGGCGCCGGCCGACCAGGCCAGCCAACCACCCCGCCAGACCAGGTCGTACGTGTCGAGCAGCGCGTGCCCGACGGCGGCGAGGGCGAGCCCCACCGCCAGGCCGGGCACCGGTCGGGGCGTGCCGGCGGCGACGCCGGCCAGCCACAGCAGACCGGCGAGCAGGCCGGCGGTGGCCAGCCACAGTTGGGCCCGGCCGCCCGGGGCGGCGGTGAGGGCGAGCCGGATCCCGGCCAGCGGCACCGCGGCGGCGAGGGTGACCCGGCGGACGCCGATCCGCCGCACCAGCGGCGGCGCGACCAGGGCGAGCAGGAAGCAGCCGAGCGCGAACGCGCCCATCAGCTCCGCCGGAGTGGACGCCGCCTGCCCGAAGATGGTGATGATCGACGGGAGCCAGACCCGCAGCACGTCGGTGAGCAGGACGAGGCCGAGGGCGAGCGCGGCGGTGGTGAGGTGGCGGAAGCGCACCGGCGCCCTCTTCTCGTGACCGGCGGGGTGGGTCGGCACCGCGATTCTGCGCGCGGGGTCGCTTTCCGGTCAACGCTTCCGGACCCGGTCGGCCGCCGAGGTACCCGCGCCGCTGGGACACCGAGCCGCCGAGACGCCGAGGGGCGTCCACCAGACGGTGGACGCCCCTGCGGTACGGGCCGGGTCAGCGGCGGGTCGCTGCCTTCTTGGCCGGGGACTTCTTCGCCGGCGCCTTCTTGGCCGCCGCGCTCTTGCTGGCCGTGGCGGTCTTCTTCGCCGCGGTGGCCTTCTTGGTCGCCGCGGCGCTCTTCGTCGCCGGAGCGGTCTTCTTGGTGGTGGTCTTCTTCGCCGCGGCGGTCTTGGTGGCCGCGGCGCTCTTCTTGGCCGGGGCGGTCTTCTTGCCGGCGGTGGTCGCCTTGGCCCCGGTCGCCTTGGCCCCGGTGGCCTTGGCGCCGGTGGTCTTGGCGGCGGCCGTGGTGGTCTTCTTCGCCGCCGCCGTGGCCTTCGGCACCTTGCCGCTGGCCACCATCTCCTTGAACCCGGCGCCCGGCCGGAAGGTCGGCACGGATGTCTTCTTGACCTTCACCGCCTCGCCGGTACGGGGGTTCCGCGCTGTTCGCGCGCCCCGGACGCGCTTTTCGAACGCTCCGAAACCGGTGATGGCCACCTTCTCGCCCTTGGTTACCGCCGCCTGGACCTCAGCGAGGACCGCGTCGAGCGCGGCCGTCGCCGTCTTCCGGTCCCCCAGGCGAACGGCGAGCGCCTCGATGAGCTCGGCCTTGTTCACGACTTCCTCCCGATTGTGCAACTGACTCGACGCGAGCCATTCTGCGCGCACGGTATGCCCTGTGCTGCCGGGACACAAACATTCGGTGGAAAAAAGCCCTTGTGTCGCAACGGATTCGCCCCCACCGGCAGAACCGGTGGGGGCGGAATCCGATGCGGGCTGGGGCGTACGGCTATCCGACGGTCGGCAGGAACGCCGGTCGGCGGGCCTCGAAAGCGCTGATCTCCGCCTCGTGCCGGAGGGTGAGTCCAATGTCGTCCAAGCCCTCCATCAGCCGCCAGCGGCTGAAGTCGTCCAGCGGGAACGACCAGGTGGCGTCCTCGACCCGGACCTGTCGGGCGGTCAGGTCGACGGTGACCGCGGCGGTCGGGTCGGCCTCGACGAGCGCCCAGATTTCTTCGACCGCTTTCAATTCCAGCTCGACCGGGAGCAGACCTTCCTTGAGCGCGTTGCCGCGGAAGATGTCGCCGAAGCGCGGGGAGATCACGGCACGGAACCCCCAGTCGCGCAGCGCCCAGACGGCGTGCTCCCGGGACGATCCGGTGCCGAACTCCGGGCCGGCCACCAGAATCGACGCTCCCGAATGCGCGGGATCGTTCAGCACGAATTGCTGATCTTCGCGCCAGGCGCTGAACAGACCGTCGGCGAACCCGGTCCGGGTCACCCGCTTGAGGTACACGGCCGGAATGATCTGATCGGTGTCCACGTTGGATCGCCGCAGCGGTACGGCGGTGCCGGTGTGGGTGGTGAACCTCTCCATCTGCGGTGTGCCCTTCTACAGATCGGCGGGAGCGGCCAGCCGGCCCACCACGGCGGTGGCGGCGGCGACCGGCGGGGAGACCAGGTGGGTGCGTCCGCCCCGGCCCTGGCGGCCCTCGAAGTTGCGGTTCGAGGTCGAGGCGCAGCGCTGGCCGGGGGCGAGGGTGTCCGGGTTCATGCCCAGACACATCGAGCAGCCGGCGAACCGCCACTCCGCTCCGGCGTCGGTGAAGACCTTGTCCAGCCCCTCCGCCTCGGCCGCCTCGCGGACCGCGGCGGAGCCGGGCACCACCAGCATCCGGACGCCGTCGGCCACCCGGTGCCCGCGCAGCACGTCGGCGGCGGCCCGCAGGTCCTCCAGCCGGCCGTTGGTGCAGGACCCGACGAAGACCACGTCGATCGGCAGTTCGCGCAGCGCGGTGCCGGGACGCAGGTCCATGTACTCCAGGGCCCGGCGGGCGGCGGTCCGCTCGCTCTCGGTGACGAACTCCTCCGGATCCGGCACCGACGCGCCCAGCGGAGCGCCCTGCCCGGGGTTGGTGCCCCAGGTCACGAACGGGGTGATCCGGCTGGCGTCCAGGGTCACCTCGGCGTCGAAGGTCGCCCCCTCGTCGGTGGGCAGGGTCCGCCAGTAGGCGACCGCCGCGTCCCAGTCGGCGCCGCGCGGGGCGTTGGGCCGCCCCTTGAGGTACGCGAAGGTGGTCTCGTCCGGCGCGATCATGCCGGCCTTGGCGCCCCACTCGATGGACATGTTGGCGATCGTCATCCGCCCCTCCATGGACAGCGACCGGATCGCCTCGCCGCGGTACTCCACGATGTGGCCGCGCCCGCCCCCGGTGCCCACCTGGGCGATCAGGGCGAGCACCAGGTCCTTGGCGGTGACGCCCGGACCGAGCTGCCCGGTGACGGTGACCGCCATCGTCCGCGGGCGGGCCTGCGGCAGCGTCTGGGTGGCCAGCACGTGCTCCACCTCGCTGGTGCCGATGCCGAAGGCGAGCGCCCCGAACGCGCCGTGGGTGGCGGTGTGCGAGTCGCCGCAGACGATGGTCATGCCGGGCTGGGTGAGGCCGAGCTGCGGACCGATCACGTGCACGATGCCCTGGTTGTCGTCGCCCAGCGGGTGCAGCCGGATGCCGAACTCGGCGCAGTTGCGGCGCAGCGTCTCGATCTGTGTACGCGAGGTGGGGTCGGCGATGGTGAGCAGGTCACCGCGCCGGGACCGGAACGCCGGATCGGCGTACCCGGTCGGGGTGTTGTGGTCCTCGGTAGCGATCGTGAGATCGGTACGGCGCACCCGGCGGCCGGCGAGCCGCAACCCGTCGAAGGCCTGCGGGCTGGTCACCTCGTGCAGCAGGTGCAGGTCGATGAAGAGCAGATCCGGCTCACCCTCGGCGGACCGTACGACGTGCGCGTCCCAGACCTTCTCGGCCAGGGTCCTGGGCGCCGGCTCGGGAGTGACTCCCACCATCTGGACATCCTAAATTCTGGGAGGTAAATTTCGGCTTGTGGGACACAGTATGAGCGGTGTCGGCGTTCTCGACAAGGCGGTGGTCATCCTGGCCGCCTGCGTCGACGGCGCCAGCCTGGCCGAACTCGTTGAACGCACCAAGCTGCCCCGGGCAACGGCGCACCGGTTGGCACAGGCACTGGAGATCCACCGAATGCTGGTACGCGACACCCAGGGCCGCTGGCGCCCGGGCCCACGCCTGGGCGAGCTGGCCAACGCCGCCCCGGACGTGCTGCTGACCGCGGCGGAGCCGCTGCTGGCCGCGCTGCGGGACGCGACGGGCGAAAGCGCCCAGCTCTACCTGCGCCGCGCCGACGAGCGGATCTGCGTGGCCGCCGCCGAGCGGGCCAGCGGCCTGCGGGACACCGTGCCGGTCGGCTCCGTGCTGCCGATGACCGCCGGGTCGGCGGCGCAGATCCTGCTCGCCTGGGAGCCGCCGGAGGCGGTGATGCCGCTGCTGCCCCGGTCGAAGTTCACCGGCCGCACCCTGGCCGAGGTCCGCCGGCGCGGTTGGGCGCAGAGCGTGGCCGAGCGGGAGGCCGGTGTGGCGAGCGTCTCCGCCCCGATCCGGGACCGCACCGGCCGGGTGATCGCCGCGATCAGCATCTCCGGCCCGATCGAACGCCTCGGCCGCCGCCCCGGCGAACGCCACGCCATGGCCGTAGTCCGCGCCGGCCAACGCCTCTCCGGCCTCTAACCCCCCACTCCCTCCCCCCACCCACCCCCCACCCATTCCCGGGTTGATCATGGGGTTGGCGGCGAGTTCGATCTCCCGGACCGCCGCTAACCCCATGATCAACGGGGTGGGGGTGGGGTGGGGTGGGGGTGGGGGTGGGGTGGGGTGGGGGTGGGGAAGGGGAAGGGGTGGGGAAGGGGTGGCGAAGGGGACAGCCCGCCTCGGGGGGCGAGGCGGGCTGTTGGGTGTAGCCCCGACCGGATTCGAACCGGCGCTACCGCCTTGAGAGGGCGGCGTCCTGGGCCGCTAGACGACGGGGCCAGGCACTTCCTGCGTTCACCGCCCTGTCGGGCGGGTGCCGCTGTAGTGTAGCGGCGTCCCCTCACCGGGTGTGGACCGGGTCGGGGCGGGTAGACCGCGCAGAAGCGGAACGACCCGCCTCACCGAAGCGAGGCGGGCCGTTACCCGGATGTAGCCCCGACCGGATTCGAACCGGCGCTACCGCCTTGAGAGGGCGGCGTCCTGGGCCGCTAGACGACGGGGCCAGAACCTGTGGTGCCGTGCCGCTCTGCCGAGCGGCGCCGCTGAACCCTATCAGAGACCTCGCCGGCCCCTCGCGGGACCGGCGTGGACTCCAGCAGAATCCAGCGACCGACGTTCTCACGAACATCGGTTTGCTGGGGTACCAGGACTCGAACCTAGACTAACTGAACCAGAATCAGTCGGGCTGCCAATTACCCCATACCCCATTGGCCCCTTGCGGCGCCGGGGACAAACTTTACCCTCCCGGTGCCGACAGGCCAAATCGAGCCCCCCGAAACCGCCCTTGAGCTGCGGAAACGGGCTCACGACGCGTCAGCCGACGGGCACCACCGGGTTGCTCAGCTCGCCGATGCCCTCGATTCGTACGGTGACCGTATCCCCGTCCGTCAGCGGGCTAACCCCCGCCGGCGTGCCGGTCAGCACCACGTCCCCGGGCAGCAGCGTCATCACGTGCGAGATGTACGACACCAGCGCCGGCACGTCGAAGACCATGTCCCGGGTGCGGCCCAGCTGCCGGACCTCCATCTCCTCCGGGCCGCGCCCCACCTCGCACCGGATCTCCAGGTCGCTGACGTCCAACCCGGTTGTGATCCAGGGCCCGATCGGGCAGAACGAGTCGAAACCCTTGGCCCGGGTCCACTGGCCGTCGGAACGCTGCAGGTCCCGCGCGGTGACGTCGTTGGCGCAGGTGTAGCCGAAGATGGCCCGCTCCGCGGCGGCCCGGTCGGCCCGGCGGGCGCCCGGCGCGCCGATCACCACGGCCAGCTCCGCCTCGTGCTCGACCTGCTTGGAGAAGATCGGCAGCCGGATCGCGTCCCGGGGGCCGATCACCGAGGTGGACGGCTTGAGGAAGAGCAGTGGCTCCTTCGGCACCTCGCTGCCGTGCTCGGCGGCGTGCTCGGCGTAGTTACGCCCGACACAGACCACCTTGCTGGGCAGGATCGGCGAGAGCAGCCGGACGTCGGAGAGCGCCCACCGGGCGCCACTGAAGGTGATCTGACCGAACGGGTGGCCCTCGATCTCGGCGATGGTCAGGCCCTCCGGGCCCACCCCCGGCTCCCCCTCGACGACCCCGAACGACATTCCCTTGGCATGAGCGAAACGAGCGATACGCACGACGCCAATCTAGCCCGGCCGGTGCCCGCCCGGCCGGCGCCACGGGCAGGTCGGAGCCGGGGCACGATACCCGGTCCCCCGGCCCCGGGGGCGGGATTCCCGGCTTCGTACCCGCACGACGTCCGGCCGCCCCTAGCGTCGGCTGCGGAGGTTCGTTCGTATGCCTGCATCGACACGACACCACAAGGCCCTCGCAGTGTTCGTCCACTGCCTCGGCGTCCTCGCCGCGCTGCCGGCGCTGCACCCGGCCCCGGAGGCGGCGGCCGCCCGGCCCCGGCCGGCCGCGGCCCCGCAGACGCCGGCACCGGCCATGCCGTCGGCACCGCCGGCGGTGCCCACCCCGACCCGGGCCGCGCCGGCACCGGCCCCGTCGCCGGTGACCGTCGCGGTGGCGCCGGAGAGCACGCCGGCCCCCCGCTACCGGATCCAGGTGCGCAACACCGGCGGCGCGCCGGTGGACACCACGGTCCGGCAGGAGCTGCCGCCGGGCTCGTCGGCCACCGCGATCTCCTCGGGCGGCCGGGCCGTCCGGTCGGCCGGCCAGACCTCGGCCACCGAGGTGACCTGGCGGCTCCGGCTGCCGGCTCGGAGCACCACCACCCTCGGCACGGCGCTCACCACCGCCGCGCCGGGCCGTCCGCTGACCGCGCCGGCCTGCGCCTTCGCCGGTGACGGCAGCCGGCCGTACGACTGCGCGACGGCGACCTGGAACGCGGCGCCGGTGCCGGCCGCCGAGGTGACCGAGACGCCGGTGTGGCGCCGGACACCCGTGGTGCTGGTGGGGCTGGGCGCGGTGCTGCTGGTCGCCGCGGTCGGCGCCGGTTGGATCTGGCGCCGGCGGCGCCGGCCGGTGGCCGCGGCGCTGGCCACGGACGGGCCCGGCACGGTGTACCCGCGACCGGCCGCGCCCCGGCCGCCGGAGCGCCGCCGCACCCCGCCGGTGTGGCTGCTCGTCGGGGTGGCCGCGGCGGTGCTGGCGGGCACGGTCGGCGCGGCCGGCTGGACGGCCACCCGGCGGGTCGCCGCTGTCGACACCGACAGCCAGCCGACCAGCGGCGCGTGGGTCGGCCGGGGGGTGAACGGCACGGTCGGGATGCCGCTGCGCGAGTCGGCGTTCGAGTTCACCGTCTACCGCGTCGCCTGCGACCCGGGGCAGGGCGCCCGGCGCTGCCAGGCCACCGTCGGGGTCCGCAACGTCAGCCCGGAGCAGGAGAGCTGGCACGGCCGGCTGCAACGGGCGTACCTGTCCGACGGCAACTTCGTCAGCACCGACGAGCAGGCCACCCGGACCGCCAACCAGGGCCGGGACGTCTTCGCCCAGCCGGTGGCGGCGGGCACCCGGATGGTGCTGCCGCTGGTGTTCACCGTCACCGGGCGGGAGCCGCCGACCCAGTTGGAGCTGCGCAGCGGGGTCTTCTCCGCCGGGGTGCGGGTGGACGTGCCCTGACCCGCCGGCGGCGGGCGGCGGTCGTACCCTGGGGTCCGTGACCGCCGCCCTCGCCCCCACCGCCGCGCTCGACGCCGCGAACTGGCAGGCCCGGCGGCGGGCGCACGAGCAGCGGGTGGACGCCTGGCTCACGCCGCACCTGGCCCGCCGCCGCCGGGGCGAGAAGCACCCGGTCGAGGACTTCCTCTTCACCTACTACTCGCACCGGCCGGCCCAGTTGCGCCGCTGGCACCCGGGCGCCGGGGTGGTGCTGCGGGACGCGGACCCGGCCGAGTTCGGGCGGGACTACCGCGCCACCGCCGCCGGGGTGACCCTCGACACCGCCGCGGTACGCGCCCGCCGAGCCGACTCGGTGGAGTGGATCCGCTCACTGCTCACGGCCACCGCCGGCCGGGCCGCGCACTTCGGCTGCTTCGGGATGCACGAGTGGGCGATGGTCTACCGGCAGACCCAGGCGGAGGTACGGCACAACGCCTGGCCGCTGCGGCTCAGCCCGGAGCAGACCGCGCGGACGGTGGAGGCGAACCGGATCCGGTGCAGCCACTTCGACGCGTACCGCTTCTTCACCGCGCCCGCCCGGCCGCTGAACCTGCTCACCCCCACCCGGGAGACCCAGCACGCCAACGAGCAGCCCGGTTGCCTGCACGCCAACATGGACCTCTACAAGTGGGCGTACAAGCTCTCGCCCCTGGTCGCGTCGGAGTTGGTGGCGGACTGCTTCGAGCTGGCGCGGGAGATCCGCACGCTGGACATGCGGGCCTCGCCGTACGACCTGGCCGCGCTCGGCTACCCGCCGGTCCGGGTGGAGACGGCCGAGGGTCGGGCCGAGTACGCGACCGCCCAGCGCGGCTTCGCCGAGCGGGCCGCCCGGCTGCGGGACCGGCTGCTGGCGGCCGTCCCGGACTAGCCCGCCGACGCCAGATCGGCGATCTGACGGTGTCCGGCAGGTGCGGATGCCGCCAGATCGGCGACCTGGCGACGGAAGCGGGCGCGGCGGGAGCCGCCGGGACGGGCGGCTATTCGCCGTCGACGCGGCGGTCGCGCTTGCGTTGCGACTGGCGCTTCTTCTCCGCCAGCCGGCGTTCCTTGGCGCCCCGCGACGGGCGGGTCGGCCGGCGCGGCGGGGGCGGCGGGGCGACCGCCTCGCGCAGCAGGGCGACCAGCCGCTCCCGGGCGGCCTCCCGGTTGGCCAGTTGCGCCCGGTGCTCGCTGGCGGCGATGGTGAGCACGCCGTCGACCAGCCGGTTGGCGAGGCGCTCCAGGGCCCGGGCCCGCAGCGACGCCGGCACGCTCGGCGACGAGCCGAGGTCGAAGCTCAGCTCGACCCGGGAGTCGGCGGTGTTCACCCCCTGCCCGCCGGGGCCGGACGAGCGGGAGAAGCGTTCCCGCAGCTCACCGGCGGGGACGACCCACCGGTCGGTCACCCGCAGTCCGTCGTCCACCCCTTGAGGCTATCGGCCCGGCCGCTCGCTGGGCGTGACACTCGGGGTGGGCGACGGTTGCGCGGACTCGTCGTCGGCGCCGACGGCCGCGTACGCCACCGCGCCGACCAGCAGCAGGGCGATCACGCCGATCTTCGTGGTGACCGCCCGGATCAGCAGCCACGCGGCGCGACGAGCGCCGGGCACGCTCTTCTTGACGGTCTGGTAGTCGGCCCAACTTCGACGCGCCCGGGCGTACGCCGACCCCACCCCGCACCCGATGACCAGGCCCACCAGCAGGAGGACCGCGATGAGAGGACGCTCCACCCACGCCAGTATCCATACTCAGCGTAATATTTCCATGGCCCGATCATTCCGCGCCGGGTATCCGACACTTCTCGCTTTCCCAGCACGGCGCGCCGGCCGCCTCGGCCGACCAAGCCGCCGGACCCGCAGCCACCAGGCCGCCGGCCCACCAGGCCCCCGGGGGCACGGCCAGCACAGCCCGAGCGGTCGGGACTCAGCCGCCCTTGCCGATGATCGTGTCGGCGGTCTGCTGGACCTGGTCGATCGGGATGGCGAAGCCGATGCCGATCGAGCCGTTGCCGTCGATGGTGGCGATCGCCGTGTTCACCCCGACCACCTCGCCGCGCGCGTTGACCAGTGGCCCGCCCGAGTTGCCCGGGTTGATCGAGGCGTCGGTCTGCACCGCGGAGTGCCGGTTGTCGCCGAGCCGGACCTGCCGGTCCACCGCGCTGACGATGCCGGCCGTGACGGTGCCGGGCAGCCCCAGCGGCGACCCGACCGCGAGCACCGGTTCGCCGACCCGGGTGGAGCCGGGTTTCGCCAGCGGCAGCGCCGCCAACCCGGCCGACGGCGGCACCTTGAGCACCGCCAGGTCGCTGCGCGGCTCCCGGCCGACCACCTCGGCGGCGAACCGCCGGCCGTCCGGCAGTTCCACGGTCACCGAGCCGTTGCGGCCCTTGGCCAGGATGTGGTCGTTGGTGATGATGTGCTGCTGGTCGTCGACGGCGAACCCGGATCCGGTGGCCGACGCGCCGCCGGCCCCGCCGACCAGCACCGAGACCACCCCCGGCACGGTCTTCCCGGCCGCGGTGACCAGCTCCGCCGGCACCGGGGCGGCGGACGCCGGCGTCCCGCCCGGTGCGCCGTCCCGGCTGGCCACCCAGCCGCCGGCCGCCGCGCCGGAGACGGTGGAGAGGGCGACCACCGCCAGCGCGGCCAGCAGCCGGGTACGCCAGCGCCGCCCCGCCGCCTCCCGGCCCGCGCCGGTCCCGTCCCGCCCGCCCCGCCCGTCCGGGTCCAGCTCGGGCGAGATGAACCAGGGGCCGCGCGGCTCGCCCAGTCCGGTCTGCACTGCCATGCGTACGCTCCTCACTCTCGGTCGGCCGGTCAGGGCAGGCGGGAGAACCAGCGCATCGAGCCGGCCGCCGCGCCCAGCGCGAACACCAGGCCGAGGCCGATGAACCGGGCCGACACGTCCTGCCGTTCGGTGCGGTAGCCGACCGAGCTGCCGATGTCCTCGTAGACCGCGCGCAGCTCGTCGCTGGTGCTGGCCTCGTGGAAGCCGCCGCCGGTCTCCTCGGCGACCGCGCGCAGGGTCTGCCCGTCCACCGGCACCTGGATCGGGCGGCCACCCCGGTCGACGAACCCGCTGGGGGTGCCGAACGAGATGGTGTGTACCGGGACCTCGACCGCGACGGCGTCCGCGGCGGCCTCCATCGGGTCCATCCCGGAGGTGTTCGCCCCGTCCGAGAGCAGGATGATCCGGGCCGGTGGTGGCTCCTTCGCCGCCTGGCTGTCCAGGCCCTTCACCGCGCCGAGCGAGGTGCTGATGGCCTCGCCGATGGCGGTGCCCTGCACGCCGGTGGCGCCCTCGGCGAGCCGCTCGATCCCCTCGTGCAGCGCCTCCCGGTCGGTGCCCGGCGGCACCAGCACCGCCGCGCTGCCGGCGAAGGCGACCAGCCCGACGTTGAACTCGTCCGGCAGGCCGTCGACGAACCGGCGGGCCGCCTCCTTGGCCGCGCTGAGCCGGTCGGGTTCGACGTCGGTGGCGAGCATGGAGGTGGAGACGTCCACCGCCACCATCACGGTGGCGCGTTCCCGCGGCACCTGGACCTCGGCGGTCGGTCGGGCGAACCCGACCACCAGCAGCGCCAGCATGGCCAGGAAGAGCCCGGCGGGCACGTGCCGCCGCCAGGCCGGCCGCTCCGGGGCCACCCGGTCGAGCAGCCGCAGGTTGGTGAACCGGACGGCGTACCGGCTGCGGCGCCGCTGGAGCACCAGGTAGCCGACCGCCAGCGCGAGCACCCCGACCAGCAGCCAGAGCCGGACCGGGGACAGCCAGATCACGCGCCACCTCCCCGGTTCGCACCGGCCGGGGCGGCCGCGAGCCGGCGCTGCGCCCGCACGTGCCGCACGATGTCCGCGCCCCAGTCCCGGTCGGTGCGCAGCGGCAGGTGCGTCGCCCCGCTGCGGTGTACCGCCTGGCGGACCTGCTCGCGCTGGGCGGCCGCGGCGGCCGCGTACCGCTCGCGCAGCCGCTCGTCGCCGGTCCACACCTCGCGGCGGCGGCCGGTTTCCGGGTCGACCAGGGTGACCAGGCCGACGTCCGGCAGCTCCAGCTCACGCGGGTCGGTGATCTCGACGGCGAGCACCTGGTGGCGGACGGCGAGCCGGCGCAGGGCGCGTTCCCAGGGCGGCTCGTGCCGGGGGTCGTCGGGCAGCCCGTCCAGGAAGTCCGAGACCACCACCACCAGCCCGCGCCGGTTGGCCACCCGGTGCACGGCGTCCAGCGCCTCGGCCAGGTCCGGCACCGCCGGGGGTGTGCCCGCCGCGTCGTGCCCGCCGACGCGGGGCGCGGCCAGCAGCGTGCGGAGCAGCCCGAGCAGGTGGGTACGCCCGCTGCGGGCCGGATAGCGGCGCAGCCCGTCGGGGCCGAGCACCTGCGCGCCGAGCCGGTTGCCGAGCCCGGCGGTGAGGAAGCCGACCGCCGCGACGGCCGCCACGGCCAGCTCGCGCTTGTCCAGCTCGGCGGTGCCGTACTCCATGCTGGGGCTGGCGTCGACCAGCAGCCAGGTGGTCAGTTCCCGGTCGGCGTCGACCTCGCGGACGTGCGGCACGGTGGTCCGGGCGGTCACCGCCCAGTCCATCCGGCGTACCTCGTCCTCACCGGGGCGGTACTCCCGGCTGCCGGCCGGTTCGCTGCCCGGACCGGGCAGCAGTCCCCGGTACTGCCCGTGCAGCAGGCCGTCGAGGCGCCGGGTCACTGTCAGCTCCAGCCGGCGCAGCCGGCGGTCGGGGGTGAGGTCGGCCAGCCCGGGATCCGCCGGCGCCGGCGTGGTGGTGGCGCGCCACCTCATGCCGCCGCCAGGTCGGGCGCGTACTCCGGGCGGTTGTTGGCGATCCGCGGCGGCGGCACCGCCTCCACCAGCCGGCGGACCACCGACTCGGCGGCCACCCCGTCGGCGATCGCGTCGAAGGAGAGCACCAGTCGGTGGGCGAGCACGTCAACGGCCAGTTCCCGGACGTCCTCGGGCAGCACGTACTCGCGGCCGCGCAACAGCGCCTGGGCGCGGGCGGCGGCCACCAGGCCGAGGGTGGCCCGCGGGCTCGCCCCGTACGCGAGCAGCGACGCGATCTCCGGCAGCCCGAACCGGCCCGGGTCCCGGGTGGCCAGGATGAGCCGGACCACGTACTCGGCGATGGCGTGGTGCACGAAGATGCTGCCGGCACGGACCTGGAGCGCGCGCAGCCGCTGCGGGTCGAGCACCTGCCGGGGGCGCGGCCGGTCGGTGCTCATCCGGTAGAGGATGGCCAGTTCGTCGGTGTCGCTCGGGTAGTCGACGACGACCTTCATGAGGAACCGGTCGCGCTGCGCCTCCGGGAGCTGGTAGACGCCCTCCGACTCGATCGGGTTCTGGGTGGCCAGCACCAGGAACGGCTCGGGCACCGGGTAGCTGCGCCCGCCGATGGAGACCTGCCGCTCGGCCATCGCCTCCAGCAGCGCCGACTGCACCTTCGCCGGGGCCCGGTTGATCTCGTCGGCGAGCACCAGGTTGGCCATCACCGGCCCCAGCTCGATGTCGAAGTTCTCCTTCGAGGCCCGGTAGATCCGGGTGCCGACGATGTCGGACGGGACGAGGTCCGGGGTGAACTGGATCCGGGAGAAGGTGCCGCCGACCGCCGTGGCGAGGGTCTGCGCGGCTAGGGTCTTGGCCACGCCGGGTACGCCCTCCAGCAGGCAGTGCCCGTCGGCCACGAGGGCGGTGAGCAGCCGTTCGACGAGCCGATCCTGCCCGACGATCACGCGTTTGACCTCGAAGAGGGTCTGTTCCAGCTCAGCGCCGGTCGCGTCGGGATCGGCCGGGCTGGGCATGCTGGCCAGGGTGTCCGAGATGTCCGTCACGGTGCTTGCTTCCCGGGGCGGCCCTGGGACAAACGTCGGAATATCGCACCCTGGGGCACCCATACCGCGCCGGAGCGGCGCGACGACCCGCAACGCCGCAGCCCGGCAGGAAACGGAGAAGCCGGCCCGCACGCTGGCGTGCGGGCCGGCTCCCCGGCGGGGGTCGGAGGCGTACCGGGGGTCAGAGGTGGACGACGAGGTGGAACGGCAGGTCGGCGGCGACCCCGGCCGAGTTGCGGGTCTGCACGAAGACCCCGTTCGGGGTGAGCAGCCGGGGAGCGACGGCGACCTCGCCGCCGGCCGGGACGCAGCACGAGTCCGGTCGGCCGATGGTGGCCACGTAGACGCCCCGGGTGACGTTGTACGGGAACTGGACCTCGTACTGGCCCACGCCGTACTTGATGACGGTGCCGGTGCCCCGGGCCCGGGTGCCGTTGGCGTTGACGACGGTGACGTAGTGGGTGCCGGCGGCGGCGGTCGTCTGGGCGCCGGCGGCCAGCGCCGCCTTCGCCTTGCGCGCCGACTCCGCGGTCACCGGCGGCTGGCTGCCGCCGCTGGCCCGGGCCACGGGCTGGCTGCCCCCGTCCGGGGCCTTCGCGACGGCGACCCCGCCGCCGGCCAGGCTGAGCGCCAGGACGGCGAACGCCACCGCCGCCGCCTTACGTCTGAAGATCGTGGTCATGACAGGTCTCCCCTTTTGTGACCGTGGTGATACTGCCGCACCCGCGCTGCGCGGGACGGTTGATGCCCTTTTCCAGCCGGGACGATAATTGACCGGAGTCGGTCACAGAATTGCCCCGCTCGCACCTGACCAGTTGACGACTTCTCTTTTCGCACCCTCGCTGAGCTGCGATAACTACTCACAGTTCCGATGCCTCAACCACGTGGAACGTAGCACCGCAAAAAGCTGGGCGTCAATAGTGGACGACCCTTTCCAGGGTTGTCGTATCGCCGTCCGATAATTGTGAGAAGCGAACGCTTCCGCATTCACGAAAAGGGCTCGCCGCCGAATGACCGGCACCCGGAACGACGCCCGCGCGGCTAGTCTTCAGCCATGATCACGCAGACCCTGGCGCGCCTGGCGGGCACCCGCTCCGGCCGGGTCCGGAGCACGCTCTGCTGGGTCGTCGTGACGCCCGGGGCGGTCTGGGCCGCGGTGCGGCTACCGGGGCTGGAACGCGGGCCGCTGGTGCAGGCGCTCGCCTTCACCCCGTACGTGGCGGCCTGGAGCCTGCTGCCCCCGCTGCTCGCGCTCGCCCTGCGACGCCGCTGGCCGGCGGTGGTCGCGGCGGTGACAGCGGTCGCGCTGGTCGCCGTGGTGGCGCCCCGGGCGCTGGGCTCGGCACAACCCGCGGCCGCCGGGCCGACCGTGCGGGTGCTCACCGCGAACCTGCTGGCCGGCTCCGCCGACGCGGCGGCGCTGGTCGACCTGGTCCGCGCGCACCGGGTCGACGTGCTGGCCGTGCAGGAGTTCACCCCCGCCGCGCAGGCCGAGCTGGACCGCCTCGGCCTCGACCGGCTGCTGCCGCACCGGCAGCTGAACCCGCAGGTGGGCACGCCCGGCTCCGGCCTCTACGCCCGCTGGCCGATCAGCGACGGCGGCGTGCGGCAGCTGCGCGGCGGCTGGGGCTTCACCCAGGCGTACGGCACGGTGGCGGTGCCGGGCGGGCCCGCGGTGCGGGTCGAGTCGGCGCACCCGGCCGCGCCGTACGCGGTCGACCAGGTCGGCTACTGGCGGGACGACCTGGCGGCGCAGCCGCCGGCCACCCCGGACGGCCCGCTGGGCATCCTGGCCGGCGACTTCAACGCCACCCTCGACCACGCACCGCTGCGCGCCCTGCTGGCCACCGGGTACGTGGACGCGGCCGACGCCGCCGGCGCGGGCCTGCGCGGCACCTGGGGCCCGTACGACGGCGACCCGATCCCTCCGGTGACCATCGACCACGTGCTGGTCGACCGCCGGATCGCCGTCCGCGCGGTGGCGGTCCACCCGCTCCCGCGCACCGACCACCGCCCCGTCCTGGCCACCCTCGCCCTCCCCTGACGGGTCCGGCGATCCATCGTGGACCGCGCTCAGACCCGGGTACGGTCCAGGCCGTAGGTGAGCGCGTCGACCAGGGCGTGCCAGCTCGCCTCGACCACGTTCGGGTGCACGCCGACGGTCGTCCAGTCGCGGCCGGTGCCGTCGGCGGTCTCCAGCAGCACCCGGGTCACCGCGCCGGTACCGGTGGTGCCCTCCAGGATCCGCACCTTGAAGTCCGCCAGCTCGAAGTCGCGCAGCTCCGGGTAGTGCCGGGCCAGCGCCACCCGCAGCGCCTCGTCCAGGGCGTTGACCGGGCCGTTCCCCTCGGCCGTGGCGATCACCCGTTCGCCGCGCACCCTGATCTTCACGGTCGCCTCGGAGACCACCGCGCCGTCCTCGCGGTGCTCCACCAGCACCCGGTACGACTCCAGCGCGAACGGCCGCACCGGGGCGGCGTCCGGCAGCTCGGAGCGGACCAGCAGCTCGAAGGAGGCGTCCGCGGCCTCGAACGACCAGCCGCCGGCCTCCAGTTCCTTGACCCGCTGGGTGACCCGGGACAGCGCCTCCGGATGGCCGGCCAGGTCCAGCCCGAGCTCGCGGCTCTTGAGCTCGACGCTGGCCCGGCCGGCCATCTCGGTCACCAGGATCCGCATGTCGTTGCCCACGACCTGTGGGTCCACGTGGTTGTAGAGCAGCGGATCCACCTTGATCGCGCTCGCGTGCAGCCCCGCCTTGTGGGCGAAGGCGGCGGCCCCGGCGTACGCCTGGTGGGTGTCGGGGGCGATGTTGGCGATCTCGGCGATGGCGTGGGAGACCCGCACCATCTGTTCCAGGCAGCCCTCCGGTAGGACGGGCAGCCCGAGCTTGAGCTGGAGGTTGGCGACCACCGCGAAGATGTCGGCGTTGCCGGGGCGCTCGCCGTAGCCGTTCGCGGTGCCCTGGACGTGGCGCACCCCGGCCTCGACCGCGGCGATGGTGTTGGCCACCGCGCAGGCGGTGTCGTTCTGGGCGTGCATGCCGAACAGTTCCGGGCCGACGCCGAGCCGGTCGGTCAGGTCGGCGATCGCCGCGCTGACCTGGGAGGGGAGCATCCCACCGTTGGTGTCGCAGAGCACCACCCGCTCGGCGCCGGCGGCCAGCGCGGTCTCCACCACCGCGGCGGTGTACGCCGGGTCGTGCCGATAGCCGTCGAAGAAGTGCTCGCCGTCGACGAAGACCCGCCGCCCCTGTCCCACCAGGTACGCCACGGTGTCGTGGACCATCGCGAGGTTCTCCGCGGCGGTGGTGCGCAGCGCGCGCTCGACGTGCCGCAGGTCGGCCTTGGCGACCAGGGCCACCGCCGGGGTCCGCGCGTCGAGCAGGCCGCGCACCTGCGGGTCGTCGGCGACCGCCACGCCGGCCCGCCGGGTGGCGCCGAACGCGACAAGCACCGCGTGCTTCAGGTCGAGTTCGCCGTACGCCCGGCGGAAGAACTCGGTGTCCTTGGGCACCGCGCCCGGCCAGCCGCCCTCGATGAAGCCGACGCCGAACTCGTCGAGCAGCCGGGCGACCGCGAGCTTGTCGACCACCGAGTAGCTGAGCCCCTCGCGCTGCGCGCCGTCGCGCAGCGTCGTGTCGTACACCTGGAACGTCATGGGGAGTCCTTTCGGGGAGCAACAAAAAGACCCCCCGCGGGATGCGGGAGGTCTGCGCGCTCGGCGGAGGGGGGCCGGCGCGCTAGGCGCGAATAATCAGGACGGTGCTGGTCACGATCAGTACTCTGCCACCCCCGGCTGATTTTGGGAGGCAAAATCCACATGCCGGGACGGTGACGCAGAGTCGCGGCCCCGCGCGGTACCCGACTTCGGGACACAATCCGCCCTCGGTGATCGACTTCACAAATCACCCGGCCGCCATCAGGCGGAAACAACGCTGAGGAAGCATCTGGAACTGATCCAGTTACGGCCTCGTGCCGCTGTCAAGGAGGACCTGTGCTCACTGTCGGTGACCGCTTCCCCGAGTACGAACTCACCGCCTGCGTGTCGCTGGAGGCCGACAAGGCGTTCGAGACGATCAACCACAAGTCCCACGAGGGCAAGTGGCGGGTGGTCTTCTTCTGGCCCAAGGACTTCACCTTCATCTGCCCCACCGAGATCGCGGAGTTCGGCCGGCTCAACGGCGAGTTCGCCGACCGGGACGCCCAGGTTCTCGGTGTGTCGGTGGACAACGAGTACGTCCACTACGCCTGGCGCAAGGACCACCCGGACCTGCGTGAGCTGCCCTTCCCGATGCTCAGCGACATCAAGCGCGAGCTGACCAGCGCCTGCGGCGTGCTCGGCGAGGACGGCGTGGCGCAGCGGGCGACCTTCATCGTCGACCCGAACAACGAGATCCAGTTCGCCATGGTGACCGCCGGATCGGTCGGCCGGAACGTCTCCGAGGTGCTGCGGGTGCTGGACGCGCTGCAGACCGACGAGCTCTGCCCGTGCAACTGGAACTCCGGCGGCGAGACGCTCGACGCCAACGCGCTCCTCGCCGGCGCCGGGGCCTGAGCATGGGCCTGGACGCGGTCAAGGCGGCTCTGCCCGAGTACGCCAAGGACATCAAGCTCAACCTGGGCTCCACCATCGGGACCAGCACGCTGAACCCGGTCCAGGCCTGGGGCACCGCGCTGGCCTGCGCGGTCGCCGCGCGCAACCCGGTGGTGCTGCGGGAGATCGCCGCCGAGGCGGCCGACCACCTCAAGCCGGAGGCGATCGAGGCGGCCAAGGGCGCCGCCGCGATCATGGCGATGAACAACGTCTACTACCGGGCCAAGCACCTGATCGGCGACGAGCAGTACCAGTCGATCCCGGCCCGGCTGCGAATGCAGATCATCGCCCGGCCCGGGGTCGAGAAGGCCGACTTCGAGCTGTGGTGCCTCGCCGTCTCGGCGATCACCGGCTGCGGCGTCTGCCTGGAGTCGCACGAGAAGACGCTGCGTGCCGCGGGGTTCAGCCGCGAGCAGGTGCACGAGGGGCTGCGGATCGCCGCGGTCGTGCACGCCGCCGCGGTCACCATGGACGCGCAGGCCGCGCTCGCCTGAGCCGTCGTCGAGGGCCGGCCGGTCGCACCGGCCGGCCCTTTTCGTGGGTCACAGGTGTAGCGATCTCGACACCGGGTAGGACATGGGGCTGACAGGGCACCAACCCCCGATCAGTCGAGTAGAGGAGTGAAACGCCATGGAGCGGCTCGACCCTCGAACGACCCACGGGACGCCGGATCCGCTCGTGCAGGGTGGTCAGGGCGCCTTCCCGGGCGGCACGCCCGGCGGCACCTTCGACCCGTGGCGCTACCGCGACGACGCCGGGGTGACCGGCGCCGACCTGGTGGGCTACAAGGTGGAGGCGAGCGACGGCGGCATCGGCAAGGTGGACCGGGCCAGCCACGAGGTCAACTCCAGTTACCTCGTGGTCGACACCGGTCCGTGGATCTTCGGCAAGAAGGTCATGATCCCTGCCGGCACCGTCAACCACGTCGACCACGACGAGCGGAAGGTCTACGTCGACCGGAGCAAGGACCAGATCAAGGCCGCGCCCGAGTACGACGAGACCGCCGACACCGACCCGGCCTACCGGGACAAGCTCGGTGGTTACTACGGCGACACGTACTCGGCCATCCCGCCGGGTACCGCCCGGTAACGGTTGATCCTGTTTGGACGGCCGGTGGGGCCGCGGCCCCACCGGCCGTTACCGTGTCAGGGTGGACGCCATCGAGGTGAATCGCCGGATCCCCTTCTCCGCCATGTTCAACTTCCGTGACGTCGGTGGCTACACCGGTCACGACGGCCGGACGGTGCGCCGGGGCCGGCTCTACCGCTCCGACTCGCTGCACCGCATCGACGAGACCGACCGGGAGGCGTTCGCCGCCCTCGGCATCCGGACCGTCATCGACCTGCGCCGCCCGTACGAGGTCGAGCGCGACGGCCGGGTCCCCGACTTCCCCGGCCTCACCTGGCGGCACGTCGCGCCCGAGCACGCCGAGTGGCACCTGCGGCCGTACGAGCCGGGCAGCGACCTGGCCCGCTACCTCGCCGACCGGTACGCCGAGCTGGCCGACACCGGCACCGCCGGGCTGGCCGAGGCGGTGGGGCTGATCGCCGAGGCGGGCAACGCCCCGGTGGTGGTGCACTGCGTGGCCGGCAAGGACCGCACCGGCACCGTCTGCGCGCTGACCCTCGCCGCCCTCGGCGTCGACGACGAGACCATCGGCGCGGACTACGCGCTCAGCACCGAGGCGGGTGAGCGGTTCCTCGCCTGGTTCGCCGGCACCGGCCAGCGGACCCCGTCGGGCCTGCCGCCGCTGGCCTGCCCGCCCGAGGCCATCACGCTCTTCCTCGCCGAGCTGCGCGAGCGGCACGGCTCGGTGGAGGACTACCTGCGCCACGCCGGGGTCACCGACGCCCAGCTGGCCGCGCTCCGCGACCACCTGCTCGAATAGCGGCCCGGCGGGCCGCCGGCCCGGCGCCGGTCAGGTGCGGCGAGGGCCGCCGACATCGATCGCCCGACGGCGCCGCGGCGACCCTGGGTCGCCGCGGCGGCGCGGATCAGAGGACCCGGGTGACCCAGCCGTGCGGGTCGGCGACCTTGGCCCGCTGGAGGTCGACCAGCTGCTGGCGCAGGGCCATGGTGACCCGCCCCGGCTCGCCGCCACCGATCAGGAACTCGCCGTCCGGGAACCGCACCTCACCGATCGGGGTGATCACGGCCGCGGTGCCGCAGGCGAAGACCTCGCGCAGCCGGCCGCTGGCCGCGTCCGCCTGCCAGTCGGCGAACGTGATCGGCCGCTCCTCGACCCGGTGCCCGGCCTCGGCGGCCAGCGTGAGCACCGACTCCCGGGTGATGCCGGGCAGGATGGTGCCGGTCAGCGGCGGGGTGACCAGGGTGTTGTCGTCGTAGACGAAGAAGACGTTCATCCCGCCCAGTTCGTCGACGAACCGGCGCTCCACCGCGTCCAGGAAGACCACCTGGTCGCAGCCGTGCTCGATGGCCTCGGCCTGGGCGACCAGCGACGCGGCGTAGTTGCCGCCGCACTTCGCCGCGCCGGTGCCGCCGGGCGCGGCCCGGGTGTAGTCCGGCGAGACCCAGACCTTCACCGGCTGGACCCCGCCGGAGAAGTACGCCCCGACCGGCGAGGCGATCAGCACGTAGAGGTATTCGTTGGCCGGCCGGACACCGAGGAACACCTCGCTGGCGAACATGAACGGCCGCAGGTAGAGGCTGCCGTCCTCGCCCTCGGGGATCCACTCCCGGTCGATCTCGATGAGCCGGTGCAGCGAGTCGACGAACGCCTGCGGCGGCAGCGTCGGCATCGCCATCCGCTGGGCCGAGGCCACGAACCGGGCCGCGTTCGCCTCCGGGCGGAACATGGTGACCCCGCCGTCGGCGGTGCGGTAGGCCTTCAACCCCTCGAAGATCTCCTGCGCGTAGTGCAGGACGGCGCTGGCCGGATCCATCGGGATGGGCGCCCGTGCCTCGACCCGGGCGTCGTACCAGCCCTTGCCGTCGGCGTAGCGGATGGTGACCATGTGGTCGGTGAACACCCGGCCGAACCCGGGGTTGGCCAGCAGGGCGGCCCGGTCGGCGGCGGATACCGGCGCGGGATTCGGACGGATCTCGAACTCGATCTTGTCACCACCGCTCATCGCGCTGACCTCCCTGCTGGGCAACGGCATGCGGGACCGCATGCCGGGAAACTGTGCCAGAAACTTACCCCGAACGGTCGTTCAGCGGGTAGCGCCGCCCGGGCGTACCGGGACGGCCGAACCGGTCACGGCCCGCCGGGCGAACGCCCGCCGGGCCGGCGACGACCCCGCTCAGGCGACGGCGTAGGCCGCGAGCCGGTCGCCTACCTCGGCGGTGCGCAGCGGTACGCCCGGCGCGCGGGCGGCCAGTTCCTGGCCGACCGCGGCGGTGACCCGGGCCGCGGCGTCGGCGTGGCCGAGCTGGTCGAGCAGCAGCGCGGCGGAGAGCACCGCCGCCACCGGGTCGGCCACGCCGCGCCCGGCGATGTCCGGCGCGGAGCCGTGCACCGGCTCGAACATCGACGGGTACGTCCCGTCGGGGTTGATGCTGCCGCTGGCGGCCAGCCCGATGCCGCCGGTGACGGCGGCGGCGATGTCGGTGAGGATGTCGCCGAAGAGGTTGTCGGTGACCACCACGTCGTAGCGCTGCGGCTGGGTGACCAGGAACATCGCGGCCGCGTCGACGTGCTGGTACTCGGTGGTCACGTCCGGGTGCTCGGCGGCGACCGCCTCGAACGTGCGGGCCCAGAGCGAACCGGCGTGGGTGAGCACGTTCGTCTTGTGCACCAGGGTGACCTTGCGCCGCTCCCGGCGGGCGGCACGGGCGAAGGCGTCGCGGACCACCCGTTCCACCCCGTGCCGGGTGTTCAGGCTCTCCTCGGTGGCGATCTCGGCGGGGGTGCCCCGGTGCAGCGCGCCGCCGGCGCCGGCGTAGAGGCCCTCGGTGCCCTCGCGCACCACCACCAGGTCGACCTCGCCGGGCTTGACACTGCCGAGCGGGCCGGCCGTGCCCGGCCAGAGCCGCGACGGGCGGAGGTTGACGTACTGGTCGAAGGCGAACCGGAGCTTGAGCAGCAGGCCGCGCTCCAGCACGCCGGGCGGGACGCTCGGGTCGCCGACCGCGCCGAGCAGGATCGCGTCGTGCCCGGCCAGCTCGGTCAGCACCGACTCGGGCAGCACCTCGCCGGTCCGGTGGTAGCGGGCCGCGCCGAGGTCGTACTCGGTGGCGGTCACGCCGGGCAGGACGGCGTCGATGACCTTGCGGGCCTGCGCGACCACCTCGGGTCCGATCCCGTCACCGGCCACCACCGCGATGCGTGCCACGTCCTGTGCTCCCTCGACTCGCCCGACGCCCCGACGGTACGCCGCCATCCCGTCTCCCGGTACGGATCTTCCAACATACGGGAAACCGGGATGCACAGGAGGCTCCCAGGTGGGATTCATGATGTGGTCAACTCCGCTGGTTAGCGTGACCCCATGCGGATCGATGAGCAGCCCCGTACCCGCTGGGTGGACCAGTCGGCCTTCCACAGCCGCCGCCCGGACCTGCGACTCGGCCCGCGCAGCCAGCGGTTCGACCGGCCCGGCGCGGTGACCGGCGACCGGATCGCCGTGCGGCACACGGTACGCACCTCCACCGCCGAGTACGCGCTGCTGCTCAACGCCCCGGAGTGGCTCGGCCACCGCCGCGTCGGCGAGGCGCTGCGCGACGCGGTGGCCGAACTGCGCGCGATCGACCTCACCTACGGCCCGAACCGCCCGGAGAGCCTGGTCTCCCGGCTGCGCCGGGGCGAGATCAGCGCCGAGTCGTACCCGCCGCTGGCCGACCTGGTGGACCGGTGCGCCGCGATGCGGGCGGCCACCGACGGCTGGTTCGACGCCTGGGCGGTGCCCGGCGGCTTCGACCCCGGCGGCCTGCTCGGCGGCTGGGCGGTGGAGCGGGCGGCGGCCCGGCTGCGCGCCGCCGGCGTCCACGACTACGCCGTGCTCACCGGCGCCGACCTGGTGGTACGCGGCCACGCCCCGCACGGCGGCCCCTGGCGGGTGGCGGTGCACCACCCCACCGACCGGCGGCGGGCACCGCTGGTGCTGGAGATGACCGCGGGGGCGGTCGGCACCTCCGGGGTGACCGGCCGGCAGGGGCACGTGGTGGACCCGCACACCGGGGAACCGGCCGACCAACTGGTGGCGGCCACCGTCGTCGGCCCCGATCTCGCGGTGGCCGACGCGTACGCCACCGCGCTCTACGCCGCCGGCTCGGCCGGGCTGGCCTGGTTCGGCAGCGGTTCGGACTACCGCCCGCTCTTCGCCCACCGCCGCTGAGCGTCGCGCCGGCGCCGGGTGGGCTGACCCGCGATCGGCCCCCACGGCCGCGGCAACGACCGTGGAGGCCGGTCAGCGACGAGTGCGCGTGGCTCGCGCAATCGAGGGGTGCGGGCCGGTCGGGCCGGACGTCGACCTCGCCACCCGAAGACGGGCCGCCGCCGCGAGCTCGGCCAGTGACCGCACAGGTACGCTAGCGAATCGACGCAACTCGACGCAAGAGTCTCCACAGCGGACTGTCCCGGCAGGATGATGGCGGGTCGGCGGCCGGCCCGCGGCGGGGCAGTTTCGACATGGTGAACCTCTGATGGCACGCTGTCCGCCGTGAGTTTCGATCTGAGCGTGTGGGCCCTCGCGGACGGGGCGACACCCGAGGACGTCCGGGGCGCGGTGCAGCGGTGCCGCCAGGGACAGCACCTGGACCGGCACCCGGACCCACGGGTCGTGGGCTTCTACCGGGCGATCACCGCCACGTACCCGGACCGGCATCCCGGGCCGGACACCCCGTGGGCGGTCACCCCGCTGCACGCGGCCCACGACCACGTCGAGCTGAACCTGCACCCGACCTGCGAGGACCAGGTGCTGCTCGACATCGAGCGGCTGGCCGGCGAGCACGGGCTGATGCTCTTCGACGCCCAGGACGGCACCGTCTACCCGCCCCCGGCGCGGCTGCCCCACTGAGCGCCCCGACCGGTACCAGGGCCCGGTCGGCGTACGACAACGGGGCCCGGCGGATCGCCGGGCCCCGCCTCGTCGTGCCCGCGACTACTCGTCGCGCAGGTCGGCGGCGCTGGCCGCGGCCGCGCCGATCGACTCCGCGGCCGAGGTGAGCAGGTCGGCGCCGAGCGCCTGGTCGACGGTGAGCGTCATCAGCGTCTCGCCGCCGGCCTCCCGGCGGGCCACCTGCATGGCCGCGATGTTGATGCCGGCCTCGCCGAGCAGGGTGCCGACGGTGCCGACCACACCCGGCCGGTCGACGTAGCGCAGGAAGAGCAGGATGCCCTCGGCGCCGATCTCCACGTCGAAGCCGTCGACCTCGGTGAGCTTGATGATGTCCCGGGCGCCGGCGGTGGTGACCGTGCCGGAGACGCTGACCGTACGGCCGTCCGGCAGCGCGCCGCGGACGGTGACCAGGTTCGGGTGGTCGGCGGTCTCGGCCTGGGTGACCAGGGTGACCTCGACCCCGCGCTCGGCGGCCAGGTGCGGCGCGTTGACGTAGGTGACCTGCTCCTCGACCACCGAGCTGAACAGCCCCTTGGTGGCGGCGAGCTTGAGCACCGAGACGTCGTGGTTGACGATCTCGCCGCGGACCTCGACGGTGACGCTGGCGGCGACCCCGCCGGCGACCGCGGTGAAGGCCCGGCCGAGCTTCTCGGCCAGCGGCAGCAGCGGCCGGACGTCCTCGGCGACCACGCCGCCGGCCTGCACGTTCACCGCGTCCGGCACGAACTCGCCCTGCAACGCCAGCTTGACGCTCTTGGCCACGGCCAGGCCGGCCTTGTCCTGCGCCTCGTGGGTGGAGGCGCCCAGGTGCGGGGTGGCCACCACGTTGTCGAAGGCGAACAGCGGCGAGGAGGTGCACGGCTCCTTGGCGTAGACGTCGACGCCCGCGCCCGCGACCCGGCCCTCGGCGATCGCGTCGGCCAGCGCCTGCTCGTCGATCAGGCCACCGCGGGCGGCGTTGACGATCCGTACGCCCGGCTTGACCAGGGCCAGTTCCTTCTCACCGATCAGCCCGACGGTCTCCGGGGTCTTCGGCAGGTGGATCGAGATGAAGTCGCTCTCCCGCAGCAGCTCCTCCAGGCCCACCAGGCGGACGCCGAGCTGCGCCGCGCGGGCCGGCTGGATGTACGGGTCGTACGCGATCAGCCGGGTGCCGAAGGCGGCGATCCGCTGGGCGAAGAGCACGCCGATGCGGCCGAGGCCGACCACGCCGACGGTCTTGCCCTGGATCTCCACGCCGGTGTACTTGGACCGCTTCCACTCCCCCGCCTTCAGCGCGGCGCTGGCGCTGGCGGTGTTCCGGGCCACCGCGAGCAGCAGCGCGACGGCCTGCTCGGCGGCGGAGACGATGTTGGAGGTGGGCGCGTTGACGACCATGACACCGCGGGCCGTGGCGGCCGGCACCTCGACGTTGTCCAGCCCGACACCGGCCCGCGCGACGACCTTCAGCCGCGGCGCGGCGGCGATCGCCTCGGCGTCGATCTGGGTCGCGCTGCGCACGATGACGGCGTCGGCCTCGGAGAGCGCCGAGAGCAGGGCCGGGCGGTCGGTGCCGTCGACGTGGCGGACGTCGAAGTCGTGGGCGAGCACCTCGATGGCGGCGGGAGCGAGTTCTTCGGCGATCAGTACGACAGGAGTCATTGGTCCTCGTAGATGTCGTCAGAGCGGGCGGCCGGGCCGCCGGGCGCCGCACTGCGCCCCGCGCTGATCCGTGCCTTTTGCCGTCAGGTGCCGGCTACGCACCTACCCGCGATCGTAGGGGGCGGGCCGGCCGGCATGTCGCGGACCGTGGGGTGAGTGCCCTCACAACCAGTGGTAACCGGCCGGTGAACGGCAGTCGGCCCGTTCCCGGCGCGACGCGGTCCGGTCCGGTGCGACCGGGCCGCGCTGAGGTGTTGGTCACCCGGTCCCAGCAGGTAGGCCGGCGGCCGGGCAGTTCCGGCGTGGCGTTGCGGTCCCGCCCCGCCGTGCGTGCGAGCGGGCACGACGCCCGACGGCCCCGGCCCGGCGCCGGGGAGAGCGCCGGGTCGGGGCCGCCGGTGCGGCGCCGGTCGTACGCCGACGACCGGGCACCGCGGGAAAGGCGTCAGGCGGTCTCGGTGATCGGGCGGTCGACCCAGCTCATCATGCCGCGCAGCTTCCGGCCGGTCTCCTCGATCGGGTGCGCCGCGCCCTCGGCGCGCCACTTGGCGAAGTTCGGCCGGCCGGCGTCGTCCTCGGCGATCCACTCGCGGGCGAACTCGCCGGACTGGATCTCGGAGAGGATCTTGCGCATCTCCTCCTTGACCCGGGCGTCGACGACCCGCGGGCCGCGGGAGAGGTCGCCGTACTCGGCGGTGTCGGAGACGCTGTAGCGCATCCGGGCGATGCCGCCCTCGTACATCAGGTCGACGATGAGCTTCAGCTCGTGCAGGCACTCGAAGTAGGCGATCTCCGGGGCGTAGCCGGCCTCGGTGAGCACCTCGAAGCCGGTCTGCACCAGGGCCGCCGCCCCGCCGCAGAGCACCGCCTGCTCGCCGAAGAGGTCGGTCTCGGTCTCCTCGGTGAAGGTGGTCCGGATCGCGCCGGCCCGGGTGCCGCCGATCCCCTTGGCGTACGACAGGGCGAGCGCGAAGGCGGAGCCGGAGGCGTCCTGCTCGACGGCGACCAGGCAGGGCACGCCCTTGCCGTCGACGTACTGCCGGCGGACCAGGTGGCCCGGGCCCTTCGGGGCCACCATCGCCACGTCCACCTCGGCCGGCGGCTTGATCAGGTCGTACCGGATGTTGAAGCCGTGCCCGAAGAAGAGCGCCTTGCCCGGGGCGAGGTGCGGCGCGATCGACTCCGCGTACAGGGTGCGCTGCACGGTGTCCGGCGCGAGCAGCATGATCACGTCGGCCTCGGCCGCCGCCTCGGCCGGGGTGACCACCCGCAGCCCCTGTTCCTCGGCCTTGACCCGGCTCTTCGAGCCGGTCGGCAGGCCGATCACCACGTCGACCCCGGAGTCCCGCAGCGACAGCGCGTGGGCGTGGCCCTGGCTGCCGTAGCCGATCACCGCGACCTTCTTGGCCTGGATCAGGCCGAGGTCGGCGTCGTCGTCGTAGTACACCTCAACGCTCATGACTTCCCTTTCGCGTACGGCGGCCCGGGCGGCCCGTCGTGGATCGTTGCGTGTTGTCAGCGGGCGGCGGGGCCGCCTCAGGCGGCCCGCAGCGCCGGTCCGGCGGTGATCGACCGCGAGCCGCGCCCGATCGCCACCAGTCCGGACTGGACCATTTCCTTGATTCCGAAGGGTTCGAGGTCGCGCAGCAGCGCGTCGAGCTTGTCCGGGGTGCCGGTGGCCTCGATGGTCAGCGTGTCCGGTGCCACGTCGACCACCCGGGCCCGGAACAGGTTCACCGTCTCCAGCACCTGGGCCCGGGCCGTACGGTCGGCCCGCACCTTGACCAGCAGCAGTTCCCGGGCCACCGAGACCTGCGGGTCCAGCTCGACGATCTTCAGTACGTTCACCAGCTTGTTGAGCTGCTTGGTGACCTGCTCCAGCGGCGAGGACTCGGCGTTGACCACGATGGTGATCCGGGAGACGTCCGGGTTCTCCGTCTCGCCGACGGCCAGGCTGTCGATGTTGAAGCCGCGCCGGGAGAACAGCCCGGAGACCCGGGCCAGCACACCCGGCTTGTTCTCCACCAGCACGCTCAGCGTGTGCATCGTCATCAGATGTCATCCTCGTCGAAGACCGGGCGGACGCCGCGGGCGAACATGATCTCGTCGTTGCTGGTGCCGGCGGCGACCATCGGCCACACCATGGCGTCCTTGCCGACCACGAAGTCGATCACCACCGGGGCGTCGTTGATCTCCATGGCGGCGGCGATGGTCCGGTCGACGTCCTCGGCCGTCTCGCAGCGCAGCCCGACGCAGCCGAGCGCCTCGGCGAGCTTCACGAAGTCGGGGATCCGGTGCTTGTGGGTGCCGAGGTCGGTGTTGGAGTAGCGCTCCCCGTAGAACAGGGTCTGCCACTGCCGCACCATGCCGAGGTTGCCGTTGTTGATCAGGGCGATCTTGACCGGGATGCCCTCCAGCGCGCAGGTGGCCAGCTCCTGGTTGGTCATCTGGAAGCAGCCGTCGCCGTCCACCGCCCAGACCACCGTGTCGGGCTTGCCCACCTTGGCGCCCATCGCGGCCGGCACCGCGTAGCCCATCGTGCCGAGGCCGCCGGAGTTCAACCAGGTGTACGGCTTCTCGTAGGAGATGAACTGCGAGGCCCACATCTGGTGTTGGCCCACACCGGCGACGTAGATCGCGTCCGGACCGGCGATCTCGCCCAGCCGCTTGATCACGTACTGCGGGGAGAGCGTGCCGTCGGCCGGCTCCTCGTAGCCCAGCGGATAGCGCTTGCGCAGGTCGTCGAGCTGGGCCCACCAGTCGGCCAGGTCGGCGCGCCGGCCGGCCGTCTGCTCCGTGGTCACCGCGGTGACCAGCTCGTCGATCACGTGCCGGGCGTCGCCGACGATCGGCACGTCGGCGTGCCGGTTCTTGCCGATCTCGGCCGGGTCGATGTCGGCGTGCACCACCGTGGCGTCCGGGGCGAACGAGTCGAGCTTTCCGGTGACCCGGTCGTCGAAGCGGGCGCCGAGGGCGACGATCAGGTCGGCCTTCTGCAACCCGTAGACCGCGGCGACCGTGCCGTGCATGCCCGGCATGCCGAGGTGCTGGGGGTGCGAGTCGGGGAACGCGCCGAGCGCCATCAGGGTGGTCACCACCGGGATGCCGGTCAGCTCGGCCAGCCGGCGCAGCCCCTCGGTGGCGCCGGCCTTGAGCACGCCGCCGCCGACGTAGAGCACCGGCCGCCGGGCCGCGGTCATCAGCCGGGCCGCCTCCCGGATCTGCTTGCCGTGCGGGTGCAGGGTCGGCCGGTAGCCCGGCAGGTCCAGCGTCGGCGGCCAGGCGAACGTGGTGGCCGCCTGGAGGACGTCCTTCGGGATGTCGACCAGCACCGGGCCGGGCCGGCCGGTGGCGGCCAGGTGGAACGCCTCGGCCAGCACCCGGGGGATCTCGTCGGCGTTCTGCACCAGGAAGTTGTGCTTGGTGATCGGCAGGGTGATGCCCTGGATGTCCGCCTCCTGGAAGGCGTCGGTGCCGATCGACGGCCGGGCCACCTGGCCGGTGATCGCGACCACCGGCACCGAGTCCATGTACGCGTCGGCGATCGGGGTGACCAGGTTGGTCGCGCCCGGGCCGGAGGTGGCGATGCAGACGCCGACCTTGCCGGTGGCCTGCGCGTAGCCGGTCGCCGCGTGCCCGGCGCCCTGCTCGTGCCGGACCAGGATGTGCCGGACGCTGGAGTCGTAGAGCGGGTCGTAGGCGGGCAGGATCGCGCCGCCGGGGATGCCGAAGACGACGTCCACGCCGAGCGCCTCGAGCGAGCGCACCAGCGAACCGGCGCCGGAGACCTGGGCCGGGGCGGGGGTGCGTACCCCCGGAACGGCCGGGGTGGCCGCGGTGCGGACGGCCGCGGCGTGGTCGGCGTCGCTCGCCGGCTCGGCGGCCGCGCGCGCCCGCCGGGCGGAGTGGGCGAGTGTTTCGGGCGTGGGTCTGGTCATGGCGGTTCAGGCCTTCGGCTGGAGTGGGTGAGGCTCTACAGGCAAGTGAAACGCGGGCGGGGCCCGCTCCGACGGGTTTCGATGGCAACAAAAAAGCCCTCGTGCAGGATGCACGGGGCCAGCGCACTCTCAGCGGGGGAGAGTGCGCTCAGGTAAGTACTCGCAGCGACCGGGACATGGGGTCAAGCCTGACGCATCTCACGCGATGAGTCAACTGATCCCACATGTTGGTTAACGGATCTCGGCGCGTCGCCGTCCGACGCGCCCAGCGCACCCGGTGCGACCTGCCCGGACGCCGCTTCGGCGGGGCGTGGGGCGGGCGGCCGGATCGGCCCGACCACCGGCGGGGTGGGAAACGGCGCGGGTGCTCGCGCCGGGCGGGCGCCCGGCGAGGTGGCCGCCTCCAGCATCGCCTCCAGGTGCTCGGCCGGCACGCCCCAGCCGCAGAGCGCGCCCTGGCCGAACCGGCAGCCGGCGGCGACCACCGCAGCCAGCTCGGTCGGCGTGGTCACCCCCTCGGCGATCACCTCCAGGCCGAGCTGGTGGCCGAGCCGCATCACGATGTCGACCATCGGCGCGAAGGCCGGACCCTCGCGCCCCACCGGCCGGACCGGCTCGTGCTCGGCGACCAGGCTGTGGTCGATCTTGAGGATGTCGATCGGCAGGCGGCGCAGCTGCCCGAGCGACGAGTAGCCGGCCCCGAAGTCGTCCAGCGCGATCCGCACCCCGGTGCGCCGCAGCGCGGTCAGCCGCCGGATCAGCTCGTCGAGGTCGGTGGCCACGGCGTGCTCGGTGACCTCCAGCACCAGCCGCTGCGGCGGGACGTGGTGGGCCCGCAGCGCCTCGGCCACCTGCACCACGTACTCGGGGGCGTGCAGCTCGCGCGGGGAGACGTTCACCGACACCCAGACGTCGTGCCCGTCGGCGAGCCAGCGGGAGAGCTGGTGACAGGCCTGGTGCAGCACCCAGGCGCCGAGCTTGGCGATCATCCCGCACTCCTCGGCCAGCGGGATGAACTCGTCCGGCCGGACGTTGCCCAGCCTCGGGTTGTGCCAGCGCAGCAGCGCCTCCGCGCCGACCGGGCGGACCGAGGGCAGCGAGGCGACCGGCTGGAACACCAGCCGCAGCTCGTCGCGCTCGATCGCGCCGCGCAACTCGTGCTCCAGTGTGGTGCGCCGGCGCAGCAACTGGTCGTACGCCGCGTCGTAGCGCTCGATCCGGTTCTTGCCGCGCTGCTTGGCGTAGCGCAGCGCCAGGTCGGCGTGGCGCTGGAGCAGCTCCACGTCGGGCTTGCCGGCCCAGCCGGCCAGCCCGATGCTCACCGAGAGGAAGACCGGCCCCGCGGGCTGCTCGTAGGCGCCGCCGAGCACGCCGAGCAGCCGCTCGGCGACCCGGTCCGCGTCGGCCGGGTGGCCGTGCAGCAGCACCGCGAACTCGTCCCCGCCGAGCCGGGCGGCCACGTCGCCGGGACGCAGGTTGCCGCGCAGCCGCCGGCCCACCTCGGCCAGCACCGCGTCGCCCACGTCGTGCCCGCGCATGTCGTTGACGTTCTTGAAGCCGTCCAGGTCGAGGCCGAGCAGCACGCACGGGGTGCCGGCGGCGGCGCGGCGGTGCAGCGCGCGCAGCAGCCCGCGCCGGTTGGCCAGCCCGGTCAGCGCGTCGGTGTGCGCCAGCTCGCGGAAGTGCGCCTCCCGCTCGGCCAGCCGGCCGGCGTAGCCGCGCACGTCGTGCACCGTGAGGTACTGCCGGGCCACCAGGGCGAAGCCCTCCACGCTGCCGGCCGCGACGGCCAGCGCGCCGAACCGGCCGTCCTGGAGCAGGTGGTAGACGGCGGAGGCGGCCATCGCGACGACCGGGAGCAGCGCGTACTCGCCGTCGCGGCCGATCACGTCGGGGTCGGCCCGGTCCGGCGGGTGGACCCGGCGCAGTGCCAGCGCGGCGGTGAGGGCACCGGCGGCGAGCAGCGCCGCCGAGGTCACCGCCACCCCCGGCCCGGCCTGGCAGAGACCGGTCGCCAGGCCCATCCCGCCGCCGGCCAGCGCGATGGCGCCGGCACCGGCGGCGACGAGGTGGGCGCGGGACGCGGGTGCCCGGAAGACCACGATGAGCGCCACCCCGGCGGTCAGCGCCGCGCTCACCGTGGCGATCAGGATCGCCGGGCAGGCCATCGGGGTGGCCTCGCCGAGCAGTCGGGTCGGCTCGGCGACGAGCACCCAGCCGACGAACCAGAGCGCCCCCGCCATGATCAGCCCGTCGAGGACCAGCCGGGCGGTGGCCGCGACGGTCGGCGCCACGCCGGGCAACCGGAGCAGCCCGGTGGAGAAGAGCAGCCCGCTGGCCGCGGTGCCGACCGAGACCACCGTGGCCCGGTCGGTGCGGGCGCCCTGCTCGTGCTCCCAGTGCACGGCCGCGTCGAACACCTCCGCGACGCCGAGCAGCACGGTCGCCAGCGCCACCGCGCCGGCGGCGGCGAACAGCAGGCGGGCCGGGCGCTGCGCCGCCGCCCGCCGCCGGGCGGTGGCGGCCAGCAGCACCGCCGCCGAGGCGGTCACGAGCCCGCTCAGCACCGCTACCGCGACCGCGCCCGGGGGGAGATGCACGTCTCAACTCTGCCGGATGAGCGCTCCGGATGGGGGACCGGGTGCGCAACTGTTGGGACACGGCCGGCACGCCCGCCGGCCGGCGCGGCGACGGTGCCAGACTGGTAGTCATGCCTGAGCTGCGGTCGAAGACCTCCACGCACGGTCGGACGATGGCCGGTGCCCGGGCCCTCTGGCGGGCCACCGGGATGACCGACGACGACTTCGGCAAGCCGATCGTCGCCATCGCCAACAGTTTCACCCAGTTCGTACCCGGTCACGTGCACCTCAAGGACCTCGGCGGCCTGGTCGCCGACGCGGTGGCCGAGGCCGGCGGGGTGGGGCGGGAGTTCAACACCATCGCTGTCGACGACGGCATCGCGATGGGGCACGGCGGCATGCTCTACTCGCTGCCCAGCCGCGAGCTGATCGCCGACGCGGTGGAGTACATGGTCAACGCGCACTGCGCGGACGCCCTGGTCTGCATCTCCAACTGCGACAAGATCACCCCGGGCATGCTGCTCGCCGCGCTGCGGCTCAACATCCCCACCGTCTTCGTCTCCGGCGGGCCGATGGAGGCCGGCAAGACGGTGGCGATCGAGGGGGTCGTGCACAGCAAGATCGACCTGATCGACGCGATGATCGCCTCCTCCAACGAGGCGGTCACCGACGACCAGCTCGGCGCCATCGAGCGCTCCGCCTGCCCCACCTGCGGCTCCTGCTCCGGCATGTTCACCGCCAACTCGATGAACTGCCTCACCGAGGCGATCGGGCTGGCGCTGCCGGGCAACGGCTCGACGCTGGCCACCCACGCCGCGCGCCGCTCCCTCTTCGTCGAGGCCGGGCGCACCGTCGTCGAGATCGCCAAGCGGTGGTACGACGGCGACGACGCCTCGGTGCTGCCCCGCGCGATCGCCAACCGGGCCGCGTTCGAGAACGCGGTGGCGCTGGACGTGGCGATGGGCGGCTCGACCAACACCATCCTGCACCTGCTCGCCGCCGCCCGCGAGGCCGAGCTGGACTTCGGGGTGGCCGACATCGACGCCATCTCCCGGCGGGTGCCGTGCCTGGCCAAGGTCGCCCCGAACTCGCCGCAGTACCACATGGAGGACGTGCACCGGGCCGGCGGCATCCCGGCCATCCTCGGCGAGCTGGACCGGGCCGGGCTGCTGCACCGGGACGTGCACGCGGTGCACTCCCCCTCGCTGGAGCGCTGGCTGGCCGACTGGGACGTGCGGGGCGGCTCGGCGACCCCGGAAGCGGTCGAGCTGTTCCACGCCGCGCCGGGCGGGGTGCGCACCACGGAGGCGTTCTCCACCACCAACCGCTGGTCCTCGCTGGACACCGACGCGGCCGGCGGCTGCGTGCGGGACCGCGAGCACGCGTACTCGGCCGACGGCGGGCTGGCCATCCTGCACGGCAACCTGGCGCCGGACGGCTGCGTGGTGAAGACCGCCGGCGTGCCGGAGGAGTGCCTGACCTTCCGCGGCCCGGCCAAGGTCTACGAGTCCCAGGACGCGGCGGTCGAGGGCATCCTCAACAAGCAGGTCGTCGCCGGCGACGTCGTGGTGATCCGCTACGAGGGGCCGAAGGGCGGCCCCGGCATGCAGGAGATGCTCTACCCGACCTCGTTCCTCAAGGGCCGTGGCCTGGGCCGGGTCTGCGCGCTGCTCACCGACGGCCGGTTCTCCGGCGGCACCTCCGGGCTCTCCATCGGGCACGTCTCGCCCGAGGCGGCCTCCGGCGGGCTGATCGCGCTGGTCCGGGACGGCGACGAGATCGTCATCGACATCCCGGGCCGCTCGATCGAGCTGAACGTGCCCGAGGACGTGCTCCAGGCCCGCCGGGTCGCCGAGGAGAAGCGGGACCGCCCGTACACCCCGGTCGACCGGCAGCGGCCGGTGTCGGCGGCGCTGCGCGCGTACGCGTCGATGGCCACCTCGGCCAGCGACGGCGCCTACCGCCGCGTCCCGGAGTAACCCGCCCCCACGCCGCCCCCCGGCGCCGGTATGGTCCGCGTCGGGGGTGGGCGATCATGAGCTACGCGGGGTTGGTCCGGCCGGTCATCGACCGCGTGTACGTGGGCGCCCGCCAGGCCGCCCGGGACCGGATCACCGCCTACTACGCCGAGCGCGGGCTGCGGCCGGGCTTCGAGGTGAGCTTCAACTTCGGGCTGCTGGCCCGGCCGATGCCGGCCCGCGCGCTGGACGACGTGCTGGTCTACGTGGGCGCGGACATGACCACCGAGCTGGCGCAGGGCGTGGCCGAGGTGGACGCCGAGGGCGCCTGGCGGCTGACCGCGCTCGGGCGCGAGCTGGCCGCTGCCGTGCAGCGGATGACCGCCGAGGCGGCCGAGGAACGCTGGGCGGCCGCGCCGGCGTACCTGCCCGGCCTGGCGGCGGTGCCCCGGCTGGCCGACCTGGTCGGCCGGCTGCTGGCGCACGGGCTGGCCACCGGCGGGCCCGGGTTCCGGGCGCTGGCCCCGGTGTACGAGCCACCGGACGCCTCCCCGGCGCTGCGGCTGACCTCGCGGCTGGGCGCGCTGCGGCACCACCGCGGCGACGCGCACCGGGCGGCGTGGCGGGCGGCCGGGCTGACCGCGGCGGAGATCACGGCGCTGCCGGACGGGCCGGCGCGCCGGGCGATCGAGACCGAGACGGACCGCCTCGACGAGCCGGTCTACGCGGTGCTCACCGCCGAGGAACGGCTGGAGCTGCTGGCCGGGCTGGGCGCCCTGCCCGGCTGACCGCCGGCGCCCGACCGGCACGAGATCCTGGTGGCCGACGGCCGCCCGCCGACCGTCAGACGGGCTCGACGACGCGGTCGACGACCAGCTGGGCCGCGCCCATGATGCCGACATCGGCCCCGGTGACGACCCGCTCGATGAGCAGCGCCTGGGTGGCCAGTGGCAGGCACCGCTCGTAGAGAGTGGCCCGCATGCTGGCCAGCAGCGGCTCGCACTCGGCGAGCCGGCCGCCGATGGCGACGACCTGCGGGTTGAAGAAGTTGACCACGACCGCGAGGATCTCGCCGATCGAGCGGCCGGCCCGGCGGGCCAGCGCGGTGGCGTGCCGGTCGCCGTCGTCGATCAGCCGCATCACGCCGGTCAGGTCCTCGACCGGTACGCCCTGCTCGCGCAACGCGGCGACCAGGGCCGCGCCGCTGGCCACCGCCTCCAGGCAGCCGGTGTTGCCGCAGCTGCACAGCGGCCCGGGGTCGGCCACCACCCGGCAGTGGCTGATGTCGCCGGCGGAGCCCTGGGCGCCCCGGTGCAGCCGGCCGCCGGAGATGACCCCGGCGCCGATCCCGGTGCCCGCCTTGACGTAGACCGCGTGGTCGAGGTCGGCGTGCACGGCCCGGTGCTCGCCGAGCGCCATCAGGTTGGCGTCGTTGTCCACCACCACCGGCACGTCCGTTCGCCGGGCGCAGAACTCACGCACGTCGAAGCCGTTCCAGCCGGGCATCCGGGAGGGGCTCACGATCCGGCCGGTGTCGTAGTGGACCGGGCCGGGGATGCCGATGCCGATGCCGCGCAGTCCGCTGCCGGCGGCGCCGCCCCGCTGGCCGGGCACCGCGGCGGCGGGCGCCAGGGCGGCGACCTCGTCGAGCAGCGCGCCGAGCACGGCCTCCGGCCCGTCCTCGATGCGTACCGGCCGGGTGCGGGCCTCGACGACCCGTCCGGTGAGGTCGAGGGTGCCGAGCCGGGCGTGGTGCGCGCCCAGGTCGATCGCCCCGATCAGCGCCCCGCCGGTGGGCACCGCGAGCTGCCGGGGCCGGCGGCCGCCCCGGGACTTCCCGGCCCCGGTCTCCTGGAGCAGCCCTTCGCTGATCAGCGCCTCGACCCGCTGGGACACGGTGGACGGCGAGAGCCCGGAGAGCCGGGCGAGATCCGCACGACTGACCGCCGCTCCGCTGGCCACCAACCGGAGCAGCTCCCGTGGACCGCCGCGCAGGCCGTCACGCGGGGCGTCGTCAATCGTCACGCGAGGTTCATAGCATCCGAACTTTCTTGGGGCAAGCTGTTGACTTAGTTTGCTCTCTCGCATTAGATGGCCCCGTTGATTCGAGAAATGCATAACTTTGTTCGGGCATCGTAGAAAGTGAGGCGAGCTGTGGCATCGACGGCGGCACCCGACCTCGCCGGCCGGAGCGGACCCACCCGCCCGGACCGGCCGATGGTGGCCGTCCGCGGCCTGCAGAAGTGGTTCGGCCCGCTGCACGTGCTCAAGGACGTCGACCTGACCGTGGCCGCCGGCGAGGTGGTGGTCGTGATCGGCCCGTCCGGTTCCGGCAAGTCGACGCTCTGCCGCTGCCTCAACCGCCTGGAGGTCGCCGGCGACGGCAGCATCGAGATCGACGGCGAACCGCTGCCGGCCGAGGGGCGCAAGCTCGCCCGGCTGCGCGCCGACGTCGGCATGGTCTTCCAGTCGTTCAACCTGTTCGGCCACCGGACCGTGCTGGACAACGTCACGCTCGGCCCGGTGAAGGTCCGCCGGGTGCCCCGGGCCGAGGCGCGTGAGCAGGCGCTGGCCCTGCTCGACCGGGTCGGCATCGCCGACAAGGCCGACCACTACCCGGCGCAGCTCTCCGGCGGGCAGCAGCAGCGGGCCGCGATCGCCCGGGCGCTGGCCATGCGGCCGAAGGTGCTGCTCTTCGACGAGCCGACCTCGGCCCTGGACCCGGAGATGGTCAACGAGGTCCTGGACGTGATGGTCTCCCTCGCCGCGGAGGGGATGACCATGATCGTGGTGACCCACGAGATGGGCTTCGCCCGCCGCGCCGCGGACCGGGTCGTCTTCATGGACGACGGCCGGATCGTCGAGTCCGGCACCCCCGACGAGTTCTTCGCCGCCCCCAGCACCGAACGGGCGCGCGACTTCCTCTCCAAGATCCTCCAGCACTGACCCCCGAGGAGGGTGGCATGTCGTTTCTCCACACGAGCTTCACGCGACGCCGCGCGCTGACCGTGGCCGCGACGGCGGTGACCGTCGCGCTCGCCGCCGCCGGCTGCGGCGACGGCGGCTCCGCCCCGACCCTGCCCGGCAACGCCGGCGGCGAGAAGGTGGCCCAGTCCGTCTTCGACGCCGCCCCGGTGGCGTCGGACGCCGAGATCCCGGCCGGCTCCACCATGGACATGATCCGCAAGCGCGGCTACCTGAACGTCGGCGGCTCGCTGGACGCCCCGCTGCTGTCCCAGCAGAACCCGGTCACCGGCCAGATCGAGGGCTTCGACGCCGACATGGCCAAGCTGCTGGCCAAGTACATCATCGGCAAGCCCGAGGTGAAGACGGTGACCATCGGCACCCAGACCCGGGAGGCGATGCTCCAGGCCAAGTCGGTTGACGTGATCTTCCAGACCTACACGATCACTCCGCAGCGGGCCACCCAGGTCGCCTTCGCCGGGCCGTACCTGACCTCCGGCCTGGCCGTCGCGGTCCGCAAGGACGAGACCGGCATCAAGGGCGTCCAGGACCTGGCCGGCAAGACCGTCATCGTCGGCGCGAACACCCCGGCGGTCACCGCGCTGCCGAGCGCGGCCCCCGGTTCCAAGCAGGTCGCCTTCGCCACCGACCCGCAGGCCGTGCAGGCACTGCTGCAGAAGCGCGGTGACGCCTACGTGCAGGACTTCACCCTGCTCGCCTCGGGCGCCAAGGCGAACCCGGGGATGAAGGTGGTCGGCGAGCCGTTCACCACCGAGGCGTACGGCATCGGCCTGAACCGGGAGGACGCCCAGTTCAAGGAGTTCGTCAACAACTGGCTCAAGAAGATCCAGGCGGACGGCACCTGGGCGAAGGTCTGGGAGAGCACCCTCGGCTCGGTGGTGGAGGGCGGCACCCCGACCCCGCCGGCGATCGGTTCCGTCGAAGGTTCCTGAGGACCCGCACCCGTCATGGACGCCCTCACCGCCCACCTCGACGAACTCGGCCACGGGCTGGTCACGACGGTCCAGTTGACCGTCGTGACCACCCTCGGCGCGCTGCTGCTCGGCGTCGTCGTGGCGACCCTGCGGGTCTGCCCGGTGCCGCTGCTGCGCAGCGTCGGCATGGTCTACGTCGAGGTGCTGCAGAACCTGCCGCTGCTGGCCCTGCTGGTGCTCTTCGTCTTCGCGCTGCCCACGATCGGCATCACGTTCCCGCTGTTCACGTCGGCGGCCATCGTGATCGCCGCCTACGAGGGGGCGTACCTGGCCGAGGCGATCCGCGCCGGGATCAACACGGTGGGGGTGGGGCAGGCCGAGGCGGCCCGCGCCATCGGGCTCACCTTCAGCCAGTCCCTGCGGTACGTCATCCTGCCGCAGGGACTGCGCGCGGTGATCCAGCCGATGGGCAACATCTGCATCGCGCTGCTGATGAACACCTCGCTGGCCGCCGCGGTCGGGGTGGTCGAGCTGACCCAGGCCGCCAACAACGTCAACCTCGTCGAGGCCCAGCCGATCGCCGTCTTCACCGGCGCCGGCCTGGCCTACATGCTGCTGGCGCTGGTGATCGGTCGGCTCACCGGCACGCTGGAACGAAGGTTGGCGATCGTCCGATGAACCCGAACCAGCAGATCCTCTTCGACGTGCCGGGCCCGCGCGCCCAGCGCCGGATCCGGATCGCCACCGTGCTGGGCGCGCTCGCCGTGCTCGGCGGGCTCGCCTGGGCGGTGCACCGGTTCGCCAGCTACGGCGAACTCGCCGCCGACCGGTGGCAGCCCTTCACCACCTGGCCGATCTGGCGCTACCTGCTCGACGCGCTCTGGAACACGCTGCTCGCCGCCGCGGCGACCGCCGTGCTCAGCGCCGCGCTCGGGCTGCTGCTGGCGCTCGGCCGCCTGTCGGTGCACCGCCCGGTCCGGTGGCTGGCCGGCGCGTACGTGGAGGTGTTCCGGACCGTCCCGGCGCTGCTGCTGATCTACGTGACGCTCTTCGCGCTGCCCCGGTACGGCCTGAACTTCCCGCTGTTCTGGAAGCTCGTGGTGCCGCTGGTGGTCTCCAACTCGGCGGCCTTCGCCGAGATCTTCCGGGCCGGCATCAAGGCGCTGGACCGGGGCCAGACCGAGGCGGGACTGGCCGTCGGGCTGCGCCGGGGCCAGGTGATGCGGCTGGTGGTCCTGCCGCAGGCCCTGCTCCAGCTCACCCCGTCCCTGGTCAGCCAGCTGGTCGGGCTGCTCAAGGACACCTCGCTCGGGTTCGTGGTCAGCTACACCGAGCTGCTCTACAGCGGGCAGGTGCTCGCCTCGTACACCAACCTGCTGATCCAGACGTTCCTGGTGGTGGCGCTGATCTACCTGGTGGTCAACGCCTCGCTGTCGAAGTTCGCCCGCGTCCTGCAGGCCCGCAACGGGCGGTTCACCGGCCGCGGCCGGTCGGCCCGACCGGACCCGGCCGTTCTCACCCCAGGGGGTAACCGGTGACCGACCGCCCGTACGCCGAACTGGCCCGGGTGACCCGCAACGGCTTCGTGGAGAGCCGCCACCACGGCAGCGTCGTGGTGCTCGACCCGACCGGCGCCGTCGCGCTGCGGGCCGGCGTACCCGACGAGCCGGTGCTGCCCCGCTCCACCCTCAAGCCGGTGCAGGCGCTGGCCTGCCTGACCGTCACCGAGGCCGCCGGGCCCACGTCGGCGCGGGCCGGGGTGCTCGCCGGGCCCGCGCTGGCCATCGCCGCCGGCAGCCACACCGGCGACGACCGGCATGTGGCAGTGGTACGCGACCTGCTGACCGCCGCCGGGCTGACCGAGGACGCGCTGGGTTGCCCGGTCGACTGGCCGGAGGACGAGGCCACCCGGGAGCGGCTGATCCGGGTCGGCGAGCGGCGCAGCCGGATCCGGATGAACTGCTCGGGCAAGCACGCCGCGATGCTGCTCGCCGCCGCCGCCCGGGGCTGGTCGACGCACGACTACCTCGACCGGGCCCACCCGGTGCAGCGCGAGACCGCCGCCGCCGTGGCGCGACTGGCCGGCACCCCGGTCAGCACCGTGGCCGTGGACGGCTGCGGCGCGCCGCTGTTCGGCCTGCCGCTGACCGGGCTGGCCCGCACCTTCCAGGCGCTCGCCAAGGCGGAGCCGGGCAGCCCGGAGGCGCGGGTGGCGGAGGCGATGCGCCGCCATCCGGAACACGTCGGCGGCTGGCACGGCCACCCGAACACCGACCTCATGCGGGCGCTGCCCGGGGTGCTCGCCAAGGGCGGCGCCGAGGGCGTGCTGGGGGTGGCGACCCCCGACGGCTACGCGGTCGCCGTGAAGGCGATCGACGGCAGCCCGCGCGCCACCACCGTGATCGCGCTCGCCGCCCTGGCCGAGGCCGGCGCGGCGGTCGACGGCGCCGCGGAGCTGCGCCGGGTGCCGGTGCTCGGCGGGGGCGAACCGGTGGGCGCCGTCACCGCCGCCATCGACTGGACCGCGGGACCGGCCCGCACGGAGAAGGAAGACTGATGACGACATTCGAGATCTGCATCGACAGCGTCGAGGGGGCGATCGCCGCCGAGGCGGCCGGCGCCGACCGGGTGGAGCTCTGCTCCGCGCTGTTCGACGGCGGGCTGACGCCCAGCATCGGCACCATCGAGACCGCCCTGCGCAGCGTGGACCGGATCCGGGTGCACGTCATCGTCCGCCCCCGGGCCGGTGACTTCATCTACTCGCCGGCCGAGGTCGACGCGATGGTGCGTGACGTGCGGGCGGCGGTGGCGGCCGGCGCGCACGGCGTGGTGATCGGGGCGCTGACCCCGGAGGGGGACGTCGACGTCCCCACCACCCGGAAGCTGATCGAGGCGGCCGGGGACGTCAGCATCACCTTCCACCGGGCGTTCGACATGGTGCGGGACCCGTTCCAGGCGCTGGAGCAGCTCGTCGAGCTGGGCGTGCACCGGGTGCTGACCTCGGGTCAGGAGGTGAGCGTGCTGGAGGGGGCGCCGCTCATCGCCGAACTGGTCCGCCGGGCCGGCGACCGCATCGTCGTCATGCCGGGTGGTGGCATCACCCCGCGCAACATCGCCCGGATCATCGCGGCCACCGGGGCGCAGGAGTACCACTTCGCGGCGCTGGTCACCTCGGACAGCCCCGCCGTGCACCGCAACCCGCGGCCACTGATGGGCGGCGCCCTGAACCGGCCCGAGTACGAGCGCTCCGGCACCTCCGGCGAACTGGTCGGCCAGGTGCTCGCCGCGGCCCGCGGCTGACCGCCCGACCACCCAACGCTTGACCGGACGATCCGGCGGGGAGGCGCCCCCGCCGGATCGTCGCCTTTCCGCAACCGGCACCACGGCTTCGACGGGAGCCCCACGGGGCACGACGGCCCGACCGCGCCGGGAGGCCCGGAGCGCGTCGGCCCGTGCCCGCCGGCCGGCGTCTCAGCGACCGGGGGCACCGGCCGGCGCGGTCTCGGCCGGCCGGTCAGCGGCGAGCGCGACGGACCGGGCGTGCCGGATGGCGCTGGGGGTGTCCGGGAAGACCAGGCCCCACGGCCACGGTGACCCCGGCGAGCAGGTCGCGGCGGGGCGAGCGGCGCACCGCCCGCCAGTCGGCGGGTTGCGGCAGCAGGCCGAGGAGGCGATGGCGGAGCAGGACGGCAGCGGCACTCACCGGGTGGACCCGTCGGCCCGCAGCTCGCCGAGCAGCCCGTCCCGGTCGGCGAGGACCGCGCCGAGGATCCGCCGCCCGGCGGCGAGCAGGTCGGCCACGTCCGGGGTGCTGAGCGCGTACATGACCAGGGAGCCGTCCCGCCAGGTGCTGACCATGCCGGCGCGGCGCAGCACGGCGAGCTGCTGGGAGAGGTTGGACGCCTCGACGTCGATGGCCGCGAGCAGGTCGCGGACCGGCCTTGGCCCGTCCTGGAGCAGCTCCAGCACCCGGATCCGCACCGGATGCCCGAGCGTGCGGAACAGTTCGGCCTTCGCCTGGTACAGCGGCACTGACACGCCGTCGCCTCCCCCTGTCGCGCGGCCACCCGCCGCACAGCCCTGAAGACTTTAGCACTTGCACAATCCTTCAAGTCAATGGTGCGGCCTAGGCCGAGAAGGGCCCCGTCTCATCTCACCCTCCGCATGCTGGAACCCCCCGTAGATCGAGAGACGTTGACTTAACCGGATAAGCAGGGACACCGCACGGGCCGGTTGCGACAGTGTCAAACGATCGACAACCGCCGACCTCCCCCGATGGATCCGAGCGCCATGTGAGCACGACCATGCGTGCGGTCGACCTTGATGCGGATAGGCCGGCCCGCTGACTCCCGATGCCGGGCAGTGAGACTTAACCGGAAAAGGTCGTAGCCCCGAGGGCCGTCTCGGCGCGGCAGCCAGGCACCGGCCGGGTGCAGTACCGTGATCTCCGCCGGCCGCCCGGCGGGCACGTCCCCGGGTCGGACGGACGGTCCCGCCACGGGCGGGCCGGGAAAACGCCGTCCCGCCACCGCGCGGGAGGGAGGAGGAGCACGCCGGTGAAGCGGCCGACCATCGCCGACGTCGCCCGACGGGCCGGGGTCTCCAAGGGCGCGGTGTCGTACGCGCTGAACGGCCAACCCGGCGTCTCCGCGGCCACCCGCCAGCGGATCCTCGCCATCGCCGCCGAGATGGGCTTCAGCCCCAGCAGCGCGGCCCGGGCGCTCTCCGGCGCCAGCGCCGAGGCGGTCGGGCTGGCCCTGTGCCGCCCGGCCCGCACCCTCGGCATCGAGCCGTTCTTCATGGAGCTGATCAGCGGCGTCGAGGCGGAACTCGCCGCCCGGTCGTACGCCCTCACCCTCCAGGTGGTGGCCGACCCGGCGGCCGAGATCGCTGTCTACCGGCGCTGGTGGGGCGAACGGCGGGTCGACGGCGTGCTCGTCTGCGACCTGCGCACCGACGACCGCCGGGTGCCCGTGCTGGAGGAACTCGGCCTGCCCGCGGTGGTGATCGGCGGCCCGACCGGCACCGGACGGCTGGCCAGCGTCTGGTCCGACGACGCGGCCGCGCTGGTGGAGACGGTGGAGTACCTGGTCGCGCTCGGGCACCGGCGGATCGCCCGGGTCGGCGGCCTGCCCGACCTGCTGCACACCGAGATCCGCACCGAGGCGTTCGACCGGGCCTGCCGGCGGCTCGGGCTGGCCGACGCGGTGACCGTGCCGTCGGACTACACCGGCGAGGAGGGCGCCCGGGCCACCCGCCGGCTGCTCAGCTCCGCCGCCCGACCCACCGCGGTGATCTACGACAACGACGTGATGGCGATCGCCGGCCTGTCGGTGGCCCAGGAGATGGGGCTCGCCGTTCCCGGTGACCTGTCCATCGTGGCCTGGGACGACTCGCCCCTCTGCCAGCTGGTGCACCCGTCGCTGACCGCGCTCAGCCGGGACATCCCGGCCTACGGCGCGCACGCCGCCCGGCAGTTGCTGGCGGTGATCGGCGGCGCCGACCCGACCGGGTTGCAGGACGAGACGGCGCACCTCACCCCGCGCGGCAGCACCGCGCCGCCGCGGAACGGTTGAACCGGCCGGACCGGCGGGGCCTCAGCGGAACGCGGAGGGGAACTCCTCGAAGTACGCCTCCACCCGCTCCGCGGTGGCCGGCCGGGCCAGCGCGAACCCCTGGCCGTAGCGGCAGCCGGCCCGGCACGCCCCCTCGACGTGGGCGGCCGACTCCAGCTCCTCGGCGACGATCTCCAGCCCCAGGCGGTCGCCGACGTTCACCACCACGTCGATCAGTGGGCGCTCCGGATCCGCCGGGTCGACCAGCTCCGGGCCGACCTTGAGCAGGTCGATCGGCAGCCGGCGCAGTTGCGCGAGCGAGGCGTGCTCGGCCCGGAAGTCGTCCAGCGCGGTGCGGATGCCGAGCGACCGCAGCCCGGCCAGCCGGGCCACCACGGTCGGCAGCTCGGCACCCACCCTCGGCTCGGCCACCTCGACCACCAGCCGGTCCGGCGGCACCCCGTACGCGTCGAGCACCGCCGCGGTACGCGGCACGAAGTCCGGCGAGACGAGTTCGGGAACGCTGACGTTGATCGCCATCCAGAGTTGTCGGCCGCCGGTGGACCAGGCGGCGAGTTGGCGGCAGGCCCGCTCCAGCACCCAGCAGCCCACCTCCCCGACGAGGCCCAGGTCCTCGGCCACCGGGAGCAGCTCGGCCGGCAGCACCGTGCCGAACACCGGGCTGCGCCAGCGCAGCAGCGCCTCCGCGCCCACCGGAAGCCGGTCGGCCAGCCCGACCACCGGCTGGTAGACCAGGTCCAGCTCGCCCCGGGCGAGCGCCCCCGGCAGCTCCCGCTCCAGGTCCAGCCGGCGGACCAGCTGCTCCTCCAGGTAGGCGTCGTACCACTCGACCCGGTCCCGGCCGAGCTGGACGGCCCGCCGCCGGGCCAGGTCGGCCTGGCGCAGCACGTCCTCCGGCCCGGATCCGGCGATCTCGGCCAGCCCGATGCTGGCCCGCAACCGCAGCACCGCCCCCGGCACCGGATAGGGCTGGGTGAGCGCGGCCAGCAACCGGGTGCCCAGCGCGTACGCCAGCACCGGGCCGGCGGCGGTGAGCACGGCGAACCCGGCGCCGCTCGGCTCGGCGAGCAGGTCCCGGGGGCCGAGCACCGCGCGGGCCCGGCGGACCGCCTCGGCCAGCACGTCCTCGCGGACCGCGTACCCCGGCCCCTCGGCGGCGGCGGTCAGCTCGACGACCAGCAGCGCCCCGGACGGCACCGGCGCGTCCCGCAACGCGTCCAGGGCGCGCACCAGGTGAGCACGGTCGGCGGGCACCGACGCACGGCCGGCCGGCGGCTCGGCCGGCGCCCGCCGCTCGCCGAGCAGTTCGCGGAGCACCAGCGGCGGCACCACCGCCAGGGCGAGCAGGACGGCGGTCGGGTCGGCCGCACCCGCGCGGAGCTGGTGCCCGGCGCCCAGCACGGCCAGCCCGAGCACACTGGACGCCCCGACCAGCTGGCAGCGGCCGACCCCGCCGTACCGGTAGGCCTCGGTCAGCGTGACGAGGGCGCAGGCGGCCGGCGCGCCGAGCGCCACCGCCACGGCGAGCCGGGCCGGGCCGCTGAGCCCCTCGGGCAGCAGCAGCCACGCGGCGAGCACCAGTGCCACCGCCGGGCAGGCCGCGTCGGCGGCGTGCCGCTGGAGGCGTCGGGACGCCGGCGGGAGGGAGACGAGGGAGGGGTACGGAAGGGGCACGGCGATCGCCTTCGTGAGGGGGGCACGGGGCGGTGCGGGGCGCGGGCGGCGGCGCGGAGCCGAGTCCACCGTCCACCAGAGCCGAACGAGGGACGGCCGGCCGGGTGACGGGCACCGGACAGTGACCCACGTCACTACCGGGGTCGATCCGCCCACCCGGTTTCCGCCCGACGGGAACGGCACCGGGCCGGGGTGGGATCATCGGGGGGTGAGCCGCTCCGACACCGTCCGCTTCCGCTACAACCAGGCGATCCTGGTCGCCGCGGTCATCGCGGCCATTGGCGCCCTGCCGCTGGCCAGCGCCCGCTGGTACCTGCTGCCGGTGCTGCTCGTGCCGGTGGCGGTCGGGCTCTGGGCGTGGCGGGCCGGCACCGACGCCGACGCCCGGGAGCTGCGCCTGCGGGCGCTCGCCGGGCAGCGCCGGATCGGCTGGGAGCACGTCGTCGAACTGGCCACCGACCCCCGCGGGCGGGCGGTCGCCCGGCTCGACGACGGGCAGCAGGTGGTGCTGCCGGCGGTACGCGGCACTGATCTACCCCGACTGGTCTCGGCGACCGGGCAGGCCCTGCCCGGCTCGGCCGGCTGAGCCGGGGCCACCCTTCCGCGCCGCGACCGGCGCGGCCGCGGCGACCCGCCCGGCCGCCCGTCAGCGACAGCGGGTGCCGTCCGCGACAGCGCCAGCCCGTCCGCGGCAGCGGCGGGCCGGTCCGCCACGGCTGCCGGCGCCGGGCGGCGGCTCAGTAGCCGTCGACCACCGCGTTGATCAGCGGCTCACCGGCCGCGAACCGCCGCACCTGGTCGCCGACCAGCCGGTACGCGCGCGGCAGCAGTCCCCGCACCGAGCCGGCCACGTGCGGGGTGAGCAGCACGTTCGGCATCGCCCAGAGCGGGTGGTCGGCGGGCAGCGGTTCCGGGTCGGTGACGTCCAGCGCGGCGGAGATCCGGCCGGTGGACAGCTCGGCGACCAGCGCGTCGGTCCGGGCGACCGGCCCGCGGGCGGCGTTGACCAGCAGCGCGCCGTCCCGCATCGCGGCGAGGAACTTCTCGTCCACCAGCCCCCGGGTCCGCTCGGTCAGCGGCACCAGCAGCACCACCACGTCCGCCTCCGGCAGCAGCCGGGGCATCTCGTCAACGCCGAACACGCCCTGCTCGGGGCGGGCGGTACGGGCGACCAGCGTGAAGTCGACCTCGAACGGGGCGAGCCGGGCCCGCACCGCCGAGCCGATCGAGCCGGCTCCGACGATCAGCACCCGCTTGCCGGCCAGCTCGTCGGTGGGCGCCACCGCGTCGTACGCCCACTCCCGGCGGGCCTGCGCCCGGGTCAGGGCGGGAAAGGCGCGCAGTTGGGACAGGATCGCGGCGACCACCCACTCGGCGGTGGACGGGTCGTGCACCCCGCTCGCGTCGCAGAGGGTCACCCCGGCCGGGATCCGGCCGACCCAGGCGTCCGCCCCGGCGGAGAGCAGCTGCACCGCCTCGAGGTCGGGCAACTCGCGCACCAGCGCGGCGGCGGCCGGACCGGCCAGGAACGGCGGCACCCAGAACCGGACGCCGGCCACGTCCGAGGGGAGCCGGGCCGGGTCCTCGGCCACCTCGACCGTGACGCCCGTCGGCGGCTCGCCGAGCAGCGCGCGCCCGGCCTCGTGCGGGATCCATACCTTCACGCCCGCCGACCCTATGCCCCCGCCCCGGTGGCCGGCCGGTCGGGGCGGATCCCGGCACCCGGACGGGTGCCACCCGGTGACCGAGCCGACCGGGCGGCGCGGGGTGACGCAGCCGACGACCGCGACCGCCCCGGCGGCACGAGTCGCCGCCGATTCGCCGGGGTATACGGGTGGCCGGAGTGCCGCCGGCCTCCCTCCGCCCCTCGCCAGACAGGTGCACGATGACCGACGGCCCCCGTGGACAGCGCACTCCGCCTTCCGTGCCGAGCACGGGGCTGGCCGACCCGGGCCGGCTGCGGTCGCTGGACGAGACCGGCCTGGGGCCCGCGCCGGACGAGGCGTTCGACCGGTTCGCCCGGCTGGTCGGTGACCTGCTCGACGTGCCGGTGGCGCTGGTCTCGCTGGTCTCCGCCGACCGGCAGTTCTTCCCCGGAGCGGTCGGCCTGCCGGAGCCGTGGGCCGCGCTGCGCGAGACGCCGCTGAGCCACTCGTTCTGCCAGCAGGTGGTGGACATCCCGGCGCCGATGGTGCTCCCGGACGCCCGGCTCGATCCCCGGGTGCGCGACAACCGGGCGGTGCCCGACCTCGGTGTGGTCGCGTACGCCGGGATGCCGCTGACCGACCTGGCCGGCCGGGTGCTCGGCGCGCTCTGCGCCATCGACAGCAGACCCCGCGCCTGGACCGCCGACCAGCTGCGGACCCTCGCCGACCTGGCCGCCGCCTGCTCGTCGGAGCTGCGGCTGCGGATCGCGCTGGACGGCGCCGAGCAGGCCCGGCGGCGGGCGGAGGAGGCGCACGCCCGGCTGGAGCTGCTGGCCGGGCTGAGCGAGACGCTGGCCGGCACGCTGGAGGTGTCCACCGCGCTGCGCCGGCTCGGCGAGACCATGGTGCCGCTGCTGGCCGACTGGTGCCTGGTGACGCTGGTCGGGCCGGACGGCTCGCCGTACGAGGTGACCGGGACCCACCGGGACCCGGCCCACGCGGCCGACGTGGCGCGCTTCGCCGACCTGATGCGCACCCGGCTCAGCCCGGAGTCGATCACCCGCGCGGTGCTGCGCACCGGCCGTCCGGTGCTGGGCGGCGCCGGCGGTCCCGCCGACGTCCGGCGCGGCACCGTCGGCCCGGAGATGCCGGAGATCGCGGCCCGGGTCGGCTTCGCCTCGCACCTGACCGTGCCGGTCACCGACACCGGGCGGGGCCGGGTGCTCGGCACCATCACCCTGGTCAACGGGCCGGGCCGGCGGAGCTTCGACGACGGCGACCTGCTCACCGCGCTGGACATCGGCCGCCGCGCCGGGCTGGCGATCGGTAACAGCTCGATCTACGGCGAGCAGCGGCACGTCGCCCACGTCCTGCAACACAGCATGCTGCCGCACCTGCCCACCACCCGCGGCCTGGAACTGGCCGCCCGGTACCAGCCGGCGGCCGACCGGGTGGAGGTCGGCGGGGACTGGTACGACGCGTTCGTCCAGCCCGACGGGGACCTCGTCGCGGCCATCGGGGACGTCGCCGGCCACGACATCGAGGCGGCGGCCACCATGGGGCAGTTGCGCAACCTGGTCCGGGGCAACGCCTTCGGCCGGCCGGACGCCCCCGGCGAGCTGATGAGCCACCTGGACGAGGTGATCCGGGGGCTGCGCATCCCCTCCGCCGCCACCGCCATCCTGCTCCGGCTGCACCGCGACGGCGCGGGCGGCTGGTCGGTCAACTGGTGCAACGCCGGGCACCCGGCCCCGCTCGTGGTCCGGGCCGACGGAACGGTCCGGGCGCTCGCCGGGGCCCCGGAACCCCTACTGGGGCTGGCCCGGCCGGTGCCCCGGACCACCCGGACCACCGGCCTCGCCCCGGGCGACACCCTGCTGCTCTACACCGACGGCCTGGTGGAACGGCGGGACCGGTCCATCGACCACGGCACCTCGGAGCTGCTCGACCGGCTGGCCGGCACCCACGCCCTGCCGCTGGCCGAACTCTGCGACCTGCTGCTGGCCGGGGCCGCCAGCCGGGAGGACGACGTCGCGCTGCTCGCCGTCCGGGCCCGCTGACCGCACGCCGTTCGGGCCGGCCGAACCGGAACGCGCGGGGCCACCCCGGCGGCGGCCACCCCGACCGCGCACCGCGGGTCGGCTCCGTCGGGCCGGTTTCCGGGGCCCCGGCGGGCTAACCTTGGGCCGGTGAGCGCCCGTCCCCCGTACCCCCGCACCCGCCGCCTCCGGGCGGCCGTCGCGGCGCCGTGCGCGGCGCTGCTGCTGGCGGTGACCGGCTGCAGCTTCGGCGAGCCGGAGCCCGACCCGGCCGGCGAGCCGCCCAACCTCCCGACCCCCTCGGCCACCGCCAGCCCCGGCGGCGCGGGCCAGCAGGTCGTCACCACCGTGCTGGCCAAGGGGCTGCGGGTGCCGTGGGGCATCGCGTTCCTGCCCGACGGCGGCGCGCTGGTCACCGAGCGGGACACCGCCCGCATCCTCAAGGTCGGCCCCGAGTCGGGGCCGGACGGGCTGAAGGTCACCGCTGTGCAGACCATCGCCGACGTGGCCGCCGCCGGCGAGGGCGGCCTGATGGGGATCGCCGTCTCCCCCGACTACGCCCGGGACCGGTCGGTCTTCGTCTACTACACCACCGAGCAGGACAACCGGATCGCCCGGCTGCGGCTCGGCGAGGAGCCGACGCCGATCCTGACCGGCATCCCCAAGGCCGGCATCCACAACGGCGGCGGGCTCGCCTTCGGCCCGGACGGCCGGCTCTACGCCAGCACCGGCGACGCGGGCGACCGGCCGCAGTCGCAGGACCCGAAGCGGCTCGGCGGCAAGATCCTGCGGATCACCGCCGACGGCAAGCCGGCGCCGGGCAACCCGTACCCCAACTCCCCCGTCTGGTCGGTCGGGCACCGCAACGTGCAGGGCCTGGCCTGGGACGCCGGCAAGCGGATGTACGCCGTCGAGTTCGGCCAGAACACCTGGGACGAGATCAACGAGATCACCAAGGGCCGCAACTACGGGTGGCCGCAGGTCGAGGGGCGCGAGGACGACAAGCGCTTCGTCAACCCGGTCGTCCAGTGGCCGACCTCGGACGCGTCCTGCTCGGGAATGGCCGCTGTCGACCGGGTGTTGGTCACCGGGTGCCTGCGGGGCAAGCGCCTCTGGCTGGTCGAGCTGACCGACACCGGCACCGTCCTCGGCCAGCCGCGGGAGCTGCTGACCAACCGGTACGGCCGGCTCCGGGCGGTGGTGGCCGCCCCGGACGGCTCGCTCTGGGTGAGCACCTCCAACCACGACGGGCGGGGTGACCCGGCGCCGGAGGACGACCGGCTGCTGCGGTTGGTCTTCGCCGACGGCGGGGCCGGCCGGAGCTGACGGCGCCCGCGGGTTTGTCAAGATCCTTCACTGGGCAGGTCGGGAACACATGGATGGGCAGCAGAACCAGGAGCACGGCGGCGGAGGCGAGGAGACTCCGGTGACCGGCCACGCCCCCGACGTGCCGTTCGGAGCGCGCCCGGGCACCCGGCCCGACTGGCGCCGGCCGGTGCGCCGGCTGGGGGTGACCCTGGCCGTGCTGGCGGTCACGCTGGTCGGCGTGGTGCTCGGCGTGCTGGCCGGCGGTCAGGTGAGCACCGACATCGGGCCGTTCCACGCCGACCTGCGGGTGGCCCCGGCGACCAGCGGCAGCACCACCGTCGACATCCCGCCGCTGGGCGCGCTGCTGCTCGACAGCCACGACGGGCCGACCCACCTGACAGTGGAGCTGGGCGCGCTCGACCAGGGGCGGACCGAGGCACTGCTCGACGACCCGGCGAGCATCAACCGGGCGAGCCAGTCCGCGGTCGACGACGTCCGCGAGGGGGTGATGCGGCTCGGCCTGCGGACCGTCGCGTCGGCCGTGCTGGTCACCCTGGTGCTGGCCCTGCTGGTGTTCCGCAACGCCCGGCGGGCGGCCTGGGCCGGCACGCTCGCGCTGCTGGTCACCGCCGGCAGCCTCGGCGCCGCCGCGGCCACCCTGCGCCCGCAGTCGATCGAGGAGCCGCGCTACGAGGGGCTGCTGGTCAACGCCCCGGCGATCGTCGGCGACGCGCGCCGGATCGCCAACGACTACACCCGCTACGCCGAGCAGCTCCAGCGCATCGTCGGCAACGTCAGCCAGCTCTACACCACGGTGTCGGCGCTGCCGGTCTACGAGCCCGAGCCGGACACCACCCGGGTGCTGCACGTCTCCGACATGCACCTCAACCCGACCGGCTGGCAGCTGATCCGCACGGTGGTCGAGCAGTTCGGCATCGACGTGGTGATCGACACGGGCGACATCACCGACTGGGGCAGCGAGCCGGAGGCCAACTACGTCGGCTCGATCGGGCTGCTCAAGAAGCCGTACGTCTTCATCCGGGGCAACCACGACTCGGGCCGGACGGCGGCCGCGGTGGCCCGCCAGCCGAACGCGATCGTGCTGAACAACAGCACCACGACGGTCGCCGGGCTCACCATCGCCGGCATCGGCGACCCGCGCTTCACGCCGGACAAGAACACCTCGCCGGCCGGCAGCGGCCTCACCCGGCAGGTCGCCGACCAGGTGATCGGCGCCGGCGAGCAACTGGCGGCCACGGTGCGCAGCTCACCGCAACCGGTGAACATCGCGCTGGTGCACGACCCGGCCTCGGCGGGCCCGCTCTCCGGTACCTGCCCGCTGGTGCTCGCCGGGCACACCCACAACCGGCAGGTGTCGAAGCTGCCCGAGGTGGCCGGGCAGATGCCGACCCAGCTCATGGTGCAGGGCTCCACCGGCGGCGCCGGGCTGCGGGGCCTGGAGGGCGAGAAGCCGACCCCGCTGACCATGAGCGTGCTCTACTTCGACAAGGACAAGCTGCTCCAGGCGTACGACGACATCACCGTGGGCGGCACCGGCCAGGCCCAGGTGAACCTGGAGCGGCACATCGTGGAGAACCCGAAGGCCGGCGCCCCGGTCCCGGTCACCCCCACCCCGACCCGCTGACCCGCCGGGGCGGCTCAGCGCAGGGCTAGGGCGGCCAGGGCGGCGTTGACGATGCTGCCGGGCAGCAGGTCGTGCAGCTCGTACAGCTCCCCGACGCTGCCGGACTGGCCGAACTCGTCCACCCCGAGCGGCACCGCCGGGGCGCCGAGCGCCGAGCCGAGCCAGGCCATCGCGTGCGACGCGGCGTCGTGCACGGTCACCACCGGCACCCGGTCGGCGAAGGCGGTGCGCAGCGCGCCCGGCACGCTCGGCACGGTCGCGGTGCGCACGCCCTGGCGCAGGGTGCGCTGCCAGGCCCGGTAGAGCCGGTCCAGGCTGGTCACGTCCACCACGTGCGCGGCGATGCCCTCCTCGGCCAGCTCGGCCGCCGCCGCCAGCACCTCGGGCAGCACCGCGCCGGACGCGGCCAGCTGCACCACCGGCGCGTCGGCCAGGTGCGGGTACGCCTGGTGCGCGTCCACCAGCCGGTACGCCCCGGCCACCGCCTGCCGGCGCAGCACCGCGTCGCCCAGCCGGGCCCGGGCCGCCTCGAACGGCGCCTGGTCGATGGGGCGGGTGCTGAGCCGGAAGTAGTACGCCCCGTCCTCGGCCGGGGCGGCGGTGGCCGACGGACTCGCCCCGCCGGCGATCTGGCCCAGCGCGTCGCAGAGCAACCAGTCCAGGGTGGTCGCGTACGCGGGCTCGACGAAGGTCACGCCGGGCAGCTCCAGGCCCACCGAGGCGGTGATGGTGGACTGGTGGGCCCCGCCCTCCGGGGCGAGCGTGATGCCCGACGGGGTGCCGGCGACCACGAACCGGGAGCCGGAGTACGTGCCGTACAGGAACGCGTCCAGGCCGCGCAGCACGAACGGGTCGTAGACGGTGCCGACCGGCAGCAGCGGCTGGCCGGACAGGTCCCAGGACAGGCCGAGCTGGCCGAGCAGCAGGAACAGGTTCATCTCCGAGATGCCCAGCTCGATGTGCTGCCCCGCGGGGCTCTCGGTCCAGCGCAGCATCCGGTCCTCGGTCCAGGAGCGCTGCTCGGTCGGGGCGAACACCCCTGTCTTGTTGATGAAGCCGGCGAGGTTGGTCGAGGTGGCCACGTCCGGCGCGGTGGTGACCAGGTACTTCCCGACCTCGGGGTCGCGGGCCAGATCGACCAGCACCCGGCCGAAGACCTCCTGGGTGGAGATCGGCTTGTTGGCGCGTACCCGGGTGGTCTCCGGGACGGTGATCCCCAGCGCCCGCCGGCGCGGCGGGCGGGACAGCGTCTCCCGGCGCTCGCCGGCCCGGATGCCGGCCGCCGACGCCGGGTCGAGGCGGTCCCACTCGGTCTGCGGGGTCAGCCCGTGCGCCGCGCGCAGCGTGTCGACCTGTTCGGTGGAGAGCAGCGCCGAGTGGTTGCGCGGGTTGCCGGCGATGGGCAGCCCCCAGCCCTTCACCGTGTACGCGAACACCACGCTGGGCCGGTCGGTGACCGCGTCGCACTGGGCGTACGCGTCGAGCAGCGCCGCCAGATCGTGCCCGCCGAGGTCGGTGACCAGCGGCCCCAGCTCCTCGTCGGGGATGTCGGCGATGAACTCCGCGATGCCGGCCGGCGCGCCGTCGAGGAACTGCTTGCGCAGCGCGGGGCCGGCCAGCCCGAACAGCGACTGGTACTGCTCGTTGGGCATCGCGTCGATCCAGGACCGCAGCGCGTCGCCGCCCGGGCGGGCGTACGCCTCGGCGAGCTTGCGGCCGTACTTGACCTCGACCACGTGCCAGCCGGCCGCCTCGAACTGCCCGCGCCACTGGTTGATCCGCACCCCGGGGACGACCCGGTCCAGCGACTGCCGGTTGAAGTCGACCAGCCACATGACGTTGCCGAGCCCGGTGGTGGCCGGGTCGGCGACCGCCTCCCAGATGTTCCCCTCGTCCAGCTCGGCGTCGCCGATCAGCGCGATGAACCGGGACCGCGGGCGCGGCCCGAAGTGCGCGTCGACGTAGCGCCGGGTGGCGGCGGCGAACAGCGGTGCCGCCGCGCCGAGCCCGACCGAGCCAGTGGAGAAGTCCACCCCGTCCGGGTCCTTGGTGCGCGACGGGTAGGACTGGAGGCCGCCCCGGGCCCGCAACTTCGTCAGGTACGACCGGTCCAGGTTGCCCAGCAGGTACTGGATGGCGTGGAACACCGGCGACGCGTGCGGCTTGACCGCCACCCGGTCCTCGGCGTCCAGGTGCGCGAACCAGAGCGCGGTCATCGCGGTGACCAGCGACGCGCTGGACGCCTGGTGCCCGCCCACCTTCACCCCGTCGCCGGTGTCCCGGTCGTGGTTGGCCGCGTCGACGATCCGGGTGGCGAGCCAGAGCACCCGCCGCTGGATCTCGTCGAGGACGTCGAGGTCGTGTTGGTTCACGGTGGCTCCATCCGGGCGTCGCCGTTGACGCCCTGCCGAGGGGTGGCGCGGGTCGCGCGCGTTGCGGGCGGGACGGGCCGCCACCGGGTCCCGGCGGCGGCCGTCCGCTGGTGGTTCAGCCCTGGACGCCGAGGCGCGCCAGGATCAGCTCGCGGACCGTCTTCGCGTCCGCCTGGCCGCCGGTGGCCTTCATGACCGCGCCCACCAGCGCGCCGGCCGCGGCGACCTTGCCGCTGCGGACCTTCTCGGCGATGGCCGGGTTGGCGGCGATCGCCTCGTCGACGGCGGCGGTGAGCGCGCCGGTGTCCGAGACGACCTCCAGGTTGCGGTTGGTCATGATCTCGGTCGGCGAGCCCTCGCCGGCCACCACGCCCTCCAGCACGACCCGGGCCAGCTTGTCGTTGAGCTTGCCCGCGTCGACCAGGCCCTGGAGCTCGGCGACCTGCGCCGGGGTGGCCCCGACGTCGGCCAGCTCCACGCCGGTCTCGTTGGCCCGCCGGGACAGCTCGCCCAGCCACCACTTGCGGGCGGCGGCCGGGCTGGCGCCGGCGGCCACTGTCTGCTCGATCAGCTCGACCGCGCCGGCGTTGAGCACCGACTGCATGTCCGCCTCGGACAGGCCCCACTGCTCCTGCAGCCGGCGCCGGTGCAGCCGGGGCAGCTCCGGCAGGGCGGCCTTCAGCTCGGCGACCCAGGCCGGGTCCGGCGCGAGCGGCACCAGGTCCGGCTCCGGGAAGTACCGGTAGTCGGTCGCGGTCTCCTTGGACCGGCCGGGCGTGGTGTCGCTGGTGTCCTCGTGGAAGTGCCGGGTCTCCTGGGTGATCCGGCCACCGGCGTCGAGGACGGCCGCCTGCCGCAGCATCTCCGAACGGACCGCCCGCTCGACCGAGCGCAGCGAGTTGACGTTCTTGGTCTCGGTGCGGGTGCCCCACTCCTGCCCGGGCAGGTTGAGGGAGGTGTTGACGTCGCAGCGCAGCGACCCCTCCTCCATCCGCACGTCGGACACGCCCAGCGAGCGGATCACGTCACGCAGCTCGGTGACGTACGCCCGGGCCACCTCGGGAGCGAGCGCGCCGGTGCCGGCGACCGGCTTGGTGACGATCTCGACCAGCGGGATGCCGGCCCGGTTGTAGTCGACCAGCGACTCGGTCGCGCCGTGGATCCGGCCGGTGGCGCCGCCGACGTGCAGCGTCTTGCCGGTGTCCTCCTCCAGGTGCACCCGCTCGATGCCGATCCGCACCAGCTCGCCGTTCACCTCGACGTCCAGGTAGCCGTCGACGCAGAGCGGCTCGTCGTACTGGCTGATCTGGAAGTTCTTCGGCATGTCCGGGTAGAAGTAGTTCTTCCGGGCGAACCGGCACCACTGCGCGATGGAGCAGTTCAGCGCCAGGCCGATCCGGATGGTCGCCTCGATGGCCGCCTTGTTCGCCACCGGCAGCGAGCCGGGCAGGCCCAGGCAGACCGGGCAGACCCGGGTGTTCGGCGCGCCACCGAAGTCGGTCGGGCAGCCGCAGAACATCTTGGTGTTCGTGCCCAGCTCGACGTGGGTCTCCAGGCCGATCACCGGTTCGTAGCGCGCGACGACCTCGTCGTACGCGGGCAGTGTCGTCGTCATCGGTGCTCCTGCCTCACAGTGCCGGTGGGGTGAACGTGCCGACGGCGCTCTCCAGCGCGGCCGCGACCCGGTACATCCGGTCGTCGGCCATCGTCGGGGCCATGACCTGAAGGCCGACCGGGAGCCCCTCGGAGAGCCCGCACGGCACCGAGATGCCGGGGCCGCCGTACAGGTTCGTCGGGATGGTGAACAGGTCGGCCAGGTACATCTGGTACGGGTCGGAGGTGCGCGCCCCGATCGGGAACGCCACGAACGGGGTGGTCGGCGAGATCAGCGCGTCCACCTGCTCGAACGCGGCGGTGAAGTCGCGCGTGATCAGGGTGCGGACCTTCTGCGCCTGCCCGTAGTAGGCGTCGTAGTAGCCCGACGACAGCGCGTACGTGCCGATCATGATGCGGCGCTTGACCTCGGGCCCGAAGCCGGCCTCCCGGGTCAGCGACATGACCTCCTCCAGCGACCGGTTGCCGTCGTCGCCGACCCGCAGGCCGAACCGGACGCCGTCGAACCGGGCCAGGTTGGAGGAGCACTCACTCGGCGCGATCAGGTAGTACGCCGGCAGGGCGTACTTGAAGTTCGGGCAGGACACCTCGACGATCTCGGCGCCCAGCTTGGTGAGCGTGTCGACCGACTCGCGGAACGCGGCCATCACGCCCGGCTCGGCGCCCTCGCCGGTGAACTCGGTGACGATGCCGAGCTTCACCCCGGTCAGGTCGCCGGTCGCGCCGCGCTTCGCCGCGGCCACCACGTCCGGCACCGGCTGCGGGATGGAGGTGGAGTCGGCCGGGTCGTGCCCGCCGATCACCTCGTGCAGCAGCGCCGCGTCCAGCACGGTACGGGCGCACGGGCCGGGGGTGTCCAGCGAGGAGGAGAACGCCACCAGGCCGTAGCGGGACGTGCCGCCGTAGGTCGGCTTGGCGCCGACGGTGCCGGTGACCGCGCCGGGCTGGCGGATCGAGCCGCCGGTGTCCGAGCCGATCGCCAGCGGCGCCTCGTACGCGGCCAGCGCCGCGGCACTGCCGCCGCCGGAGCCGCCCGGGATCCGGCTCAGGTCCCAGGGGTTGTGGGTCGGGCCGTACGCGGAGTACTCCGTGGAGGAGCCCATCGCGAACTCGTCCATGTTGGTCTTGCCGAGCATCACCGTGCCGGCCTCGCGCAGCCGCCGCACGATCGTCGAGTCGTACGGCGGGCGCCAGCCCTGAAGGATCTTCGACCCGACGGTGGTCGGCACGCCCTTGGTGGTGAGCACGTCCTTGACCGCGACCGGCACCCCGGCCAGCGGGCCGAGCCGCTCACCGGCGGCCCGCCGCTCGTCCACCGCGCGGGCGGCGGCCAGCGCGCCCTCGGAGTCGACGTGCAGGAAGGCGTGCACCCGGTCGTCGACCGCCGCGATCCGGTCCAGGTGCGCCTGGGTGACCTCGACGGCGGAGGTCTCGCCCGCGGCCACCAGGCCGGCGATCTCCGACGCGGTCAGCTTGGTCAGGTCGGTCATGACGCCACATCCTCGTCCAGGATCCGCGGTACGCGGAACCGCTGCTCCTCCGCGTCGGGCGCGCCCGACAGCGCCTCCTCCGGGGTCAGGCACGGCGTCACCACGTCCTCACGCAGGACGTTGGTCAGCGGCACCGAGTGCGAGGTCGGCGGGATGTCCGCGGCGGCGACCTCGCCGACCTGGGCGACCGCCTGGAGGATCACGTCGAGCTGGCCGGCGAAGGTGTCCAGCTCCTCCTCCGTGACGGCGAGCCGCGACAGTCGCGCCAGGTGCGCGACCTCCTCGCGGGAGATGGCGGCCATCAGTGCCCCCTTCGTGACTGTGCTGCTTCCTCCGGGCGGTGTGCCGACCACGCGGCGTGGAGCGTGACGCGCGGTGACCGGAGCGAGTCTATTGTTCCGCTCCGGCGTCCCGCCCCCGACACCCCCTCCCCGCGCCGGGAGGGGGCGGGCCGGTCAGCGGGGCGACCGGCGCGGCAGGTCGTTGTCCGGGCCGCCGACCGGCCGGACCGGCCGGTAGCGGGCCAGCCAGCCGACCAGCTCCTCGGCCGGCATCGGGCGGGCGTAGAACCAGCCCTGCGCGGCGTCGCAGCCGGCCGCGTGCAGCATCCGCCAGGTCCGCTCGTCCTCCACGCCCTCGGCGACCACCCGCAGCCCGAGCGCCCCGGCCAGCTCGATCATCGAGCGGACGATCGCCGCGTCGTCGGCGTCCTCGGCCATCCCGAGGACGAACGAGCGGTCGACCTTCACCTCCGACAGCGGCAGCCGGCGCAGGTGTTGCAGCGACGAGTAGCCGGTGCCGAAGTCGTCCAGCGCGATGCCTACCCCGATCCGGTGCAGCCGGGCGATGGTGGCCAGCACCCGGCGCGGGTCGGCCATCAGGGCACCTTCGGTGATCTCCAGTTGCAGCCGCTGCGGCGGTACGCCGTACCGGGCGAGCCGGTCGGCGATCTGGTCGGCGATCTCCCCGGTGTGCAGGTCCCGGACGCTGACGTTCACCGCCGCCCGCAGCCCGATGCCGGCGGCCGACCACTTCGCGAGCTGCTCCACCACGTCGTCGACCACCCGGCGGGTGAGCAGGCGCATCACCGCGCTCTGCTCGGCGACCCGGATCAGCTCCTCCGGGTCGACCATGCCCCGCCGTGGGTGTCGCCAGCGCAGCAGCGCCTCGACGCCGACCACCTCGCCGGTCGCGATGGCGATCTGCGGCTGGTAGTACATGGTGATCTCGCCGGCTTCCGGGGCCGGCGCGACGGGCGGGGCCGCCGGCGGGGCGTCGGCGTCCCGGCCGGGCAGCGACGCCCCGTCACCGGGCCGCGCCTCGTCGGCGGCGAGACCAGCCGGCTCGGCCGGGACAACTGCCGCCGGTTCGCCCGCCGGTCGCGGTCGCTCGCGGTCCGCCGCGCGCCGCCGGTCCACGGTGGGGGTGGTGGACGCCCGCCGCCGGATCGGGTCGGCGCCGGTGAGGATCCGGGCGATCAGCTCGTCGTCCTGGTGGGCCGGGTCGGGTCGCTGCCGGCGCCGGGCCCACCACCGGCGATCAGGACGGCCGTCCGCCGACCGGCGCGAGCGCCGCCCGCCGCTGGTCGCCCCCGCGCCGCCCGGCACCGCCGCCCCGCCCGGCGGGGCAGTCGCCGCACCGTTCGGCACCGCCTCTTCGCCCGGCCTGGTCGCCGCCGCGCCGCCGGGCAGGGCGGTCGGGGCACCGCGCCACACCGACTCCCCGCCCGGCCCGGCCGCTTCCGTGCCACCCGGCGCCGCGTCCCCGCGCGAGCGGGCGTACGCCGCACCGTTCGGCGCCGGCTCCCCGCCGGGCCGCGTGGTCGGGGCGCCGTTGCGCACCGCCTCCGCGGCGGGCAGGGACGGCGCGGGCAGGGTGGCGCCGTCGCCACCGCGGGCCCCGCTCGGCCCGACGGGCGGCTCGGCACCCAGCCCGGCCCCAGCCGGGCCGCCGCTGGCCGGGCCGCCGCTGGCCGGGCCGCCGGTGGACGGGCCGGATTCCAGCACCCGGCGCAGGTCGGCGAGGAGCCCGAGCCGCTCGGCGGAGTTGTGGTCGGACTCGGCGGCGTAGACCGCGACGGTGTCGTTGCGGTGCTTCGCGTCGTACATCGCGACGTCGGCGTGGCGCATCAGGGTGGCGAAGTCCTCGCCGTGCTCGGGGAAGAGGGCGATGCCGATCGACCCGCCGACGTCCAGCGGCAGCCCGTCCAGCGACACCGGCTCGGCGAGCACCCGCACCACCCGGTCGGCCATCTCGCGCGCCTGCCCGGCGTCGGTGAGCCCGGTCATCACGATGGCGAACTCGTCGCCGCCGAGCCGCGCCACCATGTCCGGCTCGTCGACCACCGCGGTCAGCCGGGCGCTCACCTCGACCAGCAGCCGGTCGCCCACCGCGTGGCCGAGGGCGTCGTTGACGTTCTTGAACCGGTCCAGGTCGATCAGGAGCAGCGCCAGGTGCGCGTCCGGCTCGCCGCGCGCCGCCCGCTCGGCGTGCAGGTGCACCTGCTCGCCGACCTCGGCCAGCAGGGCCTTGCGGTTGGGCAGCCCGGTGAGCGGGTCGAGCGAGGCCACCTGCTGCTGCTCGACGGTGAGCCGGGCCATCCGGTACACGGCGAAGAGCGGCACCAGCACCAGCGGGATCAGCGCCGCGCTGGCCCGCGCCGCCGCCACCAGCACGGGCGCCAGCAGCAGCAATGAGCCGGTGGAGAGCAGCTCGAACGGCAGGCCCTGCCGGGCCGACGGCCACCAGCGGTCGCCGAACCGCAGCCGTACGGCCGCGCTGACCAGGCCGTAGTTGACCGCGAACCAGGCCACCGTGGCGCCGGCGACGGCCGCCACGTCGGCCCAGTGCAGCCGGTGGCCGTCGAAGATGCCGTCCGGGCCGAGCCGGGTGATGCCGTACGCGGCGGCCAGCGCGCAGGCGTACTGGCCGGCGTTGAACGCGGTGCGCCAGGCGGCGTGCCCCATCCGCCACCCGGAGACCACCACCGCCACCGCCTGCACCGCGACCGCCGGACCGAGCCCCCAGCCGAGCAGGATGGCGAAGGTGAAGCAGGTCGACGGGAAGACCGCGGAGGACTGCCGTCGCCCCGGCGGGACGAACGGGCGCGCGTCGCAGCCGACCGCGAGCACCGCCATCGTCCAGAACGCCGCCGGCAGCCGGGACACCTGCTCCGGCAGTGCGGCCAACGACGGCGCCGAGACCAGCACGGCGACGGCCAGCACCGCTGCCACGAAGGCGGAGAACGGCCCGGTGCGTCCAGGTGGGACGGAGTTGCGCGGATCGGCGGTCTCCATCACACCTCCCGGGACGCCGTGGCGCGTTCACGCGCCGTGCACCAATGAAACGCCCTCGGTGCCGGGTTCCCCGGTATGACAGTCACGAATCGGTCGTAGTCGTAATTAAGTTGGTATACGCGGCCAGGTGCCCGCAAGATCCCCACCCGGCCCGGGGTGCCAGCCGGCTGCCGGGACGGCCGGCGGTCACCCCTCGACGCGGGCGACCTCGCGGGCGGCGTCCGGCCCGGCGTCGAGGAGCACCCGGAAGCCGTCCTCGTCGAGCATCGGCACCTTGAGGCTGGCCGCCTTGTCGGCCTTGGAACCCGGGTTGTCGCCCACCACCACGAAACCGGTCTTCTTGGAGACCGAGCCGCTCACCTTGCCGCCCCGGGACTGGATCGCCTCGGCCGCCTGGTCCCGCGAGAAGCCGGCCAGGGTGCCGGTCACCACCACGGTGACCCCCTCCAGCGGGCGCGGGCCCTCGTCCACCGCCTCCTCGGCCATCCGTACGCCGGCCTCGGCCCACTTGCGGACCACCTCGCGGTGCCAGTCGACGGCGAACCACTCGCGGATGCTGGCGGCGATCGTCGGGCCCACCCCGTCGACCGAGGAGAGTTCCTCCTCGCTGGCCTTGTCGATCGCCTCCATGGAGCGGAAGTGCCGGGCCAGCGCCTGCGCGGCGGTGGGGCCGACGTGCCGGATGGAGAGCGCCACCAGCACCCGCCACAGGTCGCGTTCCTTGGCCACGGCCAGGTTGTCGAGCAGCTTGACCGCGTTGCTGCCGAGGCTGCCGTCCTTGTTGACGAAGAACGGCGACCGGGCCAGCTGGTCGGCGTCGAGCAGGAAGAGGTCGCCCTCGTCCTGGATGATCTCCGCGTCGAGCAGCGCCGCGGCCCCCTTGTAGCCGAGCACCTCGATGTCGAAGGCGCCGCGGCCGGCGAGGTGGAAGACCCGCTCGCGCAGCTGCGCGGGGCAGCTGCGGGTGTTGGGGCAGCGGATGTCGACGTCGCCGGACTTGGCGGGGGCGAGCGGCGTGCCACACGCCGGGCAGTTGGTGGGCATCACGAACGGCCGGGCGTCGGCGGGCCGCAGGTCGACCACCGGCCCGAGCACCTCGGGAATGACGTCGCCGGCCTTGCGGATCACCACCGTGTCGCCGATCAGCACGCCCTTGCGTTCGACCTCGCGGGCGTTGTGCAGGGTGGCCAGCGCGACCGTGGAGCCGGCCACCCGCACCGGCTCCAGCACCGCGAACGGGGTCACCCGGCCGGTACGCCCGACGTTGACGTCGATGTCGAGCAGCTTGGTGTTGACCTCCTCCGGCGGGTACTTGAAGGCGATCGCCCAGCGCGGCGCGCGGCTGGTCGAGCCGAGCCGGCCCTGGATGGAGACCGGGTCGACCTTGACCACCACGCCGTCGATCTCGTGCTCGACGTCGTGCCGGTGCTCGGCGTAGTAGGCGATGTACTCCGCCACGCCGGCCAGGTCGGGCACCACCCGCCACCGGTCGCTGGTCGGCAGGCCCCACGCCTTGAGCGCCGCGTAGGACTCGGACTGGGCGGTCGGCTGGAAGCCGCGACGGGCGCCGATGCCGTGCACCACCAGGCGCAGCGGCCGGGACGCGGTGATCCGCGGGTCCTTCTGCCGGAGGCTGCCGGCGGCCGCGTTGCGCGGGTTGGCGAACGGTGGCTTGCCCTGCTCGACCAGGCCCGCGTTGAGGTCGGCGAAGGCGGCCACCGGGAAGTAGATCTCGCCCCGGACCTCCAGGAGGTCGGGGATGTCGGGGAACTCGGGGGACGGCGTGAGCCGGCCCGGCACGTCCCGGATGCTGCGCACGTTGGCGGTGACGTCCTCGCCGGTGCGGCCGTCGCCCCGGGTGGCGGCCCGGACCAGCCGGCCCCGCTCGTAGGTCAGGTTGATGGCCAGGCCGTCGACCTTGAGCTCGCAGAGGTAGGACACCGGCCCGCCGGCGTCGCGCTCGACCCGCTCGGCCCAGGCGGCCAGCTCCTCGTCGGCGAACGCGTTGTCGAGCGACATCATGCGCTCGGCGTGGGTGACCGGGGTGAAGTCGGTGGAGAAGGTGCCGCCCACCCGCTGGGTCGGCGAGTCGGAGGTACGCAGCGCCGGGTACCGCTCCTCCAGCGCCTCCAGCTCACGCAGCTGCCGGTCGAACTCGGCGTCGGAGATCGTGGGTGCGTCCAGCACGTAGTAGCGGTACTGGTGCTCGGTCAACTCCTGGCTCAGCGTGGCGTGCCGCTCCCGGGCCTCCGGGGTCGGCTCGCCACCCGCCGCGGCCTCCTGCGCCGGGCTCACCTGCTGCGCGACCGCATCCTCGGACATCGCCCCGGACCCGTCGCCGTCTGTGGACACCTTGCCGTCCTTGGACACCTCGTGCGACCTCCCTGATCACGCTACCCCCGCACGGTATCCGGAAGGTGAGACAATCCGCCGCCCACCCGCCGCGCCCATCCGCCCGCGCCGCCCGGCACCGGTCCCGCCCGGCCCCGGGTTTCCGGTGCCGCCGGCCGCACCGTGCGAGGATCACCGGACGGCGGACCCGACGACCGCCGTCCGAGGAGAACCGGCGAGCGACGGGGGTAGGGATGCCCGACTGGCTGCTCTGGGCGGCGGCGGTCGTGCTGGCCGTCGCGGCGGGTTGGGGCTGGGGCGAGCTGCGCCGACGCCCGAGTCGCCGCGCCCCGGCCGGCCGCGGCGACGGCGGCGGCGCCGGCAGGGCGCCCGGCGCGGGCGGGCGGCGCGGTACGCGGGGTGGGCCGGAGCGGCCCGGCACCCGACCCGGCCGGGGCGCCCCGCCGCGGTCCCCGGGTCGGTCCACCGCGGCACCGCGACCGCGCGGCGCGGACCGGACGCCCGGCGGCGCGCCCCGGCCGGGCGACATCTGGTGGGCCGACGTGCCCTACGCCGACGGCACCGGCTCGAAGGTGCGGCCCTGCCTGGTGCTCCGGGTCGACGGGCGATCCGCCGAGGTGCTGAAGATCACCAGCCAGGACAAGAGCGGCCGGGACGACCACGTCCGGATCCCCACCCGGGACTGGGACCGGGGCGCCGACCACGACAGCTACCTCGACATCGGCGACCCGATCCGGGTGCCGCTGCCGGCCTTCCGGGACCGGGCCGGCACCTGCGACCCCACCCTCTGGCGCCACCTGCGCACCCTCCCCCACCTCCCCACCCCCTGACCCCGCCCCGTCGCTCCCGTCAGGGGTGGTGGAGGGCGGTGAGGGCGGTGAGTTGGTCGGCGTACTCGATGCGGGTGGACCAGTCGGCGGGCCAGGCCGCCATGCCGGCGGCCGCGCCCACGAAGGCGCCGGCCAGGGCGGCGATCGAGTCGGAGTCGCCGGCAGTGGTGGCGCCCCGGGCCAGCGCGCCGACCGGGTCGTCGGCGTGCCGGATCGCGCAGTACAGCGCGGTGGCCAGCGCCTCCTCGGCCACCCAGCCCTCGCCGGTGTGCCGGCACGGGTCACCGCCGTCGTCGGGTCGGGCCAGCGCGGCGGCCAGCCGGTCCAGCGCCGAGCGGCACTCGTCCCAGCCCCGGGCGATGAAGTCCGCCGGGGTCTGGCCGCCCGGCCGCTGCCACAGGTCACCGAGCCAGTCCGCCCGGTAGGTACGGCGCTGCTCCCGGACCCGGTCGGTCAGCAACCCCGGTAGCTCGGCCAGCGCGGCGCCCTGGCACAGCAGCCGCACCGCGTACGCGGTCAGCTCGCTGGCCGCGAGGCCGGTCGGGTGACCGTGGGTCAGGCCGGCCTGGAGCTGGGCCAGCCCGGCGAGGGTGTCCAGGTCGACGTCGAGCAGCCCGACCGGGGTGACCCGCATGTTCGCGCCGCAGCCCTTCGAGCCGGCCACTGTCGCCTCCTGCCAGCGCAGCCCCCGGTCCAGCTCGGCGCAGGCCCGCAGGCAGGTCATGCCCGGGGCCCGGTTGTTGTCGGGGCTGACCGCCCAGGCCAGGAAGCGCCGCCGCAGCAGCGGCTCGACCGCCTCCGGCGTGAAGGCGGGCGCGTCGTGCAGCGCCCAACCGACCGCCAGCGCCATCTGGGTGTCGTCGGTGACCAGCACCGGGTCGCCGGCGAGTTCCCGGGGCCCGCCCGGGCCGTAGCGGTCGACGATCTCGGCGACGGTCAGGAACTCGGTCGGCCGGCCCAGCGCGTCACCGTAGGCGAGGCCGAAGAGCGAGCCGGCGGCCCGCTGGAGCGAGGAGTCGATCACACCGCGATCATGCCCGCCCGCCGCCACACCCGCCGGCCCCGCCCGCCGGCCACGTGCGTGCGCCCGGTCAGTCCCAGCAGAGGCAGAACGGGTGGCCGGCCGGGTCGGCGTAGACCCGGAAGCCCTCGCCCTCGCCCGGCAGCCGCCGCGCGCCCAGCGCGAGCGCCGCCTTCTCGGCGGCCTCGATGTCGTCGACCGTGACGTCGAGGTGGAACTGCTGGGGCCGCTCCGGATCCGGCCAGGCCGGCGCGCGCAGGTTGAGCGCCTTCTGGAACGCCAGCCGCGGCTGGTGCCCGGGCCGCCCGCCGAGCACCACCCAGTCGTCGTCGGAGTCGCTCTCGATCAGCGGCAGGCCGAGCAACTCGGAGTAGAAGCCGGCCAGGGCCCGCGGGTCGGGGCAGTCGATCACCGTGGAGCGCAGCTGTCCAATCATGCCCGTCATCCTGCCCAGCCGGTACGACGGAAAACGTCAGTCCTCGGCGAGCCGCCGGCCCGCGTCCCGGCAGGCGGTCAGCACCTCGCGGGCGTACCGCGGCGGGGCGCCGGCGAGCCCGCAGGCCGGGGTGACCACCACCTGCTCGGCCAGCCGGCGGCGCGGGAAGCCGAGGCGGTCCCAGAGCTGGCGTACCCGGTCGGCCACCTCGGCCGAGGTGGGTGCCCGGCCGGTCGACGGCGGCCGGGTGGGCGCGGCGCCGGCCAGCAGGCCGAGCCCGGCGTCGATCGCCTCGCCGAGCGGGTCGAGGTCGGTGACCAGGCTCAGGTCGAGCGCCACCGCGACGGCCCCGGCCGAGCGGATCAGCTCCAGCGGCACGTCGGGGGCGCAGCAGTGCACCAGGGTCGGCACGCCGGCCGCCTCCACCACCGTGCGCAGCAGGGCGGCGGCGTCGCCGGACTCCACCGCCCGGTGGGTGGCGAAGCCGCTCTCCGTGGGCACCCGCCCGGCCAGGACGGCCGGCAGCGACGGCTCGTCCAGTTGGAGCAGCACCGCGGCGCGCGGCAGCCGCCGGGTGACCGCGGCGACGTGCTCGCGGATCCCCTCCGCGAGCGACCCGGCGAGGTCACGCACCGCGCCGGGGTCGCCCAGCATCCGGCCGCCGATCGGCAGCTCCAGCGCGGCGGCCAGGGTGAACGGCCCGCCGGCCTGCACCTTGACCGGCCCGGCGTACCCCTCGGCCTGCTCGGCGAGCTGGTCCAGGTCGCGTTCCATCAGGTCGCGGGCCCGGCGCAGGTCCCGGCCGGGGCGCGGGGCGATCCGCCACCGGGCGGCGTAGAGCTCCACCGGCAGCTCGACCAGCAACCCGGCCGTCCGGCCGATCAGGTCGGCGCCGGGGCCGCGCGCCGGCAGCTCCGGGAGGTGCGGCAACGCGGGCAGCTCACCGAGGACGATCCGCTGCGCCTCGGCGATGTCGGTGCCGGGCAGCGAGCCGATGCCGGTCGCCGCGCCGGGCGGCCACGGCCATGCCTGGTCTGTCACGGCCGAAGACTATCCGGTACGCGGACCCCGGCACGCCACCGCCGGCCACCCGGCCGATCCGGCGCGACCTCCGGCGGGAGCCGCCGGGGCGACGGGCCCGACGGCGTGGTCAGCCGGCGATGGTGGCGGAGCCGAGCACCACGTCACCGGCCGGGTCCGGCCGGTAGGCCACCACGGCCTGCCCGGCGGCCACGCCCCGGACCGGCCGGCGCAGCTCGGCCCGGAACGTGTCGCCGTCGAGCGTCACGGTGGCGGGCACCACGTCGCCGTGCGCCCGCAGCTGCACCTCGCACTCCACCGGCGCCTCCGGCCGTGGGCCGCCGGTCCACACCGGACGCTCGGCGCGCACCCGGGCGACCTCCAGCGCCTCGGCCGGGCCGACGGTCACCGTGTTGGTCTTCGGGGTGATGGAGAGCACGTAGCGCGGCCGGCCGTCCGGGGCCGGCCGGTCCAGGTGCAGCCCCCGCCGCTGGCCGACCGTGTACGCGTACGCGCCGGTGTGGCTGCCGACCACCGCGCCGGTGCTCGCGTCGACCACGTCGCCCGGGGCCTCGCCGAGCCGCTGGGCGAGGAAGCCGCGGGTGTCGCCGTCGGCGATGAAGCAGATGTCGTGCGAGTCCGGCTTGTCGGCCACCGCCAGGCCGCGCCGGGCGGCCTCCTCGCGGACCTGCGCCTTGGTCGAGTCGCCGAGCGGGAAGATCGACCGGTCCAGCTGCTCGCGGGTGAGCACCGCGAGCACGTACGACTGGTCCTTCGCCGCGTCGACGCTGCGGCGCAGCAGGCCGTCCGCGCCGAGCCGGGCGTGGTGGCCGGTGACCACCGCGTCGAAGCCCAGGGCCACGGCGCGGTCCAGCACCGCCGCAAACTTGATCTTCTCGTTGCAGCGCAGGCAGGGGTTCGGGGTACGGCCGGCCGCGTACTCGGCGACGAAGTCGTCCACCACGTCCTCGTGGAACCGGTCGGCCATGTCCCAGACGTAGAACGGGATGCCGATCACGTCGGCGGCCCGCCGGGCGTCCCGGGAGTCCTCCAGCGTGCAGCAGCCGCGCGCCCCGGTGCGATAGGTCTGCGGGTTCCGGGCGAGCGCCAGGTGCACGCCGGTCACGTCGTGCCCCGCCTCCACGGCACGCGCCGCCGCGACCGCCGAGTCGACCCCGCCGGACATCGCCGCCAACACCCTCACCGGCCCACTCCCTTCACCCCACCGAGCCTATCCCCGCCCTACGCCCACCCCCCGCCCCCGTCCCCCCGCCCCGCGATCTTGCACTTCGCGCCCCGACAAAAGGTATTGATGCCGCGATCGAGGGGCCGAAAGCGCAAGATCGCGGGGATGGGAGGGGCAGGTCAGCGGGGGGTGCGGAGGGCGGCGGCGCGGCGGGCGCGGTCGACGGCGGCGGGGAGGGCGGCGATCAGGGCGTCGACGTCCGCGGGGGTGCTGGTGTGGCCGAGGGTGAAGCGCAGCGAGGAGCGCGCGCGGTCGTCGTCGGCGCCCATGGCGAGCAGCACGTGCGAGGGCTGGGCCACCCCGGCCGAACAGGCCGACCCGGTCGAGCAGGCGATGCCCTGGGCGTCCAGCAGGAGCAGCAGGGCGTCGCCCTCGCAGCCCGGGAAGGAGAAGTGCGCGTTGCCGGGCAGCCGGTCGACCGGATCGCCGTTGAAGATCACCTCTGGCACCGCCTGCCGGACCCGCTCGACCAGGTCGTCGCGGAGAGCGGCCACCCGGGCCGCGTACTCCTGCTGGCCCTTCACCGCCGCCTCCACGGCGACCGCGAAGGCCACGATGCCGGCGGTGTCCAGGGTGCCGGAGCGCACGTCCCGCTCCTGGCCGCCGCCGTGCAGCAGCGGGGTGGCGGCCACGTCCCGGGCGAGCAGCAGGGCGCCCACCCCGGCCGGCCCGCCGAGCTTGTGCCCGGTGACGGTCAGCGCGGCGACCCCGCTGGCGGAGAAGTCGACCGGCACCTGACCGACGGCCTGGATCGCGTCGGTGTGGAACGGCACCCCGTACTCGGCGGCGACCGCGGCCAGCTCGCTGACCGGTTGCACCGTGCCGACCTCGTTGTTCGCCCACATGGCGGTGACCACGGCCGCCCGGTCGCCGTGCTCGGCCAGTTCGGCCCGGAGCGCGTCGGGAGTGAGCCGGCCGGCCGCGTCGACCGGCAGCCAACCCACCTCGGCGCCCTCGTGCCCGGCGAGCCAGTCCACCGCGTCGAGAACCGCGTGGTGCTCGACGGCGCTGGAGACCACCCGGCCGCGCCGCGCGTCGGCGGCCCGGCGGGCCCAGAAGATGCCCTTGACCGCCAGGTTGTCGCTCTCCGTGCCGCCACCCGTGAAGATCACCTCGGACGGCCGGGCGCCGAGCGCGGCGGCCACCCGCTCGCGCGACTCCTCCACCCGACGGCGGGCTCGACGCCCCGCCGCGTGCAGGGAGGACGCGTTGCCGACCTCGCGGGCGGTGGTGACGTACGCCTCCAGTGCCTCGTCGAGCATCGGCGTGGTGGCGGCGTGATCCAGGTAAGCCATCACGACTCAGCCTACGACCGCCGACGGATCGGCCGAACGCCGGAGGCCGGGCGGGCCGGGGCGCGGTCACCCCCTCCCCCGCACCCCGGCTCGCCGCGCCGCCGGCACCCGGCGATCACTCGGGCACGGCTCGGCATCGTCGGCGCGCTCGCGGCGCTCGGTCCGGCCGAGCCGGCGTCCGACCCGACCCCGCGGCGGGCGGTGCTGGCCAGCGCCGACTGACGGCGTACGGCTCGACGCCGCCGGACGCCAACGGCGAGGCCCGGGTGTTCGACAACCGGCGGCTGCACCTGCACGTGGCGAATCTCCCGGCGGTCCCGGGGTACTACGAGGTCTGGCTCATCAACCCACGGACCATGGAGATGTTCTCGGTCGGTGTGCTCGGTGACGCGGCGGACGAGCTACTCCCGTTGCCACCGAACGTCGACCTTCAGGCATACTCGGTTGTCGACGTTTCCGCCGAGCGGTTCGACAACAACACCGCCCACTCCGGCGAGAGCCTGTTGAGGGGCACCCTGACGGGCTGATCGGCGGGCCGGCTCAGCTCCCCGGCCCGCCGATCAGCTCCCCACCGCCGGTTCCGGTCGGCTCAACCCAACCGGCGGCCGAACCAGCCGAACCGCTTGTCGAGCGCCACGACGGCGGAGACCAGCGCGGCGATGCCGGCGATGCGCAGCCACGCCGTCCCGCTGATCGGGGCCGTCCGGAACAGGTCGTTGAGCACCGGCAGGTAGGTCAGGGCCAGCTGGGCGAGGGCCTGCACCAGCACCCCGGCGATCAGCCAACGGTTGCTGAACAGGCCCAGCCGCCACGGCGAGCGGGTCAGCGACCGGCAGCTGAACAGGTAGCAGGCCATCACGACGACGAACAGGTTCACCGCCGCGGTGCGCGCCTGCGCCAACGCCGACCCGGCGTTCAACTCCCACTCGAACAGCCCCCAGGCGCCGACCACCAGCAGCGCGGAGACCAGCAGGACGCGGGCCACCAGCGCGGCGGTCAGCAGCGGCTGGCCGGGGTCGCGCGGCGGCCGGTCCATGATCCCCGGTTCCTTCGGCTCGAAGGCGAGCGTCAGGCCGAGCGCCACGGCGGTGGTCATGTTGATCCACAGGATCTGGCTGGGCAGGATCGGCAGCGCCGTGCCGAGCACGATGGCGACCAGGATGACCATGCCCTCGGCGGCGTTGGTGGGCAGCGTCCAGGTGATGAACTTGGTCAGGTTGGCGAAGACGCCGCGCCCCTCCTCGACCGCCGACTCGATGGTGGCGAAGTCGTCGTCGGTGAGCACGATGTCGGCGGCCTCCTTGGCCACCTCGGTGCCGCTGCGTCCCATCGCCACCCCGATGTTGGCCTGCCGCAACGCCGGGGCGTCGTTGACCCCGTCGCCGGTCATCGCCACCACCTGGCCCTCGGCCTGCAACGCCTCCACCAGCCGCAGCTTCTGTTCCGGCGAGACCCGGGCGAAGACCGACGCCCGCCGTACCGCGGCCGGCAGCTCGGCCGCGGGCAGCGTGGCCAGGTCCGTCCCGGTGACCACGTCACCCGGGCCGGGCGCGCCCGGGAGCAGGCCGAGCCGCCCGGCGATGGCGGTCGCGGTGGCCCGATGGTCCCCGGTGATCATCTTCACCGCGATGCCCGCCCGGTGGCACGACCGTACGGCGGCCGCCGCGGCGGCCCGGGGCGGGTCGAGCATCGCGTGCAGCCCGGTGAAGACCAGCGTGCCGGGCAGCTCCCGCTCCACCAGCCCGTCGTCCGGGCCGACCGGGCGCATCGCGGTGGCCAGCACCCGCAGCCCGTCGGCGGCCAGTTCGTGCGCGGCGGCCAGCACGGCCTCGGCGTCCAGCGGGCCGGTCGAGCCGTCGTCGCGCAGCGCCGCGGTGGACCACTCGACCACCCGCTCGACCGCCCCCTTGACCAGCACCACCCGGCCGCCCTCGCGCCGGTCGTGCAGGGTGGCCATGTACTGCCGTTCGGAGGTGAACGGGACGCTGCCCAGCCGGGGCAGCTCCTCGGCGACCCGGTGCGGGGTCAGCCCCACCTTGGCGCCCACCACCAGCATGGCCCCCTCGGTGGGGTCGCCGGACACGGTCCAGCGGCCGTCCTGCTCGTCCAGCCGGGCGTCGTTGCACGCCACGCCGGCCAGCAGCGACCAGTGCAGCGCCCCCTCCCCGGTCGGGGCCGGGCCGCCGTCGGCGTCCAGGATCTCGCCGGTCGGGGTGTAGCCGGCGCCGGTGACCCGGAAGCGGCCCCGCGACGAACGGAGCAGCTGGACGGTCATCTGGTTCTCGGTCAGTGTGCCGGTCTTGTCGGTACAGATCACGGTCGTGCTGCCCAGCGTCTCCACGGCCGGCAGGCGTCGGATCACCGCCCGCCGGCGGGCCATCCGGGACACCCCGATGGCCAGGGTGATGGTCACCGCGGCGGGTAGCCCCTCCGGGATCGCGCCCACGGCCAGCGCGACAGCGGCGGTGAAGGTCTGCCCGGCGTCCTGGCCGCGAAGCAAACCGATCCCGAAGGTCACCGCGGCCAGCACCAGGATCGCCACGGTGAGCAGCCGGCTGAACCGGGCCAGCTGCACGGTCAGCGGGGTGTCCAGCACCCGGGCGCCGCCGACCAGCCGGTGGATCCGGCCCAGTTCGGTCTCCGCGCCGATGGCCACCACGACGCCGGCCGCCGACCCGCCGGTGAGCAGGGTGCCGGAGTAGAGCAGGTTGCGGCGGTCGGCCACCGGCGTCTCGGCCGGTACGACCAGCTCGTCCTTGCGGACCGGCAGCGACTCGCCGGTCAGCGCCGACTCGTCCGCCCGCAACTCGGCGGCGTGCACCAGCCGCAGGTCGGCGGGGACCTTCTCACCGGCCTCCAGGAGCACCAGGTCACCGGGGACGACCCCGGTGGAGGGCACCCGCCGCTGCCGCCCGCCGCGCACCACCCGCGCCTCGGTACGCACCATCGCCCGCAACGCGTCGAGGGCCGCCTCGGCCCGGGACTCCTGGAGGAAGCCGACCACCGCGTTGACCACCACCACCCCGAAGATCACCGCGGAGTCGACGTACTCGCCGAGCAGCAGGGTGACCGCGCCGGCGGCGAGCAGCACGTAGATGAGGGGGTTGTGGAACTGCCGCAGCAGCCGCCGGAAGACCCCGCCCTGGGTGGCCCGGGGCAGCAGGTTCGGCCCGAACCGCCGGAGCCGGTCGGCCGCCTCCGCCTCGGTCAGCCCGTGTTCGACGTCCGTCTGGAGCAGCAGCACGACCTCGTGCGCGGCCAGGGCGTGGTGATCCCCCTCGGGCCTGGCGGCCGGCATGTCGCGCTCCTTCGTCCGATCGGCGGGCGGGGGTGCGCGGGGGTGCTCCCCCGATGGTCCCAGCTCCGGGCGCGTCGCGGGCGGTTCCCGGAAACGGGAAGGGCCGGGACCGCGCCGCGGTCCCGGCCCTGCCTCGAACGAGCGTCAGCTCACTTGCGCTTGCGGATCTCCTCCGCCGCCTGCGGGACCACCTTGAACAGGTCGCCCACCACGCCGAAGTCGGCCAGCTCGAAGATCGGCGCCTCGGCGTCCTTGTTCACCGCGACGATGGTCTTCGAGGTCTGCATGCCGGCCCGGTGCTGGATCGCGCCGGAGATGCCCAGCGCGATGTAGAGCTGCGGGGAGACCGTCTTGCCGGTCTGGCCCACCTGGAACTGGTGCGGGTAGAAGCCGGAGTCCACCGCCGCCCGGGACGCGCCGACCGCGCCGCCGAGCAGGTCGGCCAGCTCCTCGACCAGCTTGAAGTTGTCGGCGTTGCCGACGCCACGGCCGCCGGAGACGACCACCGACGCCTCGGTCAGCTCGGGACGCGAGCCCTTCTGCTCGGCGACCCGGTCCACCACCTTGGCCAGCTTGTCGGTGTCGGTCACGGTGACGGTGAGCTGCTCGACCGCCGGGGTGGCGGCGGCCGGCACCGGGTTCACCGAGTTCGGCCGGAGGGTGACCAGCGGCAGGCCGCGGGTGACCTTGGACTTCACGATGGTGGAGCCGGCGAACGCCACCTGGGTGGCGGTGCCGTCGGCGTCCAGCGCGACCACGTCGGTCAGGATGCCGTTGTCCAGCTTGACCGCCAGCCGGGCGGCGATCTCCTTGCCCTCCTGGGAGGAGGCGAGCAGCACGGCCGCGGGCTCGACCCGCTTGACCAGCTCGGCCAGCACGGTGGCCTTGGGCGCCACCAGGTAGCCGTCGATCTCCTCGCTCTCCGCGGCGTAGATCTTCTCCGCGCCGTACTCGCCCAGCTTGGCGCTGAGCGCCTCGGCCGCGCCGGCGCCGCCGAGCACCACCGCGCTGGGCGTGCCCAGCTCGCGGGCGAGGGTGAGCATCTCCAGGGTGACCTTCTTGACGCCGAATTCCCGGGTGGCTTCGACGACGACGAGAACCTCAGACATGTCCGGACCCCTCACACGAACTTCTCGGTGGCGAGGAACTCGACCAGCTTGACGCCGCCCTCGCCCTCGTCGGTGATCTTGGCGCCGCCGGAGCGCGGCGGCCGCTTGCTGTGCTCCAGCACGGCGCTGGTCGCGCCGTCGAAGCCCACCTCGGCCGGGGCAACCCCGAGGTCACCGAGGGAGAGCGTCTGCACCGGCTTCTTCTTGGCGGCCATGATGCCCTTGAACGACGGGTAGCGCGGCTCGTTGATGGTGTCCCAGACGGAGACCACGGCCGGGGTCGAGGCGGTGACCACCTCGTAGCCCTCCTCGGTCTGCCGCTCGACGGTGAGCGTGCCGCCGTCGACGGTGAGCTTGCGGGCGCCGGTCAGCGCCGCGACGCCCAGCCGCTCGGCGATCATGTGCGGCATGACCTGGACCCGGCCGTCGGTGGACTCGGCGCCGCAGATCACCAGGTCGGCGTTGAGGGTGCCGAGCGCGGCGGCGAGCACCTTTGAGGTCGCCACGGCGCAGGACCCGTGCAGCGCGTCGTCGACCACGTGCACGGCCTTGTCCGGCCCCATCGAGAGCGCCTTGCGGATCGACTCGGTCGCCCGGTCCGGACCCATGGTCAGGACGGTGACCTCGCCGCCGTGCGCCTCCTTGATCTTCAACGCCTCTTCGATGGCGTACTCGTCCATCTCGTTGATGACGTTGTTCGCCGAACCGCGGTCGACGGTGTTGTCGTCAGTACGCAGGTTGCGGTCCGCGCCCGAGTCGGGCACCTGCTTGACGAGTACGACGATGTTCATCGCGCTTCGACGACCCTCCTGTTTGGTGTAGCGATCGCTCGCCCGGTCTGGGGCGCAGCCTCGCGCGTCGGGTGACGCCGGTCAACCGCAGGCTGCTGTGCGGTTTCCCACGAGGCCATGTTACCTGTCAGTAGCATCGCCTTCCCGGGCACTCAGAGTGACACAGCTCACCGACGATCTCGACGCCGGGTAAGCTGACAAACCGGGAGGTATCACGACATGTCAGGAAAGCGTCCGGTGCGAGCGGCGGCCGTCGGCCTCGCCTGCCGGCGGGCGCTGCCCGAGTCGTACCGCTGCGCCTGCGGCCGGATCCGCGACCGCTGCGTGCGGGCGGCCGTCCGGGCGCTCTGGTCACCGGCCCCGCCCGGCGCCGGCCCGCTCAGGCCGGCTCACCCAGCGCGTCCCTGATCCGGTCGATGACCGCCGCCTCGGCCGGCGCGACGCCCCGGTGGGCCCGGGCCACCCGTTCCGCGGCGGCCAGCACCACCGAGCGGTAGACCGGCACGTCCCGCGGGGCCTTCTCGCGCAGGATCCCCATCGCCCGGCCCAGCGCGGGCAGCACCACCGACTCGACCTCCATCGCCGAGTCCCGGGGCAGCTTCGGCAGCGGACCGGTGGTCAGCGCCTCCTTCACCACGCCGCTGGCGTCCGACATCGCCCCGGAGGCGGCGAAGCTCTCCCGGAACAGCGCCAGCATGCCGGGATCGGCGTTCGAGACCAGGAAGACCGCGCCGAACGCGCCGGTCTTGAGGGTGAGAAGCTCCTCCGCCGTCAACCGCTGCATGATCACGGAGTGTAGACGTACGGCGTGGTGGTGGTGACCGGGACGAAGCCGAGCCGCTCCAGGATCGGCCGGCTGTCCGGCGAGGCGTCGACCTGCAACAGGGTCCGGCCGCGCTGGGCGGCCAGCCGGGCCCGGTAGGTGACCAGCGCCCGGTAGATGCCCCGCCCCCGCCACCGCGGCAGCGTCGAGCCGCCCCACAGGGTGGCGAACCCGGTGTCCGGCACGTACCGCACCCAGCCCGCGCAGACCACCGTGTCCGCCGCCTCCGCCACCACCACGGTGATCGACTGCGGGTCGGCGGCGATCTCCCGGGCCAGCCCGTCGGCCAGGTGAGCGCGGTCGGCCTGCCAGACCTCCTCCTCCATCGCCACGATCCGGTCCAGGTCCGCCCGGGCGGTCACCTCGCGCAGGCGTACGCCCTCGGGCGGCACCGGGAGCGCGGCCGCCAGCGGCGCGACCGGCCCGATCACCACTGTCTCCAGTTCCTCCGGCACGAAGCCGGCGGCGCGCAGCCGGTCCGGCAGGTCGGCGGGCTCGTCGTGGCCGTGCAGCTTCCACTCCACCCGCTCGCCCCGGAGCCGGAAGAACTCCACCTGGCGGGCGATCAGCTCGTCCAGCGCCGCGCCGGTCAGCCCGCCGAGGTCCCGGTAGGTGAGGAACCCCCCGTGGTCGAGGCCGAGCATCCGCACCAGGGGACCGTCCCGCTCCACCGTCACCCCGGCCGGCAGCGGGTCCGGCACCACGGCGCGCAACTGGTTGTCGTACGCGTTCCGCAGGGTCGTCACATCAAGATCCGTCACCCGTCCAGGCTAGGCCGGCCGCCAACCGATAATCGGGGTGTGTGGCAGTCGATCAGGCGCTGGTTCGACCCGCGGGAGCTGCGGGCCGTCGGCAGCACCCCGGACTACCGGTTCTCGCTGGCCAACGAGCGGACCTTCCTGGCCTGGCTGCGGACCGGACTGGCGCTGGTGGCCGGCGGGCTGGCCGCCGCGCAGTTCCTGCCGCCACTGCCGCTGGCGCACCTGCGCGAGCTGATCGCGGTGGCGCTGCTGCTGCTCGGTGGCGCCGTCGCCGTCCACGCCGTCGACCACTGGGCACGCACCGAACGGGCCATCCGGCTCGGCGAGGAGCTGCCCGCCTCCCGCTTCCCGGCGGTGCTCGCCCTGACCATCGGCTTCGGCGCGGTGCTGCTGGTGGTGGCGGTGCTGGCCCGGGCCTTCGGCAACCGGTGAGCGCCGGCGGCCGGCCGCCCGGTCCGCCGGGGCCGCCGACACCGGCCGGCGCGGCCGGGCCACCGGGCCGACCGGCCGGGGCGCGTGACCCCGGGCTGCAACCCGAACGGACCCGGCTGGCCTGGCGGCGGACCGCGCTGACGCTGACAGTGGTCCTGCTGCTGACCCTGCGGCTCGCGTTCCCCGCCGGGCCGGTCGGCGCGCTGCTGGCCGGGCTGGCGCTGCTCGGCTGGGGCGCTGCGGTCACCGTCTGTTGGCCCCGGGCCGCCGCCACCGGCCCGACCCGCACCGGTGGCCGGACGCTGCCGCTGGTCGCCCTGGCCACCGCCGGTTTCGCGCTGCTCGGCACCGCGCTGGTGCTACGCGGGCTGTGGTGACCGGCGCCGGTGCGCCATCATTGACCCATGGCCCGGCTGTACGTCCTCCTCTTCCTGGCGCAGATCGTCCTCGCCGTCTGCGCGCTGATCAGCTGCCTCTCCGCCGAGGAGGGCGAGATCCGCGCCCTGCCCCGGATCGCCTGGGTGCTGATCATCCTGTTCTTCCCGCTGCTCGGCTCGATCGCCTGGTTCGTCGCCGGCCGGGAGACCGCGGGCACCCGCCCCCGCCCGGCCTGGCCGATGGGGAACGGCGACGCCGCGCGCAAGCGGTCCCGGCCGGTCGCCCCGGACGACGACCCCGAGTTCCTGCGCTCGATCGAGGAGCGCTCCCGGCAGCAGGATTCCGAGCTCTTCCGCCGCTGGGAGGAGGACCTGCGCCGGCGCGAGGAGGACCTGCGCCGCCGCGAGGACGAGGAGGACCGGCCCCCGGCGTAGCCGCCCGGGGCGGCGGTCAGCCGCTGGTCAGACCCGACGCCGCAGCCCGCGTACGGCCAGCGGGGCGAAGATGGCGGCGAGGACGCCCGCCCAGAGCAGGGACTGCACCACCGGCGCGGCCACCGGGCCGCCGACCAGCAGGCCGCGCAGCGCGTCGGCGAGGATGGTCACCGGGTTCACCTCGACCCAGGACTGCAGCCAGCCGGGCATGGTCTCGGTCGGCACGAACGCGTTGCTGGTGAAGGTGAGCGGGAAGATCACCATGAAGCCGAAGATCTGCACCTTCTCCGGCTCGTTGACCAGCACCCCGACCAGCACCGAGATCCAGGACGCGGCCAGCGAGAACGCCAGCAGCAGCGCGAACGCCCCGAGCAGGCCGAGCAGCCCGTTCTCCAGCCGGAACCCGAGGATCATGCCGACGCCGACCAGCAGCGACACCGACCACGCCTGCTTGACGGTGTCGGCGAGGATCCGCCCGGCCAGCGGCGCCCAGCGGGCGATCGGCAGCGCGCGCAGCCGGTCGAACACGCCCTTGGTGAGGTCGTTGTTCAGCCCGAAGCCGGTGGTCATGGTGGCGAAGAAGGCGTTCTGCACGATGATGCCGGGCAGCGCGAAGGTCAGGTAGTCCCCCGGCGAGCCGGAGATCGCCCCGCCGAACACGTACGTGAAGAGCAGTACGAACATGACCGGCTGGATGCTCAGGTCGAGCAGTTCCATCGGGTTGTGCTTGATCTGCACCAGGCTGCGCCAGGCCAGGGTGAGGGTGTGCCGCAGCCCGGCGGTCGGGCCGAGCCGGCGGGCCGGGGTGAGCGGGGCGGTCACGGTGGCGGCGGTCATGCCACGCTCCCTTCCAGGTCGGCCCCGGCGGGGGCGTCGGTCTCGGCCCGGTGGCCGGTGAGCGAGAGGAAGACCTCGTCCAGGCTGGCGCCGCGCAGGGCCAGCTCGGCGACGGGGATCTCGGCCGCTTCGAGGCGGCGGACCACGGCGGGCAGCACACCCGGGGCGTTCACCGGCACGGTGACAGTGGTCTGGACGACCTCGGGGGTCGCCCCGGCGACCTCGGCGGCGATGGCCACCACGGTGGGCAGGTCGTCGGCGTCGGCGGGGCGGACGGCCAGCGTCTGCCCGCCGGTCCTGGTCTTCAGCTCCTCCGGGGTGCCCTGGGCGATCACCCGGCCGTGGTCGACCACCGCGATCTCGCTGGCCAGCTGGTCGGCCTCCTCCAGGTACTGGGTGGTGAGCAGCACGGTCACCCCGTCGGAGACCAGGTTGCGGACGATGTCCCACAGCTCGTTGCGGCTGCGCGGGTCGAGCCCGGTGGTCGGCTCGTCGAGGAAGAGCACCTGCGGCCGGCCGACCAGACTGGCGGCGAGGTCGAGCCGGCGGCGCATGCCACCGGAGTAGGTCTTGGCGGCCCGGTCGGCGGCGTCGCTGAGGTGGAAGTCGGCGAGCAGCTGCCGGGCGCGGGCCTTGGCGTCGGCCCGGCCCAGGCCGAGCAGCCGGCCGATGAGCAGCAGGTTCTCGAAGCCGGTGAGCGTCTCGTCGACGGAGGCGTACTGACCGGTCAACCCGATGAGCTGGCGCACCCGGTGGGCGTCGCGCACCACGTCGAAGCCGCCCACGGTGGCGTGCCCCTCGTCGGCCCGCAGCAGGGTGCTGAGCACCCGTACCGCGGTGGTCTTGCCCGCCCCGTTCGGGCCGAGCAGGCCGAAGACCGTCCCGGTGGGTACCGCCAGGTCGACTCCGGCGAGGGCGGTGGTGTCGCCGAAGCGGCGCACCAGACCCTCCGCACGGATCGCGTGCTCCATCGCCACTCCTGTCGTCTCCGTTGGTGGCCGCACCGTGACCGGTGGCGACCTCCCACGGCGCTGACGTTACGGCGACAGGCGCTCACGGTGCGTCGATTTTCCTGCTGGCAGAGCCCGTTCAGCTGCGGGTGAAAACGCGCCCGCCGCCGTCGCCGGGTGACGGCGACGGCGGCGGGCGGTGGTCTCAGGCCAGGTTCGACGAGCGGGGGTACGCGTCGGCCGGGTCGGTCAGCACGTTCACCAGGTACGGCACCCCGGCGTCGAAGGCGCGCTGCAGGGCCGGCCCGAGGTCGGCCGCCTTGGCGACCGTCTCGCCGGCCCCGCCGAGGGCGCTGACCACCTGGTCGTAGCGCAGCTCCGGCTGGAGGTCGGCGGCGACGTCGTAGCCGTACATGGCGCGCATCGGGTGCTTCTCCAGGCCCCAGATGCCGTTGTTGCCGACCACGATCACCACCGGCAGCCGCTGCCGGGCCAGCGACTCCACGTCCATCAGCGAGAAGCCGGCCGCGCCGTCACCCATCAGCACGCAGATCTGCCGGTCCGGGTGGCTGACCCGGGCGCCCATCGCGTAGCCCATGCCGGTGCCGAGGCAGCCGTACGGGCCGGGGTCGAGCCAGGTGCCGGGCTGCGCCGGCTCCAGGTAGCGGCCGGCGTACGAGACGAAGTCGCCGCCGTCGCCGATGGTGATGGCGTCGCGGGCGAGCACCTTGCGCAGCTCGCCGTAGACCCGGGCCGGGCGGATCGGGTCGGTCTCGGCGGCCATCTCCTCGGCGTCGCGGGCCCTCGCGGGGTCCTCGGCGGTGCGCAGCTCGGCGATCCAGCCGGCGTGGTCGGCCCGGTCGCCGGGGTGCTCGGCCAGCGCGGTGAGGATCAGCCGCAGGTCGCCGGCGGGCGCGGCGGCCGGCTGGACGTGCCCGGCCCGCTGGCTCGGCGCGTCGACGATGTGCACCACCGTGGCGTCGCCGAAGTCGCCGAAGCTCAGCCGGAAGTCCAGCGGGGTGCCGATCACCACCACCACGTCGGCGCCCTTCAGCGCCACCCGGCGGGCCTTGGCGAAGGCGAGCGGGTGCTCCGGCGGCAGCGCGCCCCGGCCCATCCCGTTGGTGAAGACCGGCACCTGCAACGCCTCGGCCGCGGCGCGCAGCGCGTCGACCGCGTCGCCGGCGTAGACGTCGGAGCCGGCGATGATCACGGGGCGGCTGGCCGCCGCGATCAGCTCCGCCGCCGTGCGCACCTCGTCCGGGTCGGCCTCGACGGGCGCGATGCCCGGTAGCGCCGGCAGCTCGGCGTCGGCGACGGAGAAGACCGCCTCCAGCGGGAAGTCCAGGAAGACCGGCCCGCGGTGCGGGGTGAGCGCGGTGGTCAGCGCCGCGGTCACCGCGCGCGGGATGTCGTCGGGGCTGAACACCGTCTCCGCGTGCTTGGTGACCGGGGCGACCAGCGGCAGGTGGTCCATCTCCTGGAGGCTGCCCGAGCCCCAGCGGAACTGCGGGGCCCGGCCGCCGAGCACCAGCACCGGCGAGGCGTTGAAGTACGCGCTGGTCAGCCCGGAGATGCCGTTGGTGACGCCGGGGCCGGCGGTGAGCACGGCCAGGCCGGGGCGGCGCTGGAGCTTGGCCACCGCCTCGGCGGCGAAGACGGCGGACTGCTCGTGCCGGACGTCGTAGATCGGGAAGTCGTTCTTGTGCGCGGCGTCGTAGAGCGGGAAGACGTGCCCGCCGGAGAGGGTGAACATCTCCCGCACCCCGTACGCGCGCAACGCCGCGAGCGCCAGCTCGCCGCCGTGACCTTCGATCCGCTCCGTCATGCCGCTTCCCTTCGTCGCCCGGCCGGAGTCACACGCTACTGGCCGGTAGGCCGAATGTGAACCGCCGCCTGGCGGCGGCGGTTCACCGGCGCAGGGGTCACCGGCCGGTGAAGTCCGGCTTGCGCTTCGCCACGAACGCGGCCATGCCCTCGCGCCGGTCGTCGGTGGCGAACAGCGCCGCGAAGAGCTGGCTCTCCCAGGCCAGGCCCGAGTTGAGGTCCATGTCCAGGCCGCCGTCCACGGCGAGCTTCGCCGCGCGCAGCGCCTGCACCGGGCCGGTGAGGTACGGGCGCACCAGCTCGACCGCGGCGTCGTAGACCTCGGCGGCCGGGGCGACCCGGTCGGCCAGGCCGATCCGCAGCGCCTCCTGGGCGTCGACCATCCGGCCGGACATGATCAGATCCTTGGCCCGGGCCGGGCCGACCAGCCGGGCCAGCCGCTGGGTGCCGCCGGCGCCGGGGATGATGCCGAGCTTGATCTCGGGCTGGCCGAGCTTGGCGTCCTCGGCCACCACCCGCCAGTCGCAGGCCAGCGCCAGCTCGCAGCCACCGCCGAGGGCGTAGCCGGTGATCGCCGCGACGACCGGCTTGGGGATCCGGGCGATCGCGCCGAGCGCGCTGGACAGGTCGGCCGCCCGCGCCGCCATGTCCACGTAGGACATGTCGGCCATCTCCTTGATGTCCGCGCCGGCGGCGAAGACCTTCTCGCCGCCGTACACGATCACCGCGCGGACGCCCGGGTCGGCGGTGGCCGCCGTCGCGGCGGCGCGCAACTCCTCCTGCACCTGGGTGTTCAACGCGTTCATCGGCGGCCGCTCCAGCCGGATGGTGCCGATCCCGTCCTTGGTCTCCAGCCGCACGAACTCGCTCACGCGCACCCTCACTTCCTCGTCGAAGTCGCGTGCCAACCTTACGGCGCGGCCCGTCCGGGTAAGTAGTCTGGTATCAGCCCCGCTCCGGGAGTTCAGCGATGAGACCAGCGATGATCACGTACTACGACGACAGGTCGGTCCAGGTCACCTCCACCGCCGTACGGGTGGACGGCCGGACGTTTCCGCTCACCGAGATCAGCATGGTGTGGCACCAGCGCGGCAGCCGGTCCTGGCGGGTGCTGGCCGGCCGGGGCGCGATCGGCGCGGCGCTGGCCGGGCCGCTGGTAGCGGCCGCGCTCGGCATCGCGCTCGCGCTCCGGCTGGACCGCTCGCCCACCGTCACCATCGCGATCGTCGGCGCCTCGGTGCTGGTCGGGCTCGCCGTCGGGCCGGTCGCCGACTTCCTCTTCGAGCACCTGGACCGCTCGTACGCCCGGGGCAGCCGGCAGTTGGAGCTCTGGGCGCGCTGGCGCGGACACCCGGTCCGGCTGCTGCGCACCGGCGACGCGCTGCGCTTCGGCCAGATCTACCGCGCGGTGCAGCGGGCGGTGGAGCGGGGCCAGCCGGCGACGGTCCGCCGCGGTTAGCACCCGATCGGGCCGTCCGGCAGCATGCCCAGCCCGCGCAGCAGGCCGAACAGGTCCTGCTCGCCCCAGAACTGGACGATCACGCCGCCGGCCAGCCGGTACATCTTGCACGCGCTCTGCACCGCGGTGGCGCCGGTGGCGTCCCGCCGGTAGGTCTGCGCCAGCGAGACCACCACCCGGTCCGCGGCCGCGAAGAGTTCGACGATCTCCTGGTCGAGCACGGTCAGCCCGGGCGAGGCGACCGCCTGCTCGACGAAGTGCCGGCCGCGCACCGCGCCGCCGGAGCCGTAGATCGCCACGTCCTCGGCCACCACCGCGCGCACCTCGGCGAGGTCCTTCGTGACGAAGGTCCGCAGGTAGCGGCGGACCACCTCGACGTTGCGCTCCTGCTCGGTCATGCGCCCGGACGCTACGCGACGGGTGGCCGCCGCATCGCCCCGGTCAGCCCTTCCGACGACGTGGGCGGCCCAGCTCCACAGTGGGCGGCCCGAGCGCCCCGTTGCCGGGAAGTGCTAGAGCTTAGTGATGACCCTCTATTACCGGGACGACGCGGTGCAGGTGACCTCCGAGTCGATCCGGGCGGGTGGGCAGGTCGTGGCGATCGCCGACCTGACGTACGTCTGGCATGCCCGCGGGCGGACCACGGCGGCGGTCCGGGGTCGGGTGCTCGGCCGGGGCGTGCTGGTCCTGCTGTTGTCGCTGCCGCCGCTGGTCGCGGTGGTCTGCGTGCTCTCGCTGGCCTGGTCGGCGCAGGACCGGGGCGAGTGGCGGCTCGCGCTGGTCGTCCTGGCCGCGTGCGCGGTCGCCGCGCTGGCCCTGGCCCCGTTCCTGGAGGTGCCGCTCGGCTGGCTGGACCGCTCCTACGAGCGCGGCAACCGGGTGCACGAGCTCTGGGTGCAGCACCACGGGCGGGAGGAGTTGCTGCTGCGCACCCCGGACGCGCTGCGGTTCGGCCAGATCTACCGCGCCGTGCAGCGGGCCGTCGAGCAGCACGGGCCGGTCGACTGACGCCGCCGGGCGGTTCTCGCGGCGACGACGCACACTTGGTGCCATGGCGATTCCCCTCCCCCGGCCCGGCGCGGTCGTCGGCCTCACCCGCTCCGCCCTCGACCAGGCCCTCGGCTCGGCCGCGTCGTTCGCCGCCGTGCCCGTCCGCGCGTTCGCGGTGCTCGACGGGGTGGAGGCGTTGCTGGCCCGGATCAACGGCGTGGTGGACCGCATCGAGCAGACGCTGGACCGCACCGACCGGGTACTCACCGACGCCGAGGCCGCGGTCCGCGAGGTCGCCGTGATCAGCGCCGCCGCGACCGCCGCGATCGACACCGCCACCGAGGTGGCCGCCGCGGCCACGGCGGTGGTCACCGAGGCCGACAAGGTGGCCCGGACGGCCGCCACGGTGGTCGCCGAGGCCGACTCGGTGGCCGGCCGGGCGGCGGCCACCGTGGGCGCCGCGGCGGAGGCGGCGGCCACCGCGGCCGAGCTGCTGACCGCGTACGAGCCGGCGCTGCGCCGGGCCGCGCCGATGGCGAACCGCTTCGTCGAGCAGCTCAGCCACGAGGAGGTGACCGCCGCGATCCGGCTCGTCGACGAGCTGCCGAAGCTCAAGCAGCACCTGACCTCGGACATCCTGCCCATCCTGGCCACCCTCGACCGAGTCGGCCCGGACCTGCACGACCTGCTCGACGTGACCCGCGACCTGAAGCTCGCGGTGGCCGGCATCCCCGGGCTGAACATGCTGCGCCGGCGCGGCGAGAAGCTCACCGACGACGCCGAGGGGTGACCGGCGTCAGCAGTCGCAGGCGACGGCGGCCCGGGGCGCGGTCAGGTCGTCGACCGGGCGGCGGGTCAGCCCGGTCCCGGTGACCACCGGCAACCCCTCCCGCACCCAGTACTCGTACCCACCGATCAGTTCCTTGACGGTGAAGCCGAGCCGGGCGAACTCCAGCGCGGCCCGGGTGGCGCCGTTGCAGCCCGGGCCCCAGCAGTAGGTGACCACCCGGGACCCGGCCGGCACCAGGCCGGTGGCGCGCCCGGCGATCTCGGCGGTGGGCAGGTGCACGGCGCCGGGCAGGTGCCCCTGGGCCCAGGCGGCGGCGCCCCGGGAGTCGACCACCACCAGGTCGGGCACCCCGGCGGTCAGGTCGGCGTGCACGTCGCTGACGTCGGTCTCGAAGGTGAGCCGGGCGAGGAAGTGGGCGGCGGCGACCGCCGGTTCGGCGGCCGGCACGGCGAAGGTCTGCGTCATGCCGATGATCCTCCGGCGGCGCCGGCCGACCGGGCGAGTGGCGGGAACGACGACGAGCGCTAACATCCCGCCATGCCCCTGCGCGCTCCGGCCGGCCGCACCGTCGCCGTGCTGGCGTACCCGGGGATGTCGGTCTTCGAGACCGGCATCGTCACCGAGGTGTTCGGGCTGCCCCGGCCCGAGTTCGACGTGGACTGGTACGAGCTGACCGTCTGCGCCGAGCGGCCCGGCCCGGTGCCGGTCGTCGGCGGGGCCACCCTGCACACCCCGTACGGGCTGGACGTGCTGGCCGCGGCCGCGACGGTGATCGTCCCCGGGGTGCCGGACGTCACCGCCGACCCCTCGCCGGACCTGGTCGCCGCCCTGCGCCGGGCACACCGGGCCGGCGCCCGGATCATGTCCATCTGCTCCGGGGCGTTCGCCCTCGCCGGCGCCGGGCTGCTGGACGGCCGGCGGGCCACCACCCACTGGCGGTACGCGGACCTGCTGGCCCGCCGGTATCCCCGCGTCGAGGTGGACCCGGACGTGCTCTACCTCGACGACGGGGACCTGCTGACCAGCGCCGGCAGCGCGGCCGGCCTGGACCTCTGCGTGCACCTGGTCCGCCGGGACCACGGCGCGGCGATCGCCAACGCGGTCGCCCGCCGGCTGGTGATCCCGCCGCACCGCGACGGCGGCCAGGCCCAGTTCATCGAGGCGCCGGTGACCGTCGACCCGGACGACGACCGGATCGCCGGCAGCATCGCCTGGGCGCTGGGGCACCTGGCGGAGCCGGTCACCGTCGACCGGCTGGCCCGGCAGGCGCACATGTCGCCGCGCACCTACCTGCGGCACTTCGCCCGGGCCACCGGCACCAGCCCGATCCGCTGGCTGGTCGACCAGCGGGTCCGGGCCAGCCTGCCGTTGCTGGAGGGTACCGACGCGCCGGTGGCGGAGATCGCCGCGGCCGTCGGGTTCGACAGCCCGGTCACCTACCGCCACCACTTCGGCCGGGCCATGCGCACGTCGCCCTCGGCGTACCGGCGGGCCTTCCGCAGCGGCACGGCGGTGGTCCGTCCCGGTACCGGCTGAACCGGGCGGCGCAGGACTCAGTCCACGTCGGTGCAGACGTCGTGCGTGGTGCCGCGCAGCATCGTGATGGTCTTGTCGAACGTCGGGGTGAACTCGACCCGGAACACCCCGTCCACCAGCCACAGGCCGCGTGGCAGCGAACCGGCGTTCTCCCGGAAGCCGAGCAGCACCGGCCCCACCACGTACCAGGTCATCGAGCCGTCCGTGCCGTGCACGACGAGCGCGGAGCCGCTGGCGTCCGCCATGCTGGTGGCGCCGGTCTCCAGGTTCGTCACCTCGTCGATCAGAGCGCCGGTGTAGACCTCCCGCTTCGGCGAGCCGTCCGGGTAGGTCTCCAGCACCAGCTTGCGCACCTCGTCCACCACCGGCTGGACGCGGACGGCGAAGTCGCACCGCGCCCCGGCGGGCAGTTCGAACGCCTCCTGCGGCGCCGGCACCCAGCCGTCGAGCCGGCTCGCCTCGGCGAGCGCGGCGGCCAGCTCGGCCGGCACGGTCGGCGTGGCGGCGGGGGCGGCGGGCGCCGCCGTCGCCGTGCTCGCGACGAACACCGCTGCCGCCAGGGCCGTTCCGACACTCGTACTCCACCGCATGATCGCTCCCTCTGTTCTCGACGGTCGGACCGGATCAGCGTCACCGGCGCCCCTGACCACGTCCTGACCGCGGCGGCCGCGACACAGCCGCCCCCGCCCGCCGGGTCGGCCGCCGGCACCCGGGAAATCACCAGCCGCTCACCGCACCGGCAACCGTCCACGGCGGCCAGGTGGTCTGACCGGGTATGGACTTCCGACTGCTCGGCCCCTTCGAAGCGCGTCAGGACGGTCAGCCCGCCGAGCTCGGCAGCCGCCGGCAGGAACGGTGCATCCTCGGCGTCCTGCTGCTCGACCCGGGCCACCTGGTCAGCACCGACCGGCTCATCGAGCTGCTCTGGCACGGCCAGCCGCCCGCCTCGGCCCGCGGCGCCGTGCACACCTACATCGGCCGGCTCCGGGCGTCGCTGGCGCCCCACCGGGTCCGGATCACCACGCGGGGCGAGGGCTACCTCGTGGAGCCCGACGGGCACCGGGTCGACGTCGAGGAGTTCAGCCGCCTCGTCCACCAGGCGAGCGGCACCGCCGAACCGGCCGAGCGAGTGCGGCTGCTCGACCGGGCGCTCGGGCTCTGGCGGGGACCGCTGCTCGCCGACACGGCCGACGACGAACTGCGCGGCCGGTTGGGCGGACCGATCGAGGAACTCCGGCTCACCGGCGTCGAGTTGCGGGCCGAGGCGCGGCTGGCGCTGGGTCACCAGGCCCGGGTGATCGGTGAGTTGACGCCACTGGTCACCCGGCACCCGACCCGGGAACGGCTGGTCGCCTCGCTGATGACCGCGCTGTACCGGGCCGGCCGGCAGGCCGAGGCGCTCCAGCTGTACCGGACGACCCGGCGCACGCTCGTGGCCGAGCTCGGCGTCGAGCCGGGCATGCGGCTGCGCGAGGTGCATCGGGGGATCCTCCGCGCCGACCACCGGCTCGACCGGCCCGACCTGCCCGTCTACGAGGTACGGGTGCGTGGCGAGAACCTGCCGTGGAGCGTCGGTGGGCATCCGGCGCTGGAGTTCTGCAACACCTTCGCCGGCTGGCGCCACGAGCCGCCACTGCCCGGATCGGAGTGGCTCCGCGGCTACCCGACCCTGGCGGTCTGGGCCGGCCACGTGGGGTTGGTCGACGACGTGGCGGTGGGGCGGCTGCTCGACCTGGCCCGGCGGAACCCGGACGAGGCCGCCGCCACGCTGAACGAGGCCCGCGCGCTCCGCGCCCGGCTGTACGCCTGCCTGACCGATCCGGAGGACCGGGCCGCGTTCGACGCCGTCGCGCGGGCCGCGGAGGCGGCCGCGAAGACGATGGTGTTCCGGCGCGAACCCGACGGCCGGGGACGGTGGTGGCCCGATCTCTCGGCCGGACTGCGGCTGCCCGTGCACGCCGCGGCGTGGAGCGCCGCCGCGCTGCTGGCCGATCCGCGCCGGCTCACCGTCCGCGCGTGCCCGGACGAGCGGTGCGGCTGGCTCTTCCTCGACGCGAGCGGCCTACGCCGCTGGTGCAGCCTGGCCACCTGCGGCCGCTCGGCCGCCCAAGCGCCGTGCCGCAGCGCCTGAGCCCCGCCGCGCCCCGGGCACCGGCCTCGGACTCCGGACCGGAGCGGGCAGCCGCGGCGGTCGCTGCCCGGATCAGGCGGGGACGTACAGCTCGTCGATCTCGGCCCGGCGGGGCAGCGCCACCGAGGCGCCCAGCCGCCGGGCGCACGCCGCGCCGGCCGCGGCCGCCCAGCGCACCGCGTCGACCAGGTCCCGCCCCTCGCCCCAACCGACGGCGAGGGCGGCGGTGAACGCGTCGCCGGCTCCGGTGGAGTCGACCACGTCCACCTTCACCGCCGGCACGTGCACGTCGGTGCCGTCCCGGTCGCCGTACCAGGCGCCCTCGGCGCCCAGTGTGAGCACCGCCCGGGGCACCAGGTCGAGCAGGGCGCGCGGCTCGTCCCGGCCCCGGCCGGTGAGTGCCCGGGCCTCGTTCTCGTTGACCACCAGCAGGTCCACCGCGGCCAGCAGCTCGGCGGGCACCGGCCGGGCCGGCGCGGCGTTGAGCACCACCCGGGTGCCGGCCGCGCGGGCGGCCACCGCCGCCGCGGTCACCGTCTCCACCGGCACCTCCAACTGGGCGACCAGCACGTCCGCGTCTCGTACGGCGGCCAGTTCGGCCTCGGTGAGCGCGGTGAACGCGCCGTTCGCGCCGGGGGTGACCAGGATGGCGTTCTCCCCCTCGGCGTTCACCATCACCAGGGCGACGCCCGAGGCGCCGTACACCACCCGCAGCTGGCTGGTGTCCACCCCGGCAGCGGTGATCCGGGCCCGCAGGGTGACCCCGAACGAGTCGGAGCCGATCGCGCCGAGGAAGGCGCAGGCGGCGCCGGCCCGGGCGGCGGCGACCGCCTGGTTGGCGCCCTTGCCGCCGGGCACCGTCACGAAGTCCGTGCCGAGCAGGGTCTCCCCCGGCCGGGGCAGGGCGGGGGCGGTGGCCACCAGGTCCATGTTGGCGCTGCCGACCACGACGACCCGGGTCTGCCGCACGCTGGCCTCCTTACCGCGGCGTCAGGCCGCGCGAGCCGTGTACCGGTCGCCGGAGCGCTGGACCACCAGCGGCAGGCCGAAGGCCTTCGAGAGGTTGTCGCCGGTGAGCGTCTCGCCGAGCAGCCCCTGCGCCACCACGCCGCCCTCGCGCAGCAGCAGCGCGTGGGTGAAGCCGGGCGGGATCTCCTCCACGTGGTGGGTGACCAGCACCATCGCCGGGGCGTCCGGATCCTGCGCCAGCTCGGCCAGCCGGGCCACCAGGTCCTCCCGGCCGCCCAGGTCGAGGCCGGCCGCCGGTTCGTCGAGCAGCAGCAGCTCCGGGTCGGTCATCAGGGCACGGGCGATCTGCACCCGCTTGCGCTCCCCCTCGGACAGTGTGCCGTAGCTGCGCTCGGCGAGGCCGCCGACGCCGAGCTGGCTCAGCAGCGCGCGGGCGCGGGCCTCGTCGGTCGGGTCGTAGCTCTCCCGCCAGCGGCCGACCACCGACCAGGCGGCGGTGACCACCACGTCGGTGACCCGCTCGTCGGCGGGCACCCGCTCGGCGAGCGCGGCGGTGGAGAGCCCGATCCGGGTCCGCAGCTCGGTCAGGTCGGTACGGCCGATCCGCTCGCCGAGCACGTACGCGCTGCCGGTGGTGGGGTGCAGCCGGCCGGCCGCGATGTTGAGCAGGGTGGTCTTGCCGGCGCCGTTGGGGCCGAGCACGACCCAGCGCTCGTCCAGCTCGACCCGCCAGGTGAGGTCGTGCAGCAGGGCGGTGCCGGACCGGCGTACGCCGACGCCGTCGAGGCTGACCACCAGATCCGCGTCCACGGGCGGGGGTGCGGGTGCGGCGCCGCCGGCGCCGGGGATCAGGTCACCAGTCACCCGACCATCCAACCACGCAGCGCCGTAGCGCCCCCCATGGGCGGCGGGCCGGCCGTATGGTGGGGCGCCGTGTCGTTGGTCACCCCACCCGGAGGACGCTTCATGCCCGGTCGGAGCAGGGAGCCGCGCGGATGAGCGCGGTCATCGAGATCGAGGGTCTGCGCAAGACCTTCCACAGCCTGCGGCACGGTCGCCGGGTGGCGGTCGACGGCTTCGACCTGCTCGTGGAGCCCGGCCAGATCCACGGCTTCCTCGGTCCGAACGGCTCCGGCAAGACCACCACCCTGCGTGCCCTGCTCGGCCTGGTCCGCGCCGACGCGGGGCGGATGACGGTGCTCGGCGCGCGGTCGCCGGAGCAACTGCCCCGGGTGTCCGGGCGGGTCGGGGCGATCGTGGAGAGCCCGCGGTTCTTCGGCAACTTCACCGCCCACCGCACGCTGCGGCTGCTCGCCCGGGCCGGCGGCGTTCCGGTCTCCCGGGTCGACGAGGTGCTGACCCAGGTCGGCCTCTACGACCGGGGTCACGAGCGGGTCAAGGGCTATTCGCTCGGCATGAAGCAGCGCCTCGCGGTCGCCTCCGCCCTGCTCAAGGACCCGGAGCTGCTGATCCTCGACGAGCCCGCGAACGGGCTGGACCCGGCCGGCATCCGGGAGATGCGGGACCTGATGCGGTCCTTGGCCGCGGCCGGGGTGACCGTGCTGGTGTCCAGCCACATCCTGGCCGAGATCCAGCTGATCTGCGACCACGTCACGATCATCTCCCGGGGCCGGCGGGTGGCGGCCGGCCGGGTGGACGAGGTGCTGGCCGGCTTCGACCGGCACGAGTTCCTGGTCCGGGTGGCCGAGCCGGCGCGGGCGGTCGAGCTGCTGGGCGCCGCCGGGCTGACCGCCACGGCGCACGACGACCACCTGACCGTGGCCGACGTGACCGACCCGACCCTGGTCAGCCGCACCCTCGGCGAGCAGGGCCTCTGGGTGGGCGAGCTGACCCCGCTGCGGCCGGACCTGGAGAGCGTCTTCCTGGAGCTGACCGGCACGGCGGGGCATCCGGGGGTGCCCCGGCAGGTGGACGACTCGGTACTGCCCGACCGCCCGACGCGGGACGGGACGATCGACCTCGACGCCGGGGTCGGCGAGACCAGAGAGGTGGACGCGTGAACCTGGTCCGTGCCGAACTGGAGCGGCTGAGCGCCCGGCGCTTCGTCCAGCTCATGGTCGTCCTGCTGGTACTGGCCTTCGGGATCACCGCGGCGACCACCCTGGCCGGCTCCCACCGGCCCACCGCCACCGAGCTGGCCGAGGCGCAGCGGCAGGCGGCCGAGGAGCGGCGCAACCTGGAGGTCATCCACGAGCAGTGCCTCGCCCGCGAGCGCGGCGTGCTGCCGCCGGAGCAGGCCGACCAGTACTACCCGCCCAACTGCAGCGAGGTGGACCCGGCGCTGCGGGAGCGGCTGCCGGTGGCCGCCGACTACCTGGTCGGGGTGTTCACCTTCGCCACGGAGGCCCGGCCGCTGCTCTACTTCCTGATCGCCTTCCTGGTCCTCTTCGGCTTCCTGGTGGGCGCCTCCTACATCGGCGCCGACCTGAACTCCGGCGGCGTGGTCAACCTGCTGCTGTGGCGGCCGCGCCGGATGACGGTGCTCGGCGCCAAGCTGGGCACGCTGCTCGGCGGGGTGCTGGCGCTGTCGCTGGTCGCGTCGGTGGTGTACCTGGGCAGCTTCTGGTTCATCGGGCAGGCCGCCGGGCAGCCGGGCCATCTCGACGACCAGTTCTGGCGGTCGCTGGGCACGCTCTGGGGTCGCGGCCTGGTGCTGGTGGTGCTGGCCACGGCGCTCGGCTTCGCCATCGCCACCCTGGGCCGGCACACCTCGGCGGCGCTCGGCGCGGTGGCCGCGTACCTGGTGGTGTGGGAGCTCGGCGCCCGGCTGGTGTTCGAGATCCTGGAGGTGGCCCGGCCCGACCAGCTGATGCTCTCCAGCCACCTGGCCGCCTGGCTGACCGGGCGGGCCGAGTTCTGGGACAACCAGGCCTGCGCCGGCGTCTTCGACGGCAGCTGCGACGGCTTCTACACGCTGACCTGGGCGCCGGCGCTGGTCGTACTGGTCACGCTGACCGCCGCGCTCACCGCGGCGGCGTTCGCCCTGTTCCGCCGGCGGGATCTGATCTGAGCCCGCCGGGCACCCGGCCGGGGTGCGGCAACACCTTGCAGCACTCCGGCCGATGGTGAAGAATTCCTTCACATGACGGACGCCGGTTCAGCCGACGGTGGACCCGAAGACCTCGTCGCGGACGGCGTCCAGCGCGGTCCGCAGTGCGCCGTTGAGGATCGGCTCCTCGGTCAGCCCGGTCGGCACCACCCGGGGGCGCACCAGCGTGATCGCCGCCACCTCGTGCTGCACCCGCTCGGCCAGCGCGGCCCCGCCCGCCTGGCCGACCTCGCCGGCGAGCACCACCAGCGGCGGGTCCAGCACCACGCAGGTGCTGGCCACGCCGAGCGCCAGCCGCCGGGCCAGCTCGTCGAGCATCGGGCCGCCCGCCGTGCCGTCCGCGATCGCCGCGCGCACCGCCGCGGCGGCACCGTCGTCGGGGTAACCGTGCTCGCGGGCCAGCGCGCGCACCGCGTCCCCGCCGACCAGCTGCTGGAAGGCCGGCTTGGCCCGGCGGGACACGTCACGCGGGATGGGCGCGCCGGGCACCGGCAGGTAGCCGATCTCGCCGGCGGCGCCGCTGCTGCCGTGGTGCAGCCGCCCGCCGAGCATGATCGCCAGGCCGACACCGGCGCCGACCCAGACCAGTACGAAGTCGGTCACACCGCGGGCCGCCCCGGACTGCGCCTCGGCCACCGCGGCCAGGTTGACGTCGTTCTCGAAGACCACCGGGGTGTGCAGGTCGTCGCGGAGCGCGGCGAGCAGGCCGCTGTGCCAGCGCGGCAGGTTGAAGGCGAAGGTGATGTCGCCGGTGGCCGGGTCGACCAGGCCGGGGGTGCCGAGCACGATCCGCCGGACGCTGGACAACTGGGCCTGGGCGCTGCTGGCCGCCTGGACCACCGCGTTGTGCACCACGCCGACCGGGTCGTCGGTGTCCCGGGTGGACTGCTCGACCCGGCCGATCACCGCACCGGTGATGTCCGCGCAGGCGGCGACCACCCGGTCCGGGCCGACATCCACCCCGACCACGTGGGCGCTGCCCGGCCGCACCGCGTAGAGCTGGGCGTTCGGCCCCCGCCCGCCGGCCTGCTCGCCGACCCGGGTGACCAGCCCGCGCTCCTCCAGCCGCTCCACCAGCTGGGAGGCGGTGACCTTGGACAACCCGGTCAGCTCACCGAGCCGGGCCCGGGTCAGCGGACCCTGCTCGAGCAGCAGCTCGAGCGCGGCGCGGTCGTTGAGCGCCCGCAGCAGGCGAGGGGTGCCGGGCAGCCGGGTCGCACTCATGCCACGTCCTTCATGTTCTATAAACTTTGCTAACTGTAAACCGACCGGTGAATGGGTAGCCGTAGCGTATCGGCCACCTGGCACCGGAGAACTCGGACGACCCGGCACCGCTGCACCGCCGGGACGGCCGCCTCCGTCACGACGTCGTGCCGTCCGGGCACCGGAAGGGGAGATCACGTGGGGCTCGATCCAGGACTGCGCCGGCTCGCGCTCGGCACGCTGCTGGCCGCGTACCCGGGACCGGTGCCGCCGGACTGGGCGGTCGACCTGGTCGCCGAGGGGCTCGCCGGGCACACCCTGTTCGGCACCAACGTGCACAACCCGGCGCAGGTGGCGGCCAGCACCGCCGCGCTGCGGGCCGGCCGCGCCGACGTGCTGATCGCCATCGACGAGGAGGGTGGCGACGTCACCCGGCTCGCGCACGCCACCGGCAGCCCCTACCCCGGCAACGCCGCGCTCGGCGCGGTCGGCGACGTGGCGCTCACCCGGCGGGTCTACGAGGCCATCGGGGCCGAGCTGGCCGCGCTCGGTATCACCGTCAACCTCGCGCCCACTGTCGACGTCAACACCGCCGACGAGAACCCGGTGATCGGCACCCGCTCGTTCGGCGCCGACCCGGTCCGGGTCGCCGCGCACTCGGCCGCCGCGGTCGCCGGCCTCCAGGCGGCCGGCGTCGCCGCCTGCGCCAAGCACTTCCCCGGGCACGGCGCCACGATCGCCGACTCCCACCACGAGCTGCCCACCGTGGACGTACCGGTCGAGGTGCTGCGCGAGCGCGACCTGCCCCCGTTCGCCGCGGTGGTCGACGCCGGCACCCGCGCGGTGATGACCGCGCACATCCGGGTACCGGCGCTGACCGGCGACGGCCCCGCCACCTTCAGCCGGGCCGTCCTGGTCGACCTGCTCCGCGGCGAGTACGGCTTCACCGGCACGGTGATCACCGACGCACTGGAGATGAAGGGCGCCGCGATCGCCGCGGGCGGGGTGGGGCCGGCCGCGGTGCGGGCCCTCGCCGCCGGCGCCGACCTGCTCTGCATCGGCGCCAAGGTCGACGCCGACCTGGTCGAACGGGTGGTCGCCGAGATCGTCGCGGCGCTCGGCGACGGCCGGCTGGACCGCGCCCGGGTGGAGGAGGCCGCCGGCCGGGCCGCCGCGCTGGCCGCCTGGACCGGGGCCGCCGGCGGGATCTCCGCCGCCGCCACCGACCTGGGGTACGCGGCGGCGCGCCGCGCCGTCCGGGTGGAGGGCAGCCTCACCGAGCTGGACCGGCCGCTGGTGGTCCAGTTGCACGCCGCCTCCACCATCGCCGAGGGCCGGGTGCCGTGGGGGCTCGGGCCGCACCTGGCCGACGCCGAGGAGATCCGGGTGGTGGCCGCGGAGACCGAACCGGCCGCCCTGCGCGGGCTCGCCGGGTCCCGGCCGATCGTGCTGGTCGGCCGGCACCTGCACCGGCTGCCCGGCGGTCCCGAGCTGGTGACCGCGCTGGCCGCCGAGCACCCGGTGACCGTTGTCGAGATGGGCTGGCCGGCGAGCTGGCGGCCGGCCGGCGTGCGGGCCTTCGTCACCACCTACGGCGCGAGCCACGCCAACGGCCGGGCCGCCGCCGAGGCGCTCGGCCTCGCCGGCTGACAGCGGGCCGGGCGGACCGGCGGCGGACCCGGCCCGGGCGGCATTGACCGGGCCGGAGCGGGGTATGCGGATGGGATGACGGCTACCGACCCCTGGCACCGGGCGCTGGCCGACCTCGTGTCCCGGTCGCACCGGCTGCCGCCGGACGAGCTGGCGGCCGCGGTCGGCACCGTTCTGCGACCGCTGGGCGCCACGGCCACCGTCTACCTGGTCGACGCCGAACAGTGCGACCTGCGGCCGCTGCCCGAGCCGGGCCGGCCGGCGCCGGACCCGCTGCCGATCGACACCAGCCTGGCCGGCCGCGCCTTCACCCACGTCGAGCCGCACATCGGGCAGGGGCCGCCGCCCCGGCTCTGGGTGCCGATCGTCAACGGCACCGACCGGTTGGGGCTGCTGGAGGTCGTCCCGGCGGACGCCACCGACCCGTCCGACCCGTCGTTCCAGGACGGCTGCCGGCTGATCGCCGGCCTCGTCGGCCACCTGGTGACGAGCAAGTCCGGGTACGGCGACACCCTGCACCGGGCCCGGCGCAGCCGGTCCATGGCGGTCTCCGCCGAGCTGCTCTGGCACCTGCTGCCGCCGCTGACCTTCGCCGGCCCGGACACGGCGATCAGCGCCCTGCTCGAACCCTGCTACGAGGTCGGCGGGGACGCGTTCGACTACGCCCTGGACGGCGGGGTCATCTCGCTGGCGATCCTGGACGGGGTGGGCCGCGGCCTGCCGGCGGTGCTCACCACCTCGGTCGCGCTCGCCGCGCTGCGCGCGGCGCGGCGGGCCGGCAGCGACCTGACCGGCCTGGCCCGCTCGGTGGACACCGCCATCGCGGGCCAGTGGCAGGACGCCCGCTTCGTCACCGGCGTGCTGGCCGAGTTCGACACCCGCACCGGCCAGCTCCGGTACCTCGTCGCCGGGCATCCGCCGCCGCTGGTGCTGCGGGGCGGACGGGCGGTGCGGGAGCTGGCCGGCGGCCGGCGCCTCCCGCTCGGCCTGGCCGACCAGGTCACGGTGGCGCAGGCCCGGCTGGAGCCGGGTGACCGGCTGCTGCTGCACACCGACGGGGTGACCGAGGCGCGCAGCGCCACCGGCGAGCTGTTCGGCCTGCCCCGGCTGGCCGATCTGGCCGAGCGGCAGATCAGCTCCGGGCTACCGGCGGCCGAGATCCTGCGCCGGCTGAGCCACGCGGTCACCGAGCACCTGGGCGACGGGACGGGGCGCGACGACGCCACGCTGCTGCTGGTCGAGTGGTCGGCCGAGGCGTCCGCGAACGCCGAACCCTGACCGCCGCGCGGCCGGATCGAGCGCCGGCGGGAGTGGGACCGATCGTCGCCGGCCGGCGCCCGCGCCGCCCGCCCGGTCAGTCCAGGCCGCGCCAGCCGCCGCCGGCCGGGCCCCCGTTGTCGGTGGCGGCCAGCCCGAGCAGGACGTCGACCGACGTGATCCGCAACACCCGGGCCACCACCGGCTGCGGCCGGGTCACCCGGAACGCCACGTCGTGCTTGCGGGCCACCGTCAGCCCGTGCACCAGCACGCGCACCCCGCTGGAGTCGAGGAACTCGACGTCGGCCAGGTCGACCAGGACCTCGCCGACGTCGGTGCGGCGCAGCGCGTCCAGGACCTCCGCCTCGAGCGCGTCGGCGGTCGACATGTCGATCTCGCCGGTCGGTCGCAGCACCACCTGCCGCCGCTCCGCGTCCTGCGCCCGCACCCACTCACCGCCTCACCAGGGAGCCCCGGCGTCCGTGCCGGTGCCAGCCGACCATACCCACCCGGAGGTCGCGCGGCCATTCGTCACCGCCATCTTGAACGCGTTCAACTCTTCCCCTACCCTGAGCGCAGCGAATTTGAACGCGTTCAAGAAGGAGTCGGGATGGACACGAAGGTCTGGATGTACCTGGTCTACCTGGCGATCAGCATCGGGCTGACCATCTGGGTGGCCCGGGCGCTGTCCCGCAACGGGCTGGTCTTCCTCGAGGAGGTGTTCGCCGACGAGCGCCTCGCCAAGGCGGTGAACAGCCTGCTGGTGGTCGGCTTCTACCTGCTCAACCTCGGCTACGTCACGGTGGCGATGCGGCACCCCGACCCGGTGGGCACGACCAGCGTGGCGATGGAGGAGCTGTCGCTCAAGGTCGGGCTGGTGCTGCTGGTGCTCGGCGCGCTGCACTTCTTCAACGTCTTCGCGCTCAACCGGTACCGCCGGGGGCGGCTCCGCCAGCTCGCCAGCCACCCGCCGCTCGCCCCGGTCGGCCAGCTGCCGATGGCACCGGTCCCGCCCGCCGGCCACCCGGCCGGCCCGCAGCCGCCGTCCGGCCCGTACCGCGGCGGTCCCCACCCGCAGCCCGGGCAGCCGGGCGCCGGCCCGACCCCTCCCCCGGCGCCCCGATGACCGTCCCGCCCGCCGGAGCGCGAGGACTGCCGGATGCCACCACGCACTCCGGTGGTGGCATCCGGGGCTTCACCGTCCTGTTCGACGCGCACTGCCCGCTGTGCCGGGCCGCGCGTACCTGGCTGGCGTCCCGCCCGCAGCTCGTACCGCTGGAGTTCGTGCCGGCCGGCTCGGCCGAGGCCCGGCGGCGGTTCCCCGGCCTGGACCACGCCGCGACGCTGCGCGACCTCACCGTGATCGCGGACACCGGCGCGGTGTACGCGGGCGACGGCGCCTGGTTCGCCTGCCTGTGGGCGCTGGCCGAGCACCGGTCGACGGCCGAGCGGCTGGCCCGCCCGCACCTGCTCCCGCTGGCCCGGCGGGTGGTGGCGATCGCCTCGGCGGTACGCGAACGGGTCCGCGAGCCGTGGCCGGAGCCGGCGCACGACCCGCCGGGTTACGGTGGCCCCGATGACCGAGCAGACTGCGCCGACGACCGCTGCGGGTGAACCGGCGACCGCCCGCGGCGAGCAGACGCGGCAGCTCATCCTCGACACCGCGATGCGGCTGTTCCGCGAGCGCGGGTACGCCCAGACCACGATGCGGGCGATCGCGCAGGAGGCCGGGGTGGCGGTGGGCAACGCCTACTACTACTTCGGCTCCAAGGACCACCTGATCCAGGAGTTCTACGCCCGCTCCCAGGTGGAGCACCGGGCGGCGGCCCAGCCGGTGCTCGACCGCGAGTCCGACTTCGCCGCCCGGCTCGCCGGGGTGCTGCACGCCGGCATCGACGTGCTCACCCCCTCGCACGACTTCGCCGCCAGCTTCTTCAAGACGGCGGCCGAGCCGACCTCCCCGCTGAGCCCGTTCTCCGCGGAGTCCTCGGCGCCCCGCCAGGCGGCGATCGACCTCTTCGCCGAGGTGCTGGACGGCTCCACCGCCAAGGTGGACGCCGAGCTGCGTCCCCAGCTGCCGGAGCTGCTCTGGCTGGCGTACATGGGGGTGATCCTGTACTGGGTCTACGACCGGTCACCCGGACAGGCCCGGACCCGGCAGCTGATCGACGGGGCGGTGCCGCTCATCGACCGGCTGGTGGGGTTGTCCCGGCTGCGGGTGCTCCGCCCGGTCACCCGCCAGGTCCTCGACCTGATTCGCACGCTGCGTCACTGAGCCGAGGGATCGACCTCCTGGTCTTCTTCCCAGGTCAAGTCCGCTATTCGACACTCCGAGACCGGCGTTGGCAGCTTGCTGCCAGAGCCTTCGATACGTAGCGTAATCAACATCGCGCCAACCCACGGGGACCTGGGGGAAGGCTGCGGACCGTGGATCCGGCCCGGGATCCACGGTCCGCGCCCTCGGAATGCCGTCCGCCGCGCGGCAGCTCTCGCGACGGCGGACCGCGGCGGCGGGCGGCACTGCTCCGGCGGCCCGCAGCTCTCCCCCGGCACCGCGGCGACGGGCGGCGTCGCTCCGCCGAGCACGGCGCTCCGCCGGACGGGCCCGCCGGCTCCCCCGGCACAGGGTCGCCGCACCGGGTCGGGCCGCTCCGCCGCTCAGGTGGGGTAGACCCCGAACGACCGCCAGCCCCGGTCCGGGAAGCCGGCCGCCGCCGCCACCCTCGCCGAGGCGACGTTGCGGCGATCGTGCAGATAGGTCGGGACGGCGCCCTCGTCGAGCACCCGGCGGGCGGCCTGCGCCACCAGGCGGCGGGCCAGGCCACGGTTGCGGGCCGCGGGCACCGTGCCCACCGCCAGCTCGTGGCCGTACGCGTCGTGCCGCTTGATCCCCACCCCGGCCAGGTAGCGACCACGCTCGTCGCGGACCACCAGCACCGCGTGGTCGAACAGCCGCAGCCAGGCCGGCAGCCCCGGCTCGGCCGGGGAGATCCACTCACCGACGTCGGGCAGCGGCGCCGGCGACACGCTCCACCGGAAGACGTCGTCGTGCAGCGCCCAGCCCCGGTGACCGACCGCGCTGGGCAGCTCCGGCAGCAGTCGCTTCGGCCGCCGGGCCAGCTCCCGCACCGCCGCGACCCGGTCCGGCGGCACCGACAGCACGGTGCTCGCGCCGGCCCGGACCGCGATCGCCGGGCGGAGCCGGCCGTCCCAGGCAGGCCGGACCCGGCGGTGCGAGCCGACCACGTGCAGGCCGGGGCCGGCGGGCCACTGCCCGAGCCAGGTGGCCAGGTGCAGGTGGAGTCTCCGGTCGAGCACCGACTCACCTCCCTGCACCGCCGGCCACCGGGCCGGAATCCGATCACGGTACGCCGGGCGGCTCCGCCCGGCGTACCGAACGGGTCAGCGCCGGTCGTGCCCCACGTCGTGCCCGGCGTGCTCCCCGTGCCCGGCGTGCTGACCGTGACCGGCATGTCCGGCGTCGGCGCCGTGCATGGCCCGCTCGCCGTGGTCGGTGTGCGCGTGGCCCGCGTCGTGGGCGGCGTGCTGGCCGTGGCCGGCGTGGTACCGGTGGGTCACCGCGTGCCCGCGACCGCGGGCGATCAGCGCGCGGTTGACCGGCACGGTGACCACGAAGGCCACCGCCAGCGCGCCGGCCAGGCTGGCCCAGAACACCCAGCTGGTCAGGCCCGCTTCCATGGCACCCGGGATGGCGAGCATGACGCCGTTGTCGACCACCTCCATCACGGCGATGCTCACCGTGTCGGCGACCAGCGCCACCTTGACCGCCGTCCGCAGCGGGACGCCCGAGCGGAGCACCGGGCGGATGGTGAACGAGTAGCCGAAGAGGAAGGCCAGGCCCACCGCCAGCGCGATGGTGCCGAGGTCGGACCAGCCGAGCGCGGTGCCGATGACCATGCCGAGCACCTCGCCGATGGCGCAGCCGGTGAGGCAGTGCAGCGTCGCGGTGATCGCCAGTCGGGTCAGGTTCTGGTTGCTCATGCCGCCGACCATATACCCCCTGGGGGTATTAGGGGAAGTGGTGTCCATCACTGCGCCGACGGGCGCCGTAAGGAGATGGCAAGACCTACGACGGGGCACGGCTGGCTACGCTGTGCCGGCGCGAGGGAGGTGTCCGGTGACCCAGCGGGTGCTGGTCGTCGACGACGACCGGACGGTCAGCGACGTGGTCTGCCGCTACCTGGAGCACGCCGGCTACCGGGTCGAGCACGTCGGCGACGGGGCCGCCGCGCTGGCCGCCGTCGCCGCGGAGCCACCGGACCTGGTCGTACTCGATCTGATGCTGCCGGTGCTGGACGGCCTGGAGGTCTGCCGGCGGCTGCGGGCCCGGCCGGACGGCGTACCCATCGTCATGCTCACCGCCCGCGGCGACGAGGCCGACCGGATCCTCGGCCTGCAACTGGGCGCGGACGACTACCTGGGCAAGCCGTTCTCCCCCCGGGAGTTGGTGCTGCGGGTCCGCTCGGTGCTGCGCCGGGCCGGCGGCGAGCCGGCCGGTACGGCACCCGAGGTCCTCGCCGACGGCGGGCTCGAGGTGCTCACCGGCCCCCGGGTGGCCCGGCTGCACGGCCGCGAGCTGGCCCTGACGCTGCGCGAGTTCGACCTGCTGGCCCACCTGATGCGGCACCCGGCACGGGCGTTCCGCCGGGCGGAACTGCTGGAGCGGGTGTGGGGCTGGAGCTTCGGCGACCAGTCGACGGTGACCGTGCACGTACGGCGGCTGCGGGAGAAGGTGGAGGTCGATCCCGCCGACCCCCGGCGGATCGTGACGGTCTGGGGCGTGGGCTACCGGTACCAGCCGACCGATGCGTGAACTGGCCCTGATCTTCGCGGCGGCGCTCGCCGCGGCACTCTGCGTCGGCGCCGCCGGCGCGCTCGCCCTGCGGCTGCTCCGCGGCCGGTCGATCACCGTCCACATCGTGGTGCTGCTGGCGGTCACCGTGACCGCGGTGGTGGCCGGCGTGGCAGTGGTCGCCGAGGCGATGTTCCTCTCCGCCCACGACCTCGAGGTGGTGCTGATCACCGTGGCGGCCGCGGCGGCGGTCAGCCTGGCCGTCGGTTGGCTCTTCGCCCGCCGGCTCGCCGCCGCCGCGGTCTGGGCCGACCAGGCGCGGGCGCGGGAGAGGCGGATCGAGCAGGGAAGGCGGGACCTGGTCGCCTGGGTGTCGCACGACCTGCGCACCCCGCTGGCCGGGCTGCGGGCGATGGCGGAGGCGCTGGAGGACCGGGTGGTGCACAACCCGGAGACGGTCGCCGAGTACCACCGCCGGATCCGGGTGGAGACCGACCGGATGACCCGGCTGGTGGACGACCTGTTCGAGCTGTCCCGGATCAACGCCGGCGCGCTGCGGCTGTCGCTGTCGGCGGTGCCGCTCGGCGACGTGGTCTCCGACGCGCTGGCCGGCGCGGCGCCCCTGGCCGCCGCCCGGCGGATCCGGCTGGTCGCCGCCGAGACCGGCTGGCCCACGGTGCTGGCCAGCGAGCCGGAACTGGCCCGGGTGGTGGGCAACCTGCTGCTCAACGCGCTCCGCTACACCCCCGAGGACGGCACTGTACGCATCGACGGCGGCCGCGACGCCGACGCCGCCTGGCTGGCCGTGGCGGACACCTGCGGCGGGATCCCGGAGGAGGACCTGCCCCGCGTCTTCGACGTGGCGTTCCGGGGCGAGCCGGCGCGGACGCCGCGACCGGGCAACGGCCACCCCGCCGGGTCGGGCGGTCTGGGCCTGGCGATCGTGCGCGGGCTGATTGAGGCGCACGGTGGCCGGGTAGACGTACAGAACCTCACCGACGGGTGCCGGTTCGTGGTCCGCCTGCCCGCCGCGGGAACCTGATCCATCGATCCAGCGTCATATTCATTTCCATACATGTACAACTTTCTTTGGGACGGTAATGGTCATGCCGAATCAGCCGAATGACCGGTACCAGCAGGACACCGAGCGCCTCTGGCGGGTCCCAGAGGCCGCCGGACGGTTCCCGGGCCAGCCGCCGTACCGGGGCAACCGGGCCGCCGCCGGCACCGACGCGCTGCCCTGGAGCGAGCTGAACAAGCTGCCGGCCGGCGCCTCCGCCCGGCGTGGCCTCAACACCCGCTGACCCGTCGACCCGCGCCCGCCGCCGCTCCGCCGGCGGGACCGGTGGCGCCGCCGGGCGGGTGCGACCGGGCGACACTCCCGGGCGGACCAACGGCGGCTTTCGCACACCTGTCGGGTAATTTCTTGGGGTCCGCAACCTCGGTCCACGACAGGAGAAGCGCAGCGCATGGGCAAGAAGACGATCCACGTCTCCGACTTCAGCGGCACGGTGCTGCGCCCCGACGACGAGGTGGTCCGCGTCGTCGTGCTGGAGCACCCTGACCTGGTCGCCGGGCCCGTGCAACTGGACGCCACCCCGGTCGAGGTGGAAAGCATCGACGACGCGGCGCTGGACGTCGCGGTGGTCGAGATCCACGACCGGCACGGCGGCGGCGAACCGCGCCGGGTGGTGCTGACCGCCAGCGAGTTCGACGCGATGGCCACCGACGTGCCGATGGCCCAACTGCTCAGGACCGCCGAGCGGGTCCGCCCGCCCAAGTCCCGCCGCGGCGCCGAGCGGCTCGACTACGGCACCATCGAGCACGCCGGCAAGCCGCACCGGGGCCGGGTCACCGAGGAGGAGGCCCGGTTGGTGCGCGAACGGCTCGACGAGGTGAACAAGCGCCTCGCCGACGCCGGGATCCGCCAGATCGACCCGGCCGACCCGGAGCACGCCGCCCGGTACGGCTTCCCCACCGCTTCCTGACCGGCCCGATCAGGAAGCCTTCTTCGTCACGGCCTCGAGCGCCGCGACCACCCAGGTCTCGGCGCCGGCCTTGTCGACGCCGAGCCCGGTCAGCACGCCGCTGCCGTTCTCCAGCTCCAGCAGGGCGAGCAGGATGTGCTCGGTGCCGATGTAGTTGTGCCCCAGCCGGAGCGCCTCGCGGAAGGTCAGCTCCAGCGCCTTCCTGCTCTGCGCGTCGTACGGGATGAGGTCGGGGACCTCGGCCGCGGACGCCGCCGGCAGCGCGGCGAGCGCGGCCTCGCGGACCCGCTCCAGCGGTACGCCCTGCGCGACGATCGCCTTCGCGGCCAGCGCCTCCGGCTCGCTGAGCAGCCCGAGCGTGATGTGCTCCGGCCGGATCTCGGCGTGCCCGGTGGCGCGCGCCTCGTTCTGCGAGGCCATCGCCACGTTGCGGGCGCGGAGGGTGAACCGGCTGAAGCCCTGCTCCGGGTCGAGCGGCGGATCGGTGGGCTTGGGCACGAACCGCTTCTGGGCGGCCTGCTTGGTCACGCCCATGCTGCGGCCGATCTCGGTCCACGAGGCGCCGGAGCGCCGGGCCTGGTCCACGAAGTGGCCGATCAGGTGGTCGGCCACTTCACCCAGGTGGTCGGCGACGATGACCGCGTCGGCGAGTTGGTCGAGCGCGTCGGAGTGCGCCTTCTTGATCGCCTCGATCAGGTCGTCGAGCCGGACGGGGTTGTTCATGGGAAGAGGACTGGTCATGCGTCAACCGTAAGTTGACGAACCCCTTCCGTCAACCTTTGGTTGACGATTGCCTCCGAGTGTCGGCACCGCCCCAGGTCAGGCACGACGGGCGGCGGCGACGAAGAACGGGATGGCCACCAGGGCGCGATCCCGTGCCGCCCGGCGTCGCTGGTCGGCCAGCCAGAGTCCCGCCTCGGCGGGCGTGACCACCCCCGCCCCCACCGCCGGACCGGTGAACCCGGCGAGCATCGGCAGGACCTCCTCCCCGGTCCGCACCCAGGTGTGCACCTCCACCTCCGGCGCCGCGAAGCCGGCGTCCAGCAGCAGGCCCCGGTAGCCCCGGGCGGCCCGCGGGCTGTTCACACGATCGGCCCGGGCGTGCACGATGGCGCGGGTCAGCGCCGGCTCGCCGGAGTCGACCACGATGGCGTCCCAGTCCTGGCCGACCAGCACGATCCGGCCGCCGGGCGCGAGCACCCGCCGCGCCTCCGCGAGCGCCCGGTCCGGCTGCGCGAGGTCGTGCAGCACCTTGTCCGCGCGGTAGCCGCGGACCGCGCCGTCCGGCAGCGGCAGCGCACCGGCGTCCGCCACCCGCAGGTCCGCGCCCGGCTGCCGGTCCCGGGCCACCGCGATCATCCGCGGGTCCAGGTCGACGCCGACCGGCCGCGCCCCGAGCGCGGCCAGCTCGGCCACCGCCCGGCCGGTCCCGCAGCCGACGTCGACCACCGGCGCGCCGTCGGTCAGGCCCAGCAGGGCGTACGAGTGGGCGCGCAGCGCCGTCGCATCCGGACTGTCGTCGACGGCGTCGAGCAGCCGGATCAGTCGGTCCACCTCGTCGTACGTTGACATGCCGGCCATCCTGCGACTTCATGTCGACATGACGTCAACCAGCGACCAGCCGGAGCTGAGCATCGGCGAGATCGCCGCCCGGTTCGGGCTGCCCACCCACGTACTGCGGCACTGGGAGTCCGTCGGGCTGCTCTCCCCCGCCCGGTCGGTGACCGGCCGGCGGCGCTACGGCACGGCCGACCTGTACCGGATCGCGACGATCCTGCGGGCCAAGGAGGCGGGCTTCAGCCTGGACGACGTCCGCGCCGTCCTCGACGAGCCGGACCCGGCCGAACGCCGCCGGATCCTGGCCCGGCAACGGTCCGCCCTGACCGAGCGGATCGCCCGCGCGCAGGCGTCGTTGGAGATCATCGACGTCGCGCTCCGGTGCGAGCACGACGACATCGCCGAGTGCCCCCACTACCGGGCGAGCCTCGCGGCGCGGATCGGCTCGGCGTAGGCCGACCGCTTCCCCGCCCGTCACCCACGACCCCGCCGCTGCCGGCGCCCGCCGTCGCACCTGCCGCTGCCGCGCCCCGCGCCGGGCGTGCCGCTGCCGTTGCCCCGGTCAGGGGCGCCGTCGCAGCAGCCGGTCGAGGTGCGTCGCGGTGCTGATCAGGGAGAGATGGCTGAACGCCTGGGGGAAGTTGCCGACCTGCTCACCGCTCGGGGCGATCTCCTCGGAGTACAGCCCGAGCTGGCTGCTGTAGGTGAGCATCTTCTCGAAGGTCAGCCGCGCGTCGTCGAGCCGGCCGGACCGGGCGAGCGCCTCGACGTACCAGAAGGTGCACATGCTGAAGGTGCCCTCGTTGCCGGCGAGGCCGTCAGGCGCGGCGCCCGGGTCGTACCGGTAGACGAGGCTGTCCGAGACCAGGTCGGCGTCGATGGCGCGCAGGGTCGACTGCCACATCGGGTCGGTCGGCGCGACGAACCCCAAGGACGGCATGGCGAGCAGCGACGCGTCCAGCACGTCGGTGGCGTAGTGCTGCACGAAGGCGCCGCGCCCGGGATGGAAGCCGCGCGTCATAATCTGCTCGTAGACGGCGTTGCGCGCGTTCCGCCAGCGGGTCGTGTCGCCCGGCCGCCCGAGCTGGTCGGCGAGACGGATGGCGCGGTCGAAGGCCACCCACGACATCAGCCGGCCGTAGGTGAAGTCCTGCCGGCCGGCGCGGGTCTCCCAGATCCCGTCCTCGGGCTGGTCCCAGTTGGCGCAGAGCCAGTCCACCAGGTGCACGATGTGCCGCCACTCCTGGTGGGAGGCGCGCAACCCCCGATCGCTGGCGAGGTGCACCGCGTTGAGCGTCTCGCCGTAGATGTCGAGTTGCAGCTGGCCGGCGGCGCCGTTGCCGATCCGGACCGGCGCCGAGCCGCGATAGCCCTCCAGGTGGTCGAGCACCTCCTCGGTGAGGTCGGGCGAGCCGTCCACCCGGTACATGACCTGGAGCGGGGACCCCTCCTGCCGCGCCTGCCGGACCCGGTCGGTGAGCCAGTCCAGGTAGCCGCTGGCCTCGTCGGTGAAGCCCAGGCTGAGCAGGGCGTGCACGGAGAAGGACGCGTCCCGGATCCAGGTGTACCGGTAGTCCCAGTTGCGCACCCCGCCGAGTTGCTCGGGCAGCCCGACGGTCGGCGCGGCGATGAGCGCGCCGGTCGGGGCGTACGTCATGAGCTTGAGGGTCATCGCGGAGCGCTCGACCATCTCCCGCCACCGCCCGGTGTACCGGGAGCCGGCGAGCCACCGCCGCCAGAAGTCGCGCGTCTCCTCCAGCAGGTCGCGTACCTCGCCGGGGGTGTAGGCACGCGGCGGCGCGGTCGAGGCGGTTTCCAGCACCACGCCGCCGGCCTGGCCCTCCCGCAAGGTGCCGATGACGCAGATGCCGTCCTGCTCCCGGTGGATCTCCTGGTCCGCCAGCTGGGGTGGGTCGGCGTAGCGGACCGGGTTGATCGTGAGCGTGAGCGTCGGGCTGCGGAAGACGCTGCCGTCCGGATGGACGTCGAGCTGGTGCGGGTCGCGCCCGTAGTTGAACCGGGGCCGGCACTCGATCCGGAACCGCATGCTGCCCCGGACGACCCGCAGCATCCGGACCAGGCGGTGGCGATCGGTCGCCTGCCCGCCGGTCACCGGCATGAAGTCGATCAGCTCACCCACCCCGTCCGCGCTGAGGAACCGGGTGATCAGGATCGGCGTGCCGGGCAGGTAGAGCTGCTTGCTCACGTAGTCGATGCCGCACGGCGAGGCCTGGAAGTGGCCGCCCTTCCGCCGGTCCAGCAGCCCGCCGAAGACGCTCGGCGAGTCGAACCGGGGCGCGCAGAACCAGTCGATCGTCCCGTCCCTGGTGATCAACGCCGCGGTCTGCAGGTCACCGATCATGCCGTGGGCCTCCACGGCGGGATACGTCTCCACCCGACCTCCCAGCTCTCGGCCGACGGGAAGGAGGCGACTACCCGCCGCCGGCCCGGGGACACCTCGGGGATGTCGCCTCGCCGCGCGGGCCGGTCGCCGGGGTGCCCCACACGGGTTGCGCGATGTAGCGGTGTCGAGGACGCCGCGACGCCCCGACATCCGGGATCTGGAGTGGATCACGCGCCGGCCCGGCCCGTTCCCGGCCGGGAACTCCGGACGGTCGTGGCAGCGGGGAGACTGGAACCCGCGAGGGAGGTGGGCGATGAGCGAGGACCGAGAGCACGCCGACCGGAAGAAGGACGAGGAGTACGAGACCAGGCGGCGGGACCGGTTCGGCAAGCTGCCGGAGCGGGTCGCGCCCGAGGACCTGGTCGAGACGACCGACACGGATCCGGCGCACGAGGAGCCGCAGGAGCCTCAGGTACGCCGCGAGTGGGGATAGCACCTCTCCGGAAGCACCGACGCCCGCTGCCGGCGAGGGCGGCCGCAACCGCGCTGACAAACCTGACCGGATGACGTGACGCTACTGTTTGCCCGCATTTATCACGGGTACGGCCCCGCCATGCCTGACTGGGGTGAGCTGTTCGCGTTGAGCCGGCCGCCGCTGGAGATCCTGGTCCGGGGGACCGTGACGTTCCTGGCCCTGCTCGCCATGCTCCGCCTGGTGGCCAGCGCGAGGCCGGCGGGCTGGGCATCACCGACGTACTGCTGATCGTGCTGGTCGCCGACGCGGCCGCGGGCGGCCTGGTGGGCGAGTCGCATTCCGTGGCGGACGGCCTGGCCCTGGTGGCCACGATCCTGTCCTGGAGTGTCGCCCTGGACGCGTTGGCCTACCGGTGGCCGCGGTTGGCGGTGCTGCTGGAGGCCCGCCCCCGGCTGCTGATCGTCGACGGCCGGCTGAACCGGGCGGTGATGCGCCGTGAATTCATGACCTACGACGAGGTGCGCAGTCAACTCCGCCCGCACGGCATCGAGGACATCACCCACGTACGCCGGGCGTACCTGGAGCCCAACGGGATGATCAGCGTCCTGCGCGGCGACGACAGCGAGGTCGACGAGCCGATCGAGCCTCCGGTGCGCACCTGACCGGCCGCCCGGCGCCGGCGGCCGTGAGCGCGGCGCCTGTGGCCGCCTTCCCGGCGTCACCGCTGCCGCCGAAACCGGCCGGGGTCGCCTTCCCGGCCGGCTCGACCCGGCTTCCCACCGTCCCGCGACCACCGCCGACGGGAGTCAGGTCGGCACGGCGACCGGGGCGGCGGCGGGAGCGGGCCGGTCCATCAGGCGCCAGGTGCGCCGGCGGACCAGCGGGTCCAGGGTGACCAACAGGTACGCCGTGCCCACGACGAGGATGCCGCCGGTGGCGCCGAGGGTGGAGGCGAGCACGCCGCCGACGAGTCCGCCGAGCGGGATACCGGCCCACGCCAGGCCGCCGACCGCGCCCAGGACCCGGGCCCGCAGGTCGGCCGGGATGCGTTCGAACTCGGCGGCGGACAGCAACGGGTTGATGGCCCCGATCAGCACCCCGCCGACGAGCGCGACGCCCGCGATGACCGGCAGTCCGACCGGCAGCGCCAGCACGAAGATCCGCGGGACGGCGCCGAGCAGGAAGGCCAGGGCGTACGTGCGCCACCGCGGCAGTCGCGCGCCGTACACCGACACGAGCAGCGACCCGACGAAGGCGCCGGCGCTGAGCGCGCCGAACACCAGCCCGACGGGTGCGGCGTCGTCGAAGCGCTCGGCCGCCCACACCGGGATCAGCACCGCCGTCATCGCCTGGTCGAGCAGGTTCGTCAGCAGCACCATCGCGACGATCGCCCGGAGCAGTGGATCACGCCGGACGAAGCGCAGCCCGGCCCCGAGGTCGGCGAGGTAGCCGCGGACACCGGTGCGCTGGCCCGCCTCGACCGGGTCGGTCTCGGCACGCCGGACCCGGACCAGTGTCGCCACCAGCGCGGCGGCGAGCAGGAAGCTGGCCGCGTCCAGCGCGATGACCACGGGAGCGCCGACCAGAGCGATCAGCACGGCGCCCAGCGGCGCCCCGATCAGCGACCCGAGGCGATGAACGCTGTCGGCCAGCCCGGCGGCACGCTCGTTGCTCCAGCCGGCGGTGGCCGCCACGTCGGGCACCATCGCGTACTTCGCGTTGTCCGACGGGCCGCGGAACAGCCCGACCAGGCCGACCATCACGAGCAGGACCGGATAGCCGAGCAGGCCGGCGGCGTAGAGCAGGGGCACCACGCCGAGCACCAGCCCAGCGATCACGTCACCGCCGACGCTGGCCATCCGCGACCCGATCCGGTCGACCAGTGGCCCGCCGAGGATGCGCGCCGCGACCAGGGCGGCCATCTCCACGAACGCGGTGACGCCGGTGAGCAGGGCGTCGCCGGTGGTCTGCAACACGAACCAGGGCACCGCCACGACCGACATCCGGGTGCCGGTGACCGAGACCGCCTGGGCGACGAGCAACCCGTACGCCGACCGTTGGCTCATTCTCGGCCCCCGTCCGCGGCATCGGAGGGTTCATCGGCCGCGGTGCCGGACGATCCGTCGCCCACGGTGCCGGGCCCGCCGGCGGACTCCGCTCGCGCCGCCAACAGCGCGTCCAGCTGGCCGCGCCGCGGGAAGATCTGGAACTGCGTGGTCATCGCGACGCGTTCCGACCCGTCACCGGCCCGGTCCGCCGCCCGGTCCCGATACCGCACCAGCAGGGCCATCATGTCGTCGGCGAGCTGCTGCGCCTCGGCGGCGCTCAGGCTGACCGTGAGGTCGCTCATGCTGGCCGCCCGCACCCACTCCTGCGGCCAGTCGGCCAGCTCGGTGATGGACTGCTCGACGTTCTCCGCGTACATCCGCGCGACCGTGCGCAGGTACGCCTCGCCGAGTTCACGTTCCGGCGCGTCCCGGTCCGGAGCGTCGAACCAGGTCGAGCGATGCACCGCGCGCCAGAAGCGTTCCCGGCCGCGACCCAGCTCGGGCGCGTCGGTGACGAAGCCGTGCGCGGCCAGGGTGCGGAGGTGGTAGCTGGTCGCCGCGCTGGACTCGCCGAGCCGGGCGGCCAGTTGGGTGGCGGTCTGCGGGCCGTCGTGGCGCAGTGAGCCGAGCAACCGCAGGCGCAGTGGATGGGCCACCCCGCGCAGGGTCCGGGCGTCGAGAACCACGTCCTGGGTGGCGTCATACCCGGGCTTGTGTGAATCAGCGCTCATGATGCCAAGATAGCTTTGCAAAGAAATCTTTGCAACGAGTCCTTGGCATGGTGTGCAGTCGCTAACCGCTGACGTTCGATCGGGCTCCCGGCCGTGCCCTCCACAGCTCCCTGCTCAGTGGCAGGCGCCGCCGGGTCGGCGGGCTCCCGGAGCTGGCGTGCATGCCCTAGCGTCAATGGCATGACGGCACTGGTGGTATCGCTCGGGGTGCTCGCGGTGTTGCTGGTCGCGGTTGTTGTTCTCGTGGGCTGGCGAGACCGGCGCCGGCACTCTGCGGACGTGGATTCGACAGCGGTCCGCCGCGCCACCGCCGACCAACATCGGCACGAGGTGGAGCGTCACTCGCAGTCAGCGAGCAACCACAATCACTACCCCCACCTGTAGTAACTGCCATCCCATCGACGGAACGGTTCGGCAGCTCGATCCGGCTGCCCGACGATGGCTACGACTTCCAGGCCTCTGGATCGCGGAGAACGGGTGAAGCCCCGACGATCACGAGCTGATCTACGTCGAGGTGACCGGGCGGGCTCGGCGGTCGGCCACGGACGAGCTGGTCGTCTGTTCGATGCCTGTTCGGAAGGGCCGCCAGAACGACCTCAGGGCCGGTCTCATCGACCGGCCCTGAGGGTGTTACTGCTGGTGCGCCGCCAGGGACTCGAACCCCGAACCCGCGGATTAAGAGTCCGCTGCTCTGCCAGTTGAGCTAGCGGCGCTCGCTGGCAACGGGGAGAACCTTAGCACGGCCCCGGAGCCGGGTTCCAATCCGATCCCCGGCTCCCCCCTTCGGTCGAGCTTAAGCCGCGAAAGCGGCAAACACCCCAGGCGTACGGCCACCGGGACCAGCGGAACGGCGCCGATGCGGCACGATGTCCGCCAGGTACGCGAGAACAGAGGTGGGGATGGGCAGGTTCGCGCGGGCCGGGGCGATGGTGGGTGCCCTCGGCCTGGTGGCGTCGCTGGCTCTGACGGGCTGTGGCGACGATCCGAAGAAGGCCGAGTTCGTCGACGCGGCGGCGCCGAGCGCCACCGCCAGCGCCGCGGCCGAACCGTCGACACCGGCCGCCCCGACCGGTCCGGCGCTGTCGGTCAGCCCGGCCGACGGGGCGAAGAACCGGCCGGTCAGTTCGGAGATCGGCGCCAAGCTGCCGGACGGCGGGAAGGTGTCCAGCGTCACGCTGACCACCGCCGACGGCAAGCCGGTCGAGGGCAAGCTGCGTACCGACGGCTCCTCGTGGGTGCCCTCGGCGCCGCTGAAGTGGGGCACCCGCTACACCGCCACCGTCACCGCCACCGGGGCGGACGGCCAGACCAGCCAGGGCACCAGCACGTTCACCACGATGGCCAAGCCCAGGTCGATGATCAGCTCCGGGCTCTACCTCTTCGACGACAAGACCTACGGTGTGGCGATGCCGGTGGTCGCCGAGTTCCACCCGGGCATCCCGAAGAAGGACCGGGCCGCGGTGCAGAAGCGGATGTTCGTCAGCACCGACCCGCCGCAGCCGGGCGCGTGGCACTGGGTGGACAACGGCACCCAGGCCTACTACCGGGCGCCGGAGTACTGGAAGCCGGGCACCACGCTCACCGTCCGGATCGCGCTGGCCGGCATCCCGCTGAGCAACGGCCGGTACGGCAACGTCGACCGGAAGGCCACCGCCAAGATCGGCCGCGCCTTCGAGATGAAGGTCGACAACGCCGACAAGCAGATGCGGGTCTACGAGGACGGCCAACTGGTCCGCACCCTGCCGGTCAGCCTGGGCAAGCGGAAGACCCCCTCGTCCAGCGGCACCATGGTGGTGATGGAGAAGAAGGAGTCCACGGTCTTCGACACCCGCGACGATCCCGATCCGGCGAACCGCTACGTCACCGAGATCGACTTCGCACAGCGGCTCACCTGGGGTGGCGAGTACATCCACGCCGCACCCTGGTCGGAGCACGTGCAGGGCCGGCAGAACGTCTCGCACGGCTGCGTCAACGTGTCGATGGCCAACGCCCGCTGGCTGTTCGGAAAGACGAAGATCGGTGACCCGATCACCATCAAGGGCACCGAGCGGCGGCTGGCTCCCGGCAACGGGTGGACGGCCTGGAGCCTGAGCTGGTCGGAGTTCATCAAGGGCAGCGCCCTCCCAGTCCCCGAAGGCGGCGCCGCCCCCGCCCTCTAACCCACCCACCCCACCCACCCCCCTCCCCCTCCCTCCCCCGGCCCACCCAGCGTCGATCATGAGGTTGGCGGCGCCGATTCCGGCATTCCGCCCCGCCAACCTCATGATCAACCGGCTGGATCCGCGGGTGGGGAGGGGCGGGAGGGGAGAGTTGGTGTCGGAAACATCCGATTACGGACATGATGGTCGGGGTGTTTCACGGCACCCCTGGCAACGGGTATCCCTCCCCGTGCGTCAGTTGAGAGACGATGGGCAACCGGGGACCACGACTGTGAGGGAATCATGCGAGCTGTCCAGGACCAGCTGAAGCGCCGCGGTGGGCGGCGCCGCGGGCTCGCGGCGGCCGTACTCGCCGCGGCGCTCGCGCTGACCACCGCCTGCACCGACGGCGGCGGCGACAAGCCGTCGGGGTGGCAGGCCGGCAGCCAGAACGCCGCGCCGAAGGCCGCGGCCACCATCACCGAGCCGCAGGCCGACGCCAAGGACGTGCCCGCCTCCACCGGCATCACCTTCACCACGAAGGACGCCCAGGAGACCACCGTCGAGCTCAAGGACTCGGCCGGCGAGGCGGTCGAGGGCCAACTCGCCGCGGACGGCAAGAGCTGGCTCCCGGCCGGCGCGCTGAAGTACGGCGAGACCTACACCGCCACCGTCACGGCGACCGGTGACGACGGGCGGCCCGCCACCGCTACCAGCACCTTCACCACCATGGCCAAGCCGTCCAAGCAGGTCCGGGTGAGCAGCTTCCTCGGCGACGGCCAGGTGGTCGGCGTCGGCATGCCGCTGATCGTGAAGTTCAGCCGGGCCGTACCGGAGGACTACCGCGACGACGTCCAGCGCCGGATGACGGTGACCTCCACGCCGGCCCAGGAGGGCATCTGGCACTGGGTCAGCCCGACCGAGGTGCGCTACCGGCCGAAGGAGTTCTGGAAGGCCAACAGCACAGTCTCGTACCGGGTCCAGGCCGGCGGCCTGCCGATGGGCGACGGCTGGTACGGCCGCGCCGACCTCACCGTCGACGTCAAGATCGGCCCGTCGCTGATCATGACGGTGGACAACAAGACCAAGCGGATGACCGTCCGCAAGGACGGCGCGGTGGTCAAGACCATCCCGGTCAGCCTGGGCAAGAAGAGCACGCCGTCGTCCAGCGGCACGATGGTGGTGATCGAGAAGCTGCGCAAGACGGTCTTCGACACCTTCGAGGAGCTCGGCCCCGAGGAGGGCTACCGGACGAAGATCGACTACGCCCAGCGGCTCACCTGGGGTGGCGAGTTCATCCACGCCGCACCCTGGTCGGAGGGGCAGCAGGGCCGGGTGAACGTCTCGCACGGCTGCGTGAACGTCTCGATGGCCAACGGGGCGTGGCTGTTCGCCAACACCCGCATCGGTGACCCGATCGTGGTCAGGGGCACCGAGCGGAAGCTGCAGAACGGCAACGGCTGGACGGACTGGAACATGAGCTGGGAGCAGTACGTCAAGGGCAGCGCCCTGCCGTACGAGCCGCCCGCCGCACCGGGCACGGACGCGACGGCGGACCCGGACGTCGCGCCGAGCACGAGCCCGACCGCCTGAGTGCGGCACCCCCGGCCGCACCGGAAAACGACGGAAGCCCCCTCCGCGGAGGGGGCTTCCGTCTACCGGGTGACTGATGGGAATTGAACCCACGACAACCGGGACCACAACCCGGTGCTCTGCCAACTGAGCTACAGCCACCATGCCGTCCACCCCGGGCGATCGCCCCGGGCGGGTGCGGACCAATCATAGCCTCACCCCGGCCCGCCGCGTCCAGCGGGTTGCCGCCGCCGGCGGGCGGCCCGGTTCACAGCTGCGCGGCGATCGCCTTGGCGCTCTCCACGTCCGGCCCGGGCAGCGGGACGAAGATCGTCCGCCGGTAGTACTCCAGCTCCCGGATGCTCTCCCGGATGTCGGCCAGCGCCCGGTGCGCGAGGCCCTTCTGCGGCTGCCCGAAGTACACCCGCGGATACCACCGGCGGCAGAGCTCCTTGATCGAGGAGACGTCGATCATCCGGTAGTGCAGGTGGGCGTCGAGGCGCGGCATGTCCCGGGTGATGAAGCCCCGGTCGGTGGCGATGGAGTTGCCGCAGAGCGGGGCGGTGCGCGGGTCCTTCACGTAGCGGGTCACGTAGTCGAGGACCATGTCCTCGGCCTCCGCCAGGGTCACCGTCGACCGGCGGACCTCCTCGGTCAACCCGGACTTGCCGTGCATCGTCGCCACGATCTCCGGCATCGCCTCCAGCGCCGCATCCTCGGCGTGGATCACGACGTCGACTCCGTCGCCGAGCACGTTGAGGTCGGGGTCGGTGACGAGCGCGGCGACCTCGATCAGCTTGTCCCTGCCGAGGTCCAATCCGGTCATCTCACAGTCGATCCAGACGAGGAGATCAGCCACCGGGACAGCCTACGCGCAGCCCACGACCCGCGGCTGCGCGCTCCCGGCCGAGCGGACGGTTAGGGTTTGCCCGTGCCCGCAAAACCCGCCGCACCGCCCGCCGTCCTCACCGACGACGCCGGCGGCGGCCGTCGGGTGCGCCGGATCCTCGCCGTGCTGGCGCTCGCCGCCGTGCTGCCGGCGCTCTACCTGCCGGGCCTGGTGCACGACTTCTTCGACCTGAAGATCTACATGCGGGCGATGGACTGGTGGGCGGCCGGCAACCCGCTCTACGACTACGTGCAGCCGGACCGGGTGCAGGGCGAGTTGTACTTCACCTACCCGCCGTTCAGCGCGTTGCTGCTGCTGCCGTTCGGGGCGCTGCCGCTGGGCGCCACCGTGGCGATCTTCACAGCGCTCACCGGGCTGGCCGTGGTGGTCACCACCCGATGGCTGGTCCTGCCCGTGATCGAGCGGCACCACCTGCCCCGGCTGTTCACCCTCGTGGTGGCGGTGCTGCTGGTGCTCGCCGTGGAGAGCACCCGCGAGACGATCACCTTCGGTCAGATCAACATGCTGCTGGTCGTGCTGATCCTGGCCGACCTGCTCTTCGCCGTACCGCAGGGGCGGAAGTGGGCCGGGGTGGGGGTCGGGCTGGCGACGGCGCTCAAGCTCTTCCCCGGCATCTTCATCGTCTACCTGCTGGCCACCCGGCGGTGGCGGGCGGCGATCGTGGCGAGCGTCACCGCCGCCGCGGCGACCCTGCTCGCCGCGGCCGTCGCGCCGCGGGACTCGTGGCGGTTCTGGGCCCACGAGCTGTGGGCCACCGACCGCGTCGGTCGCACCGACTACACCGGCAACCAGTCGCTGTTCGGGCTGCTCAGCCGGATCACCGCGCCCGAGCAGCCGTCCCGGCTGGTGTGGCTGCTGCTGGTCGCGGTCGTCGCCGGGTACGGGCTGTGGCGGGCGGTGCGGGCCGCCCGGGCCGGGGACGCGCTGGCCGGGCTGGCCCTGACCGGCCTGGTCGGGGCGCTGGTCAGCCCGATCACCTGGACGCACCACATCTACTGGTTCATCCCGGCGGTGGTGGTGCTGGTCGACGCCGCCTGGCGCGCCGATCCGTCCACCATGGCCGGCATGCGGCGCCGCCGCTGGCTGGCCGCGCTGGCGATCGGCACCATCGCCCTCATCGTGTACGGGGTGGTCACCTTCTACGACTGGGGGGTCGCCCCCGCGCGTACCGACTCGCCGGGGGAGTTCCTGGTCCGCAACACGTACGTGCTGCTCAGCCTGCTGCTGCTGGTGACGCTGCCGGCGCGGCCCACGGTGTCCGGGACGCCGGCGCCGGGCCGGGAGAAGTCGCACCAAATGGACGGACTTCCCGAGTAGCGCCGATCACCGCTAATCTGGTCCCAACTACCTCAGACGTCTCTCGGGTAGCACCGATCCCCCGGTGAGGGCGGCCCTCCGTGTCGGCAGCGCGGCGGGCCGCTCGCCGTTTCCACGCCGGCTCCCGGACGAGCGGCGGATCGATCGTCAGTCGGCGGCCTCGGGCCGGCCGGCCTGGGTGCGGTCGGTCACCGGAACCGGGGCGACCGTCTCCTCCGGCCCGCTGGGCGGCCAGGCCAGGGTCAGGGTCACCCCGCGCGGGTGCGGGGCCTCCGTCGCGCCGGGTTCGGGCAGGTCGGCCAGGGTGGACGGCCGGCGGGCGGGACCGGACCCGATCGCCGGCCGGGCGGCCCCGACCGTCGCGAGTTGCCGCCCGCCGACCAGGGAGCGGTCGGTGTCCCGGGTCGGTTGCGCGCCCAGCCCGCTCAGCGAACTCACCCCGAGGCGCCCGGCCAGCACCGGCACCTGGTCCGGCTCGACCACGAAGACCACCTCGCGGGGCCGGACCGGCCGCAGCAGGAGCAGCAGCGCCAGCGTCACCAGCAGCATCCCGCCGGCGAGCAGGCCCGCCGTGGCCGGGGCGGTCCACCCGGACCGCAGTTCGGCGCGCAGCCGCAGGGTCAGGTCGGGCCGGCCGTCGGGGTGCATCACCACCAGGCTCAGCCGCTGGTCGGCCACCTCCTGCGGGCTCCACTCGAGCGCGCCGATCCCCTCGCGTACCCAGAAGGGACGGCCGACGGGGGCGATGCCGGCGGCCGGCGCGGCGGCGGTGGCGGGTCCGGCCCGGTCGAGCCGGACCGGCAGCGGGCCCCGGGCCAGCGCCACCCGGCGGACGGTGGCGTGCGGCACCGGGTCGAGCCAGCGCCGCACCTCGTCGGTGGGGGCCAGGCCGACGAAGGCCGGCCCGTCGGCGGTACGCGCCTCCAACCGGAGCGTCGACCCGACCCGCGCGAACGGCGCCTCCGCGCGGAGCAGCGCGTCCACGTCCCGGACCACCACCGCGTGCCCGGTCGTCTGCACAGTCTCGAAGCGGGCGGCGAACGCGCCGCCGGGGTCGGCGTGCCGAGCCAGCATCCAGAGCGCCCCACCGGCGAACAGCGCCGGAATCCCGATGATCAACAGCACCGTTCCGAGCAGCGCCCGCACGACCCGCATCCGCTCCGTCCCCCTCCGTAGCCGAGTACCCGGTCGACCTTACCGACGTCGGCCTCTCGATCAGCGGATATCCACGGTCGAGGATCCGGAAAAGCCGTCGGCCCGCCGGCTGGTCCGGCGGGCCGAGCGGCGCGGCGCGACTCAGGACTTCGGGGTCGCCTCCCGGCGGGTACGCGCGAACGCCAGTCCGCCCAGCAGCAGGCCGGCCGCGCCGGCGACCAGGCCGGCGATGCCGAGCCCGGTGGCCACGCCCACGCCCTCGGCCTCGACCTCGTCGTCATCGTCGTCGTCCGCCCGCGCCCCGGCGGTGGGGCTGGCCGACGCGCCGGCCGCGGTGAGGGTGAGCACCGGCGCGGGGCTCTCCGGCTCCTCGCCGCCGGGCGTCGGCTCCTCGATCCAGCGCTGCACGTTGCCGTCGGAGTAGGTCTGCAACGTCTTGAAGACCATCCGGTCGACCTGCGGCAGCGGGCCGAGCGAGACCGGGAACTCCTGGAACTCGCCGGGCTTGACCCCCGCGTTCGCGGTGGCGGTCCAGGTCAGCTTCGACACCACCTCGCTGAGCTGGCTGCCGTGCACCTCCACCGGCGGGTCGACCTTGCGCTTCTCCACCGCCACCGTCCAGCCGGGCACCGGCATCGTCGACACCGAGCCGACCGGCGCGTTCTCCGGCAGCACCACCTCCACCTTGGTGGTGGACGCCGTGTCGCTCTCGTTCGGCACCCGGAACGCGATCCGGGCGTAGCCGCCCTGCGTCGCGTCCTTCGGGTTCACCGTGACGTGGGCCGACGCGGGCGCCGCGAAGCCGAACACCGCGGTGGCGACGGCGCCGAGCGCCAACGCGGCCGCGGCAGTGAAGGAACGCCGGTGACGGATCATGGACGGGGACCTCTCTAACGGATCGGCACGGTGGCGGTCACCGTGGCCTGGTCGATGTCGGACGTACGGGCGGTGACGCGCAGTTGCCACTCCCCCGCCGCCGGCAGGTTCATCTCGCCGGTCGCGTGGTTGTCGGTCAACGGCAGTAGCGGGACCTCGATCGGTTCGATCCCGGCCGACGGCAGCGCGGCGGTGGCCTTCCACTCGACCACCGGCTGCGGCCGGTTGTCGGCGGTGTACGCGTAGAAGTGCACCGTGTTGTTGCCCCGCTGGGCCGGGTCGATCTCGATCTGGAGCGAGAAGAGGGAACTCGACACGGTGGTGGAGAAGTAACCGGCCTCGGACCCGGCCACGTCGGTGGCGGCGGTGCGGGCCGGGGTGGTCTGCACCAGGGTCGCTGTCACGCCGAGCACCACGGCGGTGACCGCCAGCTCCACCCAGACCGCCCGGCGCACCTGCCCCGGCCGCTCGACCCCGACGCGCCGGCGCACCAGCTGCCGGGAGTACGCGGCCACCCCGATCACCAGCGCGAACAGCGCGATCTTGGCCAGCACCAGCCGGCCGTACGTGGTGTTCACCAGGGCGCCCGGGGTGGCCACCTCGATCAGCGCCTGGACGGTGCCGGCGAGCAGCAGCGCGGAGACCGCCAGCGCCGCCCAGCGCGACCAGATCGGCAGGATGGCGCCCAGCTCCCGCTCGTCGGCCCGGGGCAGCAGGAAGCCGGCGAGCATCACCAGCCCGCCCAGCCAGACCGCCATGCTGCCCAGGTGCACCGCGTCGACGACCACCGAGACCGCCGGCGCCGGCGAGGCGGCCGGGTGCCCGGCCACCGGCCAGGTCAGCAGCGCGGCCCCGGCCAGGATGCCCAGGATGCCCAGGTCGGCCCGGCCGACCGGCCCGGCCAGCAGCGGGCGGAGCAGGAACGCCGCCGCGGCCAGCAGACCCAGCCGGACCAGGTGCGCGGCGCCGAACGCGCTGCCCAGCACCGCGCTCAGCCCCTCGCCGGTCACGTCGAAGAGCCCGCCCCCGGCGGTGTACGGCACCTGGAGCAGCAGGTTCGCCACGGTGGAGAGCGCCACCAGGCCGATGCCGGTCCAGGCCAGCCGGGCCGGACCACGCCGGGACAGCCGCCGCGGCCAGAGCGCGGCGAGCACCAGCGCCGGGCCGACGAGCAGCAGCAGCCCGACGTAGCCGACGTACTTGGCGACCTTGACCGCGGTGCCGACCACCGGGTCGGCGCGGCTGTCGTCGCCGCTGTCGACCGGGGGCGCCGAGGGAGCGCCGACCGAGTAGGTGAACGCCCCGGAGACCGGGTGGCTGTCGGCGGAGATCACCCGGTAGCTGACCAGGTAGGTGCCGCGCCCGGCGGCGGGATCCACCGGGAGGGTCACCACCGCGCCCTCGAAGGTCGGCTCGCCGCGGTCGGCGCGGTCGCCGTCCGGCGCGATCACCCGGATCTTGCCGGGCACCTTGCGCACCGACTCGCTGAACGTCAGCACCACCTCGGCCGGGGCGCTCGGCACCACGGCCGAGGAGACCGGGCTGCTGCTGACCAGCACCGCGTGGGCGCTGGCCGGGCCGGCCGGGGCGATCAGCAGGGCGACGACGGTGACCAGCAGGCCGGCGGTGGCGGTCAACCGGGCGGACCAGCGGCGGATGGCGGCAGTCATGCCGATCATGCTCGCCGACGACGGCCCGCCGCGGCGACCCGGCGTCACCCGCGCCCCGCCGCGACCGCCGTCGACAGCGGTCGGTCCGGCTCGCCGCTGACCCGGCCGAGCGCCCAGAGCAGGCCCGCCTGGACCACGGCGGCCAGGTGGCCCACCTCGTGCACCAGCGCCGTGGTGGAGTTGGCGATGTCCACCGCGCTGGTGCCGGCCAGGCAGACCGCCAGCACCAGGGCGACCGGCACGAACGCGCGGGCCCGCTCGGGCCGCCAGGCGGCCAGCGCGAAGCCGACCGCGAGCGCCACGTCGAACGACGCCATCTCCCGGCTGGTGTGCGGGTCCACCGACACCCCGAGCCCGGCGAGCAGGATCGGCAGCGCGATGGCCAGCTGGGCGACCGCGGCCACCGCGACCGCCACCCGCAGCAGCTGCCGGCGGGCGCGCACCGCGGCCGCCGCGGCCCGCCCCGGGCCCAGCGGGTCGGCGGCGACCGCCGCCAGCACCGAGGCGGTCAGATCCGGTACGGCCACCGCCCGCACCCGGACCAGCCGGGTCACCTGCTCGGCCCGGGCGAGCCAGTTCCGGCAACCCGGGCAACCAGCGGTGTGCGTGTCCAGCGCCGCCGGCGCCGTCCGCGGATCCTCGCCGTCCAGCCGCGCCGACAGCGCCGCGCGTACGTCGTCGCATGTCATGAGCGGGTAGTCGGCCCGGATCCGGGAAAAGTTCCCGACGTGGCGCAGGACATGGAGGGGCCGAAGGACCCTCCCGCCCGCCACGGCGCCGCGTAACCTGGTTTGTCGTGATCCCCGCCCCGCGCGACACCACCGCCGCCGGTCCGGCCGACCCGGCCGGTGCCGCCGGGCGGGAGTCGGCGACCGGCTGGGCGCTCGCCGCCCGCGACGGCGATCCGGTGGCCCAGGCCGCGTTCGTCCGGCTCACCCAGGCCGAGGTGTGGCGCTTCGCCGCCGCCCTGGTCGACCCGGACAGCGCGGACGACCTGACCCAGGAGACGTACCTGCGGGCGTTCCGGGCGCTGCCGTCGTTCGAGGGCCGCTCCAGCGCCCGTACCTGGCTGCTCGGCATCGCCCGCCGGACCTGCGCCGACCACCTGCGGGCCGTGGTGCGGCGGCGGCGCCTCGACGCACGGCTGGCCGCCGACGCCTGGACCGACCGGCCGCACCCCGACCCGGCCGGTCACCTCGGCGCCGCCGACCTGGTCCGCCGGCTGCCCGCCGAGCGGCGCGGGGCGTTCGTGCTCACCCAACTGCTCGGCCTGTCGTACGCCGAGGCCGCCGTGGTGGAGGGGGTGCCGGTGGGCACCATCCGCTCCCGGGTCGCCCGGGCCCGCGCCGACCTGGTCGAGGCGGTCGGCGACGCCCTCGCCGGGTGATGCGGGAACTTCCAGCGGAGCCGGAACGACAAATGACCGTGACCGCACCGAGCATCCGGGCCGCCCGCTGGCCCGGCGTCCGGCCCTGGCTCGGCGTCGCCGCACGGTTGGGCCTGGCCGCCGTCTGGCTGGTCGCCGGCGGCTCCAAGATCGACGATCTGGCCGCCTCCGGCCGCGCCGTGCACGCCTACCAGATCCTGCCGTACGACGTGGCGACCGTGGTCGGCGCCGCGCTGCCGTTCGTGGAGCTGGCGCTGGGCGTACTGCTGCTGCTCGGGCTGGCCACCCGGCTGGCCGCCGGGGTCTCCGCGGCGCTGCTGGTGGTCTTCATCGCGGGGATCGCCTCGGCCTGGAGCCGGGGCCTGGCGATCGACTGCGGCTGCTTCGGCAGCGGCGGGCAGCTCGCCCCGGGGCAGGCGCCGAGCTACCTCCCGGAGATCCTCCGGGACCTGGGTTTCCTGGCGCTCGCCGGATTCCTGCTGATCTGGCCGCGTACGCCCGTCTCGGTCGACGGCTGGCTGACGGGCGACGCACCCGTGGAGGACGAGGATGAGTAGTCGCAAGGGACAGAAGGGCGCGGCCCGGGTGGTCCGCGAACAGCTCGCCCGGGAGCGGCGGCGCAAGCGGACGCTCTGGGTGTCGATCGGCGCGGTGCTCGTGCTGGTCGTCGCCGGCCTGATCGGCTGGAGCGTCTACTCCAGCCAGCGGGCCGACGAGTTCACCGCCCCGCCGGGCGCCAACGAGGCCGGCACCGGCGTCGTGCTCGGCACCGGCCCGGTCACCATCGACCTCTACGAGGACTACCTCTGCCCGGCCTGCAAGCAGTTCCAGCAGGTCAGCGGCGACACGATCGACCAACTGGTCAGCGCGGGCAAGGCCAGGGTCGTCTTCCACCCGGTGGCCTACCTGAACCGCTTCTCCACCACCGACTACTCCACCCGGTCGTCGGCCGCCTCCGGCTGCGCGGCCGCAGGCGGCAAGTTCAAGGAGTTCACCGACGTGCTCTTCGAGCGGCAGCCGCCGGAGGGTGGCGCCGGCCTCAGCGACGACGAGCTGATCGACATCGGGGCGGGCGTCGGGCTGAACCGGGACGACTTCGGCTCCTGCGTGCGCGACGGCACGTACGAGCCGTGGACCGAGCACGTCACCGACGAGGCCAGCAAGGCGAACATCACCGGCACCCCGACCATCCTGGTCGACGGCAAGCCGGTCGCCGACCGCAGCCCGGAGGGGATCAGGGCGGCCGTGGAGGCGGCCGGGAAGTGATCCGTGTCCTGCTGACCCGCGCCGGGCTGCTGCTCGCCGGGGCGCTCACCGCCACCCTCGCCACCGCCGCGCCGGCCGCCGCGCACGGCGCGGACGCCCCGGACGGGACCGACTACCGCACCCAGATCACGGCGGTCACCCCGAGCCGGCCGGACCTGAGCGTACGGGTGGTGGAGGCGGGCGCCCGGCTGGAGCTGACCAACACCGGCGACACCGCGGTGGAGGTGCTCGGCTACTCCGGCGAGCCCTACCTGCGGGTCGGCCCGGACGGGGTGTACGAGAACCGCCGCTCCCCCGCGACGTACCTGAACCGGACCATCGCCGGCGACACCAGGCTGCCGGCCGAGGCCGACCCGGCCGCCGCGCCGGACTGGCGGCGGGTGGACGACTCGTCGACGGTGCGCTGGCACGACCAGCGGGCGCTCTGGCGCGAGTCGGCGCCACCGCCGCAGGTGCGGGCCGCCCCCGACCGGCAGCACCGGGTGCGGGACTGGGTGGTGCCGCTGCGCGCCGGCGGCGAGCCCGCGGAGATCCGCGGCACGCTCGACTGGGTGCCGCCGCCGGACGCGTACCCGTGGTGGGCGGCGGCCACGGTCGGGCTGCTGGCGGTGGGCGCGCTCGGGCTGCTCCCGGCCCGGTCCCCGGCCGGCGGGCGGGCGCTCGCCGGGCTCGGCGCGCTGCTGGTCGCCGGCGGGCTGGCCGCCGTCGTGTTCACCGTTGGCCGGGAGGTCGACGCCGGCGCGCGGGGCGTCGGCGGGCTGCTCACCGGCCTGCTGGCCGGGCAGGTGTGGGCGTTGCTCACCGGGCTCGGCGCGGTCGCCGCCGGGATCTACGCGCTGGCCCGCCGGCCGGCCGCCGAGTTCGCGCTGGCGCTGGCCGGCGCCTGCCTGGCGCTCTTCGCCGGGGTGGCCAACGCGGCCGTCTTCGCCCGCGCCGTCGCCCCGGTGCCCTGGCCGGGCACCGCGGCCCGGATCCTGGTCGCCCTGGTCCTCGTCGCCGGCGCCGGCGCCACCGCGGCCGGCGCCCTCCGCCTGCACGCCGCCCCCCGCCAACGCACCCCCACACCCCACCCCTGACGCGTCCCCGCGCCACCCATTGCCTCGTCGATCTTGCACTTTCGGCCCTCGATTCGGGGGCTACATCCGCTTCTGTCGGGGCAGCAAGTGCAAGATCGCGGGGCGTCAGCGCGGGGTGGGGGTGAAGCCGTAGGGGAGTTCGAGGCGGTGGCGGGTGAGGAGGTCGGTGTCGGTCAGGAGGTCGCGGGTGGGGGCGTCGGCGACGATCCGGCCGGCGTCCAGGATCACCGAACGCTCGCAGAGCTCCAGCGCGTACGGCAGGTCGTGGGTCACCATCAGCAGGGTCACCGGCAGGCCCCGGAGGATCTCGGCCAGCTCCCGCCGGGCGGCCGGGTCGAGGTTCGACGAGGGCTCGTCGAGCACCAGGATCTCCGGGTGCATGGCGAGCACGGTGGCCACCGCGACCCGGCGACGCTGGCCGAAGGAGAGGTGGTGCGGAGCCCGGTCCCGGTGTTCGCCCATCCCCACCGCGGCGAGGGCCTCGTCCACCCGGGCGGCCAGCTCCGCGCCGCGCAGCCCGAGGTTGGCCGGGCCGAACGCGACGTCCTCCGCCACCGTCGGCAGGAAGAGCTGGTCGTCCGGGTCCTGGAAGACGATCCCCACCCGGCGGCGCACCTCGGCGAGGGTGGCCCGGTCCTGGCTCACCGCCAGCCCGCCGACGCGCACGCTCCCCTCGGTGGGCGTCAGGATGCCGTTGAGGTGCAGCACCAGCGTGGTCTTGCCGGCGCCGTTCGGCCCGAGCAGCGCCACCCGCTCACCGCGCGGCACGGTCAGGTCGACCCCGTGCAGGGCCACGTGCCCGTCCGGGTACGCGTACCGCACGCCACGGACGTCCAGGCTGGGAGGTGTCGGCTGCACGACACCGATCATGTCAGCAGGACGGCGGTGGCGGCGACGCCGGCCGCCAGGACCGGCACGGTGGCCGCGACCAGCCACTGCCCGGCCGTCGCCGCGCCCGCGCCCTGCCACACCGCCGGCATCCGCCCCGAGTAGCCGCGCGACAGCATCGCCAGGTAGACCCGCTCGCCCCGCTCGAACGCGCGCAGGAAGAGCGCCCCGACGCCGGCGGCGAAGCCGCGCAACTGCCAGAGGAAACGCGGGTCGTCACCCCGGGAGACCCGGGCCACCCGCATCCGGCGGGCCTCACCGACCAGCACGTCCAGGTAGCGCAGCATGAACGTGGCGATCTGGGTGAGGATCTGCGGGCAGCGCAGCCGGTCCAGGCCGACGATCAGGTCGCGGGTGGTGGTGGTCGCGGCCAGCAGCAGCGAGGCGAGCACGCCCAGCGTGCCCTTGGCGACGATGTTCCAGGCCCCGTACAGGCCGTCCTCGGACAGCCGCAGCCCGAGCAGCTCGACCCGCTCGCCGGCCCCGAGGAACGGCAGCGCGACCGCGAACAGCACGAACGGCAGCTCGATCAGCGCCCGGCTGAGCAGCCAGCCGGGGCCCACCCGGGCCAGCGCCGCCACCGCCGCCACCAGCAGGGCGTACGCGCCGAACGCCCAGAACGCGGTGCGCGGGGTGGCCACCACGGCCAGGGTGAACACCACCATCGCCACGATCTTGACCTCGGGCGGGAGCCGGTGCACCGGTGAGGCGGACTCCCGGTACAGCACGTGCGCGTGCCCGGCGCCCATCGTCGTACCGCCGCTCAGCCGGCGGTGCCGGCGCGCTGCCGCCCGTCGGCGGCCGCGTCCGGCGCGCCCCCGGCGGCCCCGCCGGCGTCCGAGCCCCGGCGGCGGACCAGCCAGAACGCGCCACCGGCCACGGCGAAGGTGAGCAGCACGCCGAGCACCCCGGACAGGCCGGTGGAGAGGAACTCGTTGTCGACGCCGGAGATGCCGTAGTCGGCCAGCGGGCCGCCGATCTCGTGCTCCCGCTCCGCCCGCGCCGGGCAGGTGCCGCCGGTGATGTTGTCCTCGGCGTCGAACGTGCAGCCCTCGCGCAGCGACGAGTCCAGCCCGTCCGGGTGCGACGAGGCGAAGTTGCTCACCACCCCGGCCAGCAGCAGGGCCACCAGCAGCCCACCGACGACGAACCCCCAGGAACGCTTCCTCACCGGACACCTCCGACGGCCGGAACGGGCGCCGGCGCAGCCGGCTTCAGGGCGCGCAGCGCGTAGACGAGATCGGGCCGCACCTTGGCGACGGTGACCACCGTGGTCGCGGTGATCAGCCCCTCGCCGACGCCGATCAGCAGGTGCACCCCGGCCATCGTGCCGGCCAGGCCACCCAGGTTGCCGCCCAGGTCGGTGGTGCCGCCGAGCCAGTACTGCCCGACGAAGCCCATCGCGGCGACCACCACGCTGAGCAGGGCGGAGACGAACGCGGTCACGCCGAGGCCGGTCGGGGTGCGCGGCAGCACCCGCAGCAGCAGCGCGATCAGCAGGTACGCCGCGGCGGTGCCGAGGACCGCCATGTTGGTGATGTTGAGGCCGAGCATGGCCACCCCGCCGTCACCGAAGACCAGCGCCTGCACGACCAGCACCACCGCCACGCAGAGCGCGCCGACCCACGGGCCGACGAGCATCGCGGCGAGCGCCCCACCGAGCAGGTGGCCGCTGACGCCGGCGGTGAAGATCGGGAAGTTGAGCATCTGCACGGCGAAGATGAAGGCGGCGACGAGGCCGGCCATCGGGGCGAGCCGGTCGTCCAGGTCGCTGCGGCCGCGCAGGACGCAGAACGTCATCGCCACCAGCGCCACCGCCGCGAACACCGCGGCGACGGGACCGTCGATGATCCCGTTCGAGATGTGCATCGCCAGGGTTTCCACGTGACCTCCCACGCGACGGCGGGCCTGTCCACGCCGGCAGGCTCAGCCTATTTTCCCCATATCGCTGTTGCCAATATCTGGCAACAAGCCATGGTCCTGATCACGGCGGTCCGGCCGCCCCGGCGGTGGACCGGGCCGGGCCGATCGCGACGGCGCGCCGGGGTCCGGCTCGCCGTGTGACGCCGGCGTCGACGCGGCGCCACGAGCCCCGACCGGCCCGGGCGGCGGTAGGGTCTCGGTCATGACCGCGCCCGAGCGACTCTCTCCCGGCGACCCCGCGCCCGAGTTCAGCCTCCCCACCGACACCGGGGACACCCTCTCCCTGGCCGACCTGCGCGGCCGCAAGGTCGTGCTGTACGCCTACCCGGCGGCCATGACCCCCGGCTGCACCAAGCAGGCCTGCGACTTCCGCGACTCGCTCGCCTCGCTCCAGGCGGCCGGCTACGAGGTGGTCGGCATCTCCCCGGACAAGCCGGAGAAGCTGGCGAAGTTCCGCGAGCGCGACGCGATCACCTTCCCGCTGGTCTCCGACACCGACAAGAGCGTGCTCAGCGCGTACGGCGCCTACGGCGAGAAGCAGATGTACGGCCGCACGGTCACCGGCGTGATCCGGTCCACCTTCGTCATCGACGCGGACGGCAAGATCGAGCGGGCGCTCTACAACGTCAAGGCTACCGGGCACGTCGCCAAGCTGCGCCGGGACCTCGGCCTGGACTGACCTGTCGTACCGGGCCACTACGGTGCGTACGTGGTCCGGTACAAGTACACCCCCGAGGCGCTCGCCGCGGCGGCGGCCGTCGCGCGCAGCGTCACCGAGGTGATGCGGCTGCTCGGGGTGCGGGTCAGCGGCGGCTCGCACGCGCACATCAGCCGCCAACTGAAGCGCTTCGGCATCGACACCTCCCACTTCACGGGTGCGCACAACGGTGCCGGGCGGCGCGAGCGGCGGACGACCTCCGCCCAGCTGCTGGCGCGGCTACCGGAGGGATCCCGGCGCATACCTGGCACCCGGCTGAGGTGGGCCCTCGGCACCATCGGCGTGCCCGAGGAGTGCGAAGAGTGCGGCGTCGGGCCGAGCTGGCGGGGCAAACCGCTGATTCTGCACGTCGACCACATCAACGGGGACTTCCTGGACAACCGTCCGCCCAATCTGCGCATCCTCTGCCCGAACTGCCACAGTCAGACCGCGACCTACGCGGGTCGGAGCCGTCGAGTCTTCGGGACGGCACCGCCTGACCCGCCTGCGCCGTCCGGGCACGGGCCCCCACTGGCCAACGCGCGGCGGCCCGTCACCGAGCGGGACCTTGTCGAGTTGCTCGGCCGTGTCGACGCGCGGGAGCTGACCGCCACGGAAGCCGCGCATCGCGTCGGATGTCATCCCAACCACCTGCACCGGATCCGCCAACGGCTGGAGCAGGAGGGGGTGCTCAGGCCACGGCCCGCCGGCCGCCGCTGGCGCTCGGCCGCGCTCCGGGAGACGGTTATCGAGTACGCACTGGCCAACCCGGACCTCGGGCCGAAGCGGCTGGCGCGCCTACTCCAGCAGTTGCCGAACGGCGGCTGCGAGGTGAGCCACGGAACCATCTTCCACATCCTGAGCCAGGCCGGGCTCACCACCAGGGCGGCCAGACGCTCTAGACTCACCAACGCCAGCGGGAGTGGCGAAACTCGGCAGACGCGCAGGATTTAGGTTCCTGTGTCCGTGAGGACGTGGGGGTTCAAGTCCCCTCTCCCGCACCAACTTGTGGTCCCAGCGGCGGCGGGGCGGACAACTTCCGGCCTGCCGTCGCCAACGTGACTGGCGTGGGCGGCCGGCGACGCCCCGCCCGGCAGGCGGGGCGTCGTCGGCTGTCGTGCGCGTCACGATCGCAGGTCGCGGCGCGCCGCGCGGGCCAGGATGGCGGGCGTGAGTCTGCGCTTCGTCCTCGACCCCGAGTTGACCCCCGAGCTGCGCGAGCAGATCGTCGCGCTCTGGGTCGACGTCAGCAACGCCGGCGGGGCCGTGGGTTTCGTGCCGCCGGTGACCGCCGAGCGGGTCCGCGCCACCGCGGAGCCGATGTTCGCGGACGTCAGCGACGGCCCGGACCGGCTGCTGGTGGGGTACGCGGGCGAGCGGCTGGTCGCCGTGCTGATCTTCAGCGACAACCGGTTCGACCTGAAGGCGCACTGGTGCGTGCTGAAGCGGGTGATGGTGCACCCGGACACCCAGGGTCGCGGCTACGGCGCCGCGCTGATGCGCGAGGCCGAGCGGGTCGGCCGCGAGCTGGGGTGGGAGGCGCTGCACGTGACGCTGCGCGACGGACTCGGCCTGGACCGGTTCTACCGTGGCCTCGGCTACCGGGAGATCGGCCGGCTGCCCCGGGCGCTGCGCGTCGGACCCGGCGACGACCGCGACGAGGTCCTGATGTGGCTCGACCTGACCGACCGGGCCGCCGCCTGACCCGCCCGGGCCGCCCCAGCCCAGCGGGCCGCCCCAGCCCAGCGGGCCGCCCCAGCCCAGCGGGCGCCTGAGCCGCCGGTGTACCCGGCCGGTCAGCCGTCGACGCGGACCGCGTCGCCGACCGCCACCGCGCCGGTCTCCACGGGCACGAGGTGGAGTCCGAACAGCAGCTTCTGCTCGACCTTGCGGTACCGGGCGAGGGTGCGCAGCGGTTCCTTCCCGCGTACCCCGGTCTCCTGGTCGGTGGTGGTGACCACGCACCGGTCGCACCGCCCGGCGGCGCGGAAGCGCAGCTCGCCGATCCGCAGCGACCGTCCGGCCCAGCCGTCCTCGGCCCAGGCCGGCGCGCCGTCGACCACCAGGTTGGGCCGGAACCGGCTCATCGGCACGGCCTCCTCGCCGGCCTCCGCGAGCCAGTCGTTGAGCGCGGCGAGCGAGGCGGTGCTGGCCAGCAGCAGCGGGTAGGCGTCGGCGAAGCTGACCTGGTCGCCGGTGTCGTACTCGCGGTCGCCGGCGGGGATGTGCCGGGTCGGCTCGGCCAGCCAGACCAGCCGGACCGGCCGGCCGAGCAGCCCGGTGAGCCAGTCGTCGGCCGCCGGCCCGGCGGGCAGCGCCGGGACCGGCAGCTTCCGGCTGCGGAAGGTCCGCACCGCGACCGCCGCGCCGCCGGCCGGCTCGGGCACGTCGAGGTCGGGCCGGCCCGGCGCGCGCAGCACCAGGCCACCGTCGCGGACGGTGGCGCGCAGGGCGACCAGGCGGGTGCTCTCGCGCTGGGTGACGCCGACGGCGTCGGCGTCGACCACCATCCAGCGCCGGTCGCCGGCCAGGCCCCACGGCTGCACCCGGGCGTCGTCGTGGTCGAGCCGGTGACAACCCTTGACCGGGTACGTGTGGATCCCGCTCAGCCGCATCCGGTCACCATGCCACGCCGATGCCGTCCCCCGGGTACCAGTGGTTGGCCGGGGTCTCCCGGTAGGCGAGGAACCGCCGGCCGGTGCGTTCGGCGTGCTCGGCGAGGACGTTGGTGGCGGTGACGTTGTCGGTGAGCAGCAGCGCGTTCGGGGCCAGTTTGCTCTCCACGGCCTCGAACTCGCGCTTCTCGTGGGCCCGGCTGTGGTCGCTGTCGTGCAGGAAGAGGTCGACCGGCCGGTCCAGCGCGGCGATGGAGGCGATCGAGTCGCCGATCACCAGGTCGACCACCTCGGACCAGGGCGCGGTCCGGGCCAGGTAGCCGGCCTCGGGGTTGATGTCCAGCGAGGTGACCCGGCCGGGGTGCCCCTCGGCGGCGTTGCGCAGCAGCGCGGCGGCGAGCACGCAGCTGCCGAGTCCCTTGTCGACACCGGTCTCCACCACGTGCGCCGGGCGGGTGGCCCGGACGATGGCGTACCAGCCGATCCGGCGGGCGTAGCGGACCTGCTTGTCGGCGAGCCCGCGGCGGGCGGCGCCGGCGGTGGCCTGCTGGATGTGCTGGCGCAGGGTGTCGTCGGACTCGATCTCGTCGAGGTACGCGCGCACCTGCTTGACCGGGATGTCGCAGACCACGCTGACGAACCAGGCGAGGTGGTGGCGACTCAGCTTGGTCAGGTCGTAGGTGTAGTTGTGATGTTCGCGCGACGTGAGCAGCCAGCGCGCCGAGGTGCGCAGCACCTTGGCGTCGTGGCGGGCGACCCGGGCGAGCCGCTTGGGGAAGGCGGCGACCGGGGCGAGCGGGGTGCGGGCGATGGCCCGTCGGAGCTTCGTTGCGTCCACGGGAGGGTTGTACCAGCCGGAGGGAAACGGTGGCTGTGAAAGTTTTCATTCACCAGCCGGCTCTTCGGCACGAACGGTGGGTACGCGGCCCGCAACCCGAATCAGTAGCATCGCGCCATGCGTCAAAGCCAGGAGCACGCGGAACCCGAGACCCGGTTCTTCGACGAGCAGCCAGCGCCGGAACCGACCGAGGAACCGCGGCCGCGGCGGCGTCGGTGGCGGAAGGTCGCGCTGATCACCTTCCTGGTGGTGGCGCTGCTCGGCGGCGGCACCGCGATCGCCGGCGGACTCTACCTCCGTTCGGTCGAGTCGGACATCGACCGGGTCGACGCCTTCAGTGGTGTGCCGGAGGCGGAGCGGCCGCAGGCGGTCGCCAAGGGCGCCTTGAACATCATGATTCTGGGCAGCGACTCGCGCGATCCGGAGAACACGACCGGCTCGCGGACCGACACCATCATCGTCGCGCACCTGCCGAAGGACCGGTCGAGCGCGCAGCTCATCTCCATCCCCCGGGACACCTGGGTGCATGTACCGCGGTCGAACGACGGTAACCACGGCGGTCGCGACGCCAAGATCAATGCGGCCTTCGCCTGGGGCGGAGTACCGCTGATGGTGCAAACCGTGGAGAAGTTCACGGGCGTCCGGATGGACCACGTCATGATGATCGACTTCGCCGGGTTCAAGGAGATCATCGACGCGTTGGGCGGCATCGAAGTCGACGTGGAGAAGACGTTCACCTCGATCCACCCTCCACAGCGCACCTTTCAGAAGGGCGTACAGCGGATGGACGGTGAGGCTGCGCTGGACTACTCGCGGCAGCGCCAGCAGTTCGCCGACGGCGACTTCGCCCGCATCCGGCACCAGCAGCAGGTGATCAAGGCGATCCTTGACAAGGCGGTCTCCGGGGGAATCATCACCAACCCGGCCCGGCTCAACTCGTTCGTCAAGGCCACCTCCAGCGCGGTTTCGGTGGACGAGAAGATGTCGCTGCTCAGCATGGCAACGGACCTGCGCGGGCTGCGCGGTGGCAACCTCACCTTCCTGACCAGCCCGACGAAGGGCACCGGTCGGGTGGGCACCGAAAGCGTCGTGTTCGCCAACACGGAGAAGGTCCGGCCCTTCTACGACGCGGTCCGTCGCGACGCGGTGCCGGAGATTCTGTCCGCCGCAAAGTAGGAAGGTGGACTGGCCTGTCGGCTATGGCGGCCGGATCGTGCCGGTCGTATCCTGCGGTCGCCCTCTGAGTCGTGACACGTGGCCAGGGGCTTCACGGGGGAAGGGTCAACCATGTCAAGTCAGCCGGTAACGAGCCCGGCCGCACCCACGCCGCACCTCACCGACGTGGTGCAGCGGACGGCCATACCGCGACACGATGCCGTTGCTGACCAGGATTCGCCGAGGCCAGCCGGTCCGGAGACCGACGGCCGGGAGGCCGACCCGCGTTCCGGTCTCGACACGACCGCGGTCCTGCCGTACGCCAAGTCCCGGGCCGCGTCTGGGACGAGCTGGCTACGTGCCTGGATGATGACGCTCCCCATCGACGTCGCCGCGCTGCTCGCGCCGCTGCTGCTGTCTCAGAACTACTGGCGTGGGACGCTGGCCAACGCCGCGCTCACCGTGGCCATCTTCGCGACCGGCGGGCTCTACCGGGCGCGCCGGCACGTGAGCATCCTCGACGAACTGCCGAGCCTCTGCGGGCGGCTACTGGCCTCGGCCGCGGTCGTTGCCATCATCGCGGCGGAGCGTCACTCCTCGGTCGAGTACGTCGGTGGGTTCATGCGGGGCGTAGCTCTGTCGGCGGTGCTGGTCATCCTCGGCCGGACGGTCAGCAGGTCGCTGACCAAGCTCGTACGCAAGCGCCGGTGGGTGGAACACAACGCCATCATCATCGGCAGCGGGCCCATCGGGCTCGAACTCGCTCGGCTGTTGCGCCGCTACCCCCAGTACGGTCTGCGGTTCGTCGGGTGCGTCGACGTCCCGTCGCGCCAGGGCACCGGGGCGCTTCCGATGAGCGGCACCCTGGACGACCTCGAACACCTGATCCGGCTGGTGGACTGCGACGTCCTGGTCATCGCCGACCCCGACTGCCCCGAGTCCGCCCTCATGGAGACCCTGCTACGACCGCGTAGCTCCTACTGCGACCTCTGGGCGGTGCCACGGCTGTGGGGCTCCCGCTCCCACGGCGGGTACCCAGACCACATCGGAGCCATTCCGATCGTCAAGATCGGAGACACCTCCCTCTCCGGCCCGAGGTGGGCCATCAAGCGGGCCTCCGACGTGCTGTTCGCCGCGGTCGCGCTGATCCTACTGAGCCCGGTGCTGCTTCTCTGCGCCATCGCAACGTTCATCGACGGAGGCCCTGGCATCTTCTTCTACCAGGAGCGGATCGGCCGGTACGGCAAGCCGTTCAAGGTCATCAAGTTCCGGTCGATGCGGCCGGTGAACGAACAGGAGTCCCAGACGAACTGGTCGATCGCGCACGACAAGCGGGTTGGCCCGATCGGCCGGTTCATGCGCCGCACGTCACTGGACGAGCTGCCCCAGTTGTGGAATATCCTGCGCGGCGATATGAGCGTGGTCGGGCCGCGGCCCGAACGGCCGTACTTCGTCGAGAAGTTCTCCGCGGAGTACCCGACCTACGCGGCTCGCCACCGCGTGCCCGTCGGGCTCACCGGGCTCGCGCAGGTCAGTGGCCTGCGGGGCGACACGCCGATCTCCGACCGGGCGCGGTTCGACAACTACTACATCGAGAACTGGTCGCTCTGGCTGGACGTCAAGGTGGTGCTGCGCACGGTCACCGAGGTGTTCCGCGCCGGGGGTCGTTGACCCGGGCGGTCCGTCAGTAGCGGACGAATGCCTCGGCGAGGGTCGAGCGCGCCAATGCTCCACCGCCCACCGGCGGGAGGCCGGTGCGCTTCGGACGGACACCGAGCGGCGGGCCGTTCACCTCAGCGAGGGCTTGGAGGCGGCTTCTGCGCGCTGACCGGCGACCGGATCACGGCATGCTGGCCGGAGTTCCCATCCGCGCCGCCGACGATCGCTGAAATGCATCCCGGTGCCGATCGACAACCTCGTCGTCACGCGGCTCGTCGGCCGCCGGGAGCGAGGATTCGTTCGCGCGTGCAGGCTCGGTCCCCCGCGGCGTGGGCACGTGCGCGGCAGGTATGGCGGGCGCGGCGTCGGCCGCGCGAATGCTGTCCAGCGAACGGAGAAGGGCCCGCCGCAGCCGTTTCGCTGCCGGGCGCTCGACCAGCCGGTGGACGAGGTACGAGAGCAGCAACAGCCCGGCGATCGTCGCCCCCAGCAACACCCAGGCGGGTAGGTATGGCCGGGCCGCGGCAATGACGGTCAGGCCGATCTGCGCGTGCAGCAGGTACAGCGGGTAGGTGAGGGCGCCGGCTGTGGTTAGCCATCGCCACCGGATGCGGGCGGACTTACCGTTCGCGATGACCGCCATGACGACGAAGAAGACCGTGACGCAGGCGGCCGCCGGCAGGAACCGGCTCGTGTCGTACGTTTCGATCTCGGCCCAGAGGCGGGAGATGGCGATGATCCACGAACACCCGACAATCGCCCAGAGCAATGCGTTCGCCCCGAACCGGTACATCAGGTAGAAGGCGATTCCGGCGATGAAGTACTGGGCGTATCCGCGTCCGAGGAACATGAAAACCGCGGCGTTGTTCACCCAGGGGGCGGCCAGCGACGCCAACGTCCACAGGGCACAGAACGCCACCACGCGCCGGACGGTCACCCCGCGCGCCACCACCACGAGGGCGAACAACACGTAGAACAGCAACTCCACGGAGAGCGTCCAGTAGGCCTGCTCCACGTCGGGGACACCCATGAGCGACTGCAGCATGGTCATGTTGACCAGGACGTGGGTCCAGTCCCGGTGGGTGGCAAAGACCGGAAACAGGACGAGGACCGTGGTGGTCGCCACGACAGCGAACCAGTACGCCGGGTAGAGCCGCACCACTCGCGCGACCGCGAACTCCCCCACGCTGCGGCCCCAACCACTCATGCAGATGACGAAGCCACTGATGAGGAAGAACATCTCCACCCCGAGCCAGCCGTACGCCGCCGCGCTGGCCAGCCCGGGGAAGAGCTGATCGGTCGGAGCCCTCCAGGCGTCGTCGCGCACGCCCTCCCCGTGCAGGAGGTGATACACGACGACCATCAGCGCGGAGAGCAGGCGCAGACCATCGAGCACGACGAGGCGATCGTGCCCGCCGCGCCGGACGGCACCGTGAGACTCCATGGTCTTCCTCACTAGGTCGAGCGGCCCGCTGGTCCGCGACGAGCGCTGAAGATGGGACGAGGCGGGCTACCGACGAAACTGCTCAGGACCCGGCCACACGGCTGCGTACGCCTTGGCGAGCTGCTCACGCACCGCGTTCGAGCTGTGGAAGTCCAGCGCCCACCGCTTGCCGGCAGCCGCGAGCCGCTGGCCCCTGGCCGGATCGGTGAGCACATCGCTCAAATCGTTCACCCAGGCCTGCGCGTCCGCTCCCACCACGACCTCGTGATCGTGCCGTACCCCTGCTCTGCGGGCAACCTCGGGCGTGGTCACCGCGGGAACACCGGCCGCCAGAGCCTGGATCAGCTTCATCTGCACACCCGTCCCACGCCAGACCGGAACGATGGCCGCCGAGGCCGGCGCGTAGTAGGGGGCGACGTCGGGAACGTTGGCGTGGATCTCGACGCCGCTACCACGAAAGGCTTGAACCGAGGCGGGCGGGTTCGTCCCGACGATGTCGAGTACGGCGTTCGGGACCCGCTTCCTCACCTCGGGCCAGCAGTTCCTGAGGAACCACAGCAACCCGTCGACGTTCGCCTCGTAGGTCAGCCTCCCGACGAAGAGCACTCGGGGCTCCGCCGCCCGCGGGCTGCTGTCCTCCGTGTGGTCGTAGGGGCTCCGTACCACGTACGTGTTCGGCCGCTCCTCGCCCGGCTCGAAGGGCGCCGACACCATCAGCGGCACATGGCGAGCCACCAGGGCGTCCTCCCGTGCCTGCATGCGCGGCGCCTCGATCTTGCCCACCAGCTTCCACTTCGGGCCGGCGGTCTGGGCGAGCTGGCTGTAGTACTCGCTGCGGAACTCGTCGAGGTCCACGATCACCGGCACCGGCGCGCACCGCTCCACAAGGTGAACCGTACGAAAGACGTTGAGGTGCACGACGTCCGGCTGCCACTGCCGGATCTCGCTGGCGAGCGCGGTCGACAGCTGGGGCACGTCGGCGTATGCCTGCTGGAGCGACGTGCCCGTCGGCAGGGCCGTGGCGCAACGGAGCATCGACGAGATCCGGTTACGGGGCACCAGCACGGTGGACTCCACGGGCAGTTCCTGGGCCTGCCGCACCTCTTCGTCCGAACTGGTCAAGCCGAGGAAATGGATCTGGTGGTCCCTGGCGAGAATCTCGAGCAGGGCCAGGCTCCGCGGGCGGATCTTCGAGGGAATCCAGGGGGCGACGAAAAGAATCTTCATAGCGGAAGTCTCCTGAGGGCGCGGGCCGAGAACTTGTCCATCGCGGTGCCGTACTTGTCGCAGTATGCAACCAAGCCCGAGCGGTACAGCCGGTTCTTGCCGACCGCACTTGTGCTCGTGCTCTCCCGGTGCATAGCCCATGCAGTCCCGACCGACACGACGCGCCAGCCGGCATCGCGTAGACGTCTGCAGAGGTCGACATCCTCGAAGTAGAGGAAGAAGGAAGGATCGAACCCGTTGATCTGGCGGAATGCGGTGGCGCGGACCAGCATGCAGAACCCGGACACCCAGGCGACGTCCGCCGCCGCTGGCGGGCCGCTCTTGTCGAGGTAGTCCAGCATGGGGATCCGACTGCGAAGCCGCTGCGACTTGGCGAGTTCCCGCTTCACGCGGTCGGGAACCATGTGGTCGACGCGCAACGCGGCGAGCCATTCCTTGGCCAGGCTCACGTCCGGACCCGCCGAGATGCCCGGCTCGCCGTCCGCGTACCGCATCTGAGGCGCGACAACTCCGATCGTCGCGTCCTCCTGAAGCGCCCGCGCGAGTTCCGCGTAAGAGTCGGGCGTGAGGGCGGCGTCCGGGTTCAGCAACAGGTAGGCCTCGGCGTCGGGAAATTGCTCCACCGCCACGTTGATCGCCTTGCCGAATCCCACGTTGGACGAGCGGATGACGTGCGGGGTGTACTGCCCCGCCACCTCGACACTGTTGTCGGACGACGCGTTGTCCACCACCACGATGTCGGCGACGGGCAGTTCACGCAGGCTGCCCAGGCTCATGGGCAGATCTCGGGAAGAGTTGTGGGAGACGACGACAGCTACTGTTTTCACACTTCGCTCGCGATCCTGGGAGTTCATCGGTCACGCCGCCGGCCTGGAGTGCCCAGCCGTGTGCGGCACGACCGACATCACCTGGTCGCTCCGCAGCACGGCATCACCCGCGACGAGCAGCGACGCGTGCTTGAAGAGATAGGTCAGGGACACCGCCGCGGCCGCGCCGACCGCACCGAACAGCACCGCGCCGCCGGCCACCGTGACGAGGAGCGCGACGGCGCTCACCACGCCGATCCTCGCCACCAGCGCCCCCCGACCCACGCCCTGCAGCACGGCGCCGCAGGGCGAACTCGCGCAGAACGAGGGCACGCCTGCGAGCATCACGGCGATGATCACACCGGCCTCCGAATAGACCTGGCCGAACAACAGCTCCGCCAGCCACGGCGCGGCGGCCATCCCGGCGGCGCTGATCGCGCCGACCAGGAGTACCACGGCGAGGTTCATCCGCCAGAAGAGCCGCCGTGCGTCGCCGGCCCGCGCGGTCGCCGAATGCGGCACCAGCACGGCGCTGAGTGCGGACGGGATCGATACGAACGGTGAGAAGATGCGGGACGCGGCGGCGTACAGTCCCGCGCCGGCACCCGGCGCGACCAGCGAGACGACCGTCGCGTCCAGGACCCGCGCCTGTGCTGAAACGTTGCTGACCAGGTACGCCCGCGAGTCCCGCACCGCTCGCCACACGTCGACGGCGGCAGCCGAGCCGGAGACCCGAACCGCCAGACGCACGTGGATCTGCCCCAGCACCGACGCCACCAGCAAGCCGTACGCAAGCGAGGCGAAGGGTTCGCCGCCGAGGTTGACGGCGGCCACGAAGATCGCGACCTGCACGGCTTTCCGGCCGAGGATCGACACGACCGCGTGCGCCATCCTGCCGTCGGCGATCGCGAGCGACAACATCGTCTCGACGTTCTTGTCCAGCATCCAGCCGGCCGCGAGGAGCACCGCGATCCACGGCGCCATGGTGCCAGCGGTGAGGCCGAGGCCGATCGCCGCCGCGACGACCAGGCCACCGATCGTGGTGAGGACGTTCAGGCGCAGGCCCGCGCTGACGGCGGCGTCGTGCCCGAGTGCCCGCCAGCGCAGGAGGGCGGTCGAGACGCCCGCGTCCGCCACGACGGCCAGGAAGGCGACCGCACCGAAGTACCCGCCGAAAGCACCGAAGCCTCGCGGGTCTACGTACCGTGCCAGGAGAACCATCGCGACGGCCTGCAGACCGCTGCCGGCGATGCGGGAGGCAGCCAGAGCCGAGGCTCCGCCCGCCAACCCCCGCACGTTCGGCCGCCGGGACGAACCCGCCAGATCGTCCGAGGCGGCCCGGCCGCGTCGCATCTCCTGCCCACCATCGGCGGCCCCGCCCGCCCCGTGCGCGTTCCCGTGGCCTTCGGGCATCGGGACATCGCCGCCCCGGTCACCGCGTCGTCGGTCCTGGTGCCGGTGGTCCTCCGCCAGCCACACCGTCGCTACTCCCAGGACGAGGAACCACAGCGGCAGCATGGACTCGGCCACGACGCCGTACGTGGTGGCCACGATCCCGAAGTACGCCACCGTGAAGGTGAGGCAGAACGCCGGAAGGAGGGTCGGCCGGAAGACACCCTTCCACACGCACAGCACGGCCAACGCCGAAGCTGGCGTGAAGAGGACGACCGCGCCCGGTATGCCCAGTTCGACAGCGGCGAGCAGAATGCCGTTGTGCACCGGCACCCCCTGCGCCACGATCGGATCGACCCGGCCGACGACCTCCACGTAGTTGTTGGGGCCGATGCCCCACCACGGTTTGCTGGCCAGGAACTGCAGTGCGCTGGAGAAGAGCTGCGCCCTCGCGCCGCCAGCCGGGTCGGCGATCATCCGGAGGATGAACACGGGGGCGGCGGCCAGCACGCCGATGCCGAGCAGCACGAGCCCGATGATCGTCTGCCGGTGCCCGCGGCCGGTACCGACCTCCGCCGCGCCCAGCCTGCGCAGCATCAACTCGCCCATCACTATCAGCATCAGGACCGCCAGCAGCCCGGTCCGGCTGCCGGTCAGCGCGGTCGTCGCGAGCGCGGCGGCGGGCACCCCGTACCGCCCGACGATCGCGGGAAGCTGAAGCCGGCCGAGGCCGAGGCGGCTGTCCGGCCCCGTCGTCAGGTAGTAGAGAGCGAGCACCAGCACGATGGCCTTCGCGAGGTTGACCGGGTGGTTCAGCGTTCCGTTGGTCCGGTCGCCGAGGAAGCGGGCCGCTTCCACGGTCCCCATGGGGTTGAGCGGCACACCGAGCCGCTGGAGAACAGCGCAACCGAACTGGGCGGCGATGACTCCAGCGGAGGTCAGTCTGAGCGCCGGGGCGGCGGACCTGTGCAGGGCAAGCAGACATCCCACCGCGAAGGCGAGCGGCGCGGACAGATACTGCACCGCTCCGACCAGTTCGCGGGTGGAGGCGCCGCCGCGAATCACCATGCCGATGCCGATGCACAAGGCCAGGGCACCGATCCCTGCGGCCAGGACCGCCACCCATCGCAGTCGCCGCCACGTCGTCGCCAGCAGCACGACGGAGGCGACGACGAGTGCGATCATCCAGGTCGACGGCGCGAAGACCGGGATGGCGATGCCGACGTGCCACGGCACGTCGCCCTTACCGAAGGTCTTGGGTAGCAGAGCGAGGCAGATCACCGAGACAGCCGCACTCAGTGCTACCGGCCATTCGGTGCGAGCGATGGCTGAGGCCGACGAACCCGTCCCTACCGTTACCGTCCGGCCCACTGGCGTACTTCCGCGCCCTCGTCGGGCTCCGTGCGGCGTCGCCGCGGCTGTCGCACGCCGGCCGCCACGACCTTCACGAGTCCCGCAGCCATCGCCCCGCACGCGTAGCCCACGGCGGCTGCTCCTGGTCGCCCGACCCGCAGTCCTTCGGAGAAGACCCCCGCCATCCCCCTCATCGTGCCCTGGCGGCGGGCATACGTCATGACCGATCCCAGGTAGTAGTCGCCCCGGTCGCGAGGGGTTGACGAGCTGAGGTACTCGCGCGCCCAGTCGAGCTCGCGGGCCAGCGAGATCGAGCGCGAGACGCCGTCGCCGATCGCGTCGTACCTCGTCAGCGCGTCGTTCAGCTGCCGGACCACCAGCCCGGGCACGTTCCGGGAGAGCTGCAGGAGCCAGGTCAGGTCCTGGTGCAGACTCAACTCTTCGTCAAGGGGCACGGTCATGGGAAGCGACCGCGGAAAAAGGAGCGTGGAGGACGGGAGGAACGCCTGCCCGCGTTGGACCCGGTGCCGCCGCAACAGGTTGTTCTCCAGGCTGCGGCTGGGGTCGTAGGGCGCACGGGGCCAGGTCTCGGAGCCGTGTTCGAAGTCCACCACCACCCTGGTCGACGAGATCCATGTCGACGACCCGGCGAGGCCGGCCTCGGCGATGTCCCGGACCTGACGCTCGATCTTCGTCGGATGCCAGACGTCGTCATCGTCCAGGAATGCGACCAGGTCTCCGACGCACCTCCGGACACCGGCCATGCGGGCGGCGTTGCCGTTCCGGCGCTCGAGGTAGCGCATCAGCCGAACGCGTGGATCGTCAGGAACGTCCGCATCGGCCTCCGAGTTGAGCACCACGTGGACCTCGGCGACCGGATGCGTCTGCCCGAGCACGGATTCGACGGCTCGGCGAAGTCCCGGCTTGCCGACCGAGGGGATGACGACGCTGACTGTGGGACGCCACGCCGCGGATCGCGTCGGCACTGTGGGATCCACCCGACCCTTCCATACCAGTTTCGCTACGACGGAACCGCAACGCGCTCAGCTCGCTGCCGACCGTACGCGGGCACCACATGTTACAGAGCGCTGGCCTCGGGCGATGCCCCCTGACCGCACCCCTTCCGCCGGCGGGATCACCGCCGGCGCACACTACAGGGACAGGGTTGCCCGGATGCCGTTGGCCACCTTGCGCACCTCACTGACCTGCGCCCCGGTCGCGGTCATGCGGATGACGACCTGGCGGTCGATCACGCCGTCGGGGCTGCTCCGCCACCAACCGACCACCACCAGTCCGTACCGGTCCTTCCCGCCGACCTGCGAGGTCTCGGCGAAGGTCAGGTTCCCGGCCTGGACCCATTGCAGGCCCCACGCCTCCTCGGCCTTCCGGTACGCGGCCTGCACCTCTTCGCCGCAGGGCTTCGGGCAATTCCGGACGATGATCTCCCCGCCGACCTCCGGGACACCGGGACGCGAGATGCCGCAGAGATACCTGGCGAAGCCGGGGCCACGCTGGCGCGCGTCGCAGGCCCAGGAATCGGGCACCTTGAACGTGAAACCCAGGCCGACCGGACTCTCCTCCTTGACCCCGTCGGTGTCGGCGAACTGCGGCTCAGCGGGCCAGGATCCCGGCTTAGGTGGCTCGACACCTGGGCTGCGCGGTGCGCCCGTGGGAAAGGCGACCGGCTCAGGGCTACTGGCTACGGTCGCGGTGGGGGACGGGCTCGACCCGGCCGTCGGTGTCCGGTCGCCGGACTGCCAGGCGAAGATGCCGATACCGGCGCCGAGCGCCACGACCACCGCGACCGCGACGCCGACCCACAGGCCGGTGCGCCGCCGCCGTGCCGGCACGACCGACCTCAGCGCGGGATAGCTGGTCGGGTCCGGCTTCTGCCACTGCGACGCCGTGCCCGGCTCGGACGACGGCGGAACCGACACGGGAGCGGGTGGCGTCGACACCGGCCACTCCGCGCCCGAGGTGGGTCGGAGGTCCTCCGGAGTCTCTTCGGCAGCTGCCGCCGACGGCTGCCCACCGTCGGTGGGCGTTCCGCTGTGCTGCACCGGCGCCGCTGCCGAGGTCGGGTGGTACTCCAGGTCGAGGGCGATGAACACCTGCTCGGCTCTGGTGCCGCTGTCGGCCGCGTAGGTGACCCACGGATCCGGCGCGGAGAAGTCGGCATGCAGGAAGTTCGGGCGGCCGTCCCGCCCCTTGATGGCGTTCGCGGCGGAGGCGAAGGCCTCCCTCCAGCGCTGGTCGGCGGCGACGGCCGCGTCCAGGACGGCAACAGTCACGGCCCGGCCCTGGGCATCGACGGCCGACCAGACCTTGCCTACTTGACACGACCCCAGCATCTGGAGGAATTGGAACGGAGTGCCTGGCTGCATTACCCACCCTCTTCGGAGGTCACGCAGTGGATACTAGCGACCGGGCACGGACCGGTAACCGCCCGCTTGGTCAACGTCGACGCTGCACGGCAAGATTGCTACCCGTGGGGTTGAGACGCTGGCTCGCTGCCGCAATCATGGTGCCGCTCCTGGCAGGCTGCGGGTCGTCCGGCGATGGCGATGCCGCACCGGGCCCGGTGGCCGCGTGGCACAACCCGGTAGCTCCGGGCACCACCGGGAGCATCGACCGGGACGGCCGCCCGTTCCAGCTGCACGTGCCGGCCGAGTACGACCCCGCCAGGAAGTTCCCCCTCGTCGTGCTGCTGCACGGCTACGGGTCCAGCGCCACCCAGCAGGAACGGTACTTCGACCTCACCCCCGAGTCCGACCGCCGCGGGTTTCTCTACGCCATCCCGGACGGCACCGTCGACCGGGACGGCAAGAGATTCTGGAATGCGACCGAAGCCTGCTGTGACTTCCACGACAGCGGGGTCGACGACGTGGCGTACCTCGAACGGCTCCTCGACACCGTGGAGTCGGCGTACTCGGTCGACCCCGCACGGGTCTACCTGGTCGGTCACTCCAACGGCGGCTTCATGGCCTACCGGATGGCCTGTGCACGCTCGATGCGGATCACCGCGATCGTCTCGCTCGCCGGCGCCGTCGACAACGACACATCACTGTGCACACCCCAGCGAGCGGTCAGCGTCCTGCAGATCCACGGCACTGCCGACCCGACCATCAGGTTCGACGGCGGCATGAACGGCGGCCACCCGTACCCGTCGGTCGACACCACGCTCGCCACCTGGCGGCGCATCAACGGCTGCTCGCCACAGGCCGACACCTCCGCCCCGCCGCTGGACCTCGAACCCCGGCTGCCCGGGGCGGAGACCGGAGTGACGATCTACTCCGTCGGCTGCCGCGACGCCACCCGAGTCGGCCTCTGGGACATCCGCGGCGGTGGCCACACGCCCACGTTCAGTGCGAACTTCGGCCCGGCCGTCATCGACTTTCTCTACGCAGGGCCGCCTCGACCCTGACCCACGCTCCCCGTCCCAGCGGACGCGAGCTCTGATCGGCTGCTGTCCTCGTGACGGGGCACGTCACGGTGCCACCGACCGGTCGGGACCACCTTGTGTCTGAATAGTTTCATGCATAGCCTCAGCTTGTGAATGACGCCGTGCTGGACCTGTTCCACGGGGTCCGGCTCACTCCCACCCAGCGCCGGATCGCGCACTGCCTGGTGCAGCACGCCCCGGCCGCGGCCTACCTGTCGGCGGCCGAGGTGGCCGAGCTGGCCGGGGTCAGCCAGCCGTCGGTCACCCGGTTCGCGGTCGCGCTCGGCCACGACGGCTACCCGGCGCTGCGCCGCCGGCTGCGCGAGCTGACCGCCGCCACCACTGCCGGGTCCGACGGCGCCGGCAACGAACTCCAGCAGGCGGTACGCGCCGAGATCGGCAACCTGGACCGGCTGGCCGGGCAGCTCGCCGACCGGGAGCCGATCGCCGAGAGCGGCCGGCTGCTGGCCGCCAGCCGCCCGCTGCCGGTGCTCGGCCTGCGGGCCGCCGCGCCGCTGGCCGCGTACTTCGCCTACTTCGCCGCCAAGGTGCACCCGGACGTGCGGGTGCTCGACGACGGCGGCAGCCTGCTCACCGACCGTCTGGAACAGGCCGCCGAGGCCGGGGCGTCCGCCCTGCTCGCCTTCGTGCTCCCCCGCTACCCCCGGGAGACCCTGGACGCGCTGCGTGAGGCCCGGTCCGCCGGCCTGCGCGTGGTGGCGATCACCGACTCGCCGGTCAGCCCGGCCGCCGAGCACGCCGACGTGGTGCTGCCCGCCGCGGTCGGCGCGCACCTCGTGTTCGACCTGCACACCGCCCCGATGACGCTGGCCATGGTGCTGCTCCAGGCGATCTGCGACGCCGCACCGGCCGAGACCCAGCGCCGGCTGGAGGCGTTCGAGGCGTCCGCCGCCCGCCGTCAGTTGTTCCTCGGCTGAGAGGAGACCGAGATGTCCCAGGTTGTCCGCGCCGCCCGTGGCGCCGAGCGCACCGCCCGTGGCTGGCCGCAGGAGGCTGCGTTGCGGATGCTGATGAACAACCTCGACCCCGAGGTGGCCGAGCGCCCCGACGACCTGGTGGTCTACGGCGGCACCGGGAAGGCCGCCCGGGACTGGCCGTCGTTCCACGCGCTGGTCCGTACGCTGACCGACCTGCGCGACGACGAGACCATGCTGGTGCAGTCCGGGCGGCCGGTGGGCGTCATGCGCACCCACGAGTGGGCCCCCCGGGTGCTGCTGGCCAACTCCAACCTGGTCGGCGACTGGGCCACCTGGCCGGAGTTCCGCCGGCTGGAGCAGCTCGGCCTGACCATGTACGGGCAGATGACCGCCGGCTCGTGGATCTACATCGGCACCCAGGGCATCCTCCAGGGCACCTACGAGACGTTCGCCGCGGTGGCCGCCAAGCGGTTCGGCGGGACGCTGGCCGGCACGCTGACGCTCACCGCCGGCTGCGGCGGGATGGGCGGCGCCCAGCCGCTGGCCGTCACCATGAACGGCGGCGCCTGCCTGATCGTCGACGTGGACCGCGGCCGGCTGGCGCGGCGGATGCACGACCGCTACCTCGACGAGATCGCCGACGACCTGGACGACGCGGTGGCGCGGGTGCTCGCCGCGAAGCGGGAGCGCCGGGCGTTGAGCGTCGGCGTGGTCGGCAACGCCGCCGTGGTCTTCCCCGAGCTGCTGGTCAAGGGCGTCGAGATCGACATCGTCACCGACCAGACCAGCGCGCACGACCCGCTGTCGTACCTGCCGGCGGGGGTGGAGCTGGCCGACGCCCGGGACTACGCGGCGGCGAAGCCGGCCGAGTTCACCGACCGGGCCCGGGCGTCGATGGCCCGGCACGTGGCGGCGATGGTGGGTTTCCAGGACGCGGGTGCCGAGGTCTTCGACTACGGCAACTCGATCCGGGGCGAGGCGAAGCTCGGCGGCTACGAGCGGGCCTTCGACTTCCCCGGCTTCGTGCCGGCGTACATCCGGCCACTGTTCTGCGAGGGCAAGGGCCCGTTCCGGTGGGCGGCGCTCTCCGGCGACCCGGCCGACATCGCCGCCACCGACCGGGCCATCCTGGAGCTGTTCCCGGAGAACGAGTCGCTGGCCCGGTGGATCCGGATGGCCGGCGAGCGGGTCGCCTTCCAGGGGCTGCCGGCCCGGATCTGCTGGCTGGGCTACGGGGAACGGGACAAGGCGGGCGTGCGGTTCAACGAGATGGTCGCCGCCGGTGAGCTCTCCGCGCCGGTGGTCATCGGCCGGGACCACCTGGACTGCGGCAGCGTGGCCAGCCCCTACCGGGAGACCGAGGCGATGGCCGACGGCTCCGACGCGATCGCCGACTGGCCGCTGCTCAACGCGCTGGTCAACACCGCCAGCGGGGCGTCCTGGGTGTCCATCCACCACGGCGGCGGCGTGGGCATCGGCCGGTCCATCCACGCCGGGCAGGTCTGCGTCGCCGACGGCAGCGCGCTCGCCGGGCAGAAGATCGAGCGGGTGCTCACCAACGACCCGGCGATGGGCGTCATCCGGCACGTCGACGCGGGCTACGACGACGCCCGCGAGGTCGCCGCCCGCACCGGCGTGCGCGTCCCGATGGCGGAGGGGTGAGGGTGTCCGACGACCTGGTCGGCCGGTTCCGCGCGCTGTGGAACGAGATCGCGCCGGTCGGCCGGGACGGGCGCACCGGCGGCTACCTGCGCTACGCGCTGACCGAGCCGGAACTGCGCCTGCGCACCTGGTTCCGCGACCAGGCCGACCGCCGGGACATGCCGGTCACCGACGACGGCAACGGCAACCTGTTCGCCTGGTGGGGTGACCCGGAGGCGGGCGACGCCGTGCTGACCGGCAGCCACTTCGACTCGGTGCCGCACGGCGGGGCGTACGACGGGCCGCTCGGCATCGTCAGCGCGTTCCTCGCGGTGGACGCGTTGCGGGCGGCCGGCGTCGCGCCGGTCCGGCCGCTGGTGGTCGCCGCGTTCGTCGAGGAGGAGGGGGCCCGGTTCGGCGTACCCTGCCTCGGCTCCCGGCTGCTCACCGGGGCGCTGTCGCTGGACCGTGCGGCCGGGCTGCGCGACGCCGCCGGGGTGAGCTTCGCCGAGGCGCTGGGCGCCCCGCCGGCCGGCGACCGGCCCGAGCTGCTGGCCCGCTTCTCGGCCTTCGTCGAGCTGCACGTGGAGCAGGGCCGGGCGCTGGTCGAGACCGGCGCGCCGGTGGCGGTGGCCAGCGCCATCTGGCCGCACGGCCGCTGGCGCTTCGACTTCCGCGGCGAGGGCAACCACGCCGGCACGACCCGGATGGCCGACCGCCGCGACCCGATGCTCACCTACGCGTTCACCGTGCTCGCGGCGAACAAGGAGGCCCGGCTGCGCGGGGCGCACGCCACCATGGGCCGGGTGACCGTGGAGCCGAACGCCACCAACGCGATCCCGTCCCGGGTGACCGGGTGGCTGGACGCCCGGGCGGCCGAGCCGGAGACGCTCGCCGGTCTGGTAACCGCCGTACACGGCAAGGCGGTCGAGCGGGCCCGCCGGGACGGCACCGAGGTGGCGCTGGCCGAGGAGTCCGCGACCCCGCTGGTCGCCTTCGACGGTGGCCTGGCCGACCGGCTCGCCCGGCTGCTCGACGCGCCGGTGCTGCCCACCGGGGCCGGCCACGACGCCGGTGTGCTCGCCGGCCACCTGCCGACCGCGATGCTCTTCGTGCGCAACCCGACCGGGGTCTCGCACTCCCCGTCGGAGTGGGCCACCGACGCCGACTGCGCCGCCGGGGTGCGGGCGCTGGCCCGGGTGCTCCAGGAGCTGGCATGCGCGTGAGCCACGCCGGCGGACCGGGGTCGTTGGGCCCGGTGGGGCTGATGCCGCGGACGATCCAGCCGGGCCGGGGAGCGTCCCCGGCGACGACGCAGACGATCCAGCTCCGGAGGGGGCGACGGAGATGACCGCGAGCCGCTGGCTGGCCGAGTACGCCTGGCTGCCCGAGCACGCCGAACCGACCCCGGACGTGCTGATCGAGACGGCCGACGGGCGGATCACCGCGGTGACGCCGCTGACCGCCGGCCGCGCCGGGGTCACCGCCGGCGTCGAGGTGTACGCCGACGCCGTCCGGCTGCCCGGGCTGACCCTGCCCGGGCTGGCCAACGCGCACTCGCACGCCTTCCACCGGGCGCTGCGCGGGCGCACCCAGGGCGGCCGGGGCGACTTCTGGAGCTGGCGCGACCAGATGTACGCGGTCGCCGCCCGGCTGGACCCGGACTCGTACCTGGCGCTGGCCCGTGCCGCGTACGCCGAGATGGCGCTGGCCGGGATCACCAGCGTGGGCGAGTTCCACTACCTGCACCACGGCGCGGACGGCGTGCCGTACGCCGACCCGAACGCGATGGGCGAAGCGCTGGTGGAGGCCGCCGCGCAGGCCGGCGTGCGGATCACCGTGCTGGACACCTGCTACCTGACCGCCGGCGTCGACGGCCGGCCGCTCACCGGCCCGCAGCGGCGCTTCGGCGACGGCGACGCGGTGCGCTGGGGCGAGCGGGCGGCGGCGTTCACCCCGGCCGGTGGGCACGCCCGGGTCGGTGCCGCGGTGCACTCGGTACGGGCGGTCCCCGCCGAGCAGTTGAGCACCGTGGCCCGGTGGGCCCGGGAGCGGGACGTGCCGCTGCACGTGCACCTGTCCGAGCAGCCGGCCGAGAACGACGCCTGCCGGGCGCTGCACGGCTGCACCCCGACCCGGCTGCTGGCCGAGCACGGCGTGCTCGGCCCGGCCACCACCGCCGTGCACGCCACCCACCTGACCAGCGGCGACCTGAGCCTGCTCGGGGAGCACCGCACCGGGATCTGCCTCTGCCCGACCACCGAACGCGACCTGGCCGACGGCATCGGGCCGGCCCGGCGGATGGCCGACGCCGGTGTGCCGCTGAGCCTGGGCAGCGACAGCCACGCGGTGGTGGACCTCTTCGAGGAGGCCCGCGCGGTGGAGTTGGACGAGCGGCTGCGCACCCGCCGGCGGGGGCACTTCGCGGCCGCCGAGCTGCTGGCCGCGGCGACCGCGGACGGGCACGCCGCGCTGGGCTGGACGGACGCCGGGCGGATCGCCGCCGGGGCGCGGGCGGACCTGGTCACGGTCCGGCTGGACAGCGCCCGCACCGCCGGCGTCCCCCCGGCGGGGGTGTTCTTCGCGGCCGGCGCGGCGGACGTCACGCACGTGCTGGTCGACGGCCGCCCGGTGGTGCGCGACGGGCGGCACCTGACCGTCGACGTGCCGGCCGAACTGACCCGCGCGGTGGCGGAGGTGGCACCGTGAGCGCGAGGAGTGAGCCGGTGTTGCGAGCCCCGCAGTCGCGAACCGAGGTGGCACCGTGAGCGCGAGGAGTGAGCCGGTGTTGCGAGCCCCGCAGTCGCGAACCGAGGTGACGCCGTGAGCAGTCTGCTGGTGGACAACATCGGTGAGCTGGTCACCAACGTGCCCGGCGCGGGCGACGGCGGCCCGCTGGGCCTGCGCCGCCGGGCGGCGGTGCTGGTCGAGGCGGGCGAGGTGGTCTGGGTCGGCCCGGCCCGGGACGCGCCGGCCGCCGACCGGCGGATCGACGTCGCGGGGGCGGCGGTGCTGCCCGGCTTCGTGGACAGCCACGCCCACCTGGTCTTCGCCGGCGACCGGGCGGCCGAGTTCGCCGCCCGGATGAGCGGGCAGCCGTACACCGGGGGCGGGATCCGCACCACGGTGGCCGCCACCCGGGCCGCCGCCGACGACGAGCTGCGCGGCACCGCCCGCCGGCTGCGCGGCGAGGCGCTGCGGCAGGGCAGCACCACCATCGAGGTCAAGAGCGGGTACGGCCTGACCGTCACCGACGAGGCCCGTTCGCTGCGGATCGCCGCCGAGGTCACCGACGAGACCACCTTCCTCGGCGCGCACGTGGTGCCGGCCGAGTACGCCGACCGTCCGGACGACTACGTGGGGCTGGTGTGCGGGCCGATGCTGGCCGCCGCCGCCCCGTACGCCCGCTGGGTGGACGTCTTCTGCGAGCGGGGCGCGTTCGACGCCGACCACACCCGGGCCATCCTGACCTGCGGGCAGGCCGCCGGGCTCGGGGTGCGGGTGCACGCCAACCAGCTCGGCCCCGGCCCGGGGGTACGCCTCGGGGTGGAACTCGGCGCGGCCAGCGTCGACCACTGCACCCACCTGACCGACGCCGACGTCGACGCGCTCGCCTCGACCCGGGTCGACCCCGGTGAGGGCGAGGCCCCGCACACCACCACGGTGGCCACCCTGCTGCCCGGCGCCGAGTTCTCCACCAGGTCGCCCTATCCGGACGCCCGCCGGCTGCTCGACGCCGGGGTCACCGTGGCGCTGGCCACCGACTGCAACCCCGGCTCGTCGTACACCTCGTCGATGCCGTTCTGCGTCGCGCTCGCCGTCCGCGAGATGCGGATGACCCCGGCGGAGGCGGTCTGGGCCGCGACCGCCGGCGGCGCGCGGGCGCTGCGCCGCGACGACATCGGGGTGCTGCGCCCCGGCGCCCGGGCCGACCTGGTCGTCCTGGACGCCCCGTCCCACCTGCACCTGGCCTACCGGCCCGGTGTCCCCTTGATCCGCCAGGTTCTGCACAACGGAGTGCCGCAATGAGTGAGCAAGGCGAACGAATCATCGAGCACGGCCGCGACGGGGCTCGTGCCGCCGGTGAGCGAAGCGGGGCGGCGGCATGAGCGTCACCATTCAGCCCACCGGAATCTCCGCCGCCGACGTGCTCGCGGTGGCCCGCGGCGCCGCGAAGGTGGTCCTCGACCCGTCCGCGGTGGAGGCGATGGCCACCAGCCGGGCGATCGTGGACGGCATCGAGGCCGCCGGCCGCCCGGTCTACGGGGTCTCCACCGGGTTCGGGGCGCTCGCGAACACCTTCGTCGCGCCGGAGCGGCGCGCCGAGCTCCAGCACGCGCTGATCCGTTCGCACGCCGCCGGGGTGGGCGCGCCGATGCCGCGCGAGGTGGTCCGGGCGATGATGCTGCTGCGGGTCCGCTCGCTCGCGCTGGGCCGCTCCGGGGTCCGCCCGCTGGTCGCCGAGGCCCTGGTCGACCTGCTCAACCACGACATCACCCCGTGGGTGCCGGAGCACGGCTCGCTCGGCGCCTCGGGTGACCTGGCGCCGCTGGCGCACTGCGCGCTGGTGCTGCTCGGCGAGGGCTGGGTGCTCGGCCCGGCCGGCGAGCGGGTCGACGCGGCGGACGCGCTGCGCCGGGCCGGGCTCGAGCCGGTCGAGCTGGCCGCCAAGGAGGGCCTGGCGCTGATCAACGGCACCGACGGCATGCTCGGCATGCTGCTGCTGGCCATCCACGACGCCGCGCACCTGTTCACCATGGCCGACGTGACCGCCGCGCTGGCGATCGAGGCGATGCTCGGCTCCGAGCGGCCGTTCCTGCCCGAGCTGCACAGCATCCGGCCGCATCCGGGGCAGGCCGCCTCGGCCGCGAACATCCACCGGCTGTTGCAGGACTCCCGGGTGATGGACTCGCACCGCGACGACCTGGCCCACGCCGTGCAGGACGCGTACTCGATGCGCTGCGCGCCGCAGGTGGCCGGGGCGGCCCGGGACACCCTGGACTTCGTCCGCACGGTGGCCGGGCGGGAGCTGGTGTCGGTGGTGGACAACCCGGTGGTGCTGGCGGACGGCCGGGTCGAGTCGACCGGCAACTTCCACGGCGCCCCGCTCGGCTTCGCGGCGGACTTCCTGGCCATCGCCGCCGCCGAGGTGGGCGCGATCGCCGAACGGCGGGTGGACCGGCTGCTGGACGTCACCCGCTCCCGGGAGCTGCCGGCGTTCCTCTCCCCCGACGCCGGGGTCAACTCCGGGCTGATGATCGCGCAGTACACGGCTGCCGGCATCGTCGCGGAGAACCGCCGGCTGGCCGCGCCCGCCTCGGTGGACTCGCTGCCGACCAGCGGCATGCAGGAGGACCACGTCTCGATGGGCTGGGCGGCGGCCAAGAAGCTGCGCACCGTGCTGGACAACCTGACCAGTGTACTCGCGGTGGAGCTGCTGGCCGCCGTACGCGGGCTCCAGCTGCGCGCGCCGCTGACCCCGTCGCCGGCCGGCCGGGCGGCGGTCCAGGCGCTCGGCGGGATCGCCGGTGAGCCCGGGCCGGACGTCTTCCTCGCCCCGCTGATGGAGGCCGCCCGGGCCGCCCTCACCGGCCCCGACCTGCGGGCCGCCATCGAACGCGAGATCGGCCCCCTCACCTGACCCGGATATCGAGTTCAGCGTCGACGGGCCGGTCCGACGACGTCCGCCCCACCGGCCCGAGCCGGTGGGGCGCTGTCGGTGGCCGTTGCTAGCGTTCGCCCCCGTGACCGACGATTACGCCGTGCCGACGGCTGACGCCCATGCCCCCCACGTACCGAACGTCGAGCGGCGCACGCTCGACGACGAGATCCGCGCCTTCGTCCGCCGCCAGGTGGCGCTGGCCGAGCTGCCGGCGGCGGCCCTCGTCGCCGGGACGGTGGAGTACCTGGACGGCGAGGCAGATCCGGCCCTGGTCGCCGAGTTGGCCTGGCCGGTGGTGGGCGAGGAGTTGAGGGCGCACCTCGCCGCGCAGGAGAGCTGGCCGGAGCTGACCGACAGCGACCGGCTGACCGCCGCCTTCCGGGCGCTGACCGCCGCCGGAATCGTCGCCCGGGAGAACTTCGCCTGCTGTCAGAACTGCGGCCTCAGCGAGATCGGCGCGGACGTGCCGCGGTCGATCGCGCCGCGCGGCTACGCCTTCTACCACCGGCAGGACGCCGAAGGCGGCGTCGACGGGGAGGGCGTGCACATCGCGTACGGGCGGTTCGAACAGCCGCCGTCGGCCGCCGTCGGTGAGGAGGTGGCGGCGGCCCTGCGGGCGGAGGGCCTCACCGTGCGGTGGGACGGCGAGGCGGGCAACCGTATCCACGTGCCGATGGTCTGGCGGCGGCGTCGGGTGGGGCGGCTCGCCGCCGTACCAGCCATGGTGGACGACGACATCGATGTCGACGTGGAGCTGCTCGGCGGGTGGACCGGGGTGCACGCCGCCGGGGACGGGCCGACGCCCGCGAGCCGCCTCACCGCCCTTCACCTGCCGTGGCTGCCCGCCGCCGTCCCGGTGTGCCTCACCTACGAGGGGCGGTCCGTGACGGTCCGGCGCGAGGGCGACACCCTGGTCGGGGCGTACGCCGACCCGGGCGTGCCGGAGCTGACCGTCGGCCGGTACGACGGCATCGAGCTGGTCCGGCGGCTGCGGGGCCTGCCGGCGGGCGGCGTGTCGGCTCCCGCCCCGGTCGGCTTCCTCGAGGTGTCCGCCGAGCACACCGGCGGCGCCGACCGCGACGTACCGATGGACCTGGCGGAGGTGCTGGCCCTGGTGCGGGCCATGCGCCCGCTGAGCTACGACTTCATCACCTGCGTCGGCCGCTCGGGCGGCTGTGTTCAGACCACCTGGCAGCCCGGTGGCCTCTGGGTGGAGGAACTGGACACCGAGGCGGCCGTGTCCGTCGGGCGGTACGCAACCCTGGCCGAGGTGGAGCGGATGCTCACCGTACTGGCCGTGGAGGACCGGGTCGCGGTGCGGGAGCTGGGCGACCTGACCACGCTGCGGCACCGCTGAGCGATCGGCGGTCAGGTGGTGGGCGGGAGGACCTTGGCGACGAGCTTGGCCAGCTCGCGCAGGGCCTTGCCGCGGTGGCTGATCGCGTCCTTCTCCTCCGGCGTCAGCTCGGCGTTGGTGCGGTCCTGCCCGTCGCCGAGGAAGATCGGGTCGTAGCCGAACCCGCCGTCGCCGCGCGGCGACCGCAGCAGCCGGCCGGGCTGCCGGCCGTCGACCAGGTGCTCCTTGCCGCCCGGCAGGACCAGCGCCACGGCACAGACGAAGGACGCGCCGCGGTGCTCGTCCGGCACGTCGCCGATCTGGTCCAGCACCAGCTGGAGGTTGGCCTGGTCGTCGCCGTGCCGGCCGGCCCAGCGCGCGCTGAACACACCGGGCATCCCGTTGAGCGCGTCGACCGCCAGCCCGGAGTCGTCGGCGACGGTCGGCAGGCCGGTACGCCGGCAGCCCTCCCGGGCCTTGATCAGCGCGTTCTCGGCGAAGGTGAGGCCGGTCTCCGGCAGTTCCGGGTACTCCTCGACGTCGTCCAGCCCGAGCAGCGCGATCCGGTGCGCGCCGAGCGCGCCGTCGAGGATCCGCTGCAGCTCGATGAGCTTCTTGCGGTTACGGGTGGCGAGCAGGACCTTGTTCATGACAGCGCCTTCCGCTGAGCCTCGGCCAGTTCCACGCACCCCGCCACGGCCAGGTCGAGCAGGGCGTCGAGTTGCTCACGGGCGAACACGCCCGCCTCACCGGTGCCCTGCACCTCGACGAACTCGCCGCTGCCGGTGCAGACCACGTTCATGTCGACCTCGGCGGCCACGTCCTCGGCGTAGTTGAGGTCCAGCCGGGGCTCGCCGGAGATCACGCCGACGCTGATCGCGGCCACCGAGCGGTGCATCACCTTCTCCACCTTGCCGGCCAGCGCCTTGCGCTCGGCCAGCCAGGTCACCGCGTCGTGCAGGGCCACGTACGCGCCGGTGATCGCGGCGGTCCGGGTGCCGCCGTCGGCCTGGAGCACGTCGCAGTCGAGCACTATCGAGTTCTCGCCGAGCGCCTTGAGGTCGATGGACGCCCGCAGGCTGCGGCCGATCAGCCGGGAGATCTCGTGGGTACGCCCACCGACGCGGCCCTTGACGCTCTCCCGGTCGGAGCGGGTGTTGGTGGCCCGGGGCAGCATCGCGTACTCGGCGGTGACCCAGCCGAGCCCGGAGCCCTTGCGCCAGCGGGGCACCCCCTCGGTGACGCTGGCGGTGCAGAGCACCCGGGTGTCGCCGAACTCCACCAGGACCGAGCCCTCCGGGTGGGTGCTCCAGCCGCGGGTCAGCGTCACCGGTCGGAGTTGGTCGGGCCGCCGCCCGTCAGGTCGCGCCATGCCTGCACCCTATGCAATGCGGTGATCGAACTGTCCCGGGGTGTCCCGACCGGGCCGCAGCGTGCCCGGTCAGACCTCGTAGCTGGCGCCGGGGCGGACCACCTCGAGCGGGCCGGCGTACGCGGCGGCGGCCGAGGCGACGGTGTGCGCCTCGCTGCCCCAGGCGGCCACCAGGTGGGTCAGCAGCAGCCGGCCCACGCCCGCCTTGGTCGCCGCCTCGCCGGCCTCCCGGCCGGTCAGGTGCAGATCCGGCGGGTTGTCCACGCCGTCCAGGTAGCTGGCCTCGCAGAGGAAGACGTCGGCGTCCTGGGCCAGCCGCAGCAGCGCGTCGCAGGGCGCGGTGTCGGAGGAGTAGCAGAGCACCCGGCCGCCGTGCTCCAGCCGGACGCCGTACGTCTCGACCGGGTGGTTGACCCGGTCGACGGTGACGGTGAAGGGGCCGATCGGGAAGGTGCCGGGCTCCAGGGCGTAGAACTGGTAGACGTCCTCGACCGTGCCGTCGTCCTGGCCGTAGATGGCGGAGAGCCGGTCCGGCGCGCCGGCCGGGGCGTACACCGGCAGCGGCGGGTACGGGCCGTCCGGGGCGTACCGGCGGACCACCACGTACGACGCGGCGTCGAGGATGTGGTCGCAGTGCAGGTGGCTCAGCAGGACGGCGTTCGGGGTCTTCAGCCCGGCGTAGCGCTGGAGGGTGGAGAGCGACCCGGACCCGAAGTCGAGCAGCAGCCGGAAGCCCTCGGCCTCGACCAGGTAGGCGGAGCAGGGGGACTCGGGCCCGGGGAAGCTCCCGGCGCAGCCCAGCACCGTCAGTCGCATGAGGTTGTCTCGCTGTCACGCTGCGTAGTGCCCGCGCCGGCCCGCGCTCCGCCGATGATCTCTACCGACGCGTACGCCACGCTGCGCAGCCTACGCTGGCGCGCCCACGGGCAAGAATGATCCGCTGGAAGTTGTCACCAACGTGACACCCACTCCGGCCCGGGGCCGGGACACGCCGGGGCCACCGGCGTCCCCGCCGGTGGCCCCGCCGCCGAACCCGCCCGGATCAGGCCCAGAGCTGCCCCTCCAGGGCGTCCTCGGCGTCGGCCAGCGTGCCGCCGTAGGCGCCGGTGGAGAGGTACTTCCAGCCGCCGTCGGCGACCACGAACGCCACGTCGGCCCGCCGGCCGTCGCGGACCGCCTCGTGCGCCACCGCCAGGGCGGCGTGCAGGATGGCGCCGGTGGAGAACCCGGCGAAGATGCCCTCCACCTCCACCAGCTGCCGGGTACGCAGCACCGCGTCCCGGGTGCCCACCGAGAAGCGGCGGGACAGCACCGTCGCGTCGTACAGCTCCGGCACGTAGCCCTCGTCGATGTTGCGCAGCCCGTAGACCAGCTCGCCGTAGCGCGGCTCGGCGGCGACGACCTGGATGCCGTCGACCTTCTCACGCAGGTAGCGCCCGGTGCCCATGAGCGTGCCGGTGGTGCCCAGGCCGGCCACGAAGTGGGTGATGGTGGGCAGGTCGTGCAGCAGCTCCGGCCCGGTGGTCTCGTAGTGCGCCCGGGCGTTCGCCTCGTTGCCGTACTGGTAGAGCATCACCCAGTCGGGGTGCTCGACGGCGATCTGCTTGGCCGTGGCGACCGCCTGGTTGGAGCCGCCCGCCGCCGGCGAGAAGATGATCTCCGCGCCGTACATCCGGAGCAGCTGCACCCGCTCGGTCGAGACGTTCTCCGGCATCACGCAGACCAGCCGGTAGCCCCGCAGCTTCGCCACCATGGCCAGCGAGATGCCGGTGTTGCCGCTGGTCGGTTCGAGGATGGTGTCGCCGGGCCGGAGCCGGCCCGCCTCCTCCGCCGCGCGGACCATGAACAGGGCCGCCCGGTCCTTGATGCTGCCGGTCGGGTTCCGGTCCTCCAGCTTGGCCCAGAGGCGCACGGGCGGCGCCCCGTCGGGCACCGTCGGCGAGAGCCGGGGCAACCCGACCAGGGGCGTGCCGCCACAGGCGTCCAGCAGGCTGTCGTACCGCGCCACGGCGGCCGCCTCAGCGGGCGGTCGGGATGCGGCCGCCGGCCCGCGTGGCGAGCGCGTGCTGGGCGATCGCGGCGGCCGCCGCGAAGCCGAACGCGCCACCGGCCACGGCCGGCAGGATGGTGACGCTGTCGCCGTCGGAGAGCTTGGCGTCCAGCGCACCGAGGAACCGGACGTCCTCGTCGTTGACGTAGACGTTGACGAAGCGGTGCAGCGCGCCGGCCTCGGTGACCAGCCGGCCGCGCAGCCCGGCGTGCCGGGAGTCCAGGTCGGCGAGCAGGTCGCCAAGGGTGTCGCCGGTGCCTTCGACGACCTTCGCGCCGCCGGTGTAGCTGCGCAGGATGGTGGGGATGCGAACCTCGATGGCCATGGTTGTCGTGCTCCTCTGTCGGGTGTGCCGGACGGTGACGGGACGTGGACGGGTGTTACGGCGCCGGGATCAGCGGCCGGAACACTCGTAGTCGACCGTCGCCGGGCTCTGCCCGAACATGTAGGACTGCACGGCATGCGGGTCCACCCCCGCGTCGAGGATCCGCACCGGCTCCTCGGTCACCACGCCGTCGACGATCCGGAACGAGCGGATCTCCTCGGTGTCGGGCTCTCGGGTGGAGACGAGCAGGTAGTGCGCGCCCGGCTCACCGGCGAAGGAGACGTCCGTCCGCGACGGGTAGGCCTCCGTGGCGGTGTGCGAGTGGTAGATGACGACCGGTTCCTCGTCCCGGTCGTCCATCTCCCGCCACACCCGCAGCTGCTCCATCGAGTCGAACTCGTAGAACGTCATCGAGCGGGCGGCGTTGTCCATCGGGATGTGCCGGGTGGGGGTGTCGCTGCCGGCGGGACCGGCGACCACGCCGCACGCCTCGTCGGGGTGGTCCCGACGAGCGTGGGCGACGATCGCGTCGACGATCGACCGGTCGATGCTCAGCACGCGTTCCAGCCTAACGCGTGCTGGCCGGCAGCTTAAGGTGGTGCCGGTCACGCCTAGTCGATCAAGGCGTTGAGCAGCGACTCCTGGAGATATCCGAGGTACGCGTAGACCGACAGCTGGAACACCCGGCTGGAGGTCGGATCCTCGGCCACCGCGTCGTCGAGCTCCTCGCCGAGGTCGGTGCCGTCCTTGATCTCCAGCCGTACGCCCATCGCCAGCCGGGCGTCGTTGAGCGCGCGCAGCCACGCCTCGGCCGCCTCGGCGTCGAGCCGGACCTCGCCGCCGGTCTCGCCGGGCAGCGCGGCCAGGATCGCGCCGGCCTGGTCGATCTTGGCGGTCTTCAGGTCGCCCTCGGTGTACCGGCGGAACTCGGCGGTGCCGCCCGGGTCGTCCGGGTAGACCTCGGGGAAGAGCCGGGAGACCACCGGGTCGGAGTGGTCGAAGCCGTCGGTGAGCAGCCCGACCACCTCGGAGGCCACCTTGCGGAGCACCCGCACCTCGTCGGCGGCGAAGGTGGCGACGTAGCGGCCACCCTGGCGGCGGAACATGCTCACGGCACCATCCCTGTTCGCGACTGCGGGGCACGAAGACCCGGCTCACTCCGCGCGCTCACGAGCGGTCCACCGTCGCCCAGAGCCCGTACGCGTGCAACTGCGAGGCGTCGTGCTCCATCCGCTCGCGGGCGCCGCTGGAGACCACCGCCCGCCCCTTGTGGTGCACGTCGAGCATGAGCCGCTCGGCCTTCTCCCGGCTGTAGCCGAAGAGCTTCTGGAAGACCCACGTCACGTACGTCATCAGGTTGACCGGGTCGTCCCACACGATCGTCACCCACGGCCGGTCGGCAGCCGGCACCTCTTCGGTGTCCGGCGTCTCGACCGGTGCAACCTGCGGAGCCGTCATGCCCCCCATCGTGCCACCGCTTTCGGCGAACCGAGGAACCGGAACGCCGGCCCGGCGCGGATCACCGTGCGCGACCGCCTCCGGCGCGCGTCGGGAGGGGCCGGCCGCACCCCCGGCGGGGCGGCCGACCGGGGCGGCGGGAACGCCGTCAGGCGAGCAGGATGCCGTGGTCGACCGCATCGGCCAGCACCGCCGAAAGCGAGAGGCGGACCACCTCGAACCGCCGGGAGACCTCCCGGGACAGCTCCAGCTCGATCTCGCGCAGCGCCCGCTGGGCCCAGGCGCGGGCGGCGTTGGCGTCGTCGTTGCCGGGGCTGCGCCAGTGCTGCCAGCAGCCGCCGGAGAGGGCCACCGCCACCGGCGGCAGCACCTCGGTGCGGGCCGCGCCGGGATAGCCGGCCAGCGCGTCGATCGCCGCCGCGCCGGTCAGCCCGGCCACCCCGGCCGTGCTGGTGACCAGCAGCACCCGGTCCAGGTCCTGGCCGGCGGGGTGGTCGGCGAGACCCCAGCGCACCGCGCCGAGGATCCGTCGGCGGACGCCCTCGGGCAGCGGCGCGCCGAAGACCAGCCCGGCGCACTCCTCGACGATGCCGCGTACGGCCTGGTCGCACTGGGTGGTGGCCAGCAGCGAGAGCGCTTCCATCTCGCGGTCGAGCAGCTGCGGCAGGCCGGCGCAGCCGACCCCGAAGACGATCTCCTGCACCACCCGCAGGTGGGTGTTGGCCAACTCCAGCGCGAGATGTTGACGGATCCGCCGGGCGCACGAGCGGGCCCGCCGGTCGAGCCCCTCGGACCAGTCACCCGGCTCGGCGAGCACCGGCACCCGGCCCTGCGCGCCGGGCAGCACCGGCGGTTCCGAGCTGGCCCGGCGCAGCCCCTCGTCGGCGGCCCAGCCGACCAGGGCCCGCCGCAGGTCGGCACCGTCGTCGTCGCGGACCGGGAACCAGCGGGCGTCGGCCAGCCGGGGCACCGCCGCCAGCAGGGCCGCGCGGTGCGCCGCGACGGTGACCGCGACCGGGTCGACCGTCTCGGCGCCGGGACCGTGAGGGGCGGCCCCGGTGCCGGCCGGCGGGACGGACGCCCCCGCGTCCTCCGTCGTCGCCGCGCCGTCAGGCACCGGGGCCCAGCCGGTGGCGCCCGGGGTGACCGCGAAGAAGACCTCGACCCGGGCCCGGGCGACCTCGGCGAGCAGGTTGAGTTCGGCGGCCGTGAACGCCTGGTCGGCGGCGATCACGAAGAGCAGCGCCCCGGCCCGGCCGACCGCGTCGAGCAGCAGCCGACCGCCCGCCGCGCCGAGTGCCCCGGTGTCGGGCGTGTCGACCACGTTGAAGTGACGCAGCAGCGGATCCGGCAGGCTCAACTCCACCCGGCGCGGCGGCCGGGCCAGCGCCGGACCGGCGGCGAGCGGGTCGGCGCCGTAGGAGTGCGGCTGCCGGTAGCCGGGCACGTACGCGGCCCGGGTCGACACCCGGGCGTGGCGCACCACCAACCAGCTGCCCGCCGGCACGGCGAGCATGACCCGGTGCACCCGCAGCAGGCGGGCGAGCACCTCCGGCCGGCCGGCGTCGGCGGGCCCGACGGCGACCACGGCCAGCGGCTCGTGCGGGCCCGGCTCGGTCACCCCGATCCGGGTGGGCAACGGCCCACCCCGTGGCAGGTCGGCAGGCCCGGCCATGTCGTCGGGTGTGTCGACCGAGGGGAGAGGACCCGGTATCGTCACGCGGCCTCCCGGTGCGGGCGACCGGCGGCAACCGGTCGCGTGGAAAATCCGGTTATGACACCCGGATGCCGGAAGAGTACGGGCGACCCGGCCCCCCGGCGGAACACTTCGGATACTCAGCAGTAATCACGAGATTACTCAACTTCGGTGCGTAGCGATCTGCACGCGGACGGAATCCGGTCGATATGCTGCCCGGATGAGTCGGTGGAGTTTCGTCGGCCGAACAGATGAGCTCAACCGTCTGTTGTCGGCGGTGACCGGCACGGAGGGGCGCGGGATCTTCTTCAGCGGCAGCGCCGGGATCGGCAAGAGCCGGCTGCTGCGCGAGGGGGTGGCCGCCCTCCCCCGTGACGGGTACGCGATCTGGTCCATCGCGGCCAGCGCCACCACGGCCGCGCTGCCGTTCGGCGGGCTGGTGCAGGTGCTCCCGGCCGAGCAGCCGCAGGGCCTCTCCCCGGCCGGCATCCTGCGCTGGGCGGTCGACGTGCTGCAACAGCAGGCCGCCGGCCGCCGGATCGTGCTCGCCATCGACGACGCCCACCTGCTGGATCCACCGTCGGCCGCGCTGGTGCACCTGGTCGCCCGGGCCGAGAACGCGATAGTGATCGGCACGCTGCGCAACGGCGAGCAGATCCCGCTGCCGATCCGGGCACTCTGGACCGACGACCTGGTCGACCACGCCGAACTGAGCCCGATGGCGCCGGCCGACACCGCCGGGCTGCTCGCCGCCATCCTGGAGGGCCCGGTCGACGCCGCCTCCGCCGACCGGCTCGGCCGGCTCTCCGCCGGCAACCCGCTGCTGCTGCGCGAGCTGGTGCACGCCGCCGCCGGCAGCGGGGAGCTGACCCGCACGTACGGGATCTGGAAGTGGACCGGCCGGTTCGAGCTGGCACCCAGCCTGACCGACCTGATCGACACCCGGATCGGCCAGCTCACCCCGGGCGTACGGGCGGTGGTGGAGCTGGTCGCCTTCGGCGAGCCGCTCGGCCTGCACCTGCTCAACCAGGCCGTCGACCCGGCCGACGTGGAGACCGCCGAGGAGCGCGGGCTGATCAGCATGGTCCAGCACGACCGGCGGCTCAACGTCCGGCTGGCCCACCCGCTCTACGGCGAGGTGATGCGCCGGCAGTGCCCGGTCAGCCGGACCCGCCGGTTGCAGGCCCGGCTGGCCGAACTGCTGGAGCAGGTCGGCAAGCGCCGCCGCGACGACCTGCTCCGGGTGGCCGTCTGGCGGCTCGACTCGGGCACCGCGCAGGACCCGGCCATGCTGCTCGACGCGGCCGGGCAGGCGTTCGCCCGGTACGACGTACCGCTGGCGACCCGGCTGGCGCGCGCGGCGCTGGACGCTGGCGGCGGGTTCGACGCCGCGGAGCTGCTGGCCACCATCCTGATGTTCGCCGACCGGCCGGACGAGGCGATCGCGGTGCTCGACGCGGTCTCCGCCGACATCCAGGGTGACCGGCGGCTCAGCCGCTGGCTCACGGTACGCGGCATGGTCAGCTACTGGGGGCTGAGCCGGGAGTCCACGGTGGAGGAGATCTCGGCCCGCGGGGCGGCCCTGGAGGACTCCGCCGACCAGGCCCGGGTGCTGGCCTTCGAGGGCATCATGCGGCTGCACCGGCTGGACACCGGCATCGCGCTGCGGCTCGGGCGGACCGTGCTCGACCGCCCGGCGGCCAGCGTCGCGGCCCGGGAACTGGCCCGCAGCACCATCGCCTACCTCCAGGCCGCGCAGGGCCAGCTGCGCCGCAGCGCCACCGCGATCAACCAGGTGCAGGCCGAGGCCGCCCGGTGGCGGGCCGACATGCCGTACCTGCAACTCGCCCTGGAGCTGGCCCGGGGCACCCGGCTGGCGCTCGCCGGCGACCTGGCCGGCATCGACGCGATCGTGGCCGACGAGTTCGCCGACCTGGCCGGCGCGGGCGACTTCCGGCTCGGCACCGGCTACCTGGCCATCCTCCAGGCGTACGCGGCCCGGCTGCGCGGCCGCAGCGACGAGGCGCTGCGGACCAGCCTCGGCGCCTGCGCGGTGCTGGCCACCAGCCGGGTCTACGCCGGCCTGGCGCAGGCCGAGCGGGCCCAGGCGGCGGCGCTGCGGGGCGACGCCGCGCAGGCGGCCGAGGCGATGGCCGAGGCCGACCGCACCCACGCCCCCGGCATGGCGGTGCTCTACCCGTGGCTGGAGCAGGCCCGCGGCGCGGTGCTGGCCGCCGGCGGCGACGCCTCCGGCGCGGTCAAGCAGCTGACCTCGCTGGCCGAGCGGCTGCGCACGGACGGCTTCGCCGGCCACGAGGTGCACGTGCTGCACGACCTGGTCCGGCTCGACCAGGCCGACGCCCAGATCGGCCCGACCTGCTCCGACGGCAGCCGGCGTACCGTGGCCCAGCGGCTGGCCGAACTCTCCGAGCGGGTGGACGGGATGCTGCCGCCGTTGCTGGCCCGGCACGCCCGGGCCGCCGCGGGCGGCTCCGCCGACGAACTGCTGGCGGTCGCCGACGGGTTCGCCGCGCTGGACCTGACCGTCTACGCCGCCGAGGCCACCGCCGCCGCGCTGCGCCGGCTGCGCGAGCAACGGTCCCCGGCCGCGGCGGCCGCCCGGGAACGGCTCGCCGCCCTGCTCGACCGCTGCGACCTGGTCCGCACCCCGGCGTTGCAGGCCGGCATGCCGTCGCTGTCCGAACGGGAGTGGCAGGTGGCCCGGCTCGCCGCGGCGGGGGTGAGCAGCCGGGCCATCGCCGAACAGCTCTTCCTCTCGGCCCGCACGGTGGAGAACCACCTCCAGCGGATCTACAGCAAGCTCGGCGTGACCGGCCGTGCCGAACTGCGCGCCGCGCTGCGGGCGATGCCGGGCCACGAGGACGGCGAACCGGAGTGAACTCTAGGCTGGGGCGGTGAGCACCCTTCGCCCCGCGCTGCTGACCGACCACTACGAGCTGACCATGATCAGCGCCGCGCTGCGCGACGGCACCGCCGACCGCCGCTGCGTCTTCGAGGTGTTCACCCGGCGGCTGCCCACCGGCCGCCGCTACGGCGTGGTCGCCGGCACCGGCCGGCTGGTCGAGCTGATCCGCGACTTCCGCTTCGACGCCGACGAGGTCGACTTCCTGCGCCGCACCGGGGTGGTCGACGAGCAGGCCGCCGCCTGGCTGCGCGACTACCGCTTCACCGGCGACGTGCACGGCTACGCCGAGGGCGAGCTCTTCTTCCCCGGCTCGCCGATCCTCACCGTCTCCGGCGGCTTCGCCGAGTGCGTGGTGCTGGAGACGCTGGTGCTCTCGGTGCTCAACCACGACTGCGCGGTCGCGGCGGCGGCCGCCCGGATGGTCACCGCGGCCCGCGGCCGCACCCTGATCGAGATGGGCTCGCGCCGGGCACACGAGGAGGCGGCGGTCGCCGCCGCCCGGGCCGCGTACCTGGCCGGCTTCCGGTTCACCTCCAACCTGGCCGCCGGCCAGCGGTACGGCATCCCCACCGCGGGCACCGCGGCGCACGCGTTCACCCTGCTGCACGACGACGAGCGGGCCGCGTTCGCCTCGCAGGTCGCCACGCTGGGCAAGGACACCACGCTGCTGGTCGACACGTACGACATCACCCAGGGCATCCGCAACGCGATCGCCGTGGCCGGGCCGGAGCTGCGGGCGGTCCGGATCGACTCCGGCGACCTGGCCGTGATCGCGCAGCAGTCCCGGGAGCTGCTCGACTCGCTCGGCGCCACCGAGACGAAGATCATCGTCTCCGGTGACCTGGACGAGTACTCGATCGCCGCGCTCGCCGCCGAGCCGGTCGACATGTACGGGGCGGGCACCTCGGTGGTGACCGGCTCCGGCGCGCCGACCGCCGGCCTGGTCTACAAGCTGGTCGAGGTCGACGGCCGGGCGGTGGTGAAGCGCTCCGAGCAGAAGGCCACCATCGGCGGCCGGAAGGTGGCCGTCCGCCGGCACAAGCCGACCGGCACCGCCACCGAGGAGGTCATCGTCCCGCAGGGCGAGCCGGACCGGCAACCGAACGACCGGCTGCTGCAACGGCCACTGCTCACCGGAGGCGAGCCGGTCGAGCTGCCGACCCTGGACGAATCGCGGGAGCACCTGCGGCAGTGCCTGATCTCCATACCCTGGGAGGGGTTGAAGCTCTCCGCGGGCGACCCGGCCGTGCCGGTCACCGTCGTCCCCGCGAGCTGAGCCGGCCAGTCGTACCGCGGACCGAACCGAGGAGAGGAGCACCCGGTGGGCAAGGCGCTGATCATCGTCGACGTGCAGAACGACTTCTGCGAGGGCGGGTCGTTGGCGGTCCAGGGCGGGGCCGGGGTGGCGGCCGGGGTCACCCGGCTGCTCGCCGAGGAGCCGGACCGCTGGGACCACGTGGTGGCGACCAAGGACTACCACGTCGACCCGGGCGCGCACTTCGGCGATCCGCCGGACTTCGTGGACTCGTGGCCGCGGCACTGCGTGGTGGGCACCCCGGGCTCGGAGTTCCACCCCGACCTGGCCACCGACCGGGTCGAGGCGATCTTCCACAAGGGCGAGCACGCGGCCGCGTACTCGGGCTTCGAGGGGCACACCGACTCCGGCGAGTGCCTGGCCGACTGGCTGCGCCGGCACGGGGTCGACACGGTGGAGCTGGTCGGGATCGCCACCGACCACTGCGTGCGGGCCACCGCGCTGGACGCCGCCGAGGAGGGCTTCCACACCACCGTGCTGCTGGACCTGACCGCCGGGGTGGCCCCGGACACCACCGACGTGGCGCTGCGGTCCCTGGAGGGCGCCGGGGTCAACCTGCGCGGAAAGCCTGTGATCAGGGCCGCATGAGGCGGTAATCGGTTGGCGGGTGTCGTACCCCCGGTCGAGGATGTCCGGCGGAGGTACGGACCGTCGTGAACCTTAAGCCTTACCGGGAGGCACTCGCCCTGCCCGGACTCCGGTCGCTGCTGCTGGTGGCGGTGCTCGCGCGCGTCCCGCTCACCGCGACCGGGATCACCCTGACCTTCTACGTCGTGCAGGACCTCGGGTGGGGGTACGGCGCGGCGGGCCTGGTCGGCGCGGCGATCACCGTGGGGGCGGCGATCGGCGGCCCGCTGCTCGGCCGGCTGGTGGACCGCCGCGGCCTGCGGCCGGTGCTGGTGCTGACCGGGGTCGCCGAGGCGGTCTTCTGGTCCACGGCACCGCTGCTGTCGTACCCGCTGCTGCTGCCCGCCGCCTTCGTGGCCGGGGCGCTGGCCCTGCCGATCTTCTCGGTGATCCGGCAGTCCATCGCCGCGCTGGTCCCGGCGGAGCGGCGCCGCCCGGCCTACGCGCTGGACTCGATGTCCGTCGAGCTGTCGTTCATGGTCGGCCCGGCGCTGGCCACCGCGGCCGTCGCGACGATCTCCGCCCGCACCACCCTCTACCTCGTCGGCGCCGGGATCGTCGCCGCGGGCATCGGGCTCTGGCTGCAGAACCCGCCGATCCGGGCCGCCAGCGAGGCCACCGGGCCACGGGTGCGCGTCCCCCGGCGGGAGTGGCTCACCCCGCGGATGCTCGCCGTCCTGGCGGTGAGCACGGCCGGCACGCTGGTGCTGGGCGGCACCGACGTGGCGGTGATCGCGGTGCTCCGGGAGAGCGGCGAGGTCGGCTGGACGGGTGCGGTGCTGGCCATGTGGGCGGTCGCCTCGCTGGTCGGCGGCTTCGCGTACGGCGCGGCCAGCCGCTCGGTCTCCCCGCTGGCGCTGATGGCCGCGCTCAGCCTGTTCACCATCCCGATCGGGCTGGGCGGCGCGCACTGGTGGCTGCTCGGCCTGGCGCTGATCCCGGCCGGCCTGCTCTGCGCCCCCACCATCGCGGCCACCTCGGACGCGGTGAGCCGGCTCGCGCCGGCGGCGGTCCGGGGCGAGGCGATGGGCCTGCACGGCTCGGCGGTCACCGTCGGCATCGCGGTCGGCGCCCCGCTGGCCGGCGCGGTCATCGACGCGCAGGCCCCGTGGTGGGGCTTCGCGGTCACCGGCGCGATCGGCGCACTGGTGGCGCTGGTGGTGCTCCCGATCGAACTGCGCCGCCGCCGGGCGGTGGCGCTGTCGGTGCCGGACGCCCCGGAAGCCGAACTCGCCCCGGCCACCGCCGGCTGACCCCCGGCCGGTGCCGGCTGACCCCCGGCCGGTGCCGGCGATGCTCCGGCCGGCCACCGGCTCCGGCCGGCGACCGGCTCCGGCCGGCGACCGGCTCCGCAACCCGGCCGCCGGTCTTCCGCACCGACCTGGCCGGGGAGCGGCGCCCACCGCGCCACCGCCGGACGCCGGCCCGGGTCTCGTCGCCGGTGGCGGGGTGATCGGCTCGGTGTGCGGCAGGTCAGGGTGGTGACGTGCCGGTGACAGCCCGACATGCCGCACACCGAGTGGATCTCACGCGGCCCGGCCTCGGATGACCCACGGGTGCCGTGGCGCAGGGCGAGCGTGGCGCCGCCGGCGTCCGGTCAGGTAGCGCCGGTGGGACGCGGGCTGCCGGGCGGCCCACCAGGCGTCCGGCGTGCGGAACCCTTGATCGACTCCAGATCGCCGAGGTGGCGGCATCCCGGCGAGCTGGATGCCCCCATATCGCCGATGCGGAGTCGATCTCCGCCCGGTCCGGCCCGATCCGACGTCCGAGGGCCCACCGGGACACCCGGCCCGCACCCCGACCCGCCGCAACTCGAAAAACCGGGCCACCATCCCCGGGGCGGAAGAGGCCGAAGGCCGACCGGACCGCGCCGGCGCCCGCACACCCGCGACGGCCCGGCCGACGAGGACGGGCGGTCCGGACCGACCAGGGCGGGCGGCCGGGGCGGACCTGGGGCGGGCGGTCCGGACCGACCAGGGCGGGCGACCGGGACCGACGAGGAGGGGCGGTCCGGACCGACCCGGGCGGGTGGCCGGGACCGACGAGGAGGGGCGGTCCGGACCGACCAGGGCGGGTGGCCGGGGCGGGAACGGCGACGGGCGCCGTCCCCGGGTGGGGAGCGGCGCCCGTCGTCCGTGGAGCTGAGGGTCAGTTGCGGTCGACGTCGCTGGCGACGTCCTCCCGGTAGCTGGCCCCGCCGTCCGACTCGCTGGTCAGCGGCTTGGCGCCGCCCTCGGGCGGGCCGGCCAGGCTCTGGCCACCGGCGGCCAGCTCGGGGAACTTCAGGTCGAACGCCGGCCGCTCGGAGCGGATCCGGGGCATCCGGTCGAAGTTGCGCAGCGGCGGCGGCGAGGTGGTCGCCCACTCCAGGGAGTTGCCGTGGCCCCAGGGGTCGTCGACCTCGACGACCGGGCCGGCCTTGTACGACTTCCAGCAGTTGTAGATGAACGGCAGCGTCGAGATACCGGTGATGAACGCGCCGATCGTCGAGATCATGTTCAGCGTGGTGAAGCCGTCGCTGGGCAGGTAGTCGGCGTACCGGCGGGGCATGCCCTCGCTGCCCAGCCAGTGCTGCACCAGGAAGGTGGTGTGGAAGCCGATCATGGTGAGCCAGAAGTGCACCTTGCCCAGCCGCTCGTCGAGCATCCGGCCGAACATCTTGGGGAACCAGAAGTAGATGCCGGCGAAGACCGCGAACACGATGGTGCCGAAGAGCACGTAGTGGAAGTGCGCCACCACGAAGTAGTTGTCGTGCAGGTGGAAGTCCAGCGGCGGGCTGGCCAGCAGCACGCCGGTGAGGCCGCCGAAGAGGAACGTCACCAGGAAGCCGATCGAGAAGAGCATCGGCGACTCGAAGCTGATCTGGCCGCGCCACATGGTGCCGATCCAGTTGAAGAACTTCATACCGGTGGGCACGGCGATCAGGTAGCTCAGGAAGCTGAAGAAGGGCAGCAGCACCTGGCCGGTGGCGAACATGTGGTGCGCCCAGACGCTCATCGACAGACCGGCGATGGCGATGGTCGCGGCGACCAGGCCCTTGTAGCCGAAGATCGGCTTACGGGAGAAGACCGGGATGATCTCGCTGATGATGCCGAAGAACGGCAGCGCGATGATGTACACCTCGGGGTGGCCGAAGAACCAGAAGAGGTGCTGCCAGAGCATCGGCCCGCCGGTCGCCGGGTCGTAGACGTGGGCGCCCAGCAGCCGGTCCGCGGCGAGCGCGAAGAGCGCGGCGGCCAGCAGCGGGAAGACCAGGATCACCAGGAGGCTGGTGATCAGGATGTTCCACGTGAAGATCGGCATCCGGAACATGGTCATGCCGGGCGCGCGCAGGGTGAGGATCGTGGTGATCATGTTCACCGCGCCGAGGATGGTGCCCAGACCGGAGATCGCCAGACCCATCACCCACATGTTGGCGCCGACGCCGGGCGAGTGCTCCACGCTGCTCAGCGGGGTGTACGCGGTCCAGCCGAAGTCGGCGGCGCCACCCGGGGTGAGGAAGCCGGCGGTGGCCATCGTGCCGCCGAACAGGTACAGCCAGTACGCGAAGCTGTTCAGCCGCGGGAACGAGACGTCCGGGGCGCCGATCTGGATCGGCACGACGTAGTTGGCGAAGGCGAACACGATCGGCGTCGCGAAGAACAGCAGCATGATCGTGCCGTGCATGGTGAAGAGCTGGTTGTACTGCTCGGGCGACAGGAACTGCAGCCCGGGCCGGGCCAGCTCGGCCCGCATGAACAGGGCCATCAGGCCACCGATCATGAAGAACACGAACGCGGTGACCATGTACATGATCCCGATCTGCTTCGCGTCCGTGGTACGCAGCAGCCGCGCGATGGCCGAACCCCTGACCGGCGCTCGGACCGGCCAGGGCCGGGTCACGACCGGCTTGGGTGCGACGGTGGTCACGAGTGGCCTCCGGTTCTGGGTTGTCCCGCTCGGCACGCGCTGTTGTCTGCGAGCCGTCATCCGCAAGGAGGATAGTCCCCGGCAGGTGGCAGCGCCGCGTGGGGTGGGCGGGTACCCTCCGCCACCCGGCCCGGCGACCGGCCACCGGCCGGCGTCCCGGTCCGCTGCGTCGATCCGTTACAGCGGGCCGAGCAGCAGCCGGTAGTGCTCGCCGAAGATGCGGCCGCCGCGGCCGCGCAGCAGCGGGTCGCGCAGCGCCGGCGGGACGTCCCGGGTCCGGTTGCGGTCCCGGGTCCGGTCCCGCACCCATCGGGTACGCGGCCGCCGGCGACTCTCGTACGCGGTCAGCGCGGCGTCGACGCTGCCGGCCGCGCCGAGCGACTCGGCGAGCACCACGGCGTCCTCCAGTGCCATCGCGGCGCCCTGGGACAGCGTCGGCGCGGTGGCGTGCGCGGCGTCGCCGACCAGCAGCACCCGGCCCCGGGACCAGCGCCCCAGCTCGACCTCGTCGGTGATCCCGACGTGCACGTGCTCCAGCGAGTCCAGCACCTCCGGCACCGGCCCGCCGTAGGAGCCGAAGAGTTCGCGCAGCCGCGCCACCGGGTCGGCCGGCGGCTCGGTGCCGGTCTCGTCGGCGTAGCAGTGCAGCCGTCCGGCGCCGATCGGCACCACCAGGAAGCCGGCCCGCTGCCCGAGCAGCGCTGTCCACTCGGCGACCGGGGGGCCGTCGCGGACCACTGCCCGGTATACCACCTGCCCGGTGGGGCGCGGCGGACCGCCGAGGGCGGCCAGGGTGCGGATCGACGAGCGCGGGCCGTCCGCGCCGATCAGCAGGTCGTACTCGGTGCTGGTGCCGTCGACGAAGGTGACGCCGACCGCGTCCGGCAGCAGGTCGATGGTGCGCACCTCGGCGCCGTGCCGGACGGCGCCACCGGCCCCGGTGAGCAGCACCCGGTGCAGTTCGCCCCGGGGCAGCGCCCGGCACTCGCCGACGCCGGCCCAGAGCGCGTCGAGGTCGACCTCGCAGAGCGGGGCCCCGGCGGCGTCGAGGAACCGCTGCCGGTGGATGACCTGGCCGAGCGGGCGGACCGGGCCGTCGAGGTCGAGCCGGCGCAGCGCGCGGGCGGCGTTGCCGGGCAGGTAGAGGCCGGTGTCGGTGAGCTCGCCCGGGGGCAGCTTCTCGGTGACGTCGGGCCGGAAGCCCGCCATCCGCAGCGCCCGGGCCACGGCCAGACCGGCGATGCCCGCGCCGACGACGAGGATGCGCAGGGGAGAGCCACCCATGGTGGTGTACGCCTCCGGAGGGGTTCGGCACGCGTTGGAGGCAAGACACTACTCGGCGCTACCGACTCGCACCAGAGTCAAATCGGTCCACGCGTGACACTCGTCGGCGACGGCACCCCGGTCGGCCGGCGGATCGCCGCCGACCGCGCGGTCCCAGCGTGACAAACCTCACCTTCTACTCCAATACCGCAGCGCCATTGCGCCGGAGTTTCAGAGGTGTAAATGTGTCGACGAAGCGTGGGAGCGCTCCCGTCCGGGTTTCCGTCCGACATGTCCGGCGTCCATGCGCCGTATGCCAAGGAGCATCATGAAACGTCCACTCCGGGCCCTCGCGGCGGCCGGCCTGCTCGCCGCCGGGTCGATCGTCGCCGTGGCCCTCGGCGGCACCGCCTCCGCCGACACCCAGATCTGCGAGCAGTACGGCTCCACCACCATCCAGGGCCGGTACGTGGTGCAGAACAACCGCTGGGGCACCACCGCCCAGCAGTGCATCAACGTCACCGACACCGGCTTCGAGATCACCACGCAGAACGGCAGCAACCCCACCAACGGCGCGCCCACCGCGTACCCGTCGGTCTACCTGGGCTGCCACTACACCAACTGCTCCCCCGGCACCAACCTGCCGATCCAGGTGAGCCAGATCAGCAGCGCCACCAGCAGCATCACCTACCGGTACGTCAGCGGCGCCACCTACAACGCCTCGTACGACATCTGGCTGGACCCGACGCCCAAGCGGGACGGGGTGAACCAGATGGAGATCATGATCTGGCTCAACCGGCAGGGCTCCATCCAGCCCATCGGTTCGCCGGTCGGCACCGCCACGCTGGCCGGCCGGACCTGGGAGGTCTGGCGGGGCAGCAACGGTTCCAACAACGTGATCTCGTACGTGGCGCCGTCGGCGATCAGCAGCCTGAACTTCAGCGTGCTCGACTTCATCAACGACGTCCGCAACCGGGGCGCGATCACCAACTCCTGGTACCTGACCAGCATCCAGGCCGGCTTCGAGCCCTGGCAGGGCGGCGTCGGGCTGGCGGTGACCTCGTTCTCGGCGGCGGTCAACGGCGGTGGCAACCCGACCACGCCGCCGCCGACCACTCCCCCGCCGACCACGCCGCCGCCCGGCGGCTCGGGGTGCGCGGTGAAGTACACGCCCAACTCGTGGAACAACGGGTTCACCGCCGACGTGCAGATCACCAACACCGGGTCGAGCGCGATCAACGGCTGGACGCTGACCTACGCGCTACCCGCCGGGCAGCAGGTGACCAGCGCCTGGAACGCCACGGTGGGCCAGAGCGGGTCGACGGTGACCGCGCGGAACCTGAGCTGGAACGGCTCGATCGCGCCGGGCGGCACGGCGAGCTTCGGCTACCAGGGGACGCTGAGCGGGTCGTACTCCTCGCCCACCAGCTTCTCCCTCAACGGGGTCGCCTGCTCCCGTAGCTGACGACCGGCCGGTGGCGGCCCGGCCCGCGCGAGCGCGCCGGGCCGCCACCCGCGCCGGGTTCAGACCCGGGTGAGCCGGACGGCGTCGGCGATGATCAGGCCGGCGGCCGAACTCCAGCGGCTCACCGCGACCCGGTTGGCGTCGCCGGCCGGCAGCGAGAACGTGCCCAGCGTCCGCCACTGCCCACCGGTCGCCCGCTGGTCGACGGTGACGGTCTGGTTCCCGCTCGACGTGGCGATGATGTACGGGGTCGCGGAGTTGTAGCCGGCGTTCGCCGGCCACCAGGCCTCGACCCGGTAGCTGCCGGCCGCCGGGACGTTGAACTTGTACCAGGCGGCGTCGCTGGCCAGGACCGGGTCGGCGAAGCGGTAGTCGGCGCCGTAGCGCTGCCCCGAGTACGACGACGTACCCCAGTTGGTGCTGGCGGTGAACCGGCCGGCGGTGGCGTTGTCCACGATCGAGGACCAGACTGGGCCGCCGGCCATCTTGGCGGCCACGTCGGCCCGCATCACGTTCAGGTCGATGAAGGACGGGTCGATCTTGCCGGTGGTGCTGGTCTCCCGGTGGCCCCGGGCGTAGCTGGAGTCCTTGCCGAGCCGCTTCAGCACCGCGGCGGTGGCGGCCACCGACGCGTTGTACTGCGCCGCGGTCATCTCCTGGTTGACGCCGTTGTAGTCGATCTCCCAGCCGATCAGCATCGTGTTGCCGTCGCCGGCCGGGATGGGCCCGCTGGCCCGGGCGGTGCCGGCGTGGTTGCAGCGACCGGCGGAGATGACGTGGAAGACGCCGTGGTAGTCGACCAGCGCCTGGCAGAGCGGGCCGGGCAGGTCGGACCGGCCGTTGATGCAGATGTTCAGCGCCGGGTGCGGGTTGCTGGCGCTGGAGGTGGCCGCGGTGTGGTGCCAGAGCACGCCGATCGGGTCGAAGGAGCCGGGGCGCATCCGGTTGAGCCAGTCGCCCTCGACGACGACCTGGACGCCGGCCGAGCGCAGCACGTCCACCAGCCAGGGAATGGTGGCCATCAGGACTCCCCGAGCAGGTCGGCGAGGCACTCGGGCTTCGGCGCGGCGAGCGGCGCGGCACTCGCCGCGGCGGGACGGACGGCGACGGCGGTCAGCGCGCCGGCCACCAGGGCCGGGATGCCGAGCAGACCTCGGCGCCGCAGACGGACGGATCGGGACGTGACCATGGCGCTCCTTCAGCGGGGCGGAGGGGTACGACGGATCGACGATCGTCGTGACGGGCACGGTATATCGTCACGAGCGTCTATGTCGATACCCTTCATCGCCATTGCTTCGGCTGAAGGAAATTGGCAAGAAGCGGGCGCCGGCGGCCCGGGTCCGCGCCGCGGGTCGGGTCCTACGGCAACCGCGCGGCCGCGACCGGGCCGGTCAGGTGCCGCCCAGCGCGTCGATGTCGCGCATCTCCTCGGCGGTGAGCGCGAACTGGAAGACGTCGGCGTTGGCCCGGATCCGCTCCGGCGTCACCGACTTCGGGATCACCACGATCTCGTGGTCGATGTGCCAGCGGAGCACCACCTGGGCCGGCGAGACGCCGTGCGCCCCGGCGATCCGGGTGAGCACCGGATCGGACAGGTCGCTCCGCTTGAACGGGCTGTAGCCCTCCAGCACCACACCCCGGTCGCGGTGCTCGATGTGCCGTTGCCGGTCGTAGAGGAAGGGGCTCCAGGGGATCTGGTTGACGGCCGGGTTCTCCTCGGTGGCCTGGATCAGCTCGTCGATCTGCGCGGTGCTGTAGTTGCTCACCCCCACCGCGCGGGCCAACCCCTCGTCGCGGGCGGCCAGCAGCTCCCGCCAGACCGGGATGCTGTCCGCCGGGTTCGACGGCGGCCAGTGCACCAGCCACAGGTCGACGTGGTCGGTGCCGAGCGCGCGCAGGCTCGCCTCGATGGTCTCCCGCTCCCGACCCACCCGCTCCGGCGGGAGCTTCGTGGTGAGGAAGACGTCCTCGCGGCGCAGCCCGCTCTCCTGCACCGCCCGGCCGACCTCTTCCTCGTTGCCGTACATGGTGGCGGTGTCGATGTGCCGGTAGCCGGCGTCGAGCGCGGCCAGCACGGCGTCGTAGCCGGCCTTGCCGGTGGCCTGCCAGGTGCCGAAGCCGAGCAGCGGCATCCGCACCTCGCCGGGCAGCGGAACGGTGGGCTGATCGAGATCCATGCCGACGGTTCTACCCGTGATCGCCCGCGACATGCCCGGAAACCGGGCATCCGGGTCGTCGGCGGCGGGTCGGCACCGGCGTCCGGCGGCCCGGGCCGGATTGCCGGAGAATGCGGGTGTGGCCGACCGGCTGGAGGAGTACCGGCGCAAGCGGGACGCGGCACGCACCCCGGAGCCGGTGCCGCGGCGCGCCCCCCGGCGGAAGAAGCCGACCGGCGACACCGCCCGCTTCGTCATCCAGCAGCACCACGCCCGCAGCCTGCACTGGGACCTGCGGCTGGAGCACGAAGGGGTGCTCGCCTCCTGGGCGGTGCCGCGCGGCCTGCCCCGGGAGCCCGGCCGCAACCACCTCGCCGTGCACACCGAGGACCACCCGATGGAGTACCTCACCTTCCACGGTGAGATCCCGGCCGGCGAGTACGGCGGCGGCCGGATGACCATCCACGACCGGGGCACGTACCGCGCCGAGAAGTGGCACGACGACGAGGTGATCGTCGTGCTCGACGGCGAGCGCACCAGCGGCCGGTACGTCCTCTTCGCCACCGGCGGCAAGGCGGGCCGCGACTGGATGGTCCGGCGCACCGACCCGGCCCCGGAGGGCTGGACCAGCATGCCGGAGCTGGTCCGCCCGATGCTCCCCAGCCCGGGCGGGAAGCTGCCCCGGGACGAGCACGAGTGGGGCTACGAGCTGCGCTGGGACGGGGTGCGAGCGGTCGCGTACGTCTCCGGCGGGCGGCTGCGGCTGCTATCCGAGACCGACGAGGAGATCACCGGGACGTACCCCTGGCTGCGGGACATGGCCGAGGAGCTGGCCCCCACCGAGGCCGTGCTGGACGGGGTGCTGGTGCGCATCGACCGCGCCGGGCGGGTCCGGCCGGCGCGCGGCGGCCGGGCCACCGCGGACGCCCAGTACCTGATCTTCGACCTGCTCTGGCTGGAGGGGGTGGGCAGCGTCGAGCTGCCGTACGCCCAACGCCGGGAGCTGCTCGACGGTCTGGCGCTGACCGGAGCGCACTGGCAGACTCCGCCCTGGTTTCCCGGCACCGGCGCCGAGGCCCTGCGGACCGCGCGCGAGCAGGGGCTGCCCGGGGTGGTGGCCAAGCGACTCGACTCGGTCTACGAGCCAGGCCGACGCAGCCGGCGCTGGCTGAGCATCGACACCAGCTGAGACGGCGAGGAGCGACGTGTACCTGACCCATCTGGAGTGCCCACGCTGCGGCCGGGAACACGACGCCGGCAAGCCGCGCAACCTCTGCGACTGCGGGTCACCGGTGCTGGCCCGCTACGACCTGGCAGCGGTGGCCGAGGTGGTCACCCCGGAACGGTTCGGGCTGCGCCCGGCCGACCTGTGGCGCTACCGCGAGCTGCTGCCGGTGGCCGACCCGCGGCACGTGACCACGCTGGGCGAGGGCTGGACGCCGCTGCTGCGCGCTCCGGCGTACGGGGCGGAGATCGGCATTCCCGAGCTGCTGGTCAAGGACGAGGGGCTGACCCCGACCGGGTCGTTCAAGGCGCGCGGCGCGGCGGTCGGCGTGAGCCGGGCCCGGGAGCTGGGCGTGGAGCGGATCGCCATGCCGACCAACGGCAACGCGGGCGCCGCCTGGGCGACCTACGCCGCGCGGGCCGGGCTGCGCGCGACGGTGGTCATGCCGGTGGACGCGCCGGTCGTCTGCCGGCGCGAGTGCGTGGCCGCCGGCGCCGACCTGCGCCTGGTCGACGGGCTGATCAGCGACGCCGGCCGGCTGGTCGCCGAGCTGGTGGCGAGCTCGGCGGGCGCGGTGTTCGACGCGGGCACGCTGCGCGAGCCGTACCGGCTCGAGGGCAAGAAGACCATGGGGTACGAGATCGTCGAGCAGCTCGGCTGGCAGGCGCCCGACGTGATCATCTATCCGACCGGCGGCGGGGTGGGGCTGATCGGCATCCACAAGGCGCTGCACGAGCTGCGCGAGCTGGGCTGGATCGGTGACCGGCTGCCCCGGCTGGTGGCCGTCCAGTCGACCGGGTGCGCACCGATCGTCCGGGCCTTCGCCGCCGGGGAGGAACGCGCCCAGCCCTGGGCGGACGCGAAAACGGTGGCGTTCGGCATCACCGTGCCGGCCCCGCTGGGCGACGAACTGATCCTGGCCGCGCTGCGGGCCAGCGGCGGCACCGCGGTGGCGGTCGAGGACGCCGAGATCCTGGCCGACCTGCGGGACTTCGCCGCCCGGGAGGGGCTGCTGCTCTGCCCGGAGGGCGCCGCCTGCCTGACCGCCGCCCGGCAGTTGCGGGCCGGCGGCTGGATCCGGGCCGGCGAGCGGGTGGTGGTGCTCAACACCGGCGCCGGCCTGAAGTACCCGGAGACGGTGGACGTGACCGGGGTGCCGGTGCTGGCCTGACCCGCCCGCACCGGGCGAGCCTGCCGGCGCCGGTGGCCCCGCGGGCCGGTGGGGTCCGCGGGGCCGTCGGGGCGGTCAGCGGTACGTGATGTCGGAGCTGGCGTAGAAGCAGTTGACCCCGTCGGCGCCCTCGCCGATCTTGGTCGGTTCGTCGCCCTTGGGTACGCCGATGTACTTCTCGCAGATCACGGTCCGCCGGTCCGGGTCGTTGAGGATGGTGATCCGGCTGAACCGGGCGGTGTCGCCCCAGTTGGTGTTGATGCCGGCGAGCACCTTGGTGGAGGTGGCGGTGACGTTGTCCATCACCACGTGCCGCTGGTACGAGGTGGAGCAGTTGCCGCAGGCCCGGTAGAGCTTGCCGGCGTTCTCCACCCGGAAGTTGCGGATGTGGACGGTGCCCGAACCGTTGTGCTGGAAGACCTTGTCGGAGGCGGACCGGGCGCCGCCGCCGTCGACGGTGTAGGTGGTGCCGCCGCGGAAGGTGGCCGCGTCCTCGCCGACGTCCTCCCACCAGACGTTGACCAGCGTGCAGTTGCCCTCGCAGTGCACCCCGTCGCCGGCCGGGGCGCCGATGACGACGTTGCGCAGGGTGGCCCCGGCCGCGAGCACGAACATCGGGTCCTGGCTCTCGCTCTGCCCGCCGTCGCCGATGCCGTAGTACCGGCGCAGGCCGCCGTCGAAGGTGCCCGAGACCCGGATCGTGGCGTCCACCTTCACACTGCCGGTCGGCGTCGGCCAGCCGGCCGGCGGGGGCGTGGTGGGCGGGGGTGTGGTCGGCGGGGGCGTGGTCGGCGGGGCGGTGGTCCCCGGCGGGGTGGTCGGCGTCGAGCCGCCGGAGCTGTCCACCGTGACGTCGTCGAAGCTGCCGCTGGCGTACGCGGTGACCAGGCCGATCCGGCCGGCGCCGACCAGGCCGTTGCTGCCGGCGGCGATCTGGGTGCCGTTGACGAAGCCCCGGATGGTGCTGCCGCTGGCCTCGATCCGCAGCGTGTACCAGGTGCCGGCGCTGACCCCGATCGACGCCGAGCCGATCGCGGCGATCTGGCTGCCGTTGACCGCCTGGAGTTCGGCGCGGCCGTTGCCGAGCAGGGCCAACCGGTACATCTTGGTGCTGCCGCTGGCCCGCGCCGCCAGGCCCACCAGGGCGCTGGACGAACCGAAGCCGCCCGGCCGTACCCGGGCCTGCACCTGGTAGTCGGTCCAGCCGGTCTGGCCGGCGAAGAGGCGGGCCAGTTCGCTGGCCGCGTTGGACTGGTGCACGGCGCCGTCGGTGACCGCCCAGGTGCCGCCGGACTTGGACCAGCCGGCGGTGTCGCCGTCGCTGAAGCTGTCGGTGAAGACGGTGGCCGCGAAGGCCGAGGTGGTCATGCCGGCGGCGAGGGCGGCCACGGTCGCCCCGGCGCCCACGGCGAGCAGCAGTGCCCGCCGGCGAGTGCGGTGTCTGGATTGCACGGGGTCCTCCTGGGATGCAGGTGGTGGTGCCCCACGGGGTGGCACGGCGCAGGGGGAACCGGCGCGCGGTGCCGCGGCCTGGGGGATCGGATGGTCCCGCCGGAGGCCCGGACTCCGGAGGGGACGAACGGGATTAAAAGCCTTCTTAAAGGGCTTTCCCGTACTCGAAAGGCTAGGACCGGCCAGACACGAGCGTCAATGGATTGCGCTTGCAGGTCTGTTGCAGGATTTCCGCGTCACTCGCCGGTCGGCTCGGTGAGCCGCCAGGCCGCGTTGATCAGGCCGATGTGCGAGAGCGCCTGCGGGGTGTTGCCCAGCTGCGCGCCGTCGCGCAGGTCGATCTGCTCGCTGAGCAGGCCCACGTCGTTGGCGTGCCCGACGACCTGCTCGAACAACCGCCGGGCGCGCTCCCGCTCGCCGGCCATCGCCAGGCACTCCACCAGCCAGAACGAACAGAGCAGGAAGCCCGCCGGCTCGCCGGCCCAGCGCCGCACCAGCCCGTCGGCGGTGCCCAGTTCCCGCTCCACCGCCTCGATGGTGGCGCGCATCCGCGGGTCGGCCGCCGGCAGGAAACGCACCACCGGCAGGTAGAGCGCCGAGGCGCCCAGCTCGGTGGAGCCGAAGAACGCGGTGTACGCGCCGACCTCGTCGTTCCAGCCCTCGCGCAGCACGGTGGCCCGGATCTCGTCCCGGACCGCGGCCCACCGCCGCGGGTCGGCGCGCTCGCCGAGCCGGGGCGCCAGCGCCACCGCCTTGTCCATCGCCGCCCAGCAGAGCACCTTCGACGACAGGTAGTGCCGCTCGACCTCGCGGGTCTCCCACATCCCCCGGTCGGGCAGGTGCCAGGTGGTGGCCACCTGCTCGGCCAGCCCGAGCACCATCTCGCGCAGCTCCTTCTCGAAGCTGGTGCCGAGGTAGTCGCGCAGCTGCCAGGTCGCCAGGATCACCTCGCCCGGCACGTCGAGCTGGCGTTGCCGCCAGGCGTCGTTGCCGACGCTCACCGGCCGGCTGCCGGCGTAGCCCGGCAGGTGCGCAAGCTCGTGCTCGGAGAGGTCCCGCTCCCCGGCCAGGCCGAACATCACCGGCACCGGCATCTGGCCGACCTGGCCGATCGAGCGGGCCACCCAGGCGAAGAGCCGGGACGTCTCGTGCGGGCAGGCGGCCACCCAGAAGGCGCGCAGGGTCATCGCGAAGTCGCGCAGCCAGGAGAGGCGGTAGTCGTAGTTGCGGTCGCCGCCCAGCTCTTCGGGGAGCGAGGTGGTCAGCGCCGCGGCCACCGCGCCACTGCGGCTGTACGTCAGCCCGGTCAGCACCGTGGCGCTGTGCCGGACCAGGTCGGCGTACTCGCCCGGGTAGTGGTGCGACTCCCGGTACGCCTCCCAGGCCTGCACCGTCTCGGCGAGCGCGACGACCGGGTCCAGCCGGGCCGGCGGATCACCGTACGCGTGCCCGTACGCCAGGTCGAAGCCGACCACGTCCCCGGCGGAGACCGCGAACTCGTGCCGGACCCGGTCCTGCCCGGCGCGCAGCGGCAGGCCCTCGGCGCGCAGCGTCAGCGTCACCGAGCCGCAGGCCGCCAGCACCGCGCCGTCCGGCTGGTCGTGCAGGTACGGGGTCAGCAGCCCGTAGTCCGGCCGGGGGCAGAACTCCAGCTCCATCGGCACCCGGCCGCTGAGCCCCTCGACCACCCGCAGCAGCACCCCGGGCGAGTTCATGCCCAGCTCGTGCCCCCGGGCACCGAATTCGGCGGCCAGCGCGTCGGTCACCGCCACGCTGCCCTCGGGGGTGTGGTGCACGGTGCGCAGCACCAGGGTGTCCGGTCGGTAGGAGCGCTCCACCCGGTGCCCGGGCCGGCCGGCGGCGACCGGCGCCAGGAGCCAGTGCCCGGCCCGGGGGCCCAGGATCCGGCCGAAGACCGAGGCGGCGTCGAACCGGTCCGGGCACCACCAGTCGATCGAGCCGTTCCGGCCGACCAGCGCGCCGGAGCGGCAGTCGGACAGGAAGCCGTAGTCGGAGATCGCCGGCTGGTCCACCCGCTGCGGGTACCCGGATCGGCCCGCCTCAGACCGGGCGCCCGGCCCGGCCGGATCCGACGGCACGGCCCAGCCCGGCCCGGCCGGCCGGATCGGGCGGCCCAGCCCGACCCGGCCCGCGGCCGGACCCGGGTGCGAGCCGCCGGGCTGGTCACCCCTCGTCGGGCGGCCGGGTGCCGGCGGCGGGTGCGGGGCCGGCGGCGCCCGCCGGCCCGGTCGGTCCCGCCGCTGCCCGGGTCAGGAGGTGGGCGGCTCGTCCTCGCCGGCGGCCTCCGCCGCGTCCGCCTCCTCCTTGGTGCGGTGCACCGCCTGGTCGGCGTGCTCCGGCGGGCCGTAGACGGTGTAGAGGACCAGCGGGTTCGGCCCGGTGTTGACGAAGTTGTGCTTCGTGCCGGCCGGCACCACCACCAGGTCGCCCTGGACGACCTCGCGCTTCTCCCCGGCGACCCGGGCCTCGCCGGTGCCGCTGACGAAGGTCAGGATCTGGTCGATGTCCTCGTGGACCTCCTCGCCGATCTCACCGCCCGGCGGGATGGTCATGATCACCAACTGGGTGTGCGTACCGGTCCACAGCACCCGCCGGAAGTCCGGGCTCTTCTCGGCGACGGTCGCGATCGTGAAATGCTCCATGTCGGGCTCATACCCGGTCCGGCCCCGCGTCACGCCGGGACTGGCAGATGGTGGAATTTGCCACCCCATCGAGGTTTGACTCCATCGAGGACGGGGATCGAGACCCAGACCGGTGCGACACGGCCGGTCGAGCCAGGTCCCCGCTGACGTACCGCCGTACGGCTGCGGCGGTGGGAGACGGCCAGAGCGCGGCGACGTTTCGACCGAGGTCGAGCGGCGCCGTGCGCTCGTTCGCTCCCGGTCGCGGATCGACGGCGCCGGTCAGGAGAGCACCGTCAGGTGGAACGGCCGGTCGGCGACGCTGCCGTCGCCGGCGAAGGTGGAGACGAAGACACCGTTCGGGATGCCGGTACGGCCGGCCACCGCCACCTGACCCGACGGTGCGACACCGGCGCTGCCGGACAGCCCGATGGTGCCCACGTATCCGGCGGCCGTCACGTCCTGGTCGAAGATGACCTGGTACTTGCCCCGGGCCAGGCGGGTGGCCTGTGCGGCGCCGAGGCCGCGGACCAGGTTGCCGTCGGCGGTCACCACCGCGAAGAGCACCCGCGCGGTCGCGGGCAGGCCGACGGTGGCGCAGGTGGTGACCTCCGCGTCGGCACGGGTGGCGTCGTCGTCCCCCGGATCGGGCTGTGCCGGCCCGCGCCGGGTTCTGAGGCTGGACATCGGTGCCCTCCCGGGCCGCCCCAGGGGCGGCGTTGAGGCAGTTGTTGCGGCAAAGGGGGATCCTCGCCGATCGCACCCTTTGTCATCGAACGTATGTCGTGACCGTTCCGCCAACCAGGCCAGCAGTTGTCCGATCATGGACACTTCCGCCGTTCCGCCGCAGGTCAGGGCCGGTGCCGCGGTCAGTCGTCGGGGACGGCCAGCGGTTCCCGGCCCACGCAGCGCACCTTCAGCTCGTACTCGCCGGACGGGCCCTCGAACTTGACCTCGACGTCGTCGTCCGGGCCCCGGTCGACGTCGCCGACCCGGTAGCCCTGGGCCGGCGCCCAGGACACCAGCCGCACCCCGCCGGGCACGCACTCGGCCACCGCGGTGCCGCCCGCGGTGGTGAACACCCGCCGGCCCGCGGCCGGTGCGCTCGGCGTGGCGCCGGACGGGCCGGGTGTCGCGGTGGCCGGGCCAGGCGAGGCGGCCCCCGGCAGCGGCGTGGCCGGCTCGGCGGCAAGGGCCCGCTCGACCTCCCGTTGGCTGAGCACGCCGCCCGGGGTGCCGGTGATGCTCTCCCCCACCAGCCGGATCGCGGCCAGTCCGATCAGGGTGGCGACCACGGCGGTGGCCAGCCACCCGGCGACGGCGAGGATCGAACGGCGGCGCATGCCCCGACTATCCCCGATCGAAGGTTGGGCGTGGCACCGCGGGACGCTAAGGGAGGGTTAACGTCCGCGGCCGGACCGGCCGGCGGCGGATAGCCTGCCTGCTGTGGCCCGCCTGCTGCTCATCGAGGACGACCTGACGATCCGCACGCCGCTGATCCGGGCGCTGCACGATCGCGGACACGCGGTGGCGGCCGCCTCGACCGCGATGACCGGGCTGCGCGACGCCCTCGACGACCGACCCGACCTGGTCGTGCTCGACCTCGGGCTGCCCGATCTGGACGGCCGCGAGCTGCTGCGGATGCTGCGGGCGGTCAGCTCGGTGCCGGTGATCGTGGCCACCGCCCGCGACGACGAGACCGAGATCGTCCGGGTCCTCGACGCCGGCGCGGACGACTACGTGGTCAAGCCGTTCACCGCCGCCCAACTGGACGCCCGGATCCGGGCGGTGCTGCGGCGCGGCCCGGCCGGCGGTGGCACCGACGACCCGGCACTGGTGGTCGGCGGTTTGCGGATCGACCCCCGGTCCCGCCAGGTGACCCTGGACGGCGAACCGGTCGAGCTGACCCCGCGCGAGTTCGACCTGCTGCACCACCTGGCCGGCCGGCCCGGCGAGGTGGTCACCAAACGGGAGCTGCTCACCGAGGTGTGGCAGATCCCGTACGGCGGCGCCGACAAGACCGTCGACGTGCACCTGTCCTGGCTGCGCCGCAAGCTGGGCGAGAGCGCCCAGCAGCCCCGCTACCTGCACACCGTGCGCGGGGTCGGGGTGCGGCTCGAAGCTCCCGGGGCGGCCGGGTGAGGGCCCGGCTGGCCCTGCTGGTGGCCGCGGTCAGCGTGCTCACCCTGGCCGCCTTCCTGGTGCCGCTGGCGCTGCTGGTGCGTACCGTCGCCGAGGACCGGGCCACCGTCCGGGCGACCGCCGACGCCCAGCGCCTGGTACCGGTGGTGGGTACCGAGGACGCGGAGACGATCCGGCTGACCGTCGAGCAGCTCGCCGCCGAGTCCGGCCGTCCGGTCAGCGTCTTCCTGCCCGACGGCACAGTGCTCGGCGCCGCCGCCCCGCGTACGCCCGCGGTGGCGCTGGCCGAGCGGGGGCGGAGCCTGACCGCGGAGTCGGCCCGGGGACGCGAGGTGGTGATCGCGGTGCAGGGCCGGCCGGACGGCACCGGGGTGATCCGCACCGAGGTGCCCCGCGCCGAGCTGACCGCCGGGGTGACCCGCTCCTGGCTGGTGCTGGCCCTGCTCGGAGTGCTGCTGGTGCTGATCGGGCTGGCCGTCGCCGACCGGCTGGCCCGCAACCTGGTCCGGCCGATCGGCGAGCTCTCCGCGGTGTCGCACCGGCTCGCCAACGCCGAACTGGACGCCCGGGTGGCACCGGCCGGGCCGGCCGAGCTGCGCGAGGTGGCCGGCGCCCTCAACCACCTGGCCGGCCGGATCCAGGTGCTGCTGGCGCAGGAACGCGAACGGGTGGCGGACCTGTCGCACCGGCTCCGCACCCCGCTGACCGCGCTCCGGCTGGAGGCCGAGTCGCTGCGCGACCCGCAGGACGCGGCCCGGGTCACCGCGGCGGTGGACGGGCTGGAACGCGCGGTCACCGGCCTGATCCAGCAGGCCCGGTGGCGGTCGCCGGCGGCCGGCCCGGCGGTCGCGGACGCGGCGGCGATCGTCGCCGAACGGGTGGCGTTCTGGTCGGTGCTGGCCGAGGACACCGGACGGGCGGTCAGCCTCGACCTGGCGCCCGGGCCGCTGCCGGTCGCCGTGCCCGCCGACGAGCTGGCCGCGGCCGTGGACGCGCTGCTCGGCAACGTCTTCGCGCACACCCCGGACGGCACCGCGTTCGGCGTCCGGCTCGCCCTGGACGCCGGACAGGTGGTGCTCGCCGTCACCGACGAGGGCCCCGGCATCCCGGCCGGCACCGTCCGGCGGGGGGCCAGTTCCGCCGGGTCGACCGGCCTGGGGCTGGACATCGCCCGGCGGGCCGCGCAGGCCGGCGGCGGTCGGCTGGACCTCGGCAGCGCTCCCGGCGGGGGCGCCGAGGTGCGGCTCACGTTCGGTCCGCCGGCCGCCTGAACCCCCGCCGACCGGCCTTAACCGGGCCTTAGCGTCCGGGCAGCGCGGCGCTATCCCGTTCCGGCCGATGCTCGGAGGCAGAGACCGAGGAAAGGTGGACCGAGATGAAGCGCAACTCCCTGATCCTGGCGTCGCTCGGCGGCGCGGCCGTGCTCGCGGTGACCGGGGTCGCCGTCGGCACGGCGGTGGCCGACGACGAGCGGGCCGGACGGCCCGCCCTGGCCGCGGCCACGACGGCACCCGGCACCGCCGCCACCGGAGACGCCGACCCGACCAGCGCCACGCCCGGCGCGCCGGGCACGACCGGCGGCACCCCCGGCACCCCCGGCACGACCGGCACGACCGCTCCGGCCACCGGCGGCGACGCGGTGGACCAGCAGCGGGCCGGCGAGATCGCGTTGGCCTCGGCCGGCGGCGGCCGGATCACCGAGATCGAGGCGGAGCAGGAGCACGGCCGCCCGGTCTGGAGCGTCGAGATCGTCGCCGGGCAGACCGAGCACGAGGTCGACGTGGACCGGGAGACCGGCGCGGTGGTCAAGGCCGAGCAGGACTCGGTCGACGACGACTCCGACGACGACTCGGATGACGACTCCGACGGCGACCGCGACGACGACTCCGACGACGATGACGACGACCGCGACGACGACTGAGCCACGGCCGGTGCCGCCGCCCGCAGCCATGCCGGGCGGCGGCACCGGCGTGGCCGGCGGCCGGGGGCGGTGGCACCCGCGCCGGGGCCCGCTCCGCCGGCCCGAACGTCCCGGTGACGACCGACGATGTCTGACATAGGCTGAGGTATGGAGCCCGCCCACGGGGGTCGGGCGGCGGAACCGGTCTACCGCCCCGTCCTCGCCTGCCGGCGGGGTGAGCTGGAGGCGCTCAGCCACCTCGACGGCCTCGACGTTTCCCTGCTCGCCCCGATCCTCCGGGTGTCCACCGCGGACGCGTACACACTGGACGCCCTCGGCCGGCTGCCCGACGGTCTGCTGCCGGCCGTCGACGTCGGCGCCCTGCCCGACCTGCCGGAGACCGAGCTGGTCCGCTGGGGCGTACCGCTGGTGCCGGTGGTGGGGCTCGCCGACAGCGACCGCCGGCTCGTCGCGCACGGCCTGACCGCCCGGGCGTACGCCTGCCGCGCGGTGGTGCGGCTGCGGGTGGCCCAGGACCGGGCCGGGCCCGACGCCACCACCGCCGCCGTGGAGCGGGTGTGGCGGTTCACCCGACTGGTGCCCGAACAGTGCGACCTGCTGGTCGACGCCGGTGACGTGTGCTGCCGGGCCGACGTGCGGGCGGCGGAACCCCGGGTCCGTCGGCTGCTGGACTGGGCCCGCCGGCACGCCTGGCGCTCGGTGACGGTGGCCGCCGGCGGGATGCCGCCGAGCCTGTCCCGGCTGCCCACCGACGAACCGGTCCGGCTGGACCGCTGGGACTGGCTGCTCTGGCAGCGGCTGGCCGACCTCGGCGTCGGGTACGGCGACTACGGGGTGACCTCCGCGGTGCCCGTCGCCGACCATCCCGCCGACCGGCTGCCCACGGTGCGCTACACGGCCGACGGCGCCTGGTGGGTCTACCGGTGGTCGCGGCGCGGCGGGCGGGGCGACGACCGCTTCGCCGACCTGTGCCGCGCCCTGGTCTCGGCCCCGCACTGGCCCGCCGCCGGGGCGGCCTACTCGTGGGGCGACCACGAGCTGCTCCGGCGTGCCCGCCGGGTCGCCGGCGCCGGGTCGGCGAGCAACTGGGCGGCCTGGAGCACCTCGCACCACGTGGCGCACGTGCTGGCCACCCTGCTGCGGCCGGACGCCCGGCCGGGGCGGTCCGGCGCACCGGGCCGGCCGGCCCGGTCGCGGGGCGAGCAGACCCGCCGGGCCGGCTGACCCGGCGGGGCGTCGCGGTTCCCTACTGCTTCTCGGTGAAGCCGAACTGGACGATGCCCTCGTCGTCGACGGTGGCGTCCACCGAGGCGTCGCCGAGCAGTTCGGCGGCGTCGGCGTCGAGGAAGATCCGGGCGCCCTGGTTGTCCACCACCTGGTCGCCCTGCACCGGCTGGGCCGCCAGTTCGACGGTCAGCGAACCGGCCTGGGTGTCGGCGGCGATGCGCACCCCGCCCTCTTCGGCGACGTCCTGCTGGGTGGCGAGGTCGCGGATGACCAGGACGGCGTTGTCGGTCATGGTGAGCATGGCGGAACTCCTCGTGGATTTCTCGGATTCAGGGCGCGGGCCGGACCGGCCACGCAGGCGAGCACACGTGGGAGGCGATTGTCGGGGCCTCGATCGCCCCGCGGCGTCGGGGCAGCTGAGGCCCCTCTCACGGCCTACGGTGCCCGCTGCCGGCGGATCCGTCAAATAGAGCCCGGTCAGTTCCCGGCGCCCACCGGGGCGAGCAGCGCCCGGATGTCGCGTACCGCCGCGCGGCCGGCCCGGTTGGCGCCGATCGTGCTCGCCGACGGGCCGTACCCGATCAGGTGAATCCGCTCGTCGGCCACCACCCGGGTGCCGTCCATGGTGATACCCCCGCCCGGGCCGCGTAGTCGCAGCGGGGCGAGATGGTCCAGCGCGGCCCGGAAGCCGGTGCACCAGAGGATCACGTCGGCGGCGACGAACCGCCCGTCGGCCCAGGCCACGCCGTCGGGCGTGATCCGGTCGAAGACGGGTAACCGGTCGAGTACCCCGCGCTCGCGCAACCGGAGCAGCTCGGGGGTGAGCGGCAGCCCGGTCACCCCGACCACGCTCGACGGCGGGCGGCCGGCGCGGACCGCCTGGTCGACCAGGGCCACCGCGGCCCGGCCGTGCTCGGGCCCGAACTCACCGGCCCGGAAGTCGGGGGGGCCGCCGGGTCACCCACGTCGTCTCGGCGGCGACCGTGGAGACCTCGGCGAGCAGTTGCACCGCGGAGGTGCCGCCGCCGACCACCACCACCCGCTTCCCGGTGAACTCGTCCGGTCCCCGGTAGTCGGCGGTGTGCAGCTGGCGGCCGCGGAACAGCGACCGGCCCGGGTAGTGCGGCCAGAACGGCCGGGTCCAGGTGCCGGTGGCGTTGACCAGGGCGCGGGCGCTCCAGCTGCCGTGGTCGGTGGCGATGTCCAGCCGGCCGTCCGGGCGCGAGGTGACCGCCCGGACGCGGACCGGCCGGCGTACCGGCAGGTGGAACTCCCGCTCGTACGCGGCGAAGTAGGCGCTGACCACCTCGGCCGCCGGACGGCCGGGGTCGGCCGCCGGGAAGGGCATGCCGGGCAGCTCGTGGAAGCCGTGCACCCGGTCCAGCCGCAGGGTCGGCCAGCGGTGCCGCCACGCCCCGCCCGGGCCGTCGTCCCCGTCGAGGATGACGAAGCCCGTCGCGGGGTCGAAGCCGGTGCGGCGCAGGTGGTAGCCGGCGGAGAGGCCGGCCTGGCCGGCCCCGATCACCATCACGTCGACGTCCCGGGCGTCCATGTGTCGTGCAACAACGCCGGTCGCCGCCGACTGCCCGCCGGAACGGTCGTTCCGCTCACACCCGCACCGGCGGAACCGGGGCGGCGCCGCCGGGGTCTGATCGGGCAGGATCGGTGCTCGGAGGGCGGGATGGGCGGACGGGTCGGATGGCGGGTTCTGGTGCCGGCGGTGGCGCTGGTGCTGCTGGCGACCGGGTGCGAGGGCGTGGGCGTGGCCGACGCGCCGGCCGAGGGCCGGGCGTCGTACCAGGCGTGGGGGCTCAACGAGGCGTCCAGCGACCTCGCCGGCGAGGACCGGACGGTGGTGCTCAACGGCGACCTGGAGCGGGACAGCGCCGCGTTCTTCACCGTGGACGGGCGCTGGGACGCCGCCGGGTTCGTGCTGGACGACGCCTCCGCCGAGCAGGTACGCGGCCTGGCCGGGCGGCTGCCCGAGCGGACCGGCGACCCGGCGTGCCACCGGCTGGTACTGGTCAGCGACGGGCTGGTGGACCGGGCGGTCGCCGTCCTCGCCCCGGACGAGCAACCGCCGGACGGGCCGGTCACCGCCCGCCGGCTGGACGGCTGACCGCAGCGCCGGCCCGGGTGCCGGCGCTCCCGCCGCGCCGCGGCAGATCGGCAATTTCTTTTCGGCCCGGAGACTTTTCCGGCAGATATCTCCATGACAGCATCGACGCATGCATCGACGTCTCTTCCCCCGGACGCTCGCGCTGGTCGCGCTGGTCGCCGCGGCGGCCACCGCCGGCGCTCCCACCGCCACCGCCGAATCGCCGACCCCGGCGGCGACCCGCCTGAACGCCACCATCGACGCGATCCTGGCCGACTCCCGGCTCGCCGGGGCGCAGGCCTCGGTGGTGGTGGTCGACGCCGCCAGTGGGGAGACCGTCTACAACCGCAACGGCGACCGCCGGCTGATCCCCGCCTCCAACACCAAGCTGCTCACCTCGGCCGCCGCCCTGGAGCTGCTCGGCACCGGGCACCGGTTCCGCACCGACGTGCTGACCAGCGGCACCCGCCGGGCCGGCGTGCTCTCCGGCAACCTGCACCTGCGCGGCGGCGGCGACCCGACAATGCTCGCCGCCGACTACGACGCGCTGGCCGCCCAGGTCGCGGCCGCCGGCGTGCGGCTGGTCACCGGCAACCTGGTGGCCGACGACACCCGCTACGACCGCACCCGGCTGGGCCCGGACTGGACCTGGGACGACGAGCCGTACTACTACGCCGCGCAGGTGTCCGCGCTGACCGTGGCGCCGGACACCGACTACGACGCCGGCACGGTGATCGTGCACGCGGCGCCGGGGGCCGCCGCCGGCGACCGGCCGGTGCTGACCACGACCCCGAAGACCGGCTACCTCCGGTTCGACAACCGGGCCGAGACGGTGGCCGACGGCGAGACCTCGATCTCCTTCGAGCGCGAGCACGGCAGCAACACCGTCGTGGTCACCGGCCAGATCGCCGTCGGCGACGAGCCGGCGAGCGACTGGGTGACCGTCTGGGAGCCGACCGGGTACGCCGCCGACGTGTTCCGCGCGGCGCTGCGCAAGCACGGCGTACGGGTGCTCGGCCGGACCGTCCTGGGACAGGCCACCCCGGAGTCGGCCGCCACCGTGGCCCGGCACGACTCGATGACGCTGGCCGAGTTGATGGTGCCCTTCCTCAAGCTCTCCAACAACGGCCACGCCGAGGTGCTGACCAAGGAGATCGGGCGGATGCGCTCCGGCACCGGCACCTGGTCGGCCGGGCTCGCCGCGATCACCGGGTACGTGGCCGACGCCGGGATGGACACCGGCACGCTGCGCCAGCGGGACGGCTCCGGGCTGTCGCGGCGGAACCTGGTGCCGGCCGACGAGTTCGTCCGGCTGCTCGCCGCGGTCCGCGCCGAACCCTGGTTCGACGCCTGGTACGCGGCGCTGCCGATCGCCGGCGAGCCCGAGCGGTTCGTCGGCGGCACCCTGCGCAGCCGGATGCGCGGCACCCCGGCGGCCGGCAACGTGCACGCCAAGACCGGCAGCCTGACCGGCGTCTCCAGCCTCTCCGGCTACGTCACCGACGCCGACGGCCGGGTGCTGGCCTTCTCGGTCCTGCTGAACAACTACCTCGCCTCGTCGGTGAAGGGGCTGGAGGACCAGATCGCCATCGCGCTGGCCACGTACCGCGCGGAGGGCGTGAGCGCGGCGCGGGTGGCGCCGCCGGCGGCCCCCGACGCACCCCGGGCGCCCGAGGGCCGGGAGTGTTCCTGGGTCAAGCCGATCGTCTGCTGACACCGGTGCGGGCCCCGGGCTCGGGGCCCGCACCGGCTCAGGCGCCCGGTCGGCGCGGCGGCGGCACCGCGGCGGTCGGGTCGCCCCGCTCGATCAGCGCGGCGATGTCGGCGGCGTGCAGGCCGCGCAGCGCCAGCACGCGGGTGCCCCACCGGTGCAGCCGGCACGGGTGCGGGCTGGCGTCGTTGCGGCAGACCGTCCCGCCCGACCAGTGCCGCGGCGCGTGCACCACCACCGCCCGCACCGCGAACTGGGCGTCCTCCCCGGTCACGTAGGGCGGCAGGGGGATCTCCCGGAGCACCTCCCCGGCCGGTTCCCGCGCGGCGGTCGGTCGGGCGGTACGGGCGGCGCTGCTCATCGGTGCACTCTCCACAGAGGATCGTCGGACCGGACAGCAGAAAGCTACGACGCCCCGGACGCCGCGCGACGGACAAACTGTCCCGACCGGCCCGACTCAGCGACCGCACGCCGGGCAGGCGCGGCGGGCGCGCCGGTGGTAGTCGACGGCCGCCACCCCGAGGCCCCAGCCCCACACCCAGTACGCCGGCTCGGCCACCCAGAAGAACGCCAGCGGGTAGCGGCCGTCGCCCGGGTCGAAGGTGCCGGTGACGGTCTCCACGGTGAGCTGGGCCAGGCCGATGCCGAAGTAGCCAACCAGGCCGACGGCGAACACGGCCGCCGGCACGAGCGGCAGCAGGCGCGGCACCCGCCGGCCGGCCAGCAGCGGCACCCAGCGGGGCCAGACCTGCCCCCAGCCGTACACCAGGGCCAGCGGCAGCAGCACCCCGGCCAGCAGGAAGCCGACCTCGAAGGCCACCATCGAGGCGCCCTGGCTCAGCGGCACCTCGTCGAAACCGACCCACACCTGGGCGGCCAGCCGCAGCAGGCAGCCGGCGACGGCCGCCCACGCCGCCACCCGGGCCCAACCCGGCACCACGGCGGGGCCGGTGGCGCGGGGCCGGCCGGTGCGCCCGCAGCGCCGGCAGTCGCCGCGCCGCCGGCGCCGGTGGTCGACCAGCGCCGCGGCGAGCAGCGCCACCCCGGCCAGGCAGCCGAGCCGGCTGGCGAACGCCCCCGGGTGGAACGCCGCGCCCGGGTCGAGGATGAGCAACCCGACCAGGTCGAGCAGGAGCAGGGCGCAGGAGAGCAGCAGCGCCGCGCAGACCGCCCAGCCGGCCGCGACCAGCGCGGGACGCCAGGCGCGGGCGCGGCCCAGCGCCACGCCGAGCAGCGCCGTGGCGGCACAGAGCACCACCGCCCACCACCCGGTGAACACCATCAGGTCGGTGCCGAGCGGCGGGAACGCGGGAGTGCCGGCGACCGCCCACCACAGGCGCAGCGCGCCGTAGGCCAGCGCCCAGCCGAACACGGCGTACGGCAGGGTCGGGCGACGGGCCACGGCCGGCGGGGCGGGTGGGGCGTGCGGGGCGTGCGGAGGCGGCGGGGGCAGGGTGCGGGTCATGCCGTTCACCCTGCCCGGCCGCCGACCGGCGCCCCTCCCGCTCGGGGGTGGAGCGACTCCCCCGCCCGGGGGAACCGGCGGTCGCGGGGCACAGCCGGGCGGCGGGCCGCACCGACGGTCAGCGCAGCGCGAGCGCCTGGAGGCTCACGCTGCCGCACTCCCCGGTGAACACCTCCTCGGTCACCCAGTTCAGCAGCAGCCGGGTCCCCTTCGGGGCCTGGAAGCGGATGGTGAACTCGGCGGACCGGAGGGTGTGCGGGTCCTCCATCCGCAACGTCCGGCTCAGGCCGCCGGTGGAGAGCCGGACCTCGAGCCGGCCCCGGGCCATCCAGACCCCGGCGTACAGCCGCACCGTGCGTGCCTCGCCGGCGCCGGCCACGGCCAGCGCGAACCCGCTGCCGGACCCGCAGGTGTAGACCCCGGTCGGGGTGCCGTCCGCCGTGCCCACCGGCGCGCCGTCACGCCAGCTGAACGTCTCCTGGTTGGCGTCCCAGCCACCCCGGACGCCCCGGCCGCCGGCGTCGACCAGTTCGCCGGAGCCGCCGCGCTTGCGCACCGTCGAGTCGCCGCCGCGCAGTCCCCAGTGGATCCAGTCGCGCGGGCCCGACGCGGTCAGGTCCACCCGGGCGGGCACGTCCCGCTGCTCCACGCTGAGCGTGGGGCGCACCGGCGGACCGGAGGTCGCCGACCCGGACGGGGTCGGGCTCGGTGGGCGTTGGCGCGGCTGCAACCCCGGCGAGGCCGGCCCGGTGGCCGGGTAGCGCAGTTCGGCGCCGGGGAACACGCTGGGCCGGCCGATCCCGGCCGGCAGGCCGTCCGGGCGGTCGCCCCGCTCCCCCGGCGGATCCGGCTGGACGGCCAGGTACGACACCAGGGCGGCCAGGCAGGCGACGGCGGTCAACCCCTCCAGGACCCAGCGGCGGCGCTGCCGGAACCGGGCCAGCCCGCCCAGCACCTCGCGGGCGCGGGCCGGCAACGGCAGGGTCGAGCGGTGCCGGGCCGGTGTGCCGGACGCGCGGTGGCTGGCCGGTCCGGTCGCACCGGCGCGCGCTCGGGTGAGGTCTTCCTCGGCCACCGACCCTCCACTCCCCCACCGGCCGGGCCCGGCCCCGGTGGCACCCGCCGCCCGCGCCGAGCCGTCTCACGTTCGCACCGGCTCGACCGCTTCGCAATGTGGACGGTCGGCGTACCCGGTTCGTCACCGGAAGGTAGCGGATGCGCCGGAATCCGGGAATCCCGGTCCGGGCACGGCGTAGCCGGCGTCGGATCCGGCGCGCGGCGCGACCGGGGGGTGGTCTTCAGCGCCGCTCGCGCCGGCGCAGCCCGCCGCCCGGATGCCAGCTCTCGATGACCAGGTGGTCGGCCGGGTCACCGACCCGGGTCAGCACCACCTCGGTCAGCTCGATCCGGAACCGGTGCGAGCCGTCCTCGCCCGCCGGCTCCTCGTGGGCGATGCCGGCGATCTTCGCGTCGCCGCCCCAGGCCCGCGGGTCGTCCTCGGGGGCGTCCTCGGTCGGGCAGTGCAGCGCGACCCGGGGGTCCCGGCGCAGGTCGAGGGCCTTGAGGGCACCGGCCATGCTGCCCAGCCGCAGGTGCTCGGGGTCGAAGTCGAACTCGGTGCCGCTGATCCGCGGCGAGCCGTCGCGGCGCAGCGTCGCCATCGTGCCGTGCTTGCGCACCGTGAAGCGGGCGCGCACCCGCGCGGCGAACTCGGGTTGCTCATCTACCAGGTCGGACCACCATGCCATGCCACCCACCCTGGCAGGAAAACCTGACAACCGGCGTCGGCTTTTTCAGCGGATCTCGAAACCGAGCGCCTGGGCGATCACCACTGTCTGCTCGGCGTCGATGATCGCGCCGGCCCGCTCCACCACCAGCGGGTCGAGCGCGGTCAGGTCGCTGCCCCGCAGGTCGGCGCCGGAGAGCCGGGAGCTGTGCAGCTGGGCGGCGGAGAGGTCGACGCCGGTGACGGTGGCGCCGGTCAGGTTGGCCCCGGTCAGGTCGACCTCCCGCATCCGCACGTCGGTGATCCGGACCCCGCGCAGGTCGGCCCCGGGCAGCGCGACGAACGACCAGTCACCGCCGCTGATCGTCATCGGGCGCAGGTCGCACTGGGCGAAGGTGCTGCCGACCAGCTTGCAGCCGGTGAACTCGGCCTCGAAGAGGTTGCACCGGGCGAAGCCGCACCGGGTGAAGGCCGAGTCGGTGTGCCGGGAGGCGTTGAACTTGACGTTGCCGAAGGTGCACCCGTCGAAGACCGCGCCCCGGCTGACCGCCTCGGTCAGGTCGACGTGGAAGAACGAGCAGCGGACGAAGTGCCGGTCGACCAGCTCCTCGCCGTACCAGTCCTCGTTGCGGAAGGTCTCGTCCTCGGTCAGCTCGGGCATCGGGCCAGGCTACCGACGGCCACCGACATGTGTGGTCGTCGGCCCTTCCGGCCCGGGGTACCGCCGAGTAGGTTCGGCGGCGTGAGTGTGGCACGCAGCATCGACCCGGATCAGATCGGCTTCGACCCGGCGCGGCTGGCGCGGATCGACGAGCACTTCGGCAGGTACGTCGACGCCGGGCGGCTGGCCGGCTGGCAGGTGGTGGTCACCCGCCGCGGCGAGGTGGCGCACGCCTCGACGTACGGGCTGCGGGACGTGGAGGCCGGCCGGCCGGTGGAACCGGACACGCTGTGGCGGATCTACTCGATGACCAAGCCGGTCACCTCGGTCGCCGCGATGATGCTCTGGGAGGAGGGCCGCTTCGAGCTGACCGACGAGATCAGCCGCTGGCTGCCCGAGTTCGCCGACCTGCGGGTCTACTCGAAGGGCTCGACGCTCAAGCCGTACACGGTGCCGGCGATCGAGCCGATCCGGGTCTGGCACCTGCTCACCCACACCGCCGGCCTGACGTACGGCTTCATGCAGACCTCGGTGGTCGACGGCCTCTACCGGGCCGCCGGCTACGACCTCTACCCGCCGGCCGACGTCGACCTGGCCACCGCCTGCCGGGCCTTCGGCGAGCTGCCGCTGCTGTTCCAGCCCGGCAGCGCGTGGGGCTACTCGGTCGCCACCGACGTGCTCGGCCGGCTGGTCGAGGTGGTCTCCGGGCAGAGCCTGGACGCCTTCTTCGCCGACCGGATCCTCCGCCCGCTCGGCATGACCGACACCCACTGGTGGGCCGACGGCGACGCCGCCGACCGGCTGGCCGCGCTCTACGCGCCCGACCCGCGCACCGGCCGCGCGTTCCGCTACGACAAGCTCGGCGCGCTGGCGTACGAGAAGCCGGCGTTCCTCTCCGGCGGCGGTGGCCTGATCTCCAGCGCCGCCGACTACCACCGGTTCACCCAGATGCTGCTGCGCGGCGGTGAGCTGGACGGGGCCCGCCTGCTCGGCCCCCGCACCGTGCGCTTCATGACCCGCAACCACCTGCCCGGCGGGCAGGACCTGGGCACCCTGTCCACCGGCGGCTTCGCCGAGACCACCCTCGACGGGATCGGCTTCGGCCTCGGTTTCGCCGTGGTCGAGGACCCGATCCCGAGCCGGGTGCCGAGCAGCGTCGGCGAGTACTACTGGGGCGGCGTGGCCAGCACCGCGTTCTGGGTGGACCCGGTCGAGGAGATCACCGCGCTGCTCTTCACCCAGCTGCTGCCGTCCAGCACCTACCCGCTCCGGCCGCAGCTGCGCCAACTGGTCTACTCCGCCCTGGTCGACTGACCGGGATCGGCGTTCCACCGACGGGCGACGGGACGGCTCCATAGCCTGGGACCGTGAGCAACATCGTCGTGTTCGGGGCCGGTGGCACCGCGGGCTCGCGGGTCACCGCCGAGGCGGTCAACCGGGGCCACCGGGTGGTCGCGGCGGTCCGGCGCCCGGAGGCCACCTCGTACCTGCCGGCCGGGGTGCACGTGGTGACCGGCGACGCCACCAGCGAGCGGAGCGTACGGGAGTTGGCGCCGGACGCGGACGCGATGGTGGTGGCGATCGGCGGCGGCGAGCACGGGCTCTGGCTTGCCGCGGCGCGGAACCTGGTCACCACGCTGCGCGGGATGCCGGACGCGCCGCGGATCGTCCACCTGGGTGGCGGGTCCACCCTGCTCACCCCGCGCGGCACCCGCTACCTGGACGAGCCGGACTTCCCGGAGGAGTACCGCCCCTCGGCGTTGGGCCAGGCCGAGGCGCTCGACTACTACCGGTCCTCGGCCGACGGGGTGCGCTGGACGTACGTGTCACCGCCGCCGCTGGAGTTCCACCCGGGCGAGCGCACCGGGCACTACCGCACCGGCGGCGACCAGCCGGTCACCGACGACCAGGGCCGCTCGGTGCTCAGCTACGAGGACCTGGCGGTGGCGATCGTGGACGAGATCGAGAACCCGCGGCACGAGAACACCCGCTTCACCGCCGCGTACTGACCGCGGCGGGCCGCCGGGGCGGGTGGGTGCGCCGTCAGTCGGCCAGGCGGGCGGGGAAGCCGCCGGTGGCGATCGGACCCCAGGCGTCGATGGTCACCCGGATCAGCGACTTGCCCTGGCGCACCATCGCCTGCCGGTACTCGTCCCAGTCCGGGTGCTCGCCGGAGATGCAGCGGAAGTACTCCACCAGCGGCTCCAGCGCCTCGGGCAGGTCGAGCACCTCGGCGGTGCCGTCGAGCTGCACCCACGGGCCGTTCCAGTCGTCGGAGAGCACGCACGCCGACACCCGCGGGTCGCGGCGGATGTTGGTGACCTTGGCCCGCTCCGGGTAGGTGGAGACCACCAGCCGGCCGGCCGGGTCCACCCCGGCGGTGACCGGCGAGGACTGCGGGCGGCCGTCGGCCCGGGTGGTCATCAGGAGGACCCGGTGCCGGGGCCGGACGAAGTCGAGCAGGCCGGCCCGGTCGACCCGGGTGTTCGTCGCGATGCTTCGTGCCACCGCTCGTTTCTACCAGGAACGGGCGGGCACGTCGCGGCCCCGCCCGGGCGGCCCGCCCGCGTCAGCCGGGCCGGACGGCGGCGCGTCCGCCGGCCGGTTGGGCCGGGACCCGCGGCCGCACGGTCGGCCGCCACGCCCGGCCGTTGGCGTAGATCACCCGGAAGCCGAGGTACGACGCCAGCGGCGCCCAGTGCGCCGAGCCCATCCGCAGTTCGGCGGCGTTGTGCCGCTGCCCGTTGGCCAGCACGTCGAGCAGCACCGTCTCGAAGGCCGCCGATTCCACCCAGTCCACCTCGCGGGTGTAGCCGCAGATCAGCGCGGCCCCGGTGACCTGGAGGAATTCGCGCAGCGCGGCGTCGGAGGCGCGGAGCACCGAACAGCTGCCGAAATACAGCCGGCGCCCCTCGCAGCGCCCGGACATCAGTTCCGCGACGTCGGCGAGTTCGACGGAGTTCCAGTCGGTCAGGCAGAGCCGGCTCGGCTCGCCGTGCGTGGCGAAGAAGCCGACCCGGTAGTCGGCGTACTGCTTGAGCAGCCAGCGGTCGAGGAAGTAGAAGAGCTCGTCGCGGGTGGCCGCGTCCCGGTGGATGAACCGGATCTTCCCGAGCCGCTCCAGCAGTTCCAGCGTGGGCAGCACCGAACCCCGCTCGTTGAGGTCCCGGTGCCACTGCCCCTCGACGCAGAAGACGCCACCGCGTGCCACGCCCACCTCCGCCTGTCCGCCGCCCGGGCTGACGTTACCGGCCCCGCCCACCCGGAGAACATCACCCTCGGTGTGGCCGATTGCGACGTCGCGTGCGGTTGCGCCGTTCCTGTGACTCGTCGGCGAGCAATGGGCGATTCACGAATGCCCCTAATTCCCAGCCGAGACTCAGGAACGGCAAATCATGAGGACATTTCTCGTTAATCGCCTCCTAACCCCCGGATCAGTGTCAGGGTGGAAATCGCGGGACGTCCCGGTCGATGTCCTGCGGGCCACCCCAATCGCACTCCTATCGGGAGGACTTCTGTGCGCGTAAACACCTTGAAGCGGGCTGTCGTCGCGTTCGCCCTGGCGTTGCCGGGTGCCGCGATCGCCACGGTGGTCGCCGCGCCAGCGGCCCATGCCGACGGCTGCTACACCTGGCAACGGAACCTCTACCAGGGGCGCTCCGGCGACGACGTGCGCCAGCTCCAACTGCGCGTCGCCGGCTGGGCCGGCAACCGGGACATCGTCGAGCTCGACGGCCGGTTCGGCCCGAAGACCGCCGCCGCGGTCCGGCGCTTCCAGGCCGCGTACGGGCTGCGGGTGGACGGCGTCGCCGGCCCGCAGACGTACGCCAAGCTCTACGAGCTCCAGGACAACGACTGCACGCCCCGGCACTTCAGCTACGCCGAGATGGACGACGGCTGCGGCCGGGGCGGGTGGAGCGGGGGCCCGCTCTCGCCCGCCGAGACCCGGCAGAACGCGCTGCGCACCATGTGGAAGCTGGAGGCGTTGCGGCGCAGCACGGGCGACAAGCCGATCTACGTGAGCAGCGGCTTCCGCAGCCGCGACTGCAACCGGCAGGTCGGCGGCGCGTCGGACAGCCAGCACCTCTACGGCAACGCCGCCGACATCACCTCACGGACCAGCTCGCTCTGCCAGTTGGCCCGGGACGCCCGCAGCCGGGGCTTCAGCGGGATCTACGGTCCCGGCTACCCGGACCACGACGACCACGTGCACGTGGACTCGCGGCGGGAGAACAACCGGGACAACAGCTCGAACACCACCAGTTGGTCCGCGCCGGACTGCGGGATCGGCGCCGGCAACGACTGAGCACACGACGGCGACGCCGGCCCGGGCGGGAGGGGAATCCCGTGCCCGGGCCGGCGTCGTCCTGCCCCGGCGGGCGCTGGCGGCCGTACCTCCGCTCAGCTCGCCCGGGGCCAGCGCGGCGCGGTGGCGGGGGGAGCCACCGGCCGGCCGGAGTTCGCGGGCCGGACCGCCGGCCGCGCGCCCGGCGGGGCCACCCGGGCGGCCTGGCCGTGCAGCGGGTAGCCGGCACGCGGCGCGGCCCCGGTGCCACGCGCCGGCCCGGGACCGGTCACCGTGAACGGGAACGGCACGTGCACGAACGGGTTGCCGTGCCGGATCAGAGCGTCGATCTGCCGCTCGTTGAGCCCGTGCTCGGTCAGCACCCGCCGTCCCCAGCGGTGCAGCCGGCACGGGTACGTCGCGCCGTCGTTGCGGCACAGCGGCCCCGAGGGCCACTCCTCGGCGGTGTGCACCACCACCGCCCGCACCGCGAGCCGGACATCCTCCGGGGTCAGCGGGGCCGGGACCGGCACCTCGCCCAGTACCTGATCGATGGGATCCGTCGACTGCTCACCAACTCGCACGGTAGGCCTCCCGCGGCTTCCGGCAGCGGTGCGGCCGACCCGCCGCACCGCATCCTCGGCCAGTGGTACGGCCCCCGCCCCCCGAAAGTTCAATCCCGGCGCCTCAGCACGAGCAGACACCCATCGGTGCGAAACAACTATCGGTGAGGGTTTCACCGGTGACGGTCTTCCCGGCGAGTCAGACCAGGCCGGCGTCGTGCACCAGCAGGGCCACCTGCACCCGGTTGTTCAGGTCGAGCCGGGTCAGCAGCCGGGAGACGTACGCCTTGACCGTCGCCACGCTCATGTGCAGCTCGGCGGCGATCTCGGCGTTGGTGCGCCCCTGCCCGAGTGCGACCGCGACCTCCCGCTCCCGCTCGCTGAGCCCGGCGAGCAGCCGAAGCGCCCGCTCCCGGCGCGGATCCGGCCCGGCCGCCGTGCCCGGGCCGGTGACGTGGTCGATCAGCCGGCGGGTCACCGTCGGGGAGAGGGTGGCCTCCCCCGCCGCCACCCGGAGCACCGCCCGCACGATCTCGGCCGGCGGGATGTCCTTGAGCAGGAACCCGCTCGCCCCGGCCCGCAGCGCGCGCAGCACCTGGTCGTCGGCGTCGAAGGTGGTCAGCACCAGCACCTCCGGCGGCCGGGGCAGCGCGCGCAGCGCCTCGGTGGCGGCCAGCCCGTCGAGCCGGGGCATCCGGATGTCCATCAGCACCACGTCCGGCGCGTACGCGTCGACCGCGGCGGGCACCTCGCTGCCGTCCGCGGCCTCGCCGACCACCAGCAGGTCGGGCACCCCGCCGAGGATCATCGACAGCCCGGCCCGGACCAGCGGGTCGTCGTCGACGATCAGCACTCGCACCGGCCCGTCGGCGGCCGGCCCGGGTGCGCCCGCCGTCGCCGGCCCGGTCACGCCGGCCACGGCAGCCAGGCGGCCAGCCGGAAGTCGCCGGAGTCGTCGCGGCCGTACTCCAGCCGCCCGCCGGCCAGGTGGACCCGTTCGCTGATGCCGACCAGGCCGGTGCCGGCCCCCGGGATCTCCGGGCCGGTGATCCCGCCGACCGGCCACCGGTTGCGGATCTCCACGGTCAGCCCGTCACCCGGGGCGCCGGCCACGTCGACGGTCACCGCCGCGCCGGCGGCGTGCTTGCGGGCGTTGGTCAGCCCCTCCTGCACGATCCGGTAGACGCTGCGGCCGACCGCGGCCGGCAGCCGCTCGGCCGCACCGACCAGGTCGCGCACGCTGACCCGTACCCCTGCCGTCCGGGACTCCTCGATCAACGCGGGCAGATCCTCCAGGGTGGGTTGCGGGCGCTCCGGGGCCTGCCCGGCGCCGGTCTCGGCGCGGAGCACCCCGATCACCTCGCGCAGGTCCTGCAGGGCGGCGTGCGCGCTGCCCCGGATCACCCCGGCCGCCCGCGCGACCTCCTCCGGCGGGGCGTCCGGACGGAACTCCAGCGCCCCGGCGTGCAGGCTGAGCAGCGAGATCCGGTGCGCCAGCACGTCGTGCATCTCGCGGGCGATCCGGGTGCGCTCCAGCTGTCGCGCCTGCGCCACCCGCAACTGCTGCTCCGCCTCGGCCCGCTCGGCGCGCTCCCGCAGCGACACCACCAGCTGCCGGCGGGCCCGGACGAACATCCCCCAGGCCAGCACCGCGACCAGGACCAGCACCGTCCAGATCATCGCCGGCCAGAAGCCCATGGCGGGATCGGGACGCAGCTGGTAGTAGCCGAACGCGGTCAGCAGGTGCACGCCGGTCACCCCGGCCGCCAGCGGGATGGGCCGGTGCACGGTGAGGGTGAAGATGATGATCAGCAGCGCGCCCGAGGCGGTGACGGAGAACGCGGAGAGCGGCAACGTGGCCACCGCCAGGCCCACCGGCCAGCGCCGGCGTACCCAGAGCGCGGCCGCCGCGGCCAGGCCGCAGACGACGTCGACCTCCTCCAGCCAGGTGGGGCCGGTGTTCAGCGCGAACTGCGGGTCGGGCGAGGCCGCGTCGGCGGCCGAGAGCAACACCCAGACCAGGGCGATCAGGAAGCAGACACTGTCGATGATCCAGTCGCGGGTGGTCCGCCGGGCCCGCCCGGCCGCCTCGGTCAACGCGCCCGGCAGCAGCCAGGGGTGGTCGGGTGCGGCGGCGGTGCTGGTCACCTGGCCATGCTAGGCAGCCGCGCCGAGCCGCGACCAGCTACCAAAGTCGAGACCTCGACCTCGACCAAGGTAGCCGCGGGGCGAGACCGCCGGCCGCTGCGGGTGACCGACCGGCTCCGGCAGGGTCGTCGGCATGATCACCGTCGAACACCTCACCAAGCGGTACGGGCGGCACACCGCCGTCGACGACGTGTCGTTCCGCTGCGAGCCGGGCACCGTCACCGGCTTCCTCGGCCCGAACGGGGCCGGCAAGTCCACCACGATGCGGATGATCTGCGGCCTCACCCCGCCGACCGCCGGCAGCAGCACCGTCAGCGGGCGGCCCTACCGGCAGCTGCCCAACCCGGGCCGCGAGGTGGGGGTGCTGCTGGACGCCTCGGCCCAGCACGCCGGGCGGACCGGCCGGGAGGCGCTGAGCGTCGCCGCCCAGGTGATGGGCGTGGACCGCCGCGAGGTGGCCGCCAAGCTCGACCTGGTCGGGCTGGACGGGACCGCCGCGAAGCGCCGGGTGCGGGCGTACTCGCTGGGCATGCGGCAGCGGCTCGGCCTGGCGCACGCGCTGCTCGGCGATCCCCGGGTGCTCATCCTCGACGAGCCGGCCAACGGCCTGGACCCGGAGGGCATCTTCTGGATGCGCGGCCTGCTGCGCGACTTCGCCGACCGGGGCGGCACGGTGCTGCTCTCCTCGCACCTGCTGCGCGAGGTCGAGGCGGTGGCCGACCGGCTGGTGGTGATCGGCGGCGGCCGGATCGTGGCCCAGGGCGACAAGGCCGAACTGCTGGCCGGCGCCGGCACCCGGGTACGCGCCCGGGACCCGCAGGCCCTGCGCCGGGCGCTGGACGCGGCCGGCCTCGACGTGACCGGTGGCACCGACGGGGGGCTGCTGGTGCACGCCGAGGCCGAGGCCGTCGGCCAGGCCGCCGCCGACGCCAATGTCGCGCTCACCGAACTGCGCCCCGCCGACGGCGGCGGCCTGGAGCAACTCTTCCTCACCCTCACCGCCGGCGAGGCCAACGGCGCCGGCACGCACTCCGGTGCCGGCGACAGCCGCACCACCGGCCAGCCGACCCGGGAGATCGTCCGATGACCACCAGCACCGTCGCCACCGCGCCCGCCGCCGCACCCCGGCACCACCCCGGCCTGCGCCGGCCGTCCCTGATCCGGCTCACCGGCGTGGAGCTGCGCAAGCTCGTCGACACCCGGGCCGGGTTCTGGCTGCTGGTCACCATCGGGTTGGTCGCCGCCGCCATCGTCGTCCTCCAGTTGATCTACGCCGAGGACGCCGACCAGACCTTCACCAACTTCTTCCTCCCCTCGCTGCTGCCGGTCGGCATCCTGCTGCCGGTGCTCGGCATCCTCTCGATCACCAGCGAGTGGTCGCAGCGCACCGCGCTCACCACGTACGCCCTGGTGCCCCGGCGGGAGCGGGTGATCGCCGCCAAGCTCGCCGCGGTGGTGCTGGCCGCGCTGGCGTCGGTGCTGGCCAGCCTGGCGGTGGCCGCCGCCGGCACCCTGGTCGCCGGGGCGACCGGCGGCGCGGGTACCTGGCGGATCGAGGGGTCGCTGCTGCTGAACGCGGTGGTGCTCCAGGTGACCAGCGTGCTGATGGGCGCCGGTTTCGGCCTGCTGCTGCTGAACACCCCGCTGGCCGTCGTCAGCTACCTGGTGCTGCCGACCGTCTGGTCGATCCTCGGCGAGCTGGTCCGCCCGCTGCGCGGACCGGCCGGCTGGCTGGACACCGGGCGCACCATGGAGCCGCTGCTCTCCCCGGACGTGACCGCCGGGCAGTGGGGCCGGCTCGGGGTGTCGCTGCTGGTCTGGCTGGTCGTGCCGGTGGTCGCCGGGCTGGTCCGTACGCTGCGCCGCGAGGTGTCCTGAGCATGGACGGCTACGGCGCGCCCACCCGGGTCGACGGCGGCGCGAGCGAGCTGGCGATCCTCTGGGTGGGCCTGCCGGCCGCCGGCGCCGGGGCCGGCGCCCTGCTCGCCCGGTTCGCGGGCTGGATCGCCGATCTGCCCTGGGCGCCGGTGCAGCAGCTCTTCGAGGTCGTCGACCGGCTGCCCGACCCGCAGGCCGGTATCGGCGGGCTGGCCGTCGGCGCGCTGGGCGGGCTGGTGCTCGGCGCCATGGGCGCCGCGGAACGGCTGGTCGTCACCGTGGACGTCGAGCGGGTCCGGTTGCGCCGCGGCGGCGCGGAGCGGGACGTCGAGCGGCGGGCCACCCGCGCGGTCTTCGTCGACGGCAAGGATCTCGTGCTGCTCGGCGCGGACGACGAGGAGCTGGCCCGGGAGCGCTCGGACCTGTCCGCCGGGCGGCTGGCCGAGGCGTTCCGCGGGCGGGGCTGGCCGTGGACCGACGGCGACCCGCACCGGGAGGCGTACCGGCGGTGGGTGCCGGGGCTGCCGGGACTGCCGAGTGGCGCGGACGCGCTGCTGCGGGCCCGCCAGCGCGCCCTGGACAAGGAGAAGGGCGGCGAGGTCCGGGAGCTGCGCGTCGAGCTGGCCCGCCGCGGGGTGGTGGTCCGCGACGACGGCAAGCGCCAGTACTGGCGGTTGACCCGATCGGCGGTACCCGGGCCGGACCCGGCCACTTCCGGTGAGCGGGAGGTCGGCGAACGGTAGCGTTGCTGGCGACGAGTCCCTGGGCGCGGGGAGCGCACGATGACCGAGCAGCAGCCGTACCGGGTGGTGGCGCGGCAACCCGGCTTCGAGCTGCGCCGCTACCCGGCCCACCTGGTGGCCGAGATGCAGGTGGAAGGGACGTTCGAACGGGTCGCCGCCGAGGCGTTCCGGCCGCTGGCCGCGTACCTCGGCGGCGCCAACCGGCCCCGGTCGGCCGGCGCGGTCGGTCCGGTAGCGCAGCGGACCGGTCCGCAGACCATCGCGATGACGGCGCCGATCGTGCAGGAGGAGGGGGAGCGCCCGGGGAGCTGGCTGGTGCGGTTCGTGCTGCCCGCCGGGTTCACCGCGGCCACCCTGCCCGAGCCCGCGGATCCCCGGGTGCGCACGCGGGAGATCCCGGAGCAGCTCGCCGCCGCCGTCCGGTTCGCCGGGCGGTGGACGGCGCGGGAGTTCGACCGGCGGGCCACCGCGCTGGGCCGGGCGGTCACCGCCGCCGGGCTGCGCCCGACCGGCGCGGTGCGCTACGCCCGCTTCGACCCGCCGTGGAAACCGTGGTTCCTGCGCCGCAACGAGGTGGTGCTCCCGGTCGCCGAGTGAGCCGGTCGGGCACCTCGCGGGGCGCATCTCCGGATTGGAGATTCACGCCCGCGGGGTCGGGGTAACGCAGGACGCGTCCCGCGCGGGGCGGGACCGGGAAGGGGGACGACGATGACCTCCGGAAGCGGCGTCGCGGGCGGTGGCAGCGGCATCTTCCGGCGCAAGCCGGTCGAGGAGATCGCCGACACCAGCGAGGAGCAGCTGTCCCGGTCCCTCGGGCTCTGGCAGCTCACCGCGATCGGTGTCGGCGGCATCATCGGCGCTGGCATCTTCGCCCTGGCCGGCGCGGTGGCCAGCGAGACCGCCGGCCCGGCGGTGCTGGTGTCGTTCCTGATCGCCGGCCTGGCCAGCGCGGCCGCCGCGCTGTCCTACGCGGAGTTCGCCGGCATGATCCCGAAGGCCGGCTCGGCCTACACCTACGGCTACGCCGTGCTCGGCGAGGCGGTGGGCTGGTTCATCGGCTGGGACCTGCTGCTGGAGTACACGGCGATCGTGGCGGTGGTGGCCATCGGCATCTCCGGCTACTTCAGCTTCCTCGTCGGCGAGCTGGGGCTGGAGCTGCCGGCCTGGATGCTCGGCGCGCCGGGCACCGGCGACGGGCACGTGGTCGACCTCTTCGCGGTGCTGCTCTGCCTGCTGATCGCCTACCTGCTCAACCTGGGGATCAAGACCGCCGCCCGGTTCGAGACGTTCGTGGTCGGGCTGAAGGTCGCCGTGGTGCTGCTGGTGATCGTGGTCGGCTTCTTCTACGTCAAGACCGCCAACTACTCGCCGTTCTTCCCGTTCGGGGTGAGCGGGGCGTTCACCGGCGCGGCCACCGTCTTCTTCGCGGTGTTCGGCTACGACGCGATGAGCACCGCCGCCGAGGAGTCCCGGGACGCCCGCCGGCACATGCCGAAGGCGATCATCTACTCGCTGGCCATCTCGATGGTGCTGTACGTGCTGGCCACCCTGGTCCTCACCGGCATGCAGAACTACCGGGACATCGACCCGGAGAGCGGCTTCTCCTCCGCGTTCGCCTCGGTGGGCCTGTCCGGGCTGGCCAGCGTCATCGCGGTGGGCGCGATCATCGGCATCCTGACGGTGATGTTCACCTTCATGCTCGGCGTGACCCGGGTGTGGTTCTCGATGAGCCGGGACGGCCTGCTGCCCGGCTGGTTCGCCAAGCTGCACCCGGTGCGCCGGGTGCCCAGCCGGGTGACCTGGATCGTCGGGGTCGGCTCGGCGTTGATCGCCGGCTTCCTGCCGATCCGCGAGGCGGCGGAGCTGACCAACATCGGCATCCTGCTCGCCTTCGTGGTGGTCTGCATCGCGGTGATCGTGCTGCGCTACCGCCGCCCCGAGGCGCCGCGCACCTTCCGGCTGCCGGGCATGCCGGTGGTGCCGGCGATCGGCGCCCTCTTCTCGGTCTGGCTGATCACCTTCCTGGCGCCGGAGACCTGGCTGCGCTTCGCGGTCTGGTTCCTGATCGGCGCACTGATCTACGCCTTCTACGGCTACCGCCGGTCGGCGCTGGCCCGGCGCGGCCCGTCCGGCCCGGCCGGCCCGTCGGGTCCGTCCGGCCCGTCGGGTCCGGCCGGGCGGTCCGGGCGGTAGCCGAGGGCGGGCGGGAAGGCCAGCAGCAGCGCCATCCCGAGGCCGGCGAGCACCCCGGACAGCGAGTACAGCACATCGGAGTCGGCGCTGTTGATGGCGGTGTTGCCGGCCAGCGCGGTCAGCGGCGCGCCCGGGTTGAGCGGCAGCGTGCCGATGACCACGATCAGCAGCATCGCGTACGGGCCGAGCAGTGCGGCCAGGGCGGCGAGGCCGTGCCACCGCCAGACCGGCCGCCCGTCCGGCCAGTCCCAGGCCAACAGGGTGACGCCGGTCAGCAGCACCGCGCCGAGCAGCACGCCCGGCAGGAACCGCGGGCCGGGCGGCGTGACCCGCATCAGGGCGATGCCGACGGCGGCCGCCGCGCCGATCCCGACCGCCAGCCGCTGCCGGACCGGGTGCCACCCCGGCGCCGCCGCCAGCGCGCAGCCGAGCGTCAGGGCGAGCAGCAGCAGGCTGGTGACGACCGCCGCCCGGCCCAGTTCCGGCTCCCGGTCGGTCGGTGACTCGATGCCCGCGGCGATCAGCACCGACAGGCCGGTGACGCAGGCGGTGGCGACCAGCGCCCGCCGGTCGCGGCCGCCGCGCTGCCGGCGTACGGCGAGGGCGGCGGTGCCGGCGACGGCCGCGCAGCCGGCGACGGCGAGCAGCACGCTGAACCCGGGCCCGGTGGGGTCGGCCCGGTCGACGGCCACGTCGGCGGCCAGCCACACACCGCCCAGCAGCACCGCCGGGACGGTCCACCCCCGGTTGCCGCCGCCGGCCAGCACGAGCCCCGCCACCGCCCCGACGATCGCCACGAAGCGCAGGTCACGGGCCCAGTAGGCGTTGTTGCCGGCGAGTGCCTCGGGCCACGGCCCGAGCGGCTCAGTCAGCGGTTGCAGGACGGTCATGCCGAGCGCCCAGAGCACCGCCGCGACGGCGGCGAGGAGGAGACCGGCGGGGCGTACGCGCATGGCCGCACCCTAGCCGCCGGCGACCCGACGGGCGGCCCCGGACGGCCGTGGGCCCGCACCGGAGAACCGGTGCGGGCCCACGGGTTATGGGGTGGTGCTATCGCTTGTTGCCGGTGTTGCCGACCCGGAACGTGTAGTCCGCGTCGAGGAAGGTCAGGTCGCCGGTGGGCAGGTTGGAGACCAGGACGGCGAAGTCGTCCCGGTTGCCGCTGGCACACCTGGTCTGCAGGCCGGCGGCGGTGAACTGGTCGCCGGTGTAGCGGTAGACCCAGTTGCCCGCGCCGTCGGTGCTCTCCCCCGCCGACGTGGCGCCCGGGGTCAGGTCGCAGCCGGCGACCACCTGCACTGTCCAGTTGTTGTCCTGCACGCCGGTGGTGGCGAACCACTCGCCGGCCGCCGAGGTGACGGTGGCGTCGGCGCCGTTGACCCGGACGTCGTCGACGAACCAGCCGGTGTCCAGGTAGGCGGCGTCGGTGGAGTAGCGGAACCGCACGTCGGTGGTGCCGGCCGGCAGGTCGGCGGTGAGGTGCACGTAGACCGGGTCGTCCACGAAGTACGCGCCGCCGGAGGTGCCGGTCAGGCCGTTGCCCTCGGTGTTGTTGCCGTGCGGGTCGGTGTCGGTGGTGACCACGGTGCCCGCGTCGTCGCGCACCGGCACGGTCACCCACTCGCCACCGACGAGCGCCTCGACGAAGCCGTAGTCCCAGCCCTCCTCGATGAAGTACCAGCTCCAGAAGTCCAGCGAGGTGACCGGGCCGGAGGTGGTGACGTCGAGGATGTTGTCGGACTGGCTCTCGTAGCCGGCGTACCAGTGGGTGGTGCCGGTGTGCGGGGCGATGACCGTCTCGTCGTCGCCGTCGAAGGCCAGCTCGACGGTGGGGCCGGGGTTGCGGAACCGCTCGACCGACAGGCCGAACGGCACGGCGGTGGTGTCCGGCCGGTTCTTCAGCCGCGCCCACTTGGCCTCCGGGGTGGCGCCCTGGTAGCGGCCGCGACCGGCCCAGAACACGTCGTCGGCGATGTCGATGGTCCAGGACGTGTCGGCCGGGTCACCGAAGTCGAAGGCCTTGATGTCGTAGACCGGGGAGTCCTCGTCGTCCAGGTAGACGGCGACGGACCAGTCCCGGAACAGCGCCTCGGCGCTGCGCAGGTCGGCGCCGGTGGCGGCGTTGAACGCGTCGATGGCGTTCTGCACGCCGGTCATCCCGTCGGCCTGCTCCTCGAAGATCGTCTTGATCAGCAGGTCACCGCCGGCGCCGTCGTACTGCTTGTCCGGGGTGAAGGTGCCGTCGCCGTTGCCGCCGGCCTGCTCCCAGAGGTACTGGAAGTAGGTGAAGGCGGCGCCGTAGTTGGCCAGCGTGCCGCCCCAGCGGGTCAGCGAGGTCTCCTCGTAGAAGACCTGGTGGTTGCTCAGGTGCGAGCCCCCGGCGTCCAGGCCGTTGAGGAAGATGGCGAAGTCGGCCAGGCCCTCGTCCACCCAGGACAGCTCGCCCGGGTCGCTGTAGTTGTGCAGCAGGTGCTCCAGCTCGTGGGCGACCGTGCCCTCGTACAGCTCGGGGCGGTCGTTGGCCGGGTCGGCGTCCCGCCACGGGGCGTCGTTCGGCCCGACCCGGTTGGCCCAGTCCAGGGCGTCGACCACGATGACGTTCATCCCGCTGCTGTCGATGAAGTCCGGGGCGAAGTAGCCGGCGGTGTACGAGGTGACCGCGCAGTCGTAGTAGGCCTCGTCCTGGACGTTGTAGACGACCATCACGAGCGAGTCGCTGGCCGGCTCGTCCGGGTCGGCGGCGTCCATCGGGCCGAAGTGCTCCTCGTCCACCGCGACGATCTGGTTGGCCAGCTTGTCGCCGACGTAGTCGATCTGCGCCTGGGTGAGGGCGAACTGCCCGGCGGTGGCGGTGGCGCACGGGGTGAACCCGTCGGCCGGGTTGTGGTCGAACTGCGGGTCCAGGCTGGCCACGCCGGCCGGCGCGGTGCCGTCCAGCGGGGTGCCGGCCGGGACGTAGATGTAGACCGGGGTGCCGTCGGGGGTGGTGTTGGCGTACGCCCGGGTGAAGTTCTGGTCGTAGGTGCCGCCCGCCGCGCTGTCGTTGATCGGCAGCGTGATGGTCGGCTCGCCGGGAAGATTCTCGTGGTCGTTCGCCTGTGCCGGAACGGCCACGGTGAAGGCGAGCGTGGTGACGCCCGCCGCCGCGACCGCTATCCGACTCAGTCGTCTCGTTCGCACGCGGGTTGCCTCCTGCCGGTGCTGACCGGGCGGATCGGGCCGCCCGGTCGGTGATCCAACGATTCCGATGTAACGTTTCCAGGCCCGCTGACGCTGCGGTGAAACCGCGTCTGACCTGGGCTTTCGCCTCCCAGCAGACCACTGGGGACGATCGGATGCGAAGAGCCGTCAGGTCACATCTGCGTCACGAACGGAGGTCCCCGACGGTCCGGCCGACCGACCCCCGGCGAAGCAGCCGCCAGGCCGGCACGACGCTCGCCGCGAGGGCGAGCAGCAGGCAGAGGCCGACGACGCCGCCGACCACCGACCACGGGACGACGAGGTCCACCGGCGCGCCGACCTGCTCGGCGAGGCCGGCCCGGATGCTCACCAGGCCGGCGAACGCGACAGCCCCGCCGAGCAGCGCGCCGAGCACCACCACCAGCGCCGACTCCGCGGCGACCAGCCGCAGGACCTGGCGCCGGGTCGCCCCGGCCAGCCGCACCAGCCGCAGGTCGGCGGCCCGGCCGGCGGCGGCCGCCAGCAGGGTGTTGGCCACCGCGATCCCGCCGTAGCCGGCCGTCACCGCGATCAGCAGCAGGGTGGCCAGCCAGACCAGCCGGTCCTCCGCCTGGTCCGCCTCGGCGGCCCAGGTGGCCACGTCGACCAGCCGGGCGCCGGCGGGTGGGTCGACCGGCGCCGTCAGGTACACCGCGGAGGTCAGGGCCGACGGATCGTGTGCCCGGACGGCGGCGCGGGGCAGCAGCAGGTCGCCGGGGAGCGAGTCGTCGGTCACCACGGCGACGACGCGCAGCGGCACCCGCTCCCCGTCGGCGAAGACCACCGGGAAGGGCCGGGCGGGCAGCGCCGTCGCCCCGGCCGCCGAGGCGGTGAGCACCACGGCGTCGTCGCCGCGCAGATCCGCCAGCGAGCCGGCGAGGACGGTGAGCGCCCGGTTCGCCGCGGTGAACGCCGCCGGTTCGACGCCGAGCGCGGTCAGCGGGCGGAACGCGTCCGACGGCGGGTCGGCGGCGACGAACACGGTGGTCGGCAGGACGGACGCACCGCCAGCCGCGGCGACCGCCGGGTCGGCGAGGCCGGGCGCCCGGTCGGGAAGGAGCACCCAGCCGGCGTTCACGGCGCTCATCCGGCCGGCCGCGTACACCGCGGTGGAGGTCTGCACCATCCCGGAGACCAGCACGGCGAAGGCGACGGTGAGCAGGACCGGCGCGGCGGTCGACGCGGTCCGCCGGGTGGCGGTCGCGGCGCCGGCGCGTACCAGCAGCCCGATGGCGCCGCCGCGCCGCCGCACCGGCGGGTGGAGCAACCGGACGAGCGGCCCGACGAACACCGGCGCGAGCGCCGCGGCGCCGGTGACCAGCGCCATCACCGCGACCAGGGCGAACGAGGCCCCCTCCTGGGCGTCGGCGGAGGTGGCGGTGGCGAGCCCGAGGGCCGCGCCGGCGGCGACGAGCAGTGCGCCCGCCGTCGCCCGCGGCCGCCCGATCGGCCGCTGCTCCACGGCCGCCTCGCGCAGCGCCTCCAGCGGCCGTACCCGCGCGGCCCGCCGGGACGCCGCCCACACGGCCAGGAGCGCGATCACCGGCCCGGCCAGGAGCGCGGCCGCGACCGGCCAGCCGGTGTACCGGACCCGGAACGTCGCCGGCTCGAAGCCGACGTCGATCAGCAGCGGGCCCACGGCGGGGGCGAGCGCGGCCCCGGCCAGCAGCCCGACGACCGCCCCGCCGGCACCCACCACGAGAGCGTGCCGGTACAGCAGCCGACGGACCTGCCGGGGCGTGGCGCCGACGGCACGCAGCAACGCCAGTTCCCGGCGGCGCTGGGCGACGGTGTAGGCGAACGCCGCGGCGACCACGAAGACCGTGACGAAACCGGCGAGCGCGGCGGTGGCGGTGAGCACCTGCATCCCGATCCAGCGGGTCCGCGCGTCCGCCCGGGGCTCCAGCCGGCCCCGCTCGGCGCCGGTGAGGACCCGGCCGTCCGTGCCCACCACGGCACGGGCGGCGGCGGCGACCCGGTCGGGATCGACGCCCGGTGCCAACACCAGACCGATGACGCCGACCCCGGGGGCCAGGGTGGCGGCGACCTCGTCCGCGACGTGCACGCCGGGCGCGTCGAGCAGGCCGGTGACCCGGTACGCCCGCGGCCCGCTCGCGGTCAGCAGGCTCACCGGGTCACCGGGGCGCAGGCCGAGCGCGGCGTCGACGACCACCTCCCCCGGCTGCCGGGGTGGTTCACCCGCCGTCAACCCCGGCCCGCCGAGGCGGGTGCTGGACCAGCCGTGCCCCTCGTGGGCGTCCTGCCGCTGACCGTCGGTGGCCGGCGGACGCCCGCCCACCAGCGGCTGGGCGTAGAACGTCCGGTCCGGCACGGCCGCCGCGACCCCGGGCAGCCCGGCCAACCGGGCGACGAGTTCGCTCGTCCGCGCCGACGACCAGGGCCGGCTGGGCGGGAAGGGGTCGGCCGGCGAGGACGCCTCCGGGCCGGCGACCACCACGCCGGCCCCGGCCAGCCGCTCCGGCGTCCGCGGCCGCCCGGACGCGAGCAGCAGCGTGCTCGCGAAGACCAGCGCGACACCGATCGCGACGGCCACGAACGCGCCGGCCGAGCGGCGGGCGGTCAGCACGACGGCTCCGGGGTGGCGTCCGCGATCCGGGCGGCGACGGACGCGGCGGTGAGCGGGCCGGCCAGTTCGTCGGCGAGGCGGCCGTCGGCGAGCAGCAGCACCCGGTCGGCGTACGCGGCCGCGGCGGGGTCGTGCGTCACCATGACGACGGTCTGCCCGTGCTCGTCGACCAGCGCCCGCAGCAGCCGCAGCACCTGCCGGGACGCGGCGCTGTCCAGCGCGCCGGTGGGCTCGTCGGCGAAGACCACCGCCGGCCGGGTGACGAGGGCCCGGGCGATGGCCACCCGCTGCTGCTCGCCCCCGGAGAGTTCGCTGGGCCGGTGCCGGGCCCGGTCGGCGAGCCCGACGGCGGCGAGCGCGGCGGCGACCTCCCGGTCGGCCGGCCGCCGGCCGGCCAGCCGCAGCGGCAGTTCGACGTTCTGCGCGGCGGTCAGCGAGGAGATCAGGTTGAACGCCTGGAACACGAAGCCGATCCGGTCCCTACGCAGCCGGGTCAGGTCGTCCTCGGCCAGCTCGTCGAGGCGGATCCCGTCGACGGTGACCACCCCCGCCACCGGTCGGTCCAGCCCGGCCGCGCAGTGCAGGAGCGTCGACTTGCCGGAACCGGACGGCCCCATCACCGCCGTGAACGTGCCGCCCGCGAAGCTGGTCGTCACCCCGTCCAGCGCCGTCACCCGCCGGCTGCCCGAGCCGTACACCGCCCGCAGGCCGGTCAGCGTCACCGTGTCTGTCGTCATGCGGCCACCGTGCCGGCTCGGCCGGGCCGCGCGCGTCGTGCCGGGGCCGGCACTTTCCGCCCCTTCCCCGGCCGTAGCCGGGCGCCGTCGCCGGCGCCGCGTCATCCCCGAGGATGACCTGCCCCGGGTGGACGCGCCACCGTCGACCGGCGGTTACCGTCTGACCGTGGGTTCCCTGCTTGCCCGGCGACTGCGGCCGGTGGACCTGTACCTGGTGGACGGTGCGCTGGCCGTGGTGGTCGGCGCGGCGCTCTGCGCGTACGCGGCCCTGGAGTCCCCGCTGCACGGTGGGGTCCGGGAACCGGTGTGGGCGTCGGTGCTCACCGGGCTGGTCATCGGACTGCCGGTGGCGGTGCGGCGGCGCTGGCCGGTCGCGGTGGCCGTGCTGGTGAGCCTGGCCGCCGCGGCGGCGCTGGTCACCGGCGTGATCCCCAACTTCGCGGCCGCCGCCCCGGCGTTCGCCATCGGACTGGCCTTCTACACTCTGGCCGTCGCCACGCCCCCGCTGCGGTCACTGGTGTGCGCCGTGGCCTGCCTGGCGGTGGTGAGCGTCGCGTTGGCGCTGACCGGCGGCGACCTCTGGTCCCGTACCGGCGCGGTCGGCTACGGCGCCGTCATGATCGCGCCGGGGTGGCTGGCGGGCTGGTCGGTCCGGGAGCGGCGGGCGCTCGCCGCCCGGCAGGGCGAGCAACGGGTGGTGCAGGCGGTCACCGAGGAACGGCTGCGCGTCGCCCGGGAGCTGCACGACGTGGTGGCCCACACGATGAGCCTGATCGTGGTGAAGGCGGCCGTGGCCAACCACGTCGCCGACGCCGAGCCGGGCGAGACCCGGGCCGCGCTGCGGGTGATCGAGGAGGCCGGCCGGGCCGCCCTGACCGACATCCGCCGGGTGCTCGGCGCGCTGCGCGAGGGCGCCGGGTACGCCCCGGCGCCCGGCCTCGACGAGTTGCCCCGGCTCGCCGAGCGCGCGGCGATCGGCGGGGTGGACGTGCACGTCGACGTGCGGCGCGACGTGCCGGACGCCGGCGCGGTGCCGGAGTCGGTGGGCCTGGCGGCGTACCGGATCGTGCAGGAGGCGGTCACCAACGTGGTGAAGCACGCCGCGCCGGCCGCCTGCCGGGCCACCGTCGTCGTCGCTCCCGGCGAGGTACGCGTCGAGGTGGTCGACGACGGCCGGCGGCCGGTGCGGATGAGCGGGCACGGCCACGGGCTGACCGGCATGCGGGAGCGGGTGACGCTGCACGGCGGCGAGTTCTCCGCCGGCCCGCGCTCCGGTGGCGGGTTCGCGGTCAGCGCCCGCCTGCCGTACCGGGCGGTCGCGTGATCCGGGTCCTCATCGCCGACGACCAGGCACTGCTGCGCGGCAGCTTCCGGGTCCTGGTCGACCTCGACCCGGGCTGCACCACCGTGGCCGAGGCGGGCACCGGCGCCGAGGCGGTGGCGCTGACCGCCCGGCACCGCCCGGACGTGGTGCTGATGGACGTCCGGATGCCGGAGATGGACGGCATCGAGGCGACCCGGCGGATCTGCGCCGATCCCGCGACGGCCGGCAGCCGGGTGCTCATCCTGACCACGTTCGACCTGGACGAGTACGTGTACGGCGCGCTGCGCGCCGGGGCGAGCGGGTTCCTGCTCAAGGACACCCCGCCGGCCAAGCTGCTGGCCGGCATCCGGGTCGTGGCGGCGGGCGAGGGGTTGCTCGCGCCGACGGTCACCCGCCGGCTCATCGGCGAGTTCGCCCGCCGCGCCGAGCCGTCCCGGCCGCTGCCCCGCCGGCTCGACGGGGTGACCGACCGGGAGCGCGAGGTGCTCATCCTGATCGCCCGCGGGCTGTCCAACGTGGAGCTGGCCGCGCACCTGCACCTGAGCCTCGCGACCGTCAAGACGCACGTGGGCCGGCTGCTCACCAAACTCGCCGTACGCGACCGGGCCCAGCTGGTCATCGTCGCCTACGAGACCGGGCTGATCGCCCCGACCGGACGGGATCCCGGCTGACCGTACGGGTGGGCGGCACGGGTGCTTCCGACGGGCGGTCGGCTGCGTGGCCGGTCAAGCGACGACGGCGACGAGCAGCGGTACGGCGACGAGCGCCGAGCCGGCGAGGCTGGCCAGCCGCTTCCGGGGTGGCGCGCCGGAGATCGTCGGCAGTTCCCGCCAGCGGTACGCGGCCGCGACCAGCCCGGCGGCCGACAGCCCGACGCCGAACGGCCAGAGCCAGCCGGGCACCACCGACCAGTCTCCCAGCCGGTGACCGACGCCGAGGTAGAGCAGCGCCCATGCGGCGGTGGGCGCGAGGCTGAGCCGGTCGGGCATCCGGCGCACCGTCCGCAGCAGGCTCACCCCGCCGAGGAACGAGAAGCCGAGCGCCAGGGCGGCCCCGACCCAGCCGTCGAGCGGAATCCCCTCGTCGTCCACGGCGTCGCCGTCGATGCCGAGCAGGCGCAGCCCGATCGGGTCGACATCACGATCGGTGTTGCCGAGCACCACCACGCCCCGGCCGGTGGCCCGTTCGAAGCCCACGTACGCCCGGAACCCGCCGGTGCCGCCGTTGTGCCAGACGACCTCGTGGTCGCCGTACCGGGTGGTGAACCAGCCGTAGCCGACCCGGTTGCGGTCGTCGTCGGTGAACCGGGCGGTGGTGGCCTCGGCGCCCGGTGCGGTGCCGGCGAGCAGCGCCCCGACCAGCCGGGCCAGGTCCTCGGCGGTCGACCACACGCCGATGCCGGCCGGGGCGTACCCGCTGCCCAGCCAGGGGTCGGCGGCGCGACCGCCCGCCCTGGTGCCCGTCGCCCGACCGGCCGGTAGCCCGTCCGCGTCGGTGGCCACCACCGTCCGGCCCAGTCCCGTCGGGCGCAGCACCTCGCGGTCGAGCAGCTCCGGGTAGCTCGCGCCGGCCTGCGCGGCCAGCGCCTGACCGAGCAGCGCCATCCCGACGTTGGAGTAGTCCACCCGCCCGCGACCGTCTCCCGGCGTCTCGTCGGCGGCGGCGGAGACGATCCGGTCGGCGTCCCACCGGCCGTACGGGTTGCCGGCGGTGAGGTTGGCCCACCACATTCCGGGCAGGTCGGTGGGGCCGAGCGCCAGCCGGGGTAGGCCGGAGCGGTGGCTGGCCAGCTCGTCGAGGGTGACCTCGGCGGTCGGGCCGCCGAGGCGGGGCAGCGTGGCGCTCAGCGGGTCGTCGGCGCGGACCGCGCCGGTGGCGATCCGCCGGGCCAACAGCATGCCGGTGAGGCCCTTGGTGACCGAGCCGATCTCGAAGGGCGTGCCCGGCTCGACGGGCGCGCCACCGGGCTCCCGGTCGCCGAGCCCGGCGGTGCGAACCCGGCCGTCCGCCAGCACGGCCACCGCGAGGCCGCGCAGGCCCGCCGGGTCGGCCACCGCCGCGCGGACGGTGGCGGCCAGCTCGGCGTCGCCGGTGTGCCGCGCGGTCAGCCGCGGTACGGGAGGCCGCACGCCGAACCCGGCGAGGGTGGCGACGAGCCCGACGACGAGGGCGAGGGCGGTCGGCTTACGCATGAGGCTCCTTCGGTCGGGCGCCGGGAGCCGGCCGGCGGCGCCGATGGGGTGGCGGGTATCGCGCCGCGATGCTCAGGTGCGGGCGGCGGTGAGGATGGCGAGCAGTGGCACCACCCGGTCGCCGGGGACGGCGTACTGGCCGCGACCGGTGCTGCGCAGCCAGCCGGCGGCGGTCAACTGGCGCAGATGGTGGTGGAGCTGCCCGGTGGTGCCCAACCCCTCGATCTCGGCCAGTGCGGCGGTGGTGTGCCGGCCGCCGAGGATCTCGCGCAGCAGTCGCAGCCGGACAGGGTGCGCCAGGGCGGTCAGCGCGCCGGCCAGCTCGGTCCAGTCGGCGTCGAGCACGGCGTCGACCGGAAGGCCGTACTGCCAGTCGTGGTGCTGGCCGGCGAGCCGGACCGTGCCGGTGTAGAGCACCGCGCCGGAGCCGTCCGCCGGCACCAGCCGCTTGAGCCCGTGCAGCGCCCAGAAGGTGTCGCCCGAGGGCTCCGCCGGCTCGGCCACCGGTTGGTGCTGGACCAGCGCGGCGACCTGCGCCTCCAGCGCGGTGACCCGCTCCTCCAGATCCGCCATGCCTCGATACTACGAACTTACGTACTTACGTGCAAACGACGCCCCGGCCGAGCCGGCGGCGCGGTGGCGCTCAGCGCGCCACCGGCTCGGCCCACGGGTGGTTCAGGCCGCCGGGCGGCCGCCGGCGTCGGCGCGCAACCGGGCGTCGAGCGCGTCGAGATCGGGGACGAACCACACGTGGTCGGAGCGGTTCGACTCGTGGACGAGCGCGCGCAGGGCCGAGCTGGCCGCCAGGTGCCGCGAGATGTCGCCGACGACGGCCAGCCGCAGCCGGTAGTTGACGAACTTCTGCATGACCTCGCCGGCGAACCGGGTGCCGAGGGTGAAGAAGCTGTCGTCCAGCCGGCTCGCCGGCACGGCCACCACCTGGGCGCCGAGGAAGGCCGCCCCGATCAGGTCCAGCGCGTCCCGCTCGGTGGCGATCACCGGGCCGGCCGGGTCGCACACCAGCACCGGCACCCCGGCCCGCTGCTCGACGACGTCAGGCATCGCCGGCCTCCCCGGCGAGCGGGCCGTTGCCGCCGCCGAGCACGGCGTCGACCAGGCGCAGCAGCTCGGCCGTGGCGGCCGCGCCGCCGAGGATCACGATCTTCATGCGGTTCCGTTCCTCGTCGTGGACGGTCTGGACGCGCAGTGGCGGCCCGGCGTCGCGGCCGGTGTTCACCGCGGCGAGGACGAGCGTGCCGAGCCGGTCGGCCGCCGCCCGGTCGACGCCGTCGACCTGCACGATGCTCGACACCTCCACCGGCCCGACGCCTGCGGCCGGCTGCGGGCGGCCGGTCAGCGCGGCCAGGTCGGCGCGGGCGATCCGGTACTGCTTGCCGATCCGCACGGCCGCGAGCCGGCCGGTGCGGATGTAGCCGCGCACGGTGCGCACGTGCAGCCCGAGCAGGTCGGCCACCTGCTCGACCGAGTACATTTCCTGACTCATCGTTCCCCAACCTACCCGCGATAGGGAAGGAAAGGGAGTATTGAGCGACGCTCATGACCGAGGTCACTGGCGGAGCGGCCGGGACGGTGTGGGCGGCGGCTCCTAGGCTGACGGCACCCGTACTCCGAGGAGGTGCCATGGACCGCTACGTCGCCCTGCTGCGCGGGGTCAACGTGGGCAACGTCCGGATCGCGATGGCCGACCTGCGCCGGCTGGTCACCGATCTCGGGCACCAGGACGTCCGGACGTACCTGCAGAGCGGCAACGTGGTCTTCGGCAGCACCGTGCGCGACGCCGACGAACTGGCCCGGGGCATCGAGCGGGCGATCACCGGCGAGCTGGGGCTGACCGTGCCGGTGCTGGTGCGCAGTGCCCGGGAGCTGGCAGCGGTGGCCGGCGGCAACCCGTACGCCGGGCAGGAGGACGACCCGACGAAGCTGTTGGTGGCCTTCCTGGCGACCGCACCCGCGCGGTCGGCGGTGGCCGCGCTGACCGTGCCCGGCGGCGAGCGGGTCGCTTACACCGTGACCGGGCGCGAGGTCTACCTGCACTACCCGGAGGGCGGCTACGGCCGCTCGAAGTTCACCAACGCCTACCTGGAGAAGAACCTGGGCGTGGTGGCCACCACCCGCAACTGGCGGTCGGTGCGGACCCTCGCCGAGCTCGCCGCCGGCTGAGCGGCGGGTGGGCGGCGGGGGGGGGGGGCCCGGGCCCCCCCCCCCCCCCCCGGGCGGGAGGGGGGGGGGGGGGGGCGCCAGGGGGCCCCCCCCCCCCC